>CBFCWG010000004.1:0-100702 GCA_965601565.1 uncultured bacterium | reverse complement strand
CCGTGAATGCATGCGTGAAAGGCATGTGAGTTAAGCCGCTTCTCCAACGGGCCATATTTTGCCTTTTCATTATAACAAAATATAATTTCAAAAGTCAATAAAAAGAGAACATTTCGTTCTCTTTATTCTCTATAATATTTTTTGATATTATCGACATACTTATATTTTTTCTTTTCATATTCTTCCATTAAGTAAGAATCTAAGTATTCTTCTAAAAACTGATCTCTACTCATTTCATATTCTTCGGCATTATAATCTACTTCTTTTAAAGCTTTTTTAGTGAAGTATTCTTCTACTCCTACTTTCATTATTTCTGCATATACAATAGGTGTATTATCAGGTGTAAAGATTTCTCTTTTTTTTATTTTTCCTTCATTTGAAACTACAATAAACTCCATATAACCATCATCTTGTTCTACTTCGACCAAAAGGACTGAATTAGTTTTTTTTGCCAATTCAATCACATCATCATCTTCTACGTAACCAGTTTCTAACAATTCCTCTGCTAGTTTTTTTGTTGTATCAATCACAGAGGCATCAGGTGAATATACACCTAAGAGATTATAATATAGTTCCATAGAACCACCTCTTACATATATATTATACCAAATTAATGTGGAAATTTTATGTATAAGAAAAGAGAACCATTTTATAGGTTCTCCATATAATTTGTTTAGTGTACAAACCAAGATTTAGTATTATTGGCTATTTTAACTAGTGTCAACATGATTGGTACTTCTACTAAAACTCCTACAATTGTTGCTAAGGCAACAGGTGAAGTAGGTCCAAATACAGCAATTGCAACTGCGACAGCTAATTCAAAGAAATTTGAAGCTCCAATCATCCCCGCTGGTGCTGCGATGTCATGACTTAACTTAACTTTCTTTGCAATGAAGTAGGCAATAAAGAAAATTAAGAAGGTTTGGATAGTTAGAGGAATACCAATTAAAACAATATGTACTGGATTATTAAGAATTGTTTCTCCTTGGAACGAGAAAATAATGACTAGAGTTAATAATAATCCTACGATTGTAAAATCACTAAACTTAGGAATAAATTTATTTTCAAAGAAATCTAGTCCCTTTTTCTTAACAACATATAACCTAGTAATTATCCCCATTAGAAGTGGAATAACTACAAATATAACAACAGATAAGAATAATGTAGCCCACGGCACAGTTATATTACTAATGTTAAGTAATATCTTAACAATAGGGACAAACGCAAATAATATTATAATGTCGTTAGTAGCTACTTGAACAACAGTGTATGCAGGATTCCCTTTTGTTAAATGACTCCAAACAAAAACCATCGCTGTACAAGGTGCTGCACCTAATAATACTGCCCCAGCTAAATAATCTGTGGCTAAATCGTTTGGAATAAATGATTTAAAGATAACAAAGAAGAATAAATATGCGATTAAATACATGGTAAATGGCTTAATAAGCCAATTTACTACCCAAGTAACATATAATCCTTTTGGATTTTCTCTTACTCTTTTTACACTTTGAAAATCTACTTTCATCATCATAGGATAAATCATTAACCAAATTAAAACCGCAATTGGAATCGATACATTATTATATTCAAATTTACTTAGGAATTCTGGTACACCTGGTAAAACAACACCAATAAAAACACCAGCTACCATACATAAAATTACCCAAACAGTTAAATACTTATCAAAAAATGAGATTTTTCTTTCTTCCATTACAGTTCACCATTTTTTACTCTTTCAATAAGATCTAGAACTTTCTCTTTAATTATATCTCTTGTGTATTCAAACCCTTCTTTAGGTCCACCTGAAGGATCATCTAAACCCCAGTCCTCACGGTGTTTAGTTGGTACATATGGACATTCAACTCCACATCCCATTGTGATTAAGATATCTAATTTACTAGGAATTTCACTGAGTAACTTACTTCTTGTATATGACATGTCAATACCTAAATCTTCCATCACTTCTAAAGCCATTGGTTTAGGTGAATCATATTCTTCAGTTCCTGCCGAATACACTTCCAAAAATTCACTACCTAACTCATTAGCCCATCCTTCAGCCATAATACTACGACAACTATTATGAACACATACAAATGCTACTATTTTTTTCATATTAATTCTCCTCTATTTCACAAGAATACTCTAATTCTCGTAATGACTTAATAAAAACCTCAAGTTCCATAAGTCTCTTTTTATCAACATAGTTTTTATTTTGATTTCCTTCTTTAACTGTCTTTGTTAATCCAAACTCATTTAACATTTTTAGATGATATGAAAGTGTTGGTTGAGAAATTGATAGTTTATCAATTAATGTACAACCACATGTTTCCCCCTTGATTAATAACTCAAGTATTTTAATTCGATTTGGATCTGATAAGACTTTAAATAATCGTGCTTGATTTTCGTACATAAAAACCCTCCTTATATCGATATTCATCTATATAGACAATCATCTATATTATACATAAAAAAACATATAAATCAAGTGATATAACAACTATTAACAAAAACTTAACAAAGAGGTAAATCCCTTTAATTAGGGATTTATAAGGTAAAATAAAAAATGGAACCTAAGTTCCATTTTTATTTTTATACTGGCGGAGTAGGAGAGATTTGAACTCTCGCGCCGCTATTAACGACCTATACCCTTAGCAGGGGCACCTCTTCAGCCACTTGAGTACTACTCCAACTGTTAGCCTTTATATAATAATATATTTTAGGCTAACTGTCAATAAGTTATATAAGGTTATTTTTAGTTATTTTGGTTAACTAGAATATGGGGCATTTTCTTTAATCATTGTTAATTGAAGACGATGTCTTTTTAAATCTACATCTTTTACCCAAACAGTTACTATTTCTCCTACTGAAACAACGTCTAGTGGATGTTTACAATATCCCTTTGTAAGTTGTGAGATATGAACTAATCCATCATCTTTTACACCACAATCGACAAATGCTCCAAAGTCAACTACATTTCTAACTGTTCCTTTTAATTCCATTCCTGGTTTTAAGTCTTCTAGTTTTAATACATCACTACGTAAAATTGGTGCTTCTACATCATCACGTGGATCTCTTAATGGTGCAACAAAGATTTCCATAATGTCTTCTACTGTATTTACACCAGCACCTAATTTAGCTGCTAGTTGTTTAACACTAACATCTCTAAATCTAAGTTTTAATATTGGATTTCCAATATCATCATTTGATAATTTTAGTTCTTTCATTAGCTGTTCTGCTAATGGATAACTTTCAGGGTGAATACCTGTTTTATCAAATGGGTTTGAGCTATTTAGTACACGTAAGAAACCAACTGCTTGTTCAAAAGCTTTATCTCCCATACGAGGTACTTGTTTTAACTCCTCACGGTTTTTAAATGCACCTTTTGTTTCACGATATTTAACAATATTAGTAGCAACAGTTTTATTTAATCCCGCAACATATTGTAATAACTGAATACTTGCTGTATTGGCATTTACACCTACTTGGTTTACTGCAGTTTCTACAACAAAGTCTAATGAATCACTTAAGTTTTTTTGACTTACATCATGTTGATATTGTCCTACACCAATGCTTTTAGGGTCTATCTTAACAAGTTCACTTAGCGGATCTTGTAATCTTCTTGCGATACTTACTGCACTTCTTTCTTCTACTGCTAGTTTAGGGAATTCTTTTTTAGCTAGTTCACTAGCACTGTATACTGAAGCTCCTGCTTCACTTACGATGATATAGAAGATTTTTTTCTTTAAGTCTTTTTCAACAAATTTAATTACATTGATAATGAATTGCTCAGTTTCTCGTGAAGCAGTACCATTACCGATTGCAATAATATCAATATCATATTTCTTAACTAATGAAGCTACTTTTCTACCTGCAGTGTTTCTTCTATCTTGTGGTACTTTTTCTCCAGGGAATTTTTGATGTGGATAAATTACATCAATTTCAGTCATAGTTCCAAGTTTATCTACTACAGCTAATTTACAACCTGTACGGTAAGCTGGATCAACACCTAGTACCATCTTCCCTTTCATTGGAGGTTGTAATAATAGTGAACGTAAGTTTTCACTGAAAATATGAATTGCGTTATTATCTGCTTTTTCTGTAAGTTCACTTCTTAATTCACGTTCGATTGATGGTTGAATTAGTCTCTTATATGCATCTTTGATTGCCTCTTTAACAAAAGGAACAACAAATGATGATTGGTTTTTAATTACTTTTTTCTCTAAATAACTATGAATTTTCTCTTTTTCGACAACTATTTTAACGTTTAATACTTTTTCTTTCTCAGCTCTATTAAGAGCTAATGCACGATAAAGTTTAACTTTGTTTAGACGATCTTCGTAGTCATAATACATTTCATACGTATTCATTTCATCTTTAGCATTTTTCTTGATTTTTGAATGTAAAATACCATTTGAATATGAGAAGTTTCTAATCCATTTACGGTAATCACTAGAATCACTAATTTCCTCAGCAATAATAAATAATGCTCCTTCAATGGCTTTTTCAATTGATTCGACTTCTTCTGTGATAAACTCTTGCGCTTTTTCTTCTAAATTTCCCTCTATTGGGAATGTTTGAATGTACTCAGCTAAAGGTTTTAAACCTTGTTTAATCGCAATTGTAGCTTTAGTTTTTTTCTTCTCTTTAAATGGACGATATAGATCTTCTACATCGACAAGTTTTTCTGCTTTTAAGATTTCTGTACGTAATTCTTCTGTTAATAAACCTTTTTCGTCGATTAAACGAATAACATCTTCTTTTCTTTTTAATAAAGATACTTTGTATTCATATTCTTTATTAATGTCGCGAATTTGTTCTTCATCTAATGCTCCTGTCTGTTCTTTACGATAACGAGCAATGAAAGGTACAGTATTTCCCTCATCTAATAAAAGCAATACTGTCTCTACTTGTTTTTTACTAATTTTAAGCTTGCCAGTTATCTCGCTTACTAATTTTTCATTAATTTCCATATAACTTCCTCCAATACAGATAAAAAGCCTTTAGAAGGCTAATTAATCGATAAGTCCGTATGATCCCTCATTTATTTTTTCAATCAGATCTAATACTAAAGTCCATCCTGAGTTTAAATCAACAATATTACCATCGACAACAGTAATCATTGCGGGTGTCCCATTCATAGGTGCACTTGTAATTGGATCGACAATGTCATTCTCGTCTTGTGGAACACTAGACTCTAATAAATATACTTTAATGCCTGCGTCATTTTCATGAGCAAAATCTAATACATCTTCTTTAATTGTTATACAATGAGAACAATTTACGCCATAAAAATATACGATATACTCATCTTCAGGCATTTCCGTAATTTGTTCAAAACTTGTTAATGCTGGGAAATCATCATATTTTAGTGGTGGATTAGCTATTCTATAAATAGCGAGTCCTCCTAATAACGCCAATATTACTGCTGCAAACGCAACAATTACATATGTTAAGAATTTATCATCATTTCCTTTTGTCTTTTTAAAACCTTTTTTATATTCTGCCATTATATCACTCCTAGCTTTATCTATTGTATTAAAAATTGGTAAATTTTGCAAGTATAATAACCCACCCTACATAGATAAGAAAGTAATATTCAATTACTCTTTAATACATATAGCTACTGCGTAATTCCTGGAATGAGAAATACTAACACTCACATGATCATCTGGCTTATATTTTGAAATAATATACGGTGCACCAAACTGATCATTTAAAATAATTACATCTTTAAAGTTAAGTGGTTCTTCAAAGCGTTTATAAACCTTTGTGTAGGCTTCTTTAGCAGCGAATCTACCAGCTAAATATGAAATCTTACGATCAGTATTTTTTATTTGTTTATATCTTACTAATTCTTGTTCACTTAATATCCTATTTACGAATCTATCTGATAATCTCTCTCTTATTTCTTCAAACTCAACAATATCGATTCCAATGTTTTTACTCATTTAGATTTTTCATTATCTGTTCTGCTAGTTCATTGATGTTTCTAAAACGATGATTCAACGCTGATTTTGATATTGTTTTGTTGAATAGTTCGTAACTAAAATCGGAGAGTTCATTTAGTGAAGATTCAGGATATTTCTTTCTTAGTTCGATTGCTTCTTTCATACTTTTTGGTAATTTGGATATATCTGCCATATTTTCTAAAACACTAATACTTCTTAATTGGTTATCTGCTGCTTGTAATGTTTTGTTTTGATTAGCTATGTCCATATTCATTACTCTTGTAATTGAGTTAACAAAATCTCTTTTAATTCTTTCATCTTCATATGTGAATAGAGCTGTCATAGCTCCCGCTACTCTAAGGAAATCTGCTATTTTTTCTGATTCTTTAATATATGTTATAAATCCTCTTTTTCTCTTCAACACTTTTGAGTTTAAGTAGAAATAATTTAATAACTCCATTAAATTAATTGCATCTTGTTCTGAATTAGTATGAATTTCAAGATGATAACTACTAGATTTAGGTGAGTTAATAGACCCTGATGCTAAGAATGCACCTCTTAAATAAGATCTTTTACAACACTCCTTAACTAATAAAGGTTCACCTAATATATTTTCTGATGTTGTCATTAACGATAACTCATTAATAATTCTAGATGCTTTATTTCTAATAATGATTATATAAATATCATGTTTGTTTAATTTCATCTGTTTTTTTGATCTAATTTCAACGTCTGTTTGATAAAGATCTTTTACACTTTTAATTACATTTCGTGCAATACCTAAGTTTGTAGTGTGAAATTCGACACTTAAACCTTCACTATTAATAGAAACATTTCCATTGATACTTAAAAGAGCCGATAACTCTGCAAGTTGGCAACAGTCATCCGCTTTTAATGATAATAATTCGCTTTTTGTATCAAATGCAAAACTCATATAAATCACACCTTAAATAGATAATTTATTATATCAAAATTAGTTGTAAATGTCTAATTAAAAAGAATAGGTTCGATAACCTATTCTTTAAAGTTTATTTGATTTTTCTAAGTATTTTGCTACTTCAACTGCAGCGATGCTTCCATCGCTTGCTGCGGTAATTATTTGACGTAATTCTTTGTCAATAACGTCCCCAATTGCATAGATTCCAGGAACTCTTGTTTCCATTTTTTCATTTACTTCAATATATCCCCATTTATTAGTGATATTTAATTCTTTTGCAAATGAAACTTCTGGGATTTGCCCAATGAAGACAAATGCTCCTTCTACAACTAAGTCTGATTCTTCTTTAGTTTCAGCATTTCTTAATGTAACACTCTCTAATTGATTGTCACCATTAAATGAAACTACTTCATAACCTAACATAAAATCAATTTTACCTGTTTCTTTAGCTTCTTCCACAGCTTTAGCGTCTGCTTGAAGAGTTGGTAAAATGTTTATTACTGTAATGTGTTTAACTGTTTTTGTTAGGAATACTGCTTCTTCAATAGCACTATTTCCACCACCAATTACAGCGATATCCATATCTTTAAAGAATGCTCCATCACAAATAGCACACCAGCTAACTCCACGACCTGAAAGTTTAGATTCACCTTTTGCTTTAGTACTTCTAGGAATTGTTCCTGTACCAATAATTACTGCTCCAGTTTCAAATACTTCACCGCTTTGTGTGTGTACTTCTTTATATTTTCCCTTATCAACAATATTAGTTACATCTCCATATCTGTATTCAACACCAAGTTCTTGAGTGTGGTTAAACATTTTCTCGCTTAACTCAAATCCACTAACTTTTCCAAATCCAGTATAGTTTTCAACTTCCCAAGTAGTCATCATTTTACCACCAGGAGCTGCTTTTTCTAACATCATAGTTTTTAAATTAGCTCTTTGTGTGTAGATTGCTGCTGTCATCCCACCAGGACCAGCACCGATAATTATTACATCATATCTTTCCATTTAAAATCACCTCGACAATAATTATAATACTTTTTAATTAATTTGTTCAGCATTTTGCTTTTTTACTTTGTCTAGTACGTCACAATACTTAGGAGTATTGAAGACAGTACGTAATAATACTGCTAATGCAACTCCACCTGCAATCATTAATAAACTAATAATTTGAGCAGTTCTTAGTCCGGTATTTCCAATATATAAACTGTCTGTACGCATAGCTTCAATAAAGAATCTTCCTACTGAATACCATACAAGATATATTGCTAATAAATCACCTTGTCTAATTAGTTTTGTTCTTCTTAAGACTAACATAATGATAAATCCAGCTACATTCCATAAAGATTCATATAGGAATGTTGGATGGTAATAGTTTAATCCATCTGGACCATATAAATACATATTATTAGTAATAAATTCTGGTAAGTGTAACTTATCTGCTAAAAATGCTCTTTGGGCGTCTAAAGATAGAATTGGTTCTCCATTTAAGGTTCCACCAATAACTCCACCATGTGCTTCTTGATTAAAGAAGTTCCCCCATCTCCCCATTGCCTGTGCAATTAAGAATCCCGGAGCCATTAAGTCAAAACCACCAAATAAAGACACTTTTTTCCATTTAGTGTAGAAATACGCACTTACAAAAGCAGTGATAAATCCACCGTGAATAGCTAATCCACCGTCTGTGATATTTATAATTGCCATAATATCCCAAGCGTATCTTTCCCATTCAAACACTACATACCATAATCTAGTTCCAACGATTGATAATGGTACTATTATTAAAACTCCATCGATAATAACATCAGATAAAATTCCAATTCTTTTTCCTTCTCTTAAACCAAGTATTACAGCAATAACGATTCCTGACATAATCATTACACTGTACTTATACCAAGTTATAAATCCTAAGTCCAAAAAGACATTAGGGATTGGATCAAATACATGCATAATATTTCCTCTATTCTTCTAGTTTATTCTTTCTTCTTAATTCTTCATCTAAAGCTTGGGTAAAATCTTTGGCTGCATTTTCACCCATATATTTAAGTCGTGCATTCACCGCAGCTACTTCTACTAATGATGCAACATTTCTTCCTTCACTAATCGGGATTTTAATATGATGGATTTCTGTATCAAAGAACTTAATTGTTTCCTCTTCAATACCTAAACGATCATAATGTGAAGATTCATCCCATGGTTCTAAATCGATAACTAATCTAATTTTTTTGTTTTCCTTATATGCTTTCGCACCAAACAATTTAACGACATTGACAATCCCAATACCTCTGATTTCTAGGTATTTACGTAATATATCTGGAGCTTCACCAACAACAACACCGATTTCACGTTGATAAATATCAACACGATCATCAGCAACTAATTGATGTCCTCTTCGAACTAATTCTAAAGCAACTTCACTCTTACCCAAGCCACTTTTACCTCTAATTAAAACCCCAACACCACTAATATCAATTAGTGTACCATGAAGGCTTTTCCTTTCAGATATTTTTGCACTTAAATATTGATATAAGATACTTATTAAAGCAGATGTTTTTTTACGAGATTTTAAAATAGGAATATTATACTCATTTCCTTTTCTTGTGAAAATCTCTGGAACATCAGCGTTTTTAGAGAATATAAAACAAGGTGGTCTTTTTTGGAACAACATATCTACTCTAACTTCTTGATCGTGTTGGTTTAACCATCCAAAAAAGGCAACTTCTTTACTTCCAAGAACTTGAATTCTGTTAAATTCATAAAAATCAAATAAACCAGCGAGTTCAATTCCTGGACGTGATACCTGAGCTCTTAAAACTTCATTACAAAGCCCTTCTTTTCCACTAAGAAGTTCAAATTTGTAATCGTTCATGACGTCTCTTACTAATAAAGCCATAACATCACCTCATATTTCTGTTACGGAAATAGTTTCTGATTGCTTGTCCAAATACATACCTTACTAATGTAAAAATGAGGACAAAGAATGGTAAAACTATCTCATTAACAAAGTTAAATGATCTAATAAAGACATATTGATCCAAAATAAAGAATATTAGTATATATCCAAAATAGAATATGGTCCCAAAGGATTTAAGTACAATCGGGAAATGTCTCATTAAAACATATGTTTTGTAAAGTTCTTCAATAATACTAAAAATAAGTATTATTCCTGCTAGGTATATAATATCACGATAATACGCAAAGTTAAATAATTCGATAATGAAGAAAGCGAATGTAAAGTTTACGATATAGGTAAAAATAAAGTTAATATAACGATTATGGTGAAAAACCCCTCCGAACTCAATAGCTATGATTCTTCGGCGTGGTTTTTTTGGTTGTTGATTCTTATGTAATTCTTCTAACTTCTTCATTACTTCTTTTAATTCATCTAAATCTTCTTGTTCTGGTTTTTGTGAAGAAGATTCAGATTTTGGTTCTTCGAGGTCTTTTTCCTCTAGATTGGGCTCGTGGTCCATGTAATCACCCCAGTACTTTTTTTAGATATTCTCCTGTAAAACTAGCCTTATTATTGGCGATTTCTTCTGGTGTACCTATTGCAATAACAGTTCCACCCATGTCTCCACCTTCAGGTCCTAAATCGACAATATGATCAGCTACTTTTATAACATCGAGATTATGTTCTATTATAACAACTGTAGCACCTAAATCAACAATATGTTGGATAACTTTCAATAATCTGTTTACATCATCGCTATGTAATCCCGTTGTTGGTTCATCAAGGATATATAGTGTATCTTTAGTAATTCTTTTGTGTAACTCTTTTGCTAATTTAACACGTTGTGCTTCTCCACCACTTAATGTTGTTGCTGGTTGTCCTAGTTTTAAATAACCTAATCCAACATCGTTTAGTGTTTTTAATTTATTTTTTGCCTTAGGAATATTTTTAAAGAAATCAACAGATTCTTCAATTGTCATTTCCAAAACATCACTGATGTTTTTCCCTTTATATTTTACTTCCAATGTCTCACTGTTGTAACGTTTCCCGTTACAAACTTCACAAGGAACGTATACATCAGGTAAAAAATGCATTTCAATCTTAATTAATCCATCACCATTACATGTTTCGCAACGCCCACCTTTAACATTAAAACTGAAACGTCCTTTTTTATATCCTCTAATTTTCGCTTCATTTGTCATCGCAAAGATATCACGAATATTATCAAATACACCTGTATATGTTGCTGGATTACTTCTAGGTGTTCTACCAATAGGTGATTGGTCTATATTAATTATTTTTTCAAAGTTTTCAACACCCAATAAATCTTCAAAATCTCCTTCTTGTTGTTTCTTACGGTAGATTTTGTTTGATAATCCTTTGTATAAACATTCGTTTATTAAACTTGATTTCCCACTACCACTAACACCTGTGATAACGTTTAAAACTCCTTTAGGAATTTCTACATCAATGTTTTTTAAGTTGTTTTGTTTTGCACCTTTTATTTCAATATATCCATCTTTATGATGTCTTCTTGTTGAAGGAACTTCAATTTGTAATCTTCTTGATAAGTACTTTCCGGTAATACTGTTTTTGTCTTTTAAAATCTCATCTATTGTTCCTTGGAAAGTCACTTCTCCACCGAATAAACCTGCACCTGGACCTATATCAATTATTTGATCAGCTTCAAACATTGTTTCTTCATCATGCTCAACAACTAATAATGTATTTCCTAAGTCACGCATTTTTTTCAATGTGTGGATAAGTTTATGATTATCTCTTTGATGTAACCCAATACTTGGTTCATCAAGAACATAAAGTACTCCTGTTAACTGTGAACCTATTTGAGTTGCTAATCTAATTCTTTGGCTTTCTCCACCGCTTAATGTGGCAGCTTGTCTTGATAATGTTAAATAATTAAGTCCTACGTTATCTAAGAAACTAAGTCTTTCAATAACTTCTTTTAGAACCATTTCACTAATTTGTTGATCTGTTTTATTTAGTTCTATATTTTCAAAGAATTTAATTGTTTCTTTAACAGATAAATCAGTTAAATCGATGATATCTATATTACCTACTTTGACACTTAATGCTTTTTCATTAAGTTTTTTACCGTGGCAAACAGGACAAGTAATTTCTGCCATGTATGTTTCAATCCATTCCCGCATAAATCGTGATTGAGTTTCGATATAACGGCGTTCTAAATTTGTTATTATACCTTCATATTTAGCGTTTTTCTGATGCATATAAGCATCTTTCTTTTTACCACCAAACTTGAATGTGATTTTATCTTTTGAACCATATAGAATAATATCTAGATGTTCTTTTTCCATTTCACTAACAGGTATTTTTAAGTCCATTCCATAAACCTTGGCTACTTGTTTCATCATACTAAAGAAATAAGTAGTTGTATTTTCATATCCTTTAATTGCACCTTTCATAATAGATAAGGATTTATCAGGAATTAGTAAGTCTGGGTCTATTTTTCGTTTATGACCTAGTCCATTACACTCACTACAAGCTCCATATGGAGCATTAAATGAGAATAGTCTAGGTTCTAAATCACCAATACTAAAATCACAATGGGGACATGCGTAATGTTCACTAAAGACATGTTCTTCGTTGTTGATTAATACAATGACTTTCCCTTCACCTATTCTAGCTGCGGTTTCTAAACTATCATATAGTCTGCTTCTAACACCGTCTTTTATTCTTAATCTATCAACAACAGCTTCAATTGAGTGTCGTTTGTTCTTTTCTAGATTTATATCATCATCTAAATCATAGATTTCACCATTAACTCTTACACGGACAAATCCATCTTTTTGAAGTTGTTCAAGAGTTTTTTGATGAGTACCTTTGCGCTCTTTAACTAAAGGAGCTAATACTATTACTCTTCCTTCAGATACTTCTAATACTTTTGAAGTCATTTCTTCAATTGATTGCCCTGTAATTTCGATTCCATGATTTGGACATATTGGTTTTCCAATACGAGCATATAATAATCTCAAGTAATCATATATCTCAGTTACAGTCCCAACAGTAGATCTTGGGTTTTTTGATGTAGTTTTTTGATCGATACTAATTGCAGGACTTAAACCTTCTATGCTTTCTACATTAGGTTTTTCCATATTACCTAAAAACTGACGTGCATAAGCACTCAGGCTTTCAACATAACGTCTTTGTCCTTCTTTATATATTGTATCGAACGCTAAAGATGATTTACCGCTCCCACTTAAACCAGTCATTATAACTAATTTGTTTTTAGGAATTTGTAAATCAATGTTTTTTAGATTATTTTCTTTAGCACCTTTAATAATAATTTCGTTTAACATATTGTATCACCTATCTAGTAAGTCTTTAAATTCCGCCTCACTTAGCACTTTAACACCTAATTTATTTGCTTTTTCTAATTTACTTCCTGCGTCAGCTCCAGCTACGACATAACTAGTTTTTTTACTAACACTACTTGATACTTTCCCACCTAAAGATTCGATTAGACCTTTAGCCTCGTCTCTCTTATATAACTCTAATTTTCCAGTTAGTACAAATGTTTTGCCAGTAAATTCTGCTTTTTCTACTACATTTGATGTATATACTGTGTTTAATCCTAGAAACTTAAGATTCATTAGTAAACTTCGATTAGTTTCATCAGAAAAATATGATATAACACTATCAGCGATTACATCACCAATTTCATCAATGTTGATAAGTTGTTCTTTTGTTAAATCATAAAAAGCATCTAAGTCTTTGAAACTTCTTGCTAGTACTTTTGAGACTTTTTCACCAACATGGCGAATACCTAAACCAAAGATTAGTTTATCTAAGTTATTTTGTTTACTTGCTTCAATACTATCTAATAGTTTATTTATACTTTTTTGACCAAAACCTTCTTTAACAACTAAATCCATTTTGTGATTTTCTAGAACATAGATATCATCAATAGTTTTTATTAATCCATCATTATAAAACTGCTCAACTATGCGTTCTCCTAGTCCTTCAATACTCATAGCTTTTCTCGATGCAAAATGGATTAAACCTTCAATTTTTTTTGCATCACAGAATTGATTCATACAATAAAAATCAGCTTCTGAATCTTGTCTTTCAATTTCTTCACCACAAACTGGACAAGCTTTAATCATTTTAAATTTAACATTATTTGAATTACGTCTTTCCAATACTACTCTAACTACTTCAGGTATAATATCTCCTGCTTTTCTGATTACAACATAATCATTTTCTCTAATGTCTTTTTCATTAACGTAATCTTCATTATGCAATGTTGCACGTGAAACAGTACTCCCTTGAACAATTACTGGATCTAAATTAGCGACTGGTGTTATTTGTCCTGTGCGTCCTACTTGGAATGTAATACTGTTTATTTTTGTTATCACTTCTTCAGCTGGAAACTTATACGCTATAGCCCATTTAGGACTTTTTGCGGTATAACCAATTTCGTTGTAGTTAGCTAGTTCATTCACTTTCACTACTATTCCATCTATTTCATATTTAAGATTGTTTCTTCTATCTGTATATTCATTTATATATTCAATAACTTCTTGAATATCTTTACATTTTTTACTTAATGGATTTACTTTGAAACCTAAATCTTTAGCCAATTTCAGAGAATCGATATGAGTGTTTACACCATGATCTTCAGGCGCAATTACACTATATATAAACATATCCAAACTTCTTGAAGCAGCTATTTTACTATCCAATTGTCTAACACTTCCACTAGCTGCGTTACGTGGATTTTTAAACTCTTCTTGCCCATCTTTTAACCTTTGAGCATTAGCTTTGTCAAAAGATTTCTTAGACATAAAGATTTCACCACGAACTTCTATATTTTGAGGATAATCAATTGAAAGGGGAATAGTTTTTATAGTTCTTATATTTGAAGTAATATTTTCTCCTATTACTCCATTTCCACGAGTTGCTCCTAATACGAGACTACCGTTCTCGTATTTTAAACTTCCTGCAAGGCCATCAATCTTAAGTTCAACATTATATGTTACTTCTTGAACAACTTTTCTTATTTTTTCATCAAATGATTTTAATTCATCTTCATTAAAAGCATTATTTAAACTCATCATTGGTACGTCATGAGTAACTTTCTCAAATTTATCAAGAATTACGTTCCCTACTCTAACAGTTGGTGAATCTGGACTGTAATAGTCTGGATAATCTTTTTCTAACTTAATAAGCTCGTGCAAAAGAGCGTCAAACTCCTGATCGCTAACGCTTGGATTATCTAGTGTATGATACTCATAATTATACTTATTTAACAATGTTCTTAGTTCTTCAATTCTATTCTTGATATCCATAAAATCACCACCCTTTATTATACCATATTTTTACAATTATTTCTTCGATATTGCTGGATGATCTTTAAGTAATTTTTTGATGCCATGAGGGTGTTTAAAGGCGATAACACAGTTGTCGCCAGCTACACTAACTACAACACCTTCTCCAAACACTTTATGACTTACTTTATCACCTTTAGATATATCGTTTTTATTTGTATTATTTACTGTTTTTCTTCGATTATTAATTACTTTCTGTTTATATGATGATTTTCTCTCATACGAATTAACATTAGTAGATTTTGATACTAACACGCTATATCCTTCAGTTTGAAGTAATTCTCGAGGTATTTCTTCTAAAAATCTGCTATTCATATTACGACTTGTTTCACCAAACGTCTGCCTTACATCAGCATTTGTTAAAAATAGTTTCTCTTTAGCTCTTGTAACTCCTACATACATTAGTCGTCTTTCTTCTTCAAACTCAAACTTATTTCCAAATGTTCTTGCAAGTGGGAACATTCCCATTTCTAAGGCAACAATAAATACTACTTTAAACTCTAATCCTTTAGCAGCATGTAAAGTCATCAGAGTTACACCATCCAATACATCCTCTTTATTCTCATCTGCCTTAAGCGATATATCTTCAAGTATAAATGTTAACATCTCTTCTTTTGTTAAATCTTCATATATTTCGTTATTTTCTGCTAAAATTGTTTTAAATTCCTGTAAGTTTTCGTATCTTACGTCGCCTTTATCATCGTTTTCAAGAGTTGAATAGTATCCCGATTTCTCTAATACATAATCAACAAACTCAGTAAAAGGTAACTCATCTAATTGTTTTCTGAAGTCTTCAATCAGCGTAATAAATGCAAGTAATCTCCCACTAGCACTTTTACCAAGATAATCTGGACTCCTTTTTATTGCATCACTAAAAGCAAGACCATTATCGGCTGCGTAATTCGATATTTTCTCAATAGTTAATGGTCCAATTCCTCGTCTAGGTACAGAGATAACTCTTAGAAAACTAAAAATATCTTCATTATTAAGAATGAATCTTAAATACGCTGTAAAATCCTTAATCTCTTTTCGCTTAAAGAAACTAGTATTACCAAATATTCTATATGGAATTTGTTTTTGTAGTAAAACATCCTCAAATTGTCGAGAAGTTGAGTTAGCTCTATACAAAATTGCCATATCGTTATATGTATATCCTTTACGGACTAAACTCAATATCTTTTGCGCAACAAATTCTACTTCATCTCTTGCTGTAACTCCCTTATAGTGAGTTATTAGATCACCTTTTCCCTTAGTTGAATATAAGTTCTTAGGTATTCTTTTTGAGTTATTCCCAATAATGTTGTTCGCAGCGTCTAAAATGGTATTTGTACTGCGATAGTTTTGTTCTAGAAGAACCAAATGATAACCTTTAAACTCTCTTTTAAATTTATTTATATTCTCGATATTTGCCCCTCTAAAGGCATATATACTTTGATCTTCATCACCAACTATAAATAGATTTCTGTTTTCATTAACTAACAGTTTCACTAGTTCATATTGAACGTTATTAGTATCTTGAAACTCGTCAACTAGTACATATTGAAAAAGTCCATTATAAAACTTTTTAACTTCTTTCTCTTGCTTTAATAATTTAATTGTTAAAATAAGTAAATCTTCAAAATCTACAAGGTTTGACTCAAAGATATATTCTTGATATTGTTTGAATATTCTTTGTAGAATCTCTTTATATGGCGATTCCACTTCATTTATATACTCATCATCAAACTTCATCTTCATAACTAAATTACGTACAATTTTTGGATTATATATTTTTGTATCAATATTACTCTTCTTCATCAAACTTTTAATTATTTGATGATTGTCATCATCATCAATAATCTGAAAATTACGATTATATCCAAGTTTTTCAATATGTTCTCGCAGTATTTTTGCACACATCGAGTGAAATGTGCTAATCCACATATCGTATGGGTTAATGCCAATTAATTCTTTTACTCTTTGCTTCATTTCATTCGCAGCTTTATTTGTAAAAGTGATAGCTAATATATTTTTATAACTAACATTCTTCTCATAGATTAAATAAGCGATTCTTTTAGTAAGAACGCTTGTTTTACCACTACCTGCTCCAGCAATAGCCATTACTGGACCCTCTGTTTGTAGTACTGCTTCTAATTGTTTTTCGTTTAAATTATCTAGTAAATTACTCATAAAATCACCTATAAAAAGTATAACAAAAAAAGCACTAAAATAATAGTGCTTTACTAGTGTAATTTATATTAATTTATATTGATGTTTTTTCAAATTAATTTTCTTATTTATAACTTCAATGCCTTCACTTGCCAACATTTCACCTTGAATGAATCCAGGCTCTCCAGTAAGCGATATTCCACCTTTTGAGTTAATTACTCTGTGCCACGGTAATTGATGTTTTTCAGTCATTGAATGTAATATTCTTGAGACTTGTCTAGCACCTCGAGGGTTTCCAGCATATGCTGCTATTTGCCCGTATGTCATAACATATCCAAAGGGGATGTCTTGGATGATTTTTAATACGTTTGATGTGAACTCAGTCATACTTTTTTTCTCTCACGTATTTTGTTATAACTAACCCTTCAAAAACTTTGGTTTCCTTATGTTTTAGTAGCAACTCATAATCTCCAGGATCAAACATGTTTTTTCCTTCTCCTAGTATATATGGTACTGTGGCAATTTCAAACGTATCAACTAAATCATCTTTCAAAAACTCTTTTATTACCTTTGTTCCACCAAAACACCAAACTGTTTTGTCGCCAACTTCTTCTAATAAATCCTTTATTGAATTTGTATAGAAGATTATATTATCTACTGGTTCATGTGGTCTCGTTGTCCAAACATATATTTTCTGGTTTTTATACAAATCAAATCCGTATTGTTTATATTCATCATAGGTAGTTCTACCCATAACAACAACATCTATACCATTTACAAACTCAAGGAAACGTTTCATCATTCCTTCACCCATATCAGTTAAATAATCAACAGTCCCATCTAGTCTTGAGATATATCCATCAACAGTCTGTGCTAAATGCAATACAACTTCGCTCATCAAATCACCTCAACTAATTATATCATAGGAAATAAAAAAAAGACCTTGTGGGTCTTTTTAATTGAAATTATAAGCTTTCTACGTTTGCAGCTTGAGGACCTTTGTCTCCATCAACTACATCGAAACTTACAGCTTCTCCTTCTTCTAAAGCTTTGAATCCATCTTTTTGAATTTGAGAATAATGTACGAATAAATCTTCTCCGTTTTCAGTTGTAATGAACCCATAACCCTTTTCAGAATTAAACCATTTTACTTTACCAGTCATAATATTACCTCCATATTTATATTTGATGCTTTATAAACTGTTTATAAATATTAAGGTAACTTGGTTATCTAAATTTATAATTATTCATATTGCGTCTCTTATATAATACACTTTTTTTTAGAAAATGCAAGTTAAATAGAAAAAGAAAAAAGGCAAATGTTATTTTGCCTTTGTTTTATATGATGATTTAAGTGATACTATGCGGTTAAACACTAGTTTCTCAGATATTGATTCTTTATCCAAAGCATAGTAACCGTTTCTAGTAAATTGGAATTTATCGCCAATTTCAGGGTTCATATTTTCTTCAACAAATCCTTTTTTAGTGATTAATGAATCAGGATTAATTTTCTCACTAAATGGTATATCTTTATTAGCAAAATCAAGAATAAGATCATCAAATAATCTAAACTCTGCTACTTTATTATGTGTTGCATCAACAAAGTGAATGTTACCATTTGGTTTTCTATCTTTAAATCCACTACCACTTTTTGTTTCTGGATCGTAAGTACAGTGTACTTCAATGATATTTCCGTCTTCGTCTTTTACAATGCTATTTGCCTTAACAAAATAAGCATGCATTAAACGTACTTCAACATCTAAAGCAAGACGTTTCCACTTTTTATTAGGTTTGTTTTCAATGAAGTCTTCTCTTTCAATATATACATATTTACTAAAAGGGATTTTTCTGAAACCAAGTTCATCGTTTTCTCGATTATTCTCTGCATCTAAATACTCAACTTCACCTTCAGGATAGTTATCAATTACTATCTTTAGTGGATCTAAAATTGCATTAGTTCTTGGTGCTTTAAGTTTAAGATTATCTCTAACCACTTGATAAAGCATGTCGATTTCTGTTTCACCTTGGCTTTTTGGTAACCCTAGACTATAAACAAAATCTCTAATTGCCTCACTAGGAATTCCACGACGTCTTAACCCAGATAAAGTTATTAATCTTGGATCATCCCATCCTAGAACTGCGCCACTTTCCACCAATTGTCTAATGTGTCTTTTTCCAGTAACAGCACCTGCTATATAAAGTTTACCAAACTCAATTTGTCTAGGCACTGATTCCATTTTACAGTTCTCTACTACCCAGTCATATAACGGTCTATGGTCTTCAAACTCTAAACTACATAAACTATGTGTTATTCCTTCAATTGCATCTTCAATTGGATGTGCATAATCATACATTGGATAAATGCACCAGTCATCACCTGTATTATGATGATGAGCTCTTTGTATTCTATATATAATTGGATCTCGTAAGTTAATATTTGGACTTGACATATCTATTTTGGCTCTTAATACTCTCGCACCATCTGAATATTTTCCTTCTTTCATACCTGTAAATAATTCTAGATTTTCTTCTATAGAACGGTTACGATATGGACTTTCTTTACCAGGAGTTTTGAAATCACCACGATACTCTCTAATTTCATCAGCTGTAAGATCACAAACAAAAGCTTTTCCTCTTCTTATAAGTAATAAAGCTCTTTCGTACATCTCACCAAAATAATCACTTGCATATAATAGGTTTTCCCAATTACATCCTAACCAAGCAATATCTTCTTTTATTGCCTCAACAAAGCTAATATCTTCTTTAACAGGGTTAGTGTCATCAAAACGCAAGTTAAAATAACCACCATGTTTAGCTGCCATTGAGTAGTTTGTTATAATCGCTCTTGCATGTCCTAAATGCAAGAAACCGTTTGGTTCAGGAGGGAACCTTGTAATTGCTCTTTTATGTTTTCCTGAACGAATGTCTTCTTCAATAATTGTGTTTATAAAATGATTTATTTCCATGTTTTCCACCCTTTTCTTTAATTTAATTTTTTACTAATAATTACTATTTAATTGGGTGTTCTGCTGGACTTTCATAATAATCACCTCTTGTTTTTACTATGATATTGTATATAATAACACATCTTTTATCAAGATAAAATCGAGAATTATGATTTATTCTCGATTTTTTCCTTAATTTCTTTATATTCTTTTAAACTTACATCAAAGACTCCACTTTTTTTGTTTACCCAACCGAAGAAATTCTCATCATCTAATACTTCTCTAGCTATTTCTTCAATATCTAAATAATGTTCATTCAGATATGTAATAAAATCTTCTACTTTTGAGTATCTTTTATTTAAATATCTAAATACTCTTTGGTCTTTAATCGCTTCCATATTACGTTCTCGACGCGATTGTTTCTTAGATTTTTTCTTCTTATCGCCTTTTTCTTTTTTTAAATCAACATCTTTTTTCTTTAATTTTTTACTTTGTTTCTTACCATCTTCAAAGAAGACACTAAGATCTTTTTTCTCTTCTATTACTTCTTCGGGTTCTATATCTTTTTTACCTTTTCTCCTGCGTTTGTTCTTTTTCATTTCCTTAGCTAATTTCTCTTCATATTCAGGGGAACTAGCCCATTTGAAAGGTTCTTTGTTTTCTTCAATTACCGGTTCTTCTTCTACGACCACATCAGGTATATGTTCCTCTACTTTTGGTTTCTTTTTGAAGAACTTAGATATTGATGATGGATCTTTTTCTGGTTCTTTGACAGTTTCCTTAACTGGTTCTTCTTGTTTAAAATCTTCATCGTGTTTATTTAGAACCTCAGCAATATCTTTTGAAGAAACCTCTATTTTTTCTTCAATAACTTCAGTTGTCACTACCTCTTCTTGTTTACTTTTTTTCTTTTTCTTAAACATTAGATCCACCCCCTTATCAAGGCAAATCCCACTAAGAAGAATGCAATATAGAATAAGAAGGCAAAGATATACTCTATTCGTAAAATCTTAAATAGTGTTCTGTAGTATTTTGTCATCCAATCATATCTTCTTTCAATCATCTGAACATATTTCTTGAATTTATCTAGTAATAACTCTGGTCCAATTAATTGTTTTAAATCTAATTGCGACTTTTTAGGTTTTTTAGTAACTAAATCTACATAATCTTCTAAAATACCTGCTTGTTTTAGTCTTTCATCTCGCATATTTTGCTCCCATTTATCAAATGTTTGCTCTGCACGCTTGTTTTTTTCACTTCGAACATCTCTTATATAACGTGTAACAAAGTTGTTTAAAATGGCATATCCCAACATTAAGAATATAGCTACAAGACCTAAAAAGCTATACCATGGAACATCAAATAATAGTTGAACATAGTCATCTACTAACTCTACCCAGAAGTTAAGGAAACCTAAAAATGTTGGTTTCAAAGTATCTGGGGCTTTGTATAATAATATGATTACTAATGCTAGTAAAACACTAATAATAAATGTAGTTTTGCTTGGTTTTTTATACTTTTTGTTCTTTTTAGGTAATAATTTTACCATTTCTCTAAGGTTTTCCATTTGTGTTATAGATGCTTCACGGTACTCCTCTACCCAATTATCAAGAACATCGTATAAAATACTTTCTCTATTTATTGCATTAAATTCTTTTAAACTCAAGAATTCTTTTAGCGTCATTTCTTTGTCTAAATCAGGATGTGTAATATAGAACTGATCTATACTGTTTATCTCACTTCCCCACGATTCACGATATGTTAAGGGATTACGATGAAAATAGTCAGAATCTTCTTTAAAAGAATAATGACATACGATTAAATCAGCATATTTTTTATGCTTATATAGTTCGATATTTCCTGTTTTTTCATATTCAAGTTGTTTTTTGAGTTTATATTTTGTAATGTCAAAGCCATTTAGTTCAAGTAACAACATTAACTCTTCACTCGATTTCATATAATCCCTCCTTTCGTGTTTTATCTAATTAAACTACGTACTCTTGCTCTAAAGTCTTCACTGAACAACTCGTATTCATCATCTGCTAGAACGCGCATTGCCTCGATGGTTATATAACCATCTTCATACATTTGCTCCAATAATGTTAAATCATTAGATTCATCAATAATATTGAAGGCAAATTGATCACCAATCATAGTAATTACTTCTTTTGTGATAACACTATCTTCAACAGATTGGTTTGCTTTTGCTAAAAATTCATGCATTTTCTCAGTATCATAAGTTATTCTTTCGTTTTCATCATCAACCATGAAGTATGCTTTGAAGTAAATCTCACTTACTAAATAACGCATGTTCATAACTTCTTTAAACATTCCGGATTCACCTTCAGATTTTGTACAAATTTCTACATCATAACCTGGTACATTGTCTGGGGAACCGCAGAACCGAGCCGCATCATTGAAAAACGCTGATAGTAATGGTGTGTTTTCTAAAGTATCGTAAACATCTAAATGATACTTCATAACACTAATACCTATCTTGAATAACATCGAGATGTTTCCTTCAATACTATTGGCTATATCTTTATATTTAAGATCATATTCATCTACTAATTCTTTAGTACTTACTAATATGTCAGTAACTTCTGGATAATCCGCAAACACTTCATCAAATAATCCTGCTTCATAATCATACTTAAATTGCGTTATAATCCACGATACGCTTTCACCTTCAAACAGTGTAGATACAATGCTTAAAGCGTCATCCGCAAAATTATAAGAGGTTACTGCTGATGTATCGAATGGTTCACATCGATTACTTGTTAATGATATTTCGTCTAATGGTACATTCTCCATATTTAACATTGTACAATCAAGCCATAAAGTAAATACATCGTAACTTTGAATACTCATCATTGCTAAGTAAAGTTTATCTTCTAACTCTTCGTCATCAATTGTATCTGATATTTTATCGTAGTTCTCTTTAAAACTAACTATTACCGTTGATATATCACTAACCCCCGGATCAAGGTTTTGTCCATCAGATAGTTCTTCAATATACCAAACAAGTAATCCTTCATGATTCACGAAATTTTTACCTAATGTAGTTAATTCAGAAGAAACATCAACCTTATCCTCATATAATGCAACATAGGCAATAGCGTCTTGTACTTCAGAACTAACATCTACAGCTGGATCAACTGGTGGTGTTAATGGATCTATCTCATCATCGTAAACAAAATTATCTGGTTCAACAATTGTAAATGACGGTCTTACTTCATCAAATATTTCAGTAAACTCTGTACCATTTTTTAATGCAGTTAGTTTGTTTGTTGAGTAAGTTTCTAATGCATCTAAATATAAATCCAGTTCATCGATATAGGCATCGTATAAAACTTGATAATCAAAGTTTTCTAAGTTTGTATCATACTGGGATACGGCTGTTTCATGTGCCTTAACTATATCTTCTTGTTCCTTGAATTCGGTGTTAAATATCGCTTCTGCTTCTAATATATCTTGATAAATCAAGTTTTCTCCAGTACCTTCTTGGATCAAAATGTAGGATACACCATAGTAATTTGACGATGTTAATGTATCCTCAAAGTAATCAAAATATTCTTCGTCTAAAATAGCTTTAGCTTCTAGTGTTAGTTCCGGATAGACAGTATCCATAAACTCCGCCTCAAATGAACCACTACCACCAACATATTGTTGTTGGTACTCATAAATTGCCTCATTGTAGTAACCTTCTATACCTTCAACACTTAGTAATTGTTGGAAGTTAGATGCTTTATCTGCTAATCCTTTTACTGGTACAGCTTTCTCTGCTGTTCTAGCTATTCTTGAGAATGGTGGAGGATGTTCTAGTACAAAATTAGTTAAATGGGCATCTGTGTCAACTAAGTTTAAACTAAATGCCGGTAAAATAATAAAGTAAACTAAAACATAACCATTTACAAATCCAAATATAGCTCCTAAATAATTGTTTTTTCTACCAAGTTTTGCACGCATATTCTCATTCAAAACATATCTCCTTGCAAAGATTGACAGGACAAACACCCCAGTAAACAAGAGGATATAGGTTAATAAGTATGCAAAGATCATACTAATTGTGTTCTTGAATATATTGAGATATTCAGCTATTAACTCAAACAAGAATGTTTCTGCGAGTGGTGCATATAAATATGTGGTTATTGCACTACCCATATAGTAAATAATTACGAAGGGTAATATAAGATTTATTGAGATTCTGATTTGTTTATGGCCACCTGAAAAGTATCCATATATCAAATATGAAAGATAGATAAAGAATAGAACTAAGTCAAAATTAAAGTCCCATCTAATTTCAGGAATAACACTAGATAACATAATTACCCTCCTCTCTTATAACTTCAAGAAAAACCCTTTTTAATGAAGGGTTTTTCTATATTTTTGGGTTGTTTTTTATTTCAATTATGGTTTATTCTGTTGGTTCTTCTTCAGTTTGGTCGAAGTTACCGAAGATATCTCCGTATTCTTCATATAATTCAGGATCAATTAATCCACCAATTGTTTCTAAGAACTCAACTTGTGTTTCTTCGTCTAAATCTTCGAAGTTATCCATTAAGTCTTCAACTTGTTCTGGAGTTACCTCTGCTTCTGGATCAGTTAAAGTTTCTTGAAGGTCTACCACACTTTCATAAACTTCTTGTTCTGCTCCTCCGCCAGTTGTATCTAATACATCTTCTAAATCTGTAATTAATTCTTCGTTTTCTAAAACATCATTTAATGCTGCTTGGAAGTCTTCTAATGTTTCTTGTAATTCTGGATCTCCAGCTTCAATTTCTAATACTAATGCATTAAGTTGTAAGCTAATTCCAACTACTTCAACAGCTCCCTCTTGTGAACCATCTTGCATTAAAGCAGATAATCCTTCAGCACTAATAATTAAGTCTCCATCTTCATTAAATACACCGAATTCTACATCTCCTAGATCAGCAAATACTTGTTTAAATACTGATAAGTCTAAGATTTCTAGATAATCACCAGAGTTTTCATCTGCATCTTTACCAAATGTAATTTCAACAAATTCAAACTGTAGTTCTGTAACTGAAGATGATACTTCTTCTGCTCTGATTACTAATAACGAATCAATTCCTGCGATTCTAAATAACGCATGAGCATATATGTCTTCTTCCTCAAATTCGAACCAAATAGCTTTTAATCCAATCTCAATATCTTTTGTTTCTGTATCAGATATCTGAATTGTTTGTGTAGCTCTTGTGTCAGCAAATCCATTTGCACCAGTGTAGATTAGTTTATTAAAGATTTCTTCTTCAATTTCAAATCCTCCTCCTAGCAATGAACTATTAAATATGTATTGTGTAAATACATCTTGTAAATATGACTCTGGGTCGAATGATTCTGGGTTATATTCACCAATAACGATTTCTCCGTCTACTTCTTCTTGATCATGAAGTTCATATAAGTATTCAGGGATATCTGTAATATCTTCACTTCTAAATTGTGATACGCCTGCAGTTAATGTGAATTCTCCATCTTCTAAATCAAATTGAATTAATTGATTATCAAAGATGATTGACAATAATTCTTGCATTAATAACATTCCTGCATCTTCGCTATCACCTTGTTCTTCGGCGATTGTAGCTAATATCTCATCTTTTTGAATTGTGTATGAAATATTGTCTAAGTCAAAATCACCAAATGGTACGTTTTCATCAACTTCACCTTGGATGTCTAGATCTGCTTGATCTTCTGCAACACCAATAATTGTTGTAAAGATTGATTTTGGTAATGGTAGTCTACCCATTTGAATTTTATCAAACTCTAAATAGTAGTAATCTGGATCATCATCAAATAGGAAATGAACTTCTAATACTGTTTGATAAGTTAATCCTTCATCTAAGTTAATCTCTGCCATTACATTGAATACGAATTTTCCTGGGTCTGATGCACTAGCACCATCATAGAATGATACCCATACACCAACTAAACGGAAACTTATGTTATACCCTTCGATTTCTTGTGCTTCTGAGAAAATATAACATTCATCATCAGTTGCACAGTCATCTCCTGGAGCATAATTTGGATTTCCTTCTAAAATTCCTTCATAAATTGCTCTGTTAATTACATCCTGACTTAAATTAAAGATTAAATCTGGAGTAGTTCCATCTTGAACTTCAGTAATTGAAGTATCAAGTTCTGAGTAAACCATTTCTAATGCGTCATACTCATCTGTGTACAGGTGTGTTGGTAGGTGTTCCATACCTGTTCCATCATACATCAATGTTGCCACTAATGCGGGTGTTCCTAAAATAACCAATACTGGAATAAAAATTACCATAAATAATTTTTTCATTACGATTCCTCCGTTCGTAGTTTCTACTTATACAACCCTAGTATATAGAAAATATGTGAATATTTTATGAATATGGTTTTTATTTGATATGAAATTCCTTTTATTCTAGTGTTAATCTAGACTTTCCGTTAAGACTCATATCATCAGTTTTTTTGAGTTTTTTGTACTGATAGTATCCAGCGACACCAATCATTGCTGCGTTATCTGTACAATACTTAAACTCAGGTACTACTACTTTTACATTATTTATTCTTTCATCTATTTTTTTTCTTAATCCTTTGTTTGCAGCAACTCCTCCTGCAATCATAAACATTTTTGCATTATATTCATTTATAGCTTTAATGCTTTTGTTTACTAAAACATCTGTAACAGTTTCTTGGAAAGAAGCACATAAATTAGGTATGTTTATTTCTTCATTTCTTTGTTTGATGTTATGAACTAAGTTAATTACATGTGATTTTATTCCCGAGAAACTAAACTCATATGAATCCCCTAGACTAATATCAGGCATTTTATATGAAGGTGTTCCTTCTTTTGCTAAACGATCAACAATTGGTCCCCCAGGATATCCTAAGCCCACAGTACGAGCTACTTTATCGTATGCTTCACCAACTGCGTCATCCATCGTTTCTCCTAATTTTTGGAAGTCATAATGTTCTTCCATTAAGATTAACTCTGTATGTCCTCCACTTACTACAAGACAAACTAATGGGAACTCTAAATCTTTACTTATTGCATTAGCATAAATATGCCCAGCAATATGATGAACTCCAACAATATCGATATCATTCGCAAACGCAAATGCTTTTGCGGCGTTTATCCCTATTAATAAAGAGCCGATTAACCCAGGACCTTTAGTAACTGCAACTAAATCAATGTCTTTTTTTGTTATATTAGCTTTTTGTAATGCTTCCTCAAAGACCATTGTAATACCTTTAATATGTTCTCTTGAAGCGATTTCCGGTACAACACCACCGTATTGCTTATGAACATCTATCTGACTTAAAACAACATTACTTAAAATATTGTTTGCATCTTTTATTATACTTACGCTTGTTTCATCGCAAGAACTTTCTACACTTAACACAATCATTTAATTCACTCCTAATTCTAAAACCATTAACAAAGCATCTTCCCCGTCTTCATAATACCCTTTTCTTATTGTAGCACGTTTAAATCCAATTTCTTCATACAATTTTAAAGCATATCTATTGGTTTCTCTTACTTCTAAAGTTAAATTTTCTATTTCATTCTCATTACATATTGAGATAACTTCATCCATTAGTAATTTACCAATACCTAACCCTCTATATTGATCTGATACAAATAAATTTAGGATTTCTGCATTTGGTAAAGTTAGCCAACTACCAACATATCCCGCTCTTTTATTATTAACTAAAGCTATAAAATATTTTGACATATCATTATACATTATTTCATTATATAATGTCTTTTCTCCCAGACTTTTCCCAAATATTTTTAGTTCCTCATTATATACATATTGAATATCACTTAAATCCATTTTTCTTATAACGATGTCCATAATAACACCTCTATTCTTCTTCTATAGGTTCATCATCATCAATAGGTTCATCATCATTTTCAAAGGCAGTTCCTATTTCTTGTTGAAATTCGTCAATTGCCTCGATTTCTAGTTCATAAAAGTCCTCAAAATCTTCAATTAATGGTACAACATCTAACATACTATCAAAATCCATAAGATTTATTTCTGTACTTATACCCATAACCTCATTAATCGCACCTTCAGCTTCTTGATGTTTTAAATAAAGCTGTTCAAATATTGACATATCACGATAATAATTAACAAGTCCGTTTTCAAAACCGTTTCGATCACGATTAATCAATATATTGTAAACTCCAAGTTTTTCATATGTATTAGGTATTTCATATATTTCAATAAAACTTACTAACTCATCAGGATTATATACAATAATACTAATTTTTACATGTTTAGGTTCCGGAATTGTATCTGTTAATAAGTATTCATCAGCGTAACCTGCTTTAAACTCATTATTGTTATCAACGGTTTTATACATACACTCATCATCATCATACTTATATCTTGTATTCCCAACTTCAATATTTATTGGGACTAAAAAACTGTTTGAAATGTCAGTACATGTATTGTTAGGTTCCATAAAGATATCACCGGTAAATCCCTCTATTTCGTAGTCAAAGTCAATTATTGGATTTAATATAATCATCTCTTCAATTGTTAATAATCGATCAATATTTAACTCAATTAACTTACCATCTTTATTAGTTTTATAATCAATTACTATTTTGTTATCACTACTAAACATTGTGTTATCTTGTCTTGGTGAGAAGTTATATAAAGATGCATCACTACCACAACTAGCCAAAGTAAACACAAGTAAAACTACTAGAACATACTTAAATATTTTCATCATTGAAACATCCCCAATCTACTTAGGGTATCATTGACAATATCCAAGATATCTCCAGTGTTTTTTAATCTTACTTTTTTAATTACTTCATGGTCTCTCCCAAGGGCTTCAATCGTGCTTTCAGCCCAAATATTATTTACATTTTCATCTTGATAATCTTCACGTAATTCTAACAAGTTAACTGATTGATAAGTTAATATATAATTCTCTAACACTTTTAGTTCATCTAATATTTCTGAAGCATCTTCATAATTATTTCCTGCTTGCGATAATGACATTGGTAATACCGATACTATTTCTTTTTCCCAAACATCTTGAATAGGATCGTAATCAATATCTTCAATATAGATTATTTCATCAAAAGTATTTATCGTAAAATCAGTGTTTTTAAATCTTAAAACATTCTTTTGTTCTACTGGAGATACTGTTTCTGGATCATAAGTAACCATTTGAGTAAATCCTTCTTCATGAAACTCATATTCATCATATGTACAGTATCCATTATCTCTAATATTGTAGAAATATGTTGTGTTATTTATTCTTAAAAACTTTGGAATTGGAATTTCACTGGTTACTCCACAATCCTCTAACTCCAAAATTGATACGTATGACGACTCAGTTATGTGATTACTAAGCTCTAAAGCATCAAATGAAGTATATTCTAAAGCTTCAAAAAACGTAAAAATTTGATCAAGAATAAAGACATCGATTTCACCAACTGAATTAGTATGGTAATTAACGATTAAGTTGCCACTTATAACAAATCCACTACGATCTTTTTCATAGTTTCCACGATCAAACATTCCGCATCCTGAGAGCAGAATAACTGATAATAAAGCGATTAACAGTTTCTTCATAAGACACCTCCTAACTTATTGTAAATGTGATTAATGCTTGTTGACTTACTGCATAACTATCTGCATCATCTTCGATTGATACAGTTACTTGATTATTTAAATCTACTTCTAAAATCGTTAATGTTGGATCTGCAAGTGTTGCTGTAATTGCAGCTCTTGCTGTAGCTGATGGTTCCACACCGTAAGTAACTTCATCAGTTCCTTCATTCGTTAGGAAACTTTGGAAGTATTGTTCTACAGTTTGGTAAACTTGAGCATCTATTTCAGCTTTCGTTATAGTTTCATCTAAATGATCCATATAAATGTTAGTTAATATTAATTGCCAAGCATTTTCAATAGCAGTATCTCTAAATCCATCATATCTTACAGAATCAATTACTTCTTGAGCTTCTAAATCTGAATACTCACCATCGTAATAATAATCATATATGTCTTGAGATACTATAGGGCTTGATAAGTCGATTGTTGTCCCTTGTAATTTATTAATTATCGATTCAATGTTTAGTACATCTAGAGTATTAACTTCAATCCCAGTAGCACTACCAAGCAACTCATTACTTACAAACTCTAAATCATCTATCAATGTATCATTCATAGTGAATTGTGCACTGACAAATAGCGAAGTGGTTGTAACGGTATCTAATGAAGCCCCAAGTATTTCAACATTATTAGATGTACCTGTAACAACAAACTGATTTGTATTATTTATTGTTAATTGTGCGTTGTTTAAAGCTGATAAATCAACAGAAACAGGGTTTAACCCCATATAACTTAAGTTCATATTTCCGTTTCCTGTTGATGCTAAGTTAATTGTTTCAATCGCTGTTGTTATTGATGTTACATTTGAACCCGATGTATACGTTAATGTATCAGCTGTTAATGCCGATGCATTTACACTTAAGATTGTTGTACTACTTAAATCAAATGTGGTTGCAGTTCCTGTTGCATTTACTTGTGTTGCAGAACCACTTGTTGTCACTGATGCGTTATTTAATGAATCAAAATCAACATTGAATGCAGTTGAACCACCATACGTTACATCGATATCACTATTTCCTGTTGATATTAAATCAACATCATCTGATATCGTACTCATTGTTACATTATTAGCATCTACTGTTAACTCCAATGTATTTGTCGTAAACGTAGTTGCTGTAATATCGGTTACTGACGTACTTTCTAAGTTCATTATATTACCATTACCAGTTATGGTGATAGATGTAGTACTGTTCGCAGTTAAATCATTTATATTAGTGCCATCAAGGTCTAAAGTAAGAGCTGTAACACCCGAATAATTAATATCCATATTCGCTAACCCAGAACTAGATAATTCTATATCATCTGTATCAGTACTGATTATTGTGTCATTTGTTGTAGCTGTGTAAATAATTTTAGCTATCACAACATTATTTGTATTGATATTACTTAATGAACTACTTGTAACGTCTAATTCATTAATTGAGTTGGCTCCTGTCAGCACTATTAAAGATATCACATCATTAGCTATTGTAACATTATTATTAGCAGTTAGACCAAGAGTTAATGTTCCTGAGCCGAGTGTACCATTAAGGATAATATCATTAACAGTACCAGCAACAGTATTTATGTTACTACCAGATAAAGTAACTTCTGTTGTTCCTGCTGTTAAGTTAACAACGTCTACATTTGTTTCTAAACTAGTTGAAACACTGCTTGAACTGAAGTTCAATGTATCAGTAATATTTGCTGTTAAAATGTTTGTTGGTACATTAGATGATAAATTAAAGTTATTCTGAGAAGTAGTTATGTCCAATGAGTTAGTAACGCTACTTCCAGGATTAAATGCAGTAAGGTTATTTCCTTGTATAGTTAAATCATTGGTGATCAGACCTGCAATATCCAAAGAAATCATAATATCATTTGTTACATCTACTTCATTTATATCTCCATTTATATCAAGAACTGCTTGCTCTGTATCTAAAACTAGAATTGCCGATGCAAAATCAGAACTTGCTGTTACGGTATTAATATTAGCACCAGTTATATCGATAGATTGTACTTCATCTCCAATAACTGTGAATGTTGTTAGATTTGTTGTAACAACGAGATTTTCCACTGTTCCTAGTGTAAAGTTTACTGTATCTATATCGATGTTACTGAATACCAATGTATCTAGATTTGTTGTCGCATCAGTAATGAATGAATCAACATCACTTCCTGTTACTGTAACTTCTCCAGCTACACCAGAAACTAGTAAATCTAAATTAACTTTATCTAAATCCAATGAAATATCATTAGCGCCCAGCGCCAATGTTATATCATCGATAGTTGAACTTGTAATTGATGATAATCCTGAAGCTGTTAAATCAATTGCCTCCGTATTAGTAACAACATCAACACCTGCACTTGAGTTCACTGTTAAACCTGTACTTAAAACAAGTGTAGCATTTAAAGCGGTAACTCCTGAATCAATATCTACAGCACCAATAACTACACCATTAACGCCTAGTGTACTTGCACTATTTGTAATATTTAAGTTATTAATTGTAGCTGTTCCTGTGTTTACTGTTGTTAAATTAGAAGAACTCAAATCCATTGTCGTAATTGAAGACAGATTATTTACTATTAAGTCATTTGTTGCAACATTAAGATCTAGAATATTTGAAATAACATTAACGTTTAACGGTGATGGATTTGTTGAATTTAATATAAGATCACGAGTTGCACCAAGATTAGCATTTAGTGATGTTATTAAATTACCTGTTACTTCAGTATTTAATACGTTTACTCCATCAATATTTAATGAAGTTTGGCCAGTTGAAATGATAATATCACCGATAATTGAACTATTAACATTTACCGTTGCTAAGGCATTTCCCCCCGTTACTTCTAGATTAGTTATACCACCTGAAGATGTTATATCTATTGTTGATAAACTATTCTCAAAAATGTCAAATTGTCCTAATGAAATATTTCCATTTAAAGTTACAATTCCTGTGCTTGAAATATCTGCATTACTTGCGTTTACGTCAAAGTTTAATGTAGCTGCTGAAGATGTAAGTGTAATGTCACTTAATGTCGTGTCAATATTTAAATTGGTGAATGCAGCTCCTGATAGAGTAATATCACTCGCAGTACTACCTGTAATTGTTACAACTGTCTGACTTGTTGTTAAATCAATTGTACTAACATTTGCAGTTCCAAATGTTATATCGTTTACTGTAGCAGTACTTGTAAATATTAAATCAGTTATTGAACTTGAGTTACTAATAATCACTGATGGTATATTATTAGCAAATAACTCTATACTACTTGCATTTGCACTAATCGTTGTTATTGCATTATTAGTACTATTTATTACAATATCTGAGTTATTTGAGAATGCAGTTAATGTATCTATTGAATTATTATTAATAGTTACATCAGTTGTATTTTCTGTAAATATCGTTAAAGCAGCTACATCAGATGTAATAGTTGCTGAATCAATTGTTGATGAGTTAGTAAACACAGTGTCGAGTACAATTGATGAAACAGTGAAGTTATCAAAACTTCCTCCAACAGCAAAGTCTTCCAATGTGTCATAACTAACATTAATATCTTGTCCTGTGTAATCAATAATTATATCTGTTTGGGTGTTATTTATTACAACATCTCCAACATCTACTACTAAAGTATAATTAGTGGCAAAGTCATCATTAATTATCACATTTCCAGCTCTAGTAGTTACTGTCAATGTTGGTTGATTTGAATTAATAGTAAACACTCCTGATGCATGGGTAACCGCACCATTTAGCCTAGATATATCTTCTAATAAATTTGTATTGAATGTAACATCAGTACCAACAAAGTCATCTAATACTACGTCAGTAAGTGATGCTGAATTTAACGTAAAATCTCCATTGAAATTTGAAGATATATTCAATGTTGTTGCTGTTGAATTTAATACTGTATCTAAATATCCTTGATTAACCTCAATATTCGGAGCATTTGTTGTAATAGTAAATGTTCCAACTATTAAAGTATTATCCCCTGTATATTCAATACTACCGGTAGGACTGATATCAACAGTTAGTGTTGTTAAACCAATTTCTGTATCTTCTACAACTAGTGATTCTATATTACTATTAGATAAATCCGTTATGGATTCACTTAAATCTGTAAATGTTACTTCAGATAATAGTAAGTATCCATTTAAGAATGTGAAGCTAGTATAATCACCATGTTCAAATATGATATCCACCATGTCATCGAAACTTTGGGTATCGAAGTTAGGAGTTATATCGCCTTCATTATCGTTTATACTAACTGAAACAACGTTGTTGAATGAATCTACTACATTTACTCCACCACGTATTTCTATTTCATCGGTATGAGAAGCAGTACCATATATATCAAAACTAGTATCAATCAAGGTTAGTGAAGTAAATTGATTTAAGAATGTACTATTTGGATTATATACTGGTAAGTTATTAAAACTATTTGTAATACTAGTTATTTGATCAAAATCTAACGTAATTACTTGTAAACTATCCATTCCATCAAGATTGTTTATAGTTGATGTTAATGGTGAATCAACCGACATACTTTCAAGTAAATCATAATTACTCAAGTAAACAAAGTCACCAATTGCCTGATTATTCAACAAGGATAAAACAAGTAATGATGATTCCAATCCTATACCCTGGAAATCGCTTAAATCAGCTAAATCAATACCAATGTATAAGTTGGTTAGTACTGTAAAATTATCAAGGAAATCAACATTATCTAAAGCATGTTCATCCAAATCTAAATATGTTATTGGTGTTCCACTAAATGAGGTTGCTGATATTGTTAGTAATGGAATATCATTATTTGTGCTTCTTGATAATTCAAAACTATCAATACCTATATTTTTTAAACCATCAATACTAGTAATTCCAATATTGGCATAAGTAAACGTTTCTAATAACGGTAAATTATTTACTCCATCGATACTTTCCAAAGTATATGATAATGTAGTTTCATTTCTTTGATTAGAAATATCAAGATATGTAAGTCCATTTATACCATCAAGAAAACTCAATGTTGTTAAGTGATTCTGGAATAGAATTAATGAATCAACATAAGTTATTTGGTCTAATGAAGGGATATCCTCGATATAATTATTCAATAATCCTAACGTATCATTAACTGTTGTACCAACAAACACGTTAGTTAATGTTTGAACACCACATTCAGTTATCGCTAAGTTGTCAGTAGTAACATTGTTAAAACTTCCATCAATAGTATCGAATCTACTGTTATAGATTATAATACCGTTTACTGCAACTGTTATATCATTAAATGAGTTTGTAATCGCAGTAGCTCCACCACCAAACACATTTTGGTTTTGGATGTTAATATCTGAATACATCCCGCCGTTAAATGAATTATCAATTAGTTCTATTTGTCCATCCAAGAAGTTTATTTCATTTGTTTCAGCGTACGTTCCATATATATTATTAAATGATCCTTCTATTGAGATTAAGAATGTACTATCCAATAAAACAATTTCCAATGATTCTAAATCATTAAATGAGTTATTAAATGATTCAATTCTAGTGTTTGTTAAATCAACCGCCTCTAAATCAGGAAGTTCAATAAACGCATCTACTAGGTCATTTCCCACCGAAATATCCGATGCATCTACATCAGTTAGTTTATCTAAATCATCATGACCTACACCACTAATAACTTCAAGATTTGAAATACTATTTCCTGAGATAAATAACTGTTCTAATTTAGGATTACCAAGAATAAATCTAATATCAGTTATATTATTATCCCTAACTCTCATTACACGTAAATTAGGTAAGTTAATTGATAATTCATCAATATGATCAATATCCATATCATCAAAATCAATTGTAGCTATATCGTTTAAACCATTAATACTATTGTATATTTCAACATTATCTCCAAGTTCAAAACCAAAATCAAAAGTATTACTAATATCTAGTTCAAGACTTTCGAGATTATTAAATGAATCACGAATTATACTTATATCATTAGGATTTACAAATAGTGGATCTAACTCTTCATCAGCATCCTCGTCAAATATAATCAACGTGTTAAGTTCAGGCATATTACTAATACCTCTTAATTCTGTCAATCCATTATTATAAAGATTTAATTCCTCTATTGTAGGATGTCCATTAACTCCTGAAGTATCATTCAAATCGTTACTACTTAAATTTAATACACTTAACAATGGCCAAGATGTACTAATATCAGGGATAGAAGTTATATTATTAAATGATAAATTAACCGTCTCTACATTAGGAATACTTAATAAATCACTAAAATCAATGATGTCATTATGTGATAAATCAATTGAATCTAGTCCTGTCATACCAGATAGGTCATCTATATTTACAATATTATTATTATTTATAACTAATTCACTAATTCCTGTATAAGCACCAATCGGTGTTATGTCAGTTAATTCATTATCATTAATATGAAGTGTTTCTAGAGATAAATCTCTTCCTCTTAATCCTTCAATCGATGTTAAACCATTGCTGTCTAAATATAGTTCACGTAGATTTGGAGCGTTTTCCAGGCTGTCAAAGTTAGGACTAACCCCAAAACCACCACAACCCAAATCGTTATTACTTAGCCAAAGTTCTTCAAGACTAATTAAATCATCTAGTGTGCTTAAATCACATATCTCATTATTTTCAGCATGAAGAATTTCTAAGTTCCTTAAACCACTTAAATCTTCTCCTAAAACATTTATATTATTATCAGATATGTCGAGTACTTCTAATTGATCAAGTTGATTAATCGATGGAAACTCGACTATTTTATTATCATTTAAGTATAGATTTGTTAAATTAATTAAATTATTAAGCCCTTCAATATTAACTATCCCATTATTACTTAAATCGAGATTAGTTAACTTAGTCATTTCCTCAACACCCTCAACACTTTGTAGAGTTAATGTATCAGAGATAACTAAAGATTTAATCTTACTCAAGTTTTTAAAACTATCAATACTTACAACACTTGTTTCTCGCAACTCAATACTTTGAATGTTGTGTAAAGCGCTAATTGGACTTAAATCTTTGAAACTTTGTCCAATCAAAGTTAAATGAGTTAAATTTTGGAAACATTGAATACCACTTAAATCTATTTCTCTAGTTGGATCATTAACTTCGAACTCTAAACTTATTTCTGAAATAACTTGGAAATAACTAATTCTATCAATATCATGATCATTTTCACGTAATAAATCATAAAAATCCTTACTAGCTATACTTGTAAATCCAGAATATGTTTGACAATACTCTGGTAAATGTTCATTTTCTGCATTTTTACTACATGCTCCAACGAAAAACACCGTTAAAAACAGCACAATTAAGGTTAAAGGTCTAAAGACTTTTCTCATCTTAATCCACCTCTCTTAAAATATCAATTGGTTTAGTATTAGCCAGTTTACTAACATTTCTATTACTTAGAATACCTAATAAGATAAACACAATAACAACATAGAATGCTAGATTGAAGAAACTAATATTAGTTATTGTACCCTCAATACCAATACTTAACTTCATACCAGCAAACGTTATTACTCCGCTACCTTGGTTGATTACATTAAGGAATACAGCATTAATTACAAGATTAGAATAATAAATAATTCCAATACTCATTACTGCAGCCAGTATAATTTCGAAGATTATCTCAATAAAGAACAACATTTTTATATCTTTACTTGTTGAACCAACACTTCTATATATACCTATTTCGGAAATTCTTTCAGATAGAATAACCTGTAATAATATATTAAAGAATATAATACTAATTAACATCAAAACATTAAAGAATACACCGAACAAAATACTGATTGAATTTAAGTAATGATAACTATCACTATTTACTTTACAACCTGAATAATCGGCAATAGTAAAGACATCTCCCGCTACTAATACTTCATCAAAATCAGTCCCAGTGTTTAATACATTGTCGACAGCATAAATCGCACAAACCTCACCTTGTTCAATTACTTCTTTTCTTATAATTCTAAAGTCATCTGCGTAACCATTACTTCGTTCAAACTCATTTAACGGTGCTGCAAAATTATCATATGCAACATCATAAGGATCATTCTTACGATCAATTCCACCTTCAAGGTTAATACTGAAATATCCATCAACATTTGAAACACCAGATTCTGCGATAAACAGACGATTATATGTAGTGTAATCCATATACATAATCGCTTCATTATCATTTTCAATAATACCTGTAATTGTCATCTCTTTTAATGTTGATTCAGTTCTAAACACAGAATCATTAAAATATACTGATCCATTAGCTCCATTTGCTTCTAAATATACCGCTCTATATACACGTTCAATATAACGATCTTCTCCAGCTTCTAAATACGCATCTTTTTCATCAACAACATAGTAAATCGCATTACTACGGAATAAAATATCAAAGTAATCAGGATCAATCTCATCTACCTGAGCCTTAAAATCTTGGATATACAATATATATTCATCAATACTATTGAAGTATCGACTAAACTTTTCATCTCTAATTGTATCGGTACATACTTTTTGGTAATACTCAGTTAACTCATCATAGTTATAACAGTAATCAGGTATCTTAATATCTAAGTATCTTACCTCTACTTTTTCCTGAGTTATTAAATCATTATCCTCAACAATAGAGCCGTTTTCCAGTTCTACAAGTGCATCCAAATAATCTTCAACACCAAAGATACCCTCATCAATTTTGAAAGTATACTCAGGAATCATTATTGTTTGATTAACAAAGCCATTTAAATTAACAACATCATCACTTAACATAAAGTATTCTCGGTAAAACTTAGTTGTAACCATCAGTTCATCAAAGTGTTGTGGATAAACAGAATCCCCAATGAATAGATCATTATAACTATACTTTTCTATTTGTGCTCCATCAAATAATCTAACTTTATATTGTTCTAATAAATCAGGACTAACTTCATTGTGATATACATGTTCAACACCACCAGATGCTTGGGAAATGGCTACATCACTACTATATCCTGTAATTATTTCACTATCAATTTCACTATATATTGCGTTATACTCACTAACTAAATCATTACTTGCGGTCTCATAATCTGTGGTTGTAATAACAGGGTCTATTGGTACAAGACTAAAAGCATAACTATTAGCCTTGTTCAAAGCTTCAAAGTATGCATCATAACTATCACTAATACCTCTTTCAATCCCACTAAACAAAATTGTAAAACTAAAAGCTAAAGCAAGAGATAACGCTGTAAAGAAAGTTCTTAATAACTGGGATCTTATTTTTCTAAACGTTAACTCAAACTTATCAACCAAACTTAAATTAGTTGGTTTTGTCTTACGATATACATTTTGGTAAGTTTGTTCTATGTCTTCTCTAATTAAATCACTAGTAAACTGCCCTTCAGTTAACTCAATAATTCTTGTTGCATGATCATTTGCTATTCCTCTATCATGCGTAACAACAATAACTAATCTTTCTTTACTTAAACCTTTAATTAGTTCAATAACATTTTCACTTGTTTTATGATCTAATGCTCCTGTTGGCTCATCTGCAAGGATTATTGCCGGATCCTTAACTAATGCTCTGGCAATGGCAACACGTTGCCTTTGCCCACCTGATAATTGCCCTGGTAATTTATGCATATGATCAATAATTCCTACTTGAGTAAGAACTTCTTTTATTTTGGCATTTTTTGTTTTTCGATTTGTTGAATGTTGATATTTTAATGCAATTTCAACATTTTTATATACACTTAAATATTCAATTAAATGGTACTCCTGGAAGATGAATCCAATTTTTTCGTTTCTGATTGCATCCCAGTGTCCTTCATTAATATTTACAATGTTGTTTCCTTCAAGGAAGTAATCCCCTGAATTAGGTGTATCAAGACCCCCGAGAATGTTGATAAGTGTTGATTTACCACTACCACTTTTCCCAACTACTGCCACGAATTCTCCTCGTTTAAAAGACGTAGTCACTTTATTAAGTGCTACAATTTTTCGTCCTTCTTGTGTTTCGTAGATTCTTTCAACATCTACTAGTCGTAATATAATGTCTCCGCGGCTCATCTAGTCTCACCCACTTCGTAATGCGTCTATTGCTCTCATATTGGCTGCTCTAAAGGATGGAACAAGGACACTAACAAATAAGAATGCCACTGCTCCTAAAATTACGTATATACTAAAGCCTACTTGGTAACTAAACATCTCATTTACTCCAAATATTCCTTCAAAAACAGTTAAATCTACTACTATCCACTTATATAACCATTGGAATCCCAAAGCTATAACAGCGTAAATAATCGAGTTTATAAGTAAAATTCTTATTGCTGTTTCAACAGTTTCAAAAACAAACATATTTCGAATACTTTTCTTACTAACTCCTATACAAGAATAAATACCTATCTCTTTTATTCTTGAAGTAACACTTGATGCAACTATATTAATATCAATTGTTCCAGATATTACAATTAAACTCATAAATATCGCTAAATACATATAATAAAGCATGTCTTCTAGTGATTTTGTTTCTTGATATTCTCTAAATTGATCATTACCAACTTCAACATCTAAAGCGTTACTTAAGCTATATAAATCAATTCCAGCATCAATATCTTCTAAATAGAAACTAATATAATGATCATAGTACTCATCTACTCTAGTAAATCCTAAACGATTCTCCAAATCATCAATATATGATTCAAATCCAACGTTAGGTGTAAAGATATGTCCTGCGTAATTAATTCCTTTATAATAACTATTTAATACACCACTAATAACAAACTGATAACAATTTGTCGATATATTTGAAACAGTTATTGCAGTATTTTCATCAATTATTGTTTCTCCACAAATATATAATGATTGTCCTACAAAATCGTTCAGTGTATTAACAAGTTCACCTGTATACTCTACATTAAGCTGTTTTTCTAATGAATAATTATAAAACCTTACTAATAAAAATTCACTTGAAACTATTACTTGATTATCAGTAACAGGATATGTCCCAGCAATTAATTGATCATCTAGATAGAAGTTCTCACTTTTTTTCGGTAAAGAAACCATTTTAGGACTAAATACCCCTTTATTAAATGTAGTCTTACTTGATTGGATTGGTAAGAATGATGAATTATCATTCTCGACTAAATACATTTCCTGAACGTAATGTTCATAATAATCATTTGCTTCATCAATATTAGGATATCCCTCTAAATCGGTAATAAGAGGATTTATTGGTGTTGTAAACTCCTCATCAAAATCTGCAATTAAATATTGTTCATAATTGTTGTTAATATTAAATAAGTTGAAATTATATGAAGTAATATTCTTCATTACTATGTTTACAACAAGCAACATACTAATACTTATTACAAAACTCCATAAAATTCTTCGATTAATTTTTTTCTTTTGTTTGTAATTCTCTCTTGCTATTTTTCTGGTGAACACAGGATTATTAGGAACATACTTTCTTTCTAGTGGAACATAATGTCTTTGTCCAACAACTAGTTGTCCTTCCAACTCTGGGAATTGTCTTAACAAACGCTTTTTAAGTCTTCTGGAAACTTTTGTTTCATATGATAAAAGACGGTTTGTTGTATCTCTTGTAACACTATTTTTTTCTTTTACTACTTCGTCACTTATTACTTCTCCATCATGTAATCTTACAACTCTAGTAGCATTTTTATATGCTAGATCTTCATCATGTGTAACCATAATTATTACACGACCTGCAGAGAATTTTTGTAATAATTCCATGATCTCTTTAGCTGTTGTACTATCAAGCGCTCCAGTTGGCTCATCAGCTAAAATAATTGTTGGATTGATAATGATTGTTCTAGCAATAGCAACACGTTGTCTTTGCCCACCACTTAACTCATTCGCTAACTTATCATCTAATCCCTCAAGACCAACTTCTTTTAAAAGCCTTCTTGCAATATCTCTTGCAATATTATTGTCACTACCAGTCAAGATAAGCGGTAAAACAACATTTTCCATAACTGTTAAATGATCAATTAAGTTAAATCTTTGGAAAATAAATCCAATTTCAGTATTTCTTATTTCACGCCATTTTGCGTCATTAAATTTCTCAACATCTTTTTCATTAAAAATTATTTTACCTTTGGTTTTTGAATCTACACCACTAATCATGTTTAAGAAAGTAGTTTTTCCACTACCTGATTCACCTAAAATAGCGATAAACTCACCTGGTTCAAACTTAAGATTAACATTTTTCAGTGCAATGAAATCTCGTTCTTTAGTTGGATATATCTTTTCTAATTCGCGTACTTCAATCATAAGTTATCACCATCCCTTATTGCTTGAATAGTGTCTATATTAGAGATTTTCTTAGTTGAAACGCGTTTAATAATAAATCGATAAATGAATACATAGAAAATAATCGATACTGACACAATTACTAACTGATTCATTAAAAATACATCATATAAGTTAAAGTCAAAGAATAAACCTAATAAAGGCATATAGAAATGACTTATTGGCGCATTTGTAAAGAATTCTAAACGACTTAGTACAAAGAGAATAACTATAAAACTTAGGTAACTAAATATCGCAACACGGCGATTTTCCAGACTTACCATTGAATGTATATCATCATAACTTGTTCCTAAAACTCGTAAACTAGCTAATTCTTTTATTCTTTTTCTTGTTGCGGTTTCATATATGTTTCCATATAAGTTTATTAAAACGATACTTAAGAAGGAAACTGATACTAACAACAACATATAAACAACTATATATAGAACAACCATTACAATACTTCTAACAGCATTTGTACTAATACTACTAATTAATAAATCTAAGTTAGTATTTTGCATAAAGTTATTAAATGTTTCTGACTGTTCTAACCTTTCTACCATATTAACAAATGTATCTAAGAACGGTAAGTTCTCAATCAAGAATCGCGGAACTACGACATATACCAGTGATAATATACTACCTTGTTCTCTTTCAAAACTACTAATCAAATTAAGTGAATACTCATTTTCTTGATATGTTTCATAAAACTGATTATTGAATAAATGTCCATACTCGTTATAGATAATTAGGTTAGTACTTTCTTGATATGTTAATCGAGAGAAGTCTCCATAATTTTCTAACATATCAATATATTCAGTAGATTGTTTTAACTGATCGTATGCATAATCAGCATACGGTAACAGTTCAACGGTATCCCTACTGGTTATATTACATGTTGGACACAAGTAGTTAAACTCATCTCTATCATTGATTACGTACATATGTTGGGCAATATAATATCTCAATAAATCTCCATAAGTAAGTCCTTCGAACATTTCATCATCAACTAAATTATTTAGGAAGACTCCACTAGGATTATCACCATTTAAATCAGCTTCAACATAATCAGCTACCAATGCAGTTGCATCATTTAGAGTTGTTACCCAAATTGTAAACTGATCAGTAAAATCTTGTTTAATTCCACCAACATACTCTTCCTCAAATTCAGCTTCAATGCTTGCTACATCGTATAACTCATAGTTTTCTTTTGATATTTCTGCATATTGAATACTTCTAGTAAACTCACCAATTGAAGAATTATCAATAACTGAGAAGTTAATAAATGCATCTGCTTCGTTACTAAATACGAAACTGAAGTTTTGTCCTGAACTATTTGCGATAAATACATCTTCACGCATTTCCAAATATGGATTAATATCGCCGTCAAAGTTAATTAAACCAACAATATCAAACTCACTTGTTTCTGTTGCGTACTCCATTGTATATGAATCATCTTCATCACTAAATACAATGATATTTCTTGTTATTTCAATTGTTCTTTCACTAGCAGGTAGTTTAAAGAACTCTTCACTGATTAGATTACTTGGAATAACTTCCATAATATTGCCATGTTCGTCCTTAAAATTAGCTGGATTAAGGATTTCATATTCAAATAAGTATGCTACAGGAATAACTACTTCAAATGGATCATCTGGTAAATTGCTTCCTTCTAACATATGGTCTTCTAATATTTCTTCGTTACTCTCTGCATATACATAATTAAACTGATAAATCAGATTAGGATCAATTTCAGCATCCATAAACTCAGTAACATAAACATATGGCTCTGGGAAAGTAACAATATTTTGATAAGTATACTGTAGTTCATTAAAAACAATATCCTCATTAGTTTGTTTCAAAATAATTGAGGCATTATTATAATATACACTAAATACATCCCGATGATTATCTTCAATAAGAGCGTTTTGAATGTATTTTATCTTCTCTTGTTCATATTGGTATCGATAATATGGATCAAGTAATAACTTTTTAAAGAAGCGATTTTCCGCTATTTCTGTTTGCGTAAAATCATTGATAAAGTAACTATCAACGTCATAATATAGTACCGCATCATCTTCAATCATTTCATAATTAGTAGAAGTGAAGTACAAAACATTCTCATTATTCATTGTTCTTGTATACATCGCTTTTTCATTAAACCCACCAAATGTTTCAGTAACAAAGTTTAACCCGAAAACAATAGTGAGTAAGAATACAGTGAAAATAAGCGCACTAAATAGATGTAATCCTATATTTCTAAGGAATGATTTATTCGCATAGCTTTTTTGACCATGGAAATCATCACTAGTCTGTAAGAAACGATAAATTCTTGTGTTAAGTTTAGAATTTCTCATTCTTTCTTTAATTAATCTTCTTTTTAATTCTTCATCAATATCAAATTTATCTTGATTATTTAGTCTAAAATCAGATAAATCAACACCAAGGTCTTTTAGCACTGTTTCGCGATTTTCCTCTGATACTTGTTTTTCAATATCAATGATTTTTTGTATTTTTTGATCATCAGCATGAATTTCTTTATCAATAATTAAATCCAGTTCATCTACATGAATTTTACTAGGATCAGTTATTAAATCATTTTTAATAGTATATCCACTTTTTAGTTCTATTACTCGAGATCCAAAATCACGGACAATCGCTTTGTTATGGGTTGCTATTAATAAAAGTTTAGTACGACATAAATCTCTTAATAATTCCAATATTTCATTACTAGTTCTTGAATCCAATGCAGCTGTAGGCTCATCTGCAATAATAATATCTGGATTTTTAACAAACGCCCTAGCTATAGCAACTCTTTGTTTTTGTCCACCACTTAACTCATATGGGTATTTATCAGCATGATCTCTTAAACCAACAAGTTTCAAAGCATGCAACGCTGCTCTTTTTCTACTACCTGCATTAACTACACCAATAACTCTAAGAGCAAGTTCTACATTTTCTAGAACTGTTAGGTTATTTAGTAAAACGTAGTGTTGGAAAACAAAACCAATACGTCTTTTTCTTATTGTATCTATTTCTCTTTCCGTTTTTTCTCGCATACTTTCGCCATCCAAGATATAATGTCCAGCATATTCACGATCAAAACCTCCAAGAATATTTAATAAAGTTGATTTTCCACTACCGCTTTTTCCAAGTAAAACAACAACTTCACCTTTGTCAAGTTGATAGTTTATGTCACTTAATGCAATTACGTTATAATTCACTGTTTCGTACACTTTAGTTAAATTCTTAAGTTCAATCATTCTGTTGCTAACATCCTAATCGTATTACTACGTGAAATACGATAAGCAGGAATTAAACTACCAATCATAAACAACACGAGTACAACCCCAAAGATAGGGAGTATGTGGAGATAATGTAAATGGAAATCTACTAATAAACTCTCCGTATTAATCAACAGTGAAATAAATGAACCATATATAACTTGCAATAAATTGACAACAAATTGATAATAATCAGCATATAAAATAGATTGGAAATCAAGCACTCCATTTAATAACAACATCAAGATACCTGTATATACCATTGTGTCTTTAAATATCGCTATTGTAAACTTGATTGGACGTAACATAAAGAGAATTCCTATCTCTTCTTGTGATGCCCCAAATGCTTTTAATACAGCGATTTCCCTTTTCTTATTAATGATGTTTATTGTAAAAACAAATAAATAAGATACAATACAGAATCCAATTAATATATACAATATAAACTGAATTAAAATTGATATATTTTGTTCTAAAAACTGGTAAATAAAATCGAGTACAATGTTTCGATCGGCTACCTCGCTTTGTACAAAGAAGTTTAAGTACCTTTTTGTAAATACATCTAGATTCTGATTAATAACACTTATAACAATAAAAAGAGTTAAAGAAATGCTAAACGTCCTAAACGTTGTACCAAATTTTTTCTTATCAATATCCATACTCAGGAATGAATACTTCAATAGATTAATAAATCCGGCCTTGCTTTCCTTTAACTTCTTAGTTTTTTCGTAACCTTGAAATACGAAATCACCAAGGATTTCGTCTTTAACTACATTACCATCAACTAGCATAATAATGCGATTACTATATTTTTTTGCAAACTCCTCATCATGAGTAACCATGATGATTGTTCTTGTTTTTGATAATTCTTTCAACAATTTAAGTATTTCAACAGCCGTATAATCATCAAGAGCACCTGTTGGTTCATCACAAAGAATAATTTTTTGATCATTTACAATTGCACGTGCAATCGCTACACGTTGCTGTTGCCCACCACTTAATTCAGGTGGTCTTACTTTAGCGTATTGTTCTAACCCTACTTGTTCTAAAGCAATTATCGCTTTTGCACGAGCTTCTTTAAAACTAACACCATTTAAAATAAGAGGTGTAGCCACATTATCAAGTACACTCATATCTTTAACCAAATTAAATTCCTGGAAAATAAAACCAATATAGTTATTACGAATAATATTGATTTTTTTCTTATTTGCCTTAGAAATATCCTGTCCATCTAGAATGATTTTCCCTTTATCATATTCTAATAAAGTACTTATTACATTCAAAAGAGTAGTTTTTCCTGATCCACTTCTACCAAGGATCGAAACAAAACTACCTTCTTCAATGTCTAGATTAATACCTTTAAGTACATGTGTGGTGTTTGCACCATGTGTGTAACTTTTGTGTAAATTCTTGATGCGAAGTATGCTCACGAAATCACCACCTTACCGCTTACTCTATATATATAATACTAAATATATGTGTATATTCTATGAATTACTTAAGATTTCTCTCTGCTTCAGTAACACGTAAATAATTTGGATTTAATCCGTGTATATCATCAATAGTTTCTAACAAATCCGAAGCCAATATCTTGTTGATATTAGGTTCTCCAAAACTCACAACTTCAAAGTCCTTATCAAGTGATTCCTTATATTTTTCTAAATTAGTTAACTGTTCTTTGGCGACTAAAATAAGCCCTTCCCCACTGTTCTGATACAATCCTAAGAATGAGTTTCCTCTTCTTGCATCAATTTCTGGTATAACTAAATTTTCTCCATCATAAGAACTAGCTATTAGCGCTAAACTACTTACTGTTTTAACAGTAATATCGTTGTTCCATCCAAACATCTTAGCAACAACAACACCTATTCTAAGTCCCGTATAACTTCCTGGACCTTTCCCAACAATGATTTCATCCAAATCAGCTACTTTAACTGAATTATCTTTAAATAACTTCTCAATTTCTGTCATCAATTTTACTGAATGATCATTATGTCCAGCTTCATAAAATCTACCTAATAAACTATTATCTTCAAAAAGACCGATATATAGGTATTTTGTTGCAGAATCAATTACTAATCTTTTTAATGATTTCATCATATACACCAGACCCTTCTATTTTTAATAACCTCTTTGTTTCGCCAATTATCTCAATTTCGATAATAAGTTTATTATCTGGTAAACTCTCGATAATGTGTTTATACCATTCAATAACACAAACTCCATCACCATAGACATATTCTTCTAAATCATAATCCGCCCCTATTCCATTAAGACGGTAAACATCCATATGATATAAGTTAATATCTCCCTCATAAATCTTCATAATTGTAAAAGTAGGGGAATTAATATTATCAGTAAATCCCATACCATGTCCCATAAACTTCGTAAATGTCGTCTTACCTGCGCCTAAATCACCTTCTAGGCAAAGTACAAAACCAGGAAATACCTCTTGACTAACCTTCAAGGCAAATTCCTGCATTTCTTTAATGTTCTCAATAATCATTTCTTTATACATCTTCTCACCACTTATAAATTAAAAATTCTATATGAAGATTATAACATAAATAATTTATGTTATATAATTTTAATGTGTTATAATTTCAATAAGGAGTGATTTTATGGATCTAATATTGTACAATCCCAAGTCAAAAAACAGTCGTGGGAATGTCCAAACACACAAATTAATCAAGGAATATAAAAGACTTAAAAAACCGTTCAGACTAAAGAGCATCCTCAAGATAAATGATATCCGCGAATACCTAGAAGATAGAAAACACATTGAAAAAGTTATATTATTAGGTGGCGACGGTACCATAAATCAACTTGTGAATAACATAATTGATTATGACTTAAAACAGGACATTTATCTTAAGAAAAATGGATCTGGAAATGACTTTTTAAGATCATTAAAAATACAAGATAGCGAACCACAATATATAATTGAAAACAAACTAGATGATAACCGTAAGCACTATTTCATTAATGGAACGGGATTTGGCTTAGATGGGCTGATTATTAACTATGTAGATAAAGCAAAAAACAAACGTAAATTGGCATATTTCATCAACTCTGTTCGAGCTATGTTACACTTTGTCCCTGAACCTTTGGACGTAGAAATTGATGGTGAAAAAATACACTTCGAAAAAGCATACTTAGTTGTCGTAAATAATGGACGTTTTGTTGGTGGTGGAATGGAAATGACACCAAAAGCAAGTATAAATGATGAAATGCTTGATGTAATGATAGTTCATTCAATACCAAAACTTCTATTACTAGGTATTTTCTCAACAATTTATCTTGGAATACACACTAAGTTCACGAAGTATGTATTCTATAAACGTTGTAAACATGTAAAAGCTAAATTTACTACGCCACAAATCAATCAATCTGACGGAGAAAAAACCGAAGATGTAATTAGTATTAATGTAAAAAGTAGTGGAAAAAAGATTCATTTAAGAGCATATTAAAAAAAGGAGCTAATTTTAGCTCCTTTTATATTTCTTTTATGTATGCAATCTTAGAATCAACTTCAGTTTCTTTGAATCCCATTTTTTTCAAGTATTTTATATGACTTTTTTCTTCGGTAAACGTAATAAATCTCTTGTATCCTAATCCTTTAAAGTATAACTTGTTTTCTTCGAATACGAACTCACCCATTTTAAAATCACGATACTGGGGAACGGCGTAATCTAGTTCAATATTAAGCGTTTCATTATCATACTTATTACCAGAAAACAATCCCGCTGGCGTCGTATTTCTTAACACATAAAGTCTAACATCCGAACCAGAAATATAGATATCATCAAGATTTATAAACTTATTTATATCATCTTCATAAAACTTAAGGAAAGACGTTAAATATGAACTCCCTTTATCAATTGGATGAAATTTGAAGTAATCCTTAGATAAGTAAATTCTAGCTAAGTAATATACATCAATTATTACAATCCCTAAATTCATTAATCCTGTTGGAATATTTTTAATAATGAAAAAACCATAAAAACCGAACAATAAAGCCCCTACAAGATTAATCCATCGTAATTTCTTTATTGAACTCATTAAAAGTGATACTAAAACAATTAATGAAGCCACATACCCTATATAATCATAAATATAATCCATAATATAACCTCCAATATTTTGTAAAACAATTCTATTATTTTTTTAACAATTATGCAAGTAATATATTATGTTTTAATTTTATTATTATTAAAAGGTTTTAACTCAGATATAACTACAGCACTAACAATCAAGAATCCACCTACTACAACTGCAGTAGTTAGTATTTCGCCAATTATAAGTACAGAACCTATTGCAGCAAATACACTCTCCAATGTCACAATAAGACTTACTCTAGTAGGTAAACTGTATTTTAATGCATATCCTTGTACTAAAAACCCAAGTCCGGTGTTTAAAACTCCTAAGAATAGTAATGGCCAATAGTATATAATCCCCACACTTGGCAGTTTTTCAGAAACAAGCATAAATACAACAGAGAAGATACAAGATACAACTATGTTTACAAAAATGAACACAGCAGGATCCAAGTCATACTTCTTTTGATAAAAACTACCTGTAACAACATTAAAAGCAACCATAATTGCGCATATCACAGTATAAAAATCTCCTATATTGAATCCAGAAAAATCATCTCGACTATAGGTTAGAATAAACATACCAATTACAGCGATTGCAACACTTATTATATTGTATGCATCTACTCTTTTCTTAAAGAAAACGTAAAATAAATACGGTACTAAAACAATATTAAGTTGGGTTATAAATCCATTCTTAGAAGCTGTAGTATAAACGTTTCCCAATGTCTGAAAGTAAAATCCAAAGAATAGAAAAACACCAGTTATTGTTCCATAAATTAAGTAAGTTCTATTTAAACTCTTTAATCTTCTAAAATAGATTACTCCCAACAACAAAGTAGCTATTAAAAACCTACCAACCATAATTGTATTTGGACCAAAGCCATTATTTATTGCTAGTTTGGTGATTGGAAACCCCAATCCCCAAATTAAAGTTATAAAAACTAGTGCTATTTCAGAAAATGTTTGTTTTTGCTTCATGTTATCACTCCGTTAAGAAAAGGCAATTCAAAAATGAATTGCCTATTTTAGTCTATTCTTTAACTCTTCTGTTAAATCTTCAAATCCTGGTTTTTCCAGTAATGCAAACATATTACGTTTATAATCTTCAACACCTGGTTGGTTAAATGGATTAACTCCTAATAAATATCCACTTACTCCACAAGCTTTTTCAAAGAAGTAAACAAGATATCCAAAACTATATGGACTTATCTCAGGAATATCAATAATAATATTTGGTACGCCACCATCTGTATGTGCTAATAATGTTCCTAAAAATGCTTTTTTATTAACAAAATCAACAGATTTTCCTGCTAAATAATTTAAACCATCTAGGTTAAGTTCATCTTCTAATACAGCCATTTCCCTTCTTGGTTTAGAAACATTTAACACTGTCTCAAATAAATGTCTTTCACCATCTTGAATATATTGTCCTAAGCTATGAAGATCGGTACTGAAAGAAGCACTAGCTGGGAATATTCCTAACTTGTCTTTACCTTCACTTTCACCATAAAGTTGTTTCCACCATTCACCAATAAAGAATAATGATGGTTCATAATTTACTAACATTTCAATCTTCTTACCACTTCTATATAGCATATTACGTATTGCGACATACTTATATGCTTCATTTTCTAATGAAGGTTCACTATACTCATTTTTTGCATCAAGTGCCCCTTTCATCATACTATCAACATCTACTCCTGTAGCAGCAATAGGTAATAATCCAACAGCAGTTAGAACACTAAATCTACCCCCAACATCATCTGGAACAGCAAAAGTTTCATATCCTTCTTTGTCTGCCAATGTTCTCAATGCACCTTTTACTTTATCAGTTGTTGCATATATCCTTTTGTTAGCTTCTTCTTTTCCATATTTCTCAATTAGAATTTTCTTAAATGCTCTAAAAGCAATTGCAGGTTCTGTTGTTGTCCCTGATTTGCTAATAACGTTTATGCTAAAGTCTTTTCCATCAATATAATCAATTAAATCCATCATATATGAACTAGAGATATGATGTCCAACAAAAATGACTTCAACTTTTCTATTCTTATCAAAATGTTTATTTAACATATCAATAGCTGCTTTTGCCCCTAAGTATGATCCACCAATACCAATAACCAATAGTACTTCTGAATCCTGTCTTATCTTCGCTGCAGCTTTTTTGATTCTAGTAAACTCCTTTTTATCATAATCTTCAGGTAAAGTTACCCACCCTAAAAAGTCATTTCCCTTACCAGTTTTATTGTGAATATCATTATGTGCTTTTTTTATTTCTTCCTCTAATAAAGCGAAATCCCCTTCTTTTACAAAAGGTAATGCTTTACTATAATCTACCTTTAAATATTTGTTCATATTAACGCCTCCTCATCACGAATAAATAGTACCACAATTAAATAAAAATGTATATAATAAACCCTTTTCATAACTAAATTTAATTGAATATTTGTATTTAAAAAGCGATGATTATTCATCGCTTTTAAAACTGTAGTCGTTTAACCATTCAGTAAGTTTAGATTTTAAAGGAGAAAACCCTTCTGTTAGGACGATATTGTATCGTTTTTTTCTTTTGTGTAATTTCTTAAAGCTTAAACTAAGCTTATTACCGTTTATACTAATTACTTTAAGTTCGATAATATCTCCTAAAGAAATATAGTCCTCAATACTACGCACAAAGCCATCACTGAACTCAGAAATATGTATTAATCCTACAAAATCATCATTCACTTTAACAAATGCTCCATATGGCTTAATTGCAGTAATCTCTCCTTTAACAATGCTTCCTTCTTTCATTTTGAAACACCTCATTTTGGATTACTCGTTAATAGTATATCAAAAATGCCTTTATGATGAAAGCAATAAAAAAAGAAAATCAATTAAGATTTTCTAAAGTTTATTAAATATTTTCTACACCGATAATTCCAGGAACCTCTTCTAGTAAAATAGCTTCAATACCGTCCTTCAAAGTTGAATCTAGAGCACTACATCCAACACATGCTCCCATCATTTCAACATATACAATTCCGTCTTCGTATTTAACGTACTTCACATCTCCACCATCTCTTTGCAGATATGGTCTTACTTTGTGAAGAATCTCTTTTACTTGTTTTTCAATTGCTACTGATTCCATTTAAATCACCTCATATTTTAATCGCAACAATATTATACATCTTTTTTATAATTCTGTATAATAAAACGCTAAAAAATATAAATAACTGCTATATAACGCGCTTTAAAACAAAGTAAGGTGCGTTAGGAGTACAAGACTCCATTAAATAGTCGGGTATTGTCTCATAGTTCTTCAATGTAAAACCTTTGAATCGTAACATATCAGCACTATAATCTCCTACAATATACATATATTTATCTAAATAACTTATATATCTATCATTAAAAGTCTTTATTTCTAGCGCTTCTTTATAATCTTTAATTACTTCAAATTTACCATGATCTGTTTCTATCATCTTTTTGCCTCCTTAATGAAATTCTTTCGATATTCCTTAACATCTTTGTATTTTATCATTATTAGTACAGAAAAACCAATAAAAACAATTATATAAAATAAAACAGCTAAATAAAATACGTAAATATTCTCATAATCATACAGTATCCCACCAACAACAAATCCTACTGTTGTTCCAAGACCAACGATGCTTTGTCTCACCCCAACTAATACTCCTTGGGAAACGGCTTTATTATCAGACATAAAACTTATAGCTGTTGGTTCATAAACAGCTAACATAATTGTATATCCCATGTAATATGTATATAATCCAAAGAATAGATTATCTGCGTTAAATGCATAATAAAGGAAGATTGGTGCGAATATAAATTGAATTTGTAAAAATCTAAAATTATGAAACCTTTTTAAGAAGAATGGTGCAATATATATATTAGCTAACAACCCAAGTACTCCTGCCGTAAATACTACTAATCCTAACTCAGTTGCACTATACCCACTATCAATAACATAATAGTCCAAAAACCGCTTTACATTGTTATGAGAGAAGCTAATAAAGAAAGTTAGAGTAATTGTATAAATAGGAAGCCAAGGCAGTTTAAACGCTTGTCTAACGTTGTTCCATAGATGTCTTCTAGTTAAGTGGTGATCAGTGTCAACTAAATCTGTGTTACTAAAGAAAATAAATAAGGCAAACAACATAAGTAACACTGCTTGAATAATAAATACTAGTGAATAATTAGGAGCTAATAAATCAGTTATTATCCCTCCTAAAATATAAGCTATAGCTCCACCTATTAAATACAAGGAAACGGTGTAACTAAGCATTCTATTTCGTTCTTGTTCATTACTAAATGAATCATTAATATATGAATATAAATTAACCAATATTCCCGCAAAAAACACACCACTAAAAAGCGATGCAATAAGTAATGTATAGCTGGTATTAAAAATACCAAATAGAAACTGTCCCACACCAAATCCGGCAAATATTAAAGCTAAAACCTTGTTTCTGTCTTTAATATCACCTAGTGCTCCCCATAAAGTTGCAAAAAAGAGAAGCCCTACTCCTGTACTTGCTAAGTATAACCCAACAAATACTCCAGTTATATTTAAACTATTAGTATATTCTGGAACAGCAGGATTCCCTAAACTGAACAGGATTCCATACATTAATGATATTGTAAGAATGTAAAATTTTCGTTGTTTCATGTTTTTCACCTTGCAGTTTAATCGTTAGTAACTAATACTACGCTTTCTGTTTGAATTGCCTCTTCTCTACCTACAATCCCAACACGTTCTCCAGTAGTAGCTTTTACACTGACAAACTCAATACCAATATCTAGTAATGAAGCGATATTCTGTCTCATCTCAGGAATATAATTTTGCAGTTTAGGCGTTTGTAAATATACTGTAGAATCTATATTTACTACTCTATATCCCCTATTTTTTACTTCTTTCATTACTTTTTGAACCAGTAATCCTGAGGCAATTCCTTTAAATTCCTCAGAAGTATCCGGGAACAGTTTACCTAAATCACCTAAGGAAAGAGCTCCAATTAGCGCTTCACACACTGTATGAAGTAAGCAATCTCCATCACTATGTCCTACACTACCTTTATAATGAGGAACTCTGACACCACCAATAATCAGACGGTATCCACTTTCTAATCGATGTGTATCAGTACTATGTCCAATTCTTATCATAAAATCACCTTCAATAATTCAATATCTTCTTTTGTTGTTAGCTTAATAGAGCGATAATCCCCTATTACATAGGCTGGAGTAATATTTGTAAACTTTGCAACTAAATCAGTATCATCAGTTGCCTTATAACCTATTTTTAATGCCTTTTTGTGAGCATCAAGTATAATTTGCTTTGAAAATGCCTGAGGTGTTTGAATAGATAATAAATTAGTTCTATCCAACGTCTTACCTAGGCGATTTCCGTTAATTTTAATAATGGAATCAGTGACTTTTACAGCTAAAGTAGTTGCGTTTGTCGTTAATAAATTAGCTAATAGTTTATCAATAACATCCTTATTTATATAAGGTCTGGCACTATCATGAATTAACACAAAGTCTTCCACCGCTTTATTAAGTCCTTTATAAACACTTTCTTGTCTAGAGTTACCACCAATCATTATGGTATCAACAACTTCAGAGTATCTACTATATACAAAATTAAAATCCCTTTCAGAACAAACTAATACAATATCAGTACATTCCTCATGATTTTGAAAGAACTCAACACTATAATCCAATACTCTTTTTCCATTTATTTCAACCAATATTTTATTGTAATCTAGTCCAGTTCTAACTCCACTTCCAGCAGCCAAAATTATTGCGGAATAATTCAATATAATCACCTCTATTTTTAATTAATAATTCTTCATTATCATTCTAACATTGTAATGATTTTTTTTACATATTTTTAATTGATTTTTTTTACATAAATCATAATCTTAGTTACGTAAAAACAGTATCAAATAGGTTGTCTCTTTTTTGTATAATCCGATAAAGATATGCTTCATTTTTTTAGTAGCGCTTCATGATTTTTCCACACTGTTTTGATACCTTTAAGAGCATATGAAATTATAATTATTTATCGGTTTTTTTATCACTTATTATCGTTAACCGTATAGCCTAGCCTTCATTATAAATTATGTAACTTTTTAGATCTATATTTTAATGTGTTTTTTCTGAAAGTTTTCCACACTATATTTTATTGTAGTAGCAAAAACTTGTTTCGAAGTCATCACGTAAAGAAAGACTTAATGCCTCTGAAGATTCTTTGTATAGATCATCAGGATTTTTCCCACCATAAGGTGATTCTGAGATTCCTAAATTTGGATAAATAGTTTGAGTAACACCACCAAATTGCATTCGTAGAGTCATCAATTCTCCTGTACCAACAAGAGCTCTATCTAATAAATCAAACTTAGTTTTATCCTTAATCAATAATCCAAATTTTATACCCGATATTCTAAACAAACTTTTGTTATCTTTGATAAATTTAAATCGTAATTTTGATATGTATTCACCCATCATTAAATCTCCAAAATCTCGTCCATATTTTTCATTGATTTTTGGGACGTTTGTTAACTGTATTAACACTAAATGATATGCATTTTTTTGACGATTTAGCTTCTGCATTTCTTCATACATTTTTTTGAAGTCTGGAAGAGTGTTTAGAACATCAACATCTGTCTCAGGAAATGATTTTATATCCATAGTTTTTATTGTAGAAATGTATGATCTTTTTTTATCAATAATTATCATCTTTCCTTTTTCAACTAGCCATAAATATTTGCCATCTTTTTGGACTCTATATTTAATAGTATATGTTGGATATTTTTTTGATAATTTTTCCAACTTCATATTGTATTGAGGTAAGTCATCTTTGTGAATTATTTTTTGAAAGTGTTCAACACTAAATTCATTATCATTCACACCAATAATTTCGATATATCTGTCTGTTCCAAAGATTTTTTGATCATCTCGAAAGGAAATTCCATCATTTAATAGTTCTATGGTGGAGATAAATCGTAGTCTTAGTAGTTCAAATGAGTCAGAAACATGCTCAAGTTCCTGTTCAAGGTCATAAAAATCGAACTCTGATACGTTTTTCTTGAATAATAGTAATATGTTATCAAATACCAGCCAAAACGCAAATACGGCGATTGTAGCGTACGAATAAATGGTATATTCAATCGAGTCATAATCATTAGTAAAGTAAAAATAACCCGCACCAAGTAAAAAAACAAAAGCGACTATAAAGGAATAGTCATACTTTCGTTTTTTAGTTAGTTTAATCAATATACCGTAAATTAGCCATAAACCAATAATTGATAATACGATAATTAGGTTCATACTATCTCACTCCTTAAGGTTTAATCGATATATCCTTTTATATATGATGAAGGATAATAGAAAGATAAATAAAGGGATAATGCCACTATATAGTACATTAATGATGCAAAACTTCTATTTAGTAGAAAATCTGATGCCATTACAATCAGGAATGTTACACCCCAAATAAATGTTAATCCCCCACTCATTTTCTTAAATAACTTAGTTCTTGTGTAATCTGTGCGATAATCATGTCTTATGTAATATAGTGCTATTGGATAATTGATTAACCAAGTAACCAATAAATATAGCGTAAAGACAATTAATGTATATTTAGCATCCTTGAGATTGTTTAATTCAGGGATAAATATACTCAGAATCGAGATTACGAAATATAATCCAAGAACAAAATACTCAAAAACTGATACTTTTCCTAACATTCTGTACTTAAAGTAAACCGTTGCACCAAATAATACAGTGGTAATTGGGGCTACAACAAGATTAAAGTGATAATTAGCAAGCAAGTTCGACAACAATAGCATCGACATTTGTAGCAATAATATCTTCATTCCCCACGTTCCTTTAACATACTTGTAAGTAATTGGCTTTGTTATTTCAATTCCCATATCAAATGCTTCCATCGCACTTTCAAGAAACTCACGATCTCCAACATATTCCAACGTACCATTGGAAATCGCTTTATTAAGCGTTGTATTACCTACACTTAGGTCGTATAAACATTCATTTGTTGCAATAATAATTAAATCTGATATATCACTAACACCTTTGTAAAGTCTTTGGTGTGTACCTTTTGTTCTAATATAATAAGAATCTTTTCCAATAAAGAACTGAACATTTTTTTCTTCTTTTCCTAATGAATTAGGGATAAACTGATGATTTATTATGTTCATTAACTCATCATGATTAATGAAATAGTCATCATCATCACCATGATAAATCAGATCATCAATGATATCTCCATATTCAACTCCTGTTTGAATCATCCCTGTTATTCCAGCTTCAGGCTTCATCCATGAACCAATGAAATAGCTGTTTTTAAATGGATTAAGTTCACTATAATCATCGATAGCAAACAAATCATTAATCGCTTTATTTTGCCAATACTCAGTTGTTGCTAAACTACTTATATATGACCTTTTGTTTCCTATTCTTTTTAATGTAATATGTTCTTCAGTTTCAGGAAAATACTTAATAAACTGAGCAACAACTTGTTCTAATTTAGTTTTTCTTGGGGTTGAATCATCAATAAATTCGACTAAAATAGCGCTTTTTCCTTCAGGACAACTTTTTTTATCAAAAGCTTTATAGTTCAAAATGCTAAGTAGTTGAATATCGTCACTTTCGATCTTTGCAAATATATACTGTTTTTCAGCTAAACCTAACTCCTTAGCAGGTTTGTTTAGTCCAATATATACTTGATTAATATATCTTTCAGTTTTCGCATCTGGATACATTTCATAGAATTTTTCACTAATATCAAGTCTTTCAGGTAAATAAGTATCAATAAAATCATCAATCCTCATATTTATAACGAAGTGTTTTGCTTCAATCCTTACTCCGTCATTGTCAATAACAGCTTTGATCAAACCGTCTTCTATTACAAATTCTTTGATTTGTCGATTAACAAATATCTTTTCTCTAGTTTTTGATATTTCACTGGATAATGTCTTAACTATGCTATCGTATGAAGAAGTTATGAAGTGTGAACCATCAATAAACGTGTCAAACCATTTAATAAAATAGTTATATGCATTAATACTTTTAGAATCCAATCCAACTGAATCATAAACTAACGTAAACTCTTCTATAATCTCTTCATTATTGAAATATTTTGATAAAACAGCATGTAAACTTAAATCTCCCCATTCAATTAAAGCAGATGTAAGTGTATACTCTTTATTCGCTAATCTAGATTGTTTCTGCTCCCTGTAATCATTATAATAACCCATTATATCTCCAAATAGTCGATGAATATCATCTCGTAACTTAGGATAATGTCTTACCAAATATATTTTAAAATTTGCAAAATCATTTGGGCGTCTAATTAATTGCTGGTTTTTATCTACAATCATTGTGTATGTATTGTCATAATACTTAAAAGTATTAGATAATCCACATTGCTTTAGAAACTCATTAAATAAATCACCTTCATGTACTCCTCCAAGGTCATAATTAAAGAAATTAAACTCAAATTTTGAGTTCTCAGTATCCTTGAATCTTCTTGAGTATTTGGCTAGTTTCTTACGTTTACCATCTTCAAAAACAGCGACATTTCTTAATCGCTTTGATAAATAAGTTGCGGTAGTTAAACTTCCAAGTCCACCACCAATAATTACAACATCATACTTTTCCACATGATCACCCTATTTCTGTACTACCCCTTATTATAACATACTATATTTTCTAAAATATAGCGAAATAAAAAAATGCAGAGTTTCCTGCATTTTACTTGTAAGATCGATATGTTAAAACGTGTCCTTCTTTAGTTAATAACTGATGTAAAGCAATAACTATTCTTTCTAAAATCACTAAAGATTTCTCTGAAACTATTAACATATTTTCAAAATACATATCAATATCTTTCTTCATACCAGATGGCAATTTATCCAGTTTCAAAGCGATTTCCAGCATTCTCTTTTCCCCTGGATGAGTAGTTTCATTGACAGCAAATATAATATCAAAATAGAGTTCAAAGAAAGCAGTTGTTCGATGATTAATTGAAAGAACGTCCTTTCTCTTCATTGCTTTTTGGATTTGGTAGTACATACTTGGCATTTTATCAAGCATTACTGGCCAGTTATTGTTAATGATTTGTGAATAAAGCTCTTTGTTTAGTGTTTTACGATATTTTTCTCTCAACCTCATTACTCTATTTTCTTTATCAAAAATAATTTTTGAGTTTAATAAGTTATCCACAAAACATGTTGAATATCCCATCCCCATATTTCTTTTAATAAGAGTATTTTCCAGCATTTCATCAATATCATCAAGTTTTCGATAAATAAATTCAACATCAATTCCATTTTTAAATGTCCCATCATCCTCAAGTTCCCAAAATGTATTGGAAAACTCCATATACTTAACGTACTTCTCAATTATCATACGTCTTTTATCTTCTGAAAAAGGTTTATTTAAATATACATAGTAGTCATAATCACTACTTTCATCATAGTTCCCTGTTGCTCTTGAACCACCTAAAACTAGCGCTTCTACTTCTTCAGCATTCCTTAATTCTTCTATCAATTTATCATTCATATTATCACCTCAAGGTCATTGTAGCATATTATATAAATAAAAAAAGCCTGTAACGGCTTTTATGTTTGCATATGTTTTTCTAAATATAGTAGTAAAGACTCTTTACTTATATCTAAATCCAAATACCCATCTACTGCTACACTAATGGCTCCTGTTTCCTCAGAAACAATGATAGTTAATGAATCTGTTATCTCACTAATTCCAATTGCAGCACGATGTCTAGAACCCAGTTGTTTAGGGATATCCAGTCTTTCTGTTGATGGAAAATAAGCACCTGCACAAATAATATTATTTTGTCTTACAATTACTGCTCCATCATGCAAAGGAGTATTTGGGAAGAAAATAGTTGATAATAACTCACTATTTAATGAAGCATCTATTGGATAAGATGTTGCAATGAACTCGTCTAGTGAAGATGTTTTCTCAAAAGTAATTAAAGCACCAATTTTCTTACCTGACAAGTAATCAATACTTTTGATCAACTCAATTTTTATTGTATCTTCAAGTGTATTTGAGAAGAAACTTCGTCCAGTGAATCCAAATTTTTTCATTACAAGTAAAAATTCTGTTTGAACTGTTACAACTATTAGCAATAATAATGGTAATAACTTAATTATTGCCAACCAAAGCACAACAGTACTATCCATAAATACTTGAACAACTGCAAGAATGAATAATACGACTACGAGTAGTTTAAAAAATCGATAAATCTGAATTATCGTTTTAGTTTTAATCAAATTTGTAAAAATTGCAAGTAGATATACATTTATAATTAGGATATTAAATTCTGTCATTCAAACCACTCCTTTTGTATATTATAGCATAGTTTTATTTTGCATATAAGCACGAAAAATAATTTATTCATTGTCAAAGTCGATTTTATGACATAATTTCCTGAAAAATTGTCTTAATTATAAATAAGAAAAATCAAAAAAAATGTATGGGTTTTCTATAATTTTTATAATATCATAAACGGCTAATTTAAGCGATTTCACAGTATTTTAAAAATGTCAAGACTGTAAATAAATTTTTTATTATTATATAATATAAGCACACTTTCAAACAAGGGGGAATTATGATGGTGAAATATAGTAAAAATATGGTAGAAAAAATTAATAAAGATATAAGTGAAGGGTTCTCGCATCTCTTTCCAATCACTGAAGACATGAAAATGACTTTTGAAGGAGTTTCACGTCTTGTTATGCTTGACAGATATACACAAAAGGATTTATCACTAAATACATTGAGTATAGGTGATTTAGTTATAGCAGTTGTGAAAAATGATCCTAAATTTCCAGCTCGTGGTATTGGTAATGTAGTTGGTATTAATGGTGATGACGTAAAAATCAAACTAGAAGATGACTTTTTAGGTAGCGCTGAAGATGCAGACCAAAATGGTTGTATAGAGCGTAATAGAAGACAAATTGACAAACCGTTAGAATTATACTTTGAACAAATTGCAAAAAGATTGGCTAATCATTTAGGTGAAGACGAAAGTCAGGAAATGATTGATAATTTCTATAATGAAGTTTCTTCTTTAAACTTAGTTCCTGCGGGACGTGTTTTGTTTGGCGCTGGAAGCAACACGAATGTTACTTATTTTAACTGCTTTGTAATGCCTTTTATCCACGATTCTCGTGGTGGAATAAGTGATCACCGTAAGCAAGTAATGGAAATTATGAGTCGTGGTGGGGGAGTTGGAACAAATGGTTCAACTCTTAGACCGAAAAACTCTTTAGCTAAAGGAGTTAACGGTAAATCAAGTGGAGCAGTTAGTTGGTTACATGATTTGAGTGAGCTTACTCATCTTGTTGAACAAGGTGGATCACGTCGTGGTGCACAAATGATTATGATGGCTGATTGGCATCCTGATATTGTGGAATTTATTGTTTCAAAAATGCAAAATCCAAAAATATTACAATTTTTAATTGAAAATATTAAAGATACATCAATCGTTAAAGCAGCAAAAGCTAAACTGAAGTTTGTTCCCCTAAGTGAATCAGAGATACAAATTAATGAATACATTTTAGAGCAATCTCGTCTTACTCCAGGTATATTCTCTAAGCAAATCGTTGATTCAGCTTTCGAGAACATTAATAAAGGTGGACATTATGAAGTTAATAACCCTGATTTCCTTACAGGTGCTAACATCAGTGTTGCTATCACAAAAGAATTTATGGATGCTGTTGATGCAGACATCGATTATGAATTAAGATTCCCAGATGTAGATTCATATTCTGGAGAAGAAAAAGAAGCATATGATGAAAAATGGATGGATTGTGGTGATGTTCGCGAATGGAAAAACATGGGATATCGCGTAAAGACTTACAGAACTATCCGTGCTAAAGAACTTTGGAACCTAATAAATGTATGTGCAACTTATAGTGCTGAACCAGGTATTTTCTTTATTGATAATGCCAATGAAATGACAAATGCACAAGGTTATAATCAAAAAGTTGTTTGTACAAACCCATGTGGTGAACAACCTCTTGCTCCTTATTCAGTATGTAACCTTGCAGCAATCAATTTAGCAAACATGGTTAATAGAGAAGAATCAGTTGTTGATTGGGATAAATTACAAAATACAATTAAAATTGCAATTAGAATGCAAGATAATGTAATAGATAAAACTCATTATTTCTTAGATGAAAATAAAGAACAAGCCCTAGGAGAAAGACGTATTGGTCTTGGAATTATGGGATTACACGATTTATTAATCTGGACTAAAAAACGTTATGGATCAAATGAAGGAAATATTCTTGTTGATAAATTATTTAAGTTTATTGCAATAAATGCCTATGAAGCATCAATTGAAATCGCTAAAGAGAAAGGTTCATTCCCATTCCTTGAAGAGTTAGGAAGTCGTGAAAAACTTGTTAATAGTGGGTATATTCAAAAATTACCGGAATATATTCAGAATGATATTCTTAAATATGGTATTAGAAACTCTCACTTATTAACGATTGCTCCAACAGGATCTACCGGAACAATGGTAGGAGTTTCTACAGGATTAGAACCATACTTTGGATTCTCATACTTCAGAAGTGGTAGATTAGGTAAATTTATTGAAGTAAATGCACCAATTGTTGAAGAATACTTAAATGCAAACCCTGGTCTAACTAAAGCGACTTTACCTGAAACATTCGTTAGTGCAATGGAATTAATTCCAGAAGAACATGTTGATGTTCAATGTATTATCCAAAATTGGGTAGATTCATCAATCTCAAAAACAGTAAATGCACCAAAAGGGTATAGTGTTGAAGAAGTTGAAGAAGTATATATGAGATTATACAAAGGTGGAGCTAAAGGTGGAACAGTTTATGTTGATGGAAGTAGAGATTCTCAAGTACTTACTTTATCTAAAGATGAAGATGAAAAAATCTCTAGTCCAAAACAAGTGGATATCGCTGAACTAGGTGTAGAACTAGATGAAGAGAAAAAAGAACCAAAAGAAACTAAAACTGCTGGTTTAAGAAGTGATCGTCAAGATAGAAACATCGGTATTGAACCTGGTGATATTTGCCCTATATGTTTAGAAGGAACAGTAGAAAATATTGGTGGTTGTCATACTTGTACAAACTGTAACGCACAGCTAAAATGTGGTTTATAAAAATAAAAGACACGATTTCGTGTCTTTTTTTGTATAATATAGTTGAGTTCAAAAATAAAAAGAGGTGATAACTATGTTAAAAGCAGTATTAGTTGGCGCAGACTTAGTTAATGATGGAATGATTGATTATTACATGGAAGAATTAGAAAATCTAGCAATTGCTAGCAATATAGAAGTAGTTTACTCAATGACACAATCAATAAATAAAATCACTCCAAATTACTACATAGGAAGCGGAAAAGTCGAAGAAGTAAAACAGTTTGTCAACAATTTAGATGCAGATATGGTTATTTTTAATGATGAATTATCAGGATCACAAGTGAAAAATCTTGAAGATATACTTGAATGTAGAGTAATTGATAGAACATTATTAATTCTTGATATTTTTGCCTCAAGAGCAAAAACTAAAGAAGCAATGTTACAAGTAGAAATCGCTCAATTAGAGTATTTAAGACCACGTTTGTCAGGTATGGGTGCAAGCTTAAACAGACAACAAGGTGGTATTGGATCTCGTGGACCTGGAGAAAAAAAGCTTGAGTTAGACCGCAGAAGAATACTAAACGATATCCATAAACTAAAAAATGAACTAAAAGAAGTTGTTAAAGCCCGAAAAATTCAACGAAAAACACGTAATAAGTCAAATATTAAGAAAATTGCCATTGTTGGTTATACCAATGCAGGTAAATCAACTTTATTAAATGCCTTAGTAAATATATCCGAAGAAGAAAACAATAAAGAAGTTTTTGTTAAAGACATGTTGTTCGCAACATTGGAAACAGCAACACGACATATTGAATTGGCTTCTCATAAGGATTTTGTTATTACTGACACAGTTGGATTCGTATCGAACTTACCACATAATCTTGTTGAATCATTTAAATCAACCTTAGAGGAAGTTACAGAGGCTGATTATTTAATTCATGTTGTGGATACAAGCAATAACTTTTATAATAAACAAATTGAAGTAACCAATGATACCCTTGAGGAAATCGGGGTACATGATATCCCTGTACTATATGTTTATAACAAATTCGACTTGTTGGAAGAACCAATTGAACCAACATTCTTCCCAAATATAATTGTAAGTTTATTAGATAACAAAGGGGTTTCCCAAGTGTTAGATCTAATTGAAAGAGAAGTGTTTACAGATTACGAAAAAGTAAAACTACTAATTCCATTTAATGAAGGAGATTTAGTATCTTATCTAAATCAAAACTCAAATATAATTAATCAAGACTATTCAAATGAGGGAACAATATTAGAACTCGAATTATCCCAAGTACAAATAGCTAAATATGCCAACTACATAATATAAGAAGGACCTAATTAGGTCCTTCTTCTAAATATATCTTATATTTGCTAACTAGATCACTAAGTTCTTCTTTAGTCCCTATGTGAGCAATTTGTCTTTTAACAAAAGTTGCCCCTTTCATACCTTTAACATACCAAGACGCGTGAGTTCTCATTTCTAACAAAGCTATTTTCTCGCCTTTTAATGTAATCAATCGTTCCATATGATTAATAATACGGTCTAGTTTTTCCTCATCACTTATTACTTTTGTATAACTTCCAGTCTCTAAGTATTCCACCGTTTGTGCAGCTAACCAAGGATTTCCTAAAACACCCCTACCAATCATTACTGCGTCACAACCAGTTTCTTCTAACATTCTTTTAGCGTCCTCTGGAGTATTAATATCCCCATTTCCAATAACAGGGACACTTACTGCTTCTTTTACTTGTCTTATATAATCCCAATTAGCTTTTCCTGTATACATTTGGCTTCTAGTTCTTCCATGAATTGCTATGGCTTTAGCTCCAGCCTTTTCGCATAATTGAGCGATTTCCACAGCATATATTGTATCATTGTTCCATCCAGTTCTCATTTTTACTGTAACTGGTTTATCAACACTTGCAACCACTTCTTGTACTATTTCATATATCTTCATAGGATCTAGTAATAACTTTGCCCCAGCATCACTTTTAACAATTTTGTTAACAGGACAACCTAGATTAATATCAATAATGTCACAATCAGATTCCCTGTCTATAATCATTGCACCTTTTACTATACTTTCCTTATCTCCACCAAAAACTTGCATTGATAGTGGACGTTCTTCAGGAACAACCTTGATCATTTTTAATGTTTTTTCATTACGAAAAGTTAAAGCTTTATCACTTACCATTTCAGCATAAATAAGTCCCGCACCAAATTCTTTCATAATAGTACGGAATGCAATATTTGAAACGCCAGCCATTGGCGCAATTACAACTTTATTCTTTATTTCTACATTACCTATTTTAAACATATTCTTCACCTATTTCTTTAGCATAATCTATTGTACACAACAAGAAAAGTAAATGCAAACACGAAATACTTTTATTTTTCAAAAATAGTGGTATAATACTTTTGGTGATTTATATGAAAGATTATTTAGTAAAAGCTTATGCCTTTGATGGCACAGTTAGAATTTACGCTGCTAGTACAACACATCTAGTAGCACATGCCCAGAAAATACATGATTTGTGGCCTACTAGTGCAGCAGCATTTGGTAGACTTTTAACTGCAAGTATTGTTATGGGTGCAATGTATAAAGGAGATCAAGAACTTACAATAAGAGTTGAAGGTGATGGTCCTTTAGGTGGTATGGTAGCTACTACAAATGCTTATGGTGAAGTTAGAGGTTATGTCGGTAACCCACATGTCTTTTTACAATACAATAGTGGAAAACTAAATGTTGGACAAGCAGTAGGAAATGGCTTTATTCACGTGACTAAGGATTTGAAAGTTAGAGATATGTTTACATCAAGTGCCGAAATACAGACTGGAGAGATAGCTGAAGATTTTGCATACTATTTTACTTCAAGTGAACAAATTCCTAGTGCTGTTGGTTTAGGAGTTTTAGTAAATGATGATAACTCCGTTATCTCTAGTGGTGGATTTATTCTTCAGGTTATGCCTGGGTGTAAAAGCGAAACTTTAGATAAAATAGAAGCAACTTTAAAAACGATAAAACCTGTTAGTGAAATGATTAAGGAAGGTTATACACCTGAAATGATTATTGAGTCTATTGCTAATAAAGATTACAAACTTCTTGAAAATCTTGATTTAGAGTATAAATGTAATTGTTCTAGAGAAAAATTCGAAAAGGGTCTTATATCTTTAGGTAAAGAAGAACTAGAAAAACTAAAACATGATGATGAAGTTGAAACTGTGTGTCATTTTTGCAATACAAAATACAAGTTCAGTAATAAGGACATTGATAGTTTAATTGATGAAATTAAATAAAAAGAGTTGATCAGAAATCAACTCTTTTTTTAATCTCTTTAATCTTTTTTTCGTTATAATCTGTATTAAATAAATCATAACTAGTACAAGCTATACCACCACAAATTGTGGCATATTTAAGCGATTCCCCAATATTATTTGACTTAATATATTCCGTTCCAAATGCAGCACAAAAACTATCGCCTGCACCATTTGAATCAATGTACTCAAAATCATTATATCCAGATAACTCATATATATTACCTAATTTATCCATTGCGATTAATCCTTCGTTTCCCTTTGTTATAATAACTATCTTTTTCCCTTTGGCAATCATTTCTTCTAAAAATAATTTATGATCATCAATATATACGCCACTTACTGTTAAGATGTCAGCAATATCAATAAAATCTTGATGATAAGGGTTGGGAGGATCATAATCATGAATATCAACGATAATAGGTTTTCCCTTATCTTTAATTAACGGGATATAATCTCTGCAAAAGTCATTAATATTTAAGAAGATAACATCTGTCAGATTAACTAAGTCATTTATTTCATTCAATATCTTTGGTTTAACTGAAGGAGTTGATGTAAAGATACTTATTCTTTTCCCCTTAGAATGCATAATGTTCGTGTGAGCAGTTGATTTATCAACTTCTAGAGGAATCAAGTTAACATTCGTTTTTGAAAACCTGTTAAGAATTTTTTCTCCATAATCATCTTTTCCCAAATCAGTTAACCATGTAACGTCATGGCCAAGAGAGTCTAAACAAAGCGCTTTTCCAGCACCAGTACCTCCTACAGATTCAACAACATTATTTGCCCATAACATCATGTCATCACTAACTGATTTAATTTCATCAACATGAATCAATGTATCAATACTACAACCACCTAAAACCAATGTTTTCATTTTTATCACCTGTTTTAATTATACTAATTGATTTACAAAAAGGTATAAGAAAACCGTTTCTTTTTTTGAAACGGCTTTTTTTATATATTAAATTACGTTTAAGTATTTCTTAATTTCCCATTCAGTTACACTAGTTCTAAAATCTTCCCATTCTTTTTTCTTTGCAGCAATAAATTTCTCCACAGCATGTTCTCCAAGGGCTTCTTGGATAACCGAGCTTCTTTTTAAAGCCTTAATTGCATCTTTTAAGTTTTCTGGTAGATTTTCGATTCCCATTGCTTCTCTTTCTTCACGATTTAACTCATAAAGATTGATATATACTCTATCTTTACATTCTAATTTTTTTTCAACACCTTCTAATCCACTTGCTAAAATAGCAGCCATAGCTAAATATGGGTTGGCTGAAGGGTCTACACTTCTAATTTCTGTTCTAGTTGCTTTTCCTCTTTTAGCTGGAATTCTAATCATTGCTGATCTATTAGCGTCAGACCAAGATACATAACAAGGTGCTTCATATCCAGGTACTAATCTTTTATATGAATTAACAGTAGGATTTGTAATTGCTGTAAATGCACGTGCATTTTTCATAATTCCAGCAATCCAATATTTTGCAACATCACTTAACCCAATTTCTCCATTAGGGTCATAAAATGCATTGTTTCCATCCATATCATTTAGTGAACAGTTTGTGTGCATTCCCGAACCGTTAATGTCCGTAAGAGGTTTTGGCATAAATGTTGCATGAAGTCCATGTCTTTTTGCTACATTCTTAACAACTAATTTAAAAATCTGTAACTTATCTGCTCCTTCTACTACATTATCGTACTCGAAGTTAATTTCGTGTTGTCCTGGAGCTACTTCATGATGTGATGCTTCCATATTAAATCCGATTTTTTCTAATTCTAGTACGATATCACGACGACAGTCTTCTGCCCCATCAACCGGTGCAAGGTCGAAATATCCTCCGTTATCATTAAAATCTAAAGTAGGTCTTCCTTTCTCATCTAATTTAAATAAGAAAAATTCAGGTTCTAAACCAACATTGAATGAGCTAAATCCTAACTTGTGCATTTTTTCTACATTTCTTTTCAAAATACCACGAGGATCTCCTACGAATGGTTCTCCAGTTGGCAAATAAATATCACAAATCAACATTCCAACCTTTCCATAAGTTGTTTGCTCCCAAGATGAGATCAACCAAGTGTCATAATCTGGTCGTAAATACATATCAGCTTCTTGAATACGAACAAATCCATCAATTGATGATCCATCAAACATAATCTCATTATCTAATGCATCTTCTAGTTTACTTGCTGGTACTTCTACATTCTTAATTACTCCATGAATGTCTGTGAAACAAAGTCTTACATACTTAACGTTTTCTTCTTTTGCGTTTTTTAAAATTGATTCCTTTGTAAATTTACTCATTTCCTTTTTTCCTCCTTGAAAAATAAAAATGGTGCCAAAAATGCTTCGTCAGCATTGACACCATTAGATTGATTTTATTGTTTTTTGAGACGTCCTTGTCTACTCCATTAATTATAAATAAGCCATATTTAAATGTCAATCTTATTTTCAATGATAAGGTTTACAAGTTTCTTCTTAGGAATTCTCATACTCATAGCCTTTTGCTGAATAAACTTATGAGAATCCGCTTCATTAAGACCTTTTTTCATTAAAACAAGTTTAGCTTTTTTAGTTAATATCATTAATTCAAGTTCATCTTTTAATTCTTCATTTTTTCTTTCCAAAATCGAAATATGTTTTAGATATTTTGTATTTGATTTTATAAGCAATGGTAATTCAATCTCCATTGTCATTTCGTAAACTACATTAAAGTATATGTCATTTAACATATTATAAAACTGTCCAATTGCAGCTGTGTTATTAATGTAGAAAACCTGAACTTTCTTCTCTAAAACTATCATTTCTAATACTTTTGGTAAATTGGGGATGTCATTTTTGTGTGAAAAAATCACACAATCATAAACGTTCATCATATTTCTTGTTAGTTTTTCTGCAATATCACCTTTGATATTATTGATTGTTAGTATTCTTTCTAAACGTTTATCAAGATATCCTCCAGTTGAAATTATTAGTGCTCTCATATAATCACTCCTTTGTGAATGAGATATAAATTAATAATTTAATGGATATTTTGATGTTAACTCTTTAACTGTTTTTCTTACTGAGTTTAAAACTTCCTCATTTTCAGGGTTCATTAATGTATCATAAATACATTGTGCGATTACTTCCATATCTTCTTCTTGGAATCCTCTAGTAGTAATTGCAGGTGATCCTAAACGAATACCACTTGTGATGAATGGTTTTTCAGTATCGTTTGGTACTGTGTTTTTATTACAAGTTATGTTTACAAGATCTAAAAGCTTTTCAGCATCTTTACCAGTTAATCCAGTTAGTGATTTAACTTCAACCAATATTAAATGATTGTCAGTTCCTCCTGAAACAACTTTAAATCCTAAATTTATCAGTGCATCTGATAACGCACTAGCATTAATTATAACATTTTTTTGATATTCTTTAAAATCTGGTGTTAAGGCTTCTTGGAATGCCATCGCTTTTGCAGCGATTACGTGCATTAACGGACCACCTTGAATTCCCGGGAAGATAACACGATTAATTTGTTTGTACAATTCAAAACTATTAGTTAAAATGATTCCACCACGTGGTCCTCTTAATGTTTTGTGAGTTGTTGATGTTACAATATCTGCATAATCACAAGGATTTTGATGTAATCCTGCTGCAACTAATCCAGCAATGTGTGCCATGTCTACCATAAACTTAGCATCTACTTTGTCACAAATCTCTTTGATTCTCTTGAAATCAATTTTACGCGGATACGCGCTTGCTCCAGCAACAATTAAATTAGGTTTTGTGTCAATTGCAATCTTTTCAAGTTCATCATAATTAATTTGCTCAGTAACATCGTCAACACCATAACTTACAAAGTTGTAATCTATTCCACTAAAGTTTAGTGGATGTCCGTGAGTTAAATGTCCACCATGATCTAAACTCATACCTAACACTGTATCACCAGCATTAATAATTGCTCTATATGCTCCCATATTTGCTGTTGAACCACTGTGTGCTTGTACATTAGCATATTTTACATTAAATAATTCTTTAATGCGTTTTCTAGCTAAGTTTTCTGCCATATCAACAAATTCGCAACCACCATAATATCTTCTACCTGGATATCCTTCTGCATATTTGTTAGTTAAAACACTCCCTTGGGCTTCTAGTACTGCCTTGCTAACAAAATTCTCAGATGCAATTAATTCAATATGAGATTCTTGTCTTCCTTTTTCAAGCATTATTGCTTCATAAAGTTCAGCATCAAATTTTTTAACATTTTCCATTATTTTTTCTCCTCTTTATTAAGAATAAAAACACCAGTTTCATCACTAAAGCTTACTTTCACACTTTCATTAACACTTGTTGGCATATTTTTTCCAACATAATCCGCTCTTATCGGTAGTTCACGATGTCCACGATCCACTAAGACAGCTAACTGGATTTTTGAAGGTCTTCCTAAATCAATAATAGCATCCATTCCTGCACGTACTGTTCTTCCTGTAAAAAGAACATCATCAACTAAAATAACTGTTTTTGATGTTAAGTCAATATCAAGTGTCTTAAAATCGTTAACTTGAATATCGTCACGGTATCCAGAAATATCTAAATCATACGTAGGAACATCCACCTCTTCAATTTTCATAATATTATCATGAATAATTTTTGCTAATGGAACACCATTCTTTAAAATACCTAAGAGTACTAAATTAGCCAAATCAGAGTTTTGTTCAATAATCTCATGAGAGATTCTTCTAATTGTACGATGCATTTTTTCAGCTTCTATTAATTTTCGCATAATATCACCTTCTTATTTTCATACCCATATTGTAGTAAAAAAAAGTTGTGTTGTAAACACTTTCTTAAAGTATTATAATATTATACAGGTGATATTATGAATAAAATATTTATAAAATTTGCATTTTCCTTTGTATTATTGCTTAACACAGCCATTTTGTTGATTTTTTTTCCTGAGACAATAGACCTGATAGAAGACTATCTATACCCTTTGTTTTTTGTATACTTTTTAGTTGATTCATTTAGTGTAATTCTACCAATTTATAATGACTCAATTTACTCATCTAAAATGCAAAAGAGTATATACAAAGAAGTAAAACTATTTGATCAGGATAAACTCAAGAATCAGATAAGAAAAAATAACAAAATAGCCCTTTTAGTATTCGTTTTATACACATTGGGAGTTCTTATAATCGGATTATCCTACATTCATTTTGAATGGTTAGACAAAAAATTTATCTATTTAGTGTTTTTTGGACTAAATTTTGCTGATTATTTTTGTATCATGCTTTGGTGCCCATTTAGAAGTATTTTCTTTAAAAACTCATGTTGTAATACATGTCGAATTTCAAACTGGGATCGAATTATGAAATTTTCTATATTAATTTTCATTCCAAATATATATACAATAACTATTTTCATTTTAGGAGTTCTAATATTTTTATATTGGGAGTATCACCATTGGGTACACCCAGAAAGGTTCTACCGAATTTCTAACGAAACGTTATGGTGTACTAACTGTGATAAAGTAACTTGTGGAAAAAAAGATAAACACATAAACAAAAAGGAGTAGACGGCGTTCTACTCCTTTTCATTATTTTTGAGTGTGATAAAATTTATATTAAATTATTTAATATCTGATTAAATTCCTGAAACTGCCTTAACAATGAAATAAACTACGAAGATTGCAGAAAGTACATACATTTCCATACTTACTTCTTTTCCGCGTTTTGTAACTGCCATTGTTAACGGATAAAATACAAATCCAACTGCTATACCTTCAGCGATTGAATATGTAAGTGGCATAACTAATATAACTAAGAATGCAGATACAGCAACTACAGTATCATCCCATTCGATATCTTTTAATTGTGAAGCCATTAAAATACCAACCATAATTAATGCTGGAGCAGTAACTGCAGCAGTAACTACACTTAATAATGGACTAAAGAACATGAAGATTAAGAAGAATAAAGCTGTGAATACAGAAGTTAATCCTGTTCTACCCCCAACTTCAACACCAGCTAGTGATTCAATATAAGATGTAGTTGAAGAAGTACCTGCAACTGCACCAACTATTGTAGCTGTTGAATCGGCTAATAAAGCTTTACCATTGTCTTTTAGTTCTCCATTTTCGTCTAATAATCCAGCTCTGTTACCAACAGTAACTAATGTTCCTGCTGTATCAAAGAAATCAATAAACAATAATGCGAATATTACGATAAAGAACTGTAAATCCCAAGTTCCTTCTGTAAATCCTTTAACAAATTCAAATACGTATGGTGCTGGTGGAACATCTACTATACCAGAAGGTGTACCAACTTGTCCAAAAATAACTCCGACAATTGAAGTAACTACGATTCCGTATAAAATAGCACCACGGATTTTTAAAACGTACATAACTATTGTAATAATTAAACCAAATACTGCTAATAATACTACAGGATCAGATAAATCTCCTAATCCAACTAATACTGCTGGATTATCTACAATAAGTCCCGCACTTTGAAGCCCGATAAAAGCAATAAAGAACCCAATACCTGCACCAATTGCAAGTTTAAGATTTTTTGGTATTGCGTTGATTACCCTTTTTCGTAAACCTGAAACGGATAATAATAGGAATAATACACCTGAAATTACAATTCCTGCAAAACCTTGCCAAGGTGAATACCCTAGTGTAACAACAACTGTCCATGTAAAGAATGCATTCATTCCCATACCTGGTGCTAGTGCTACTGGATAATTTGCATATAACCCCATTACTAATGATCCTACGATTGCTGCGATTGCTGTTGCTGTAAAAATTGGACCCCATTCCAATCCTGTTAAACTGATTAATCCACCAGCTCCATCATCTACATTAGCTACTAAAGTGTTCGGATTAACAAACAAGATGTATGCCATAGCTAAAAATGTAGTAAGTCCTGCTAAAAACTCAGTTTTAACATTAGTTCCTCTTTCTTCAATTTTGAAGAAATTCTTGATAAACTCCATTAAAAAAATCCTCCATTTTTTATTTGTTTTGGTAGGTACCACAAATCAAAAAAGGAGAATTATCTCTTTTAGAATGTTTAAAGTATCATAGTCCTGTAATTTACGGGCACAGGGTAGAGACAATCGAACCGTATTTTCGATCATATATAATACCAACCATTTCCTATACTAACAAAATCTTACTATTTATACAACATAAAGTAAGCACTTACATAAAAAAAACGCTATTATTTAGCGCTTTTTAGAAACTTTTCGTTTAAGAAATATAATAACCCCAATGTTAATGAGAACAGACCAAGTATTATAATTCCACTTACCATCCAAAAATTAGTTGGTAATAATAAGATTAATACATCATTCGCATAAAGTAACCAATCATCATTAGTAAAGAATAACTCATGGAAAACTCGAAATGCTGTATTAAAATCAATAATCAAATATCCTCCTACAAACATTATGAAAAAGATTGGACCAATTGGTAATGTCTTTAATGCTTTATAGAGTTCCTCTCTATTCTTCCGATGAAGATAATATGAAAGCGAAACTGCTACAACCAAACAAACAACAGCTATGATTCTCAATGTTGTATATAGATTTTTAACATCTACCATATGTCTTATTTCAACATCTCTCATTATTATATTATCATCTGATTCATCTATCCCAAACTCTAAATCATCATATCTATAATTCAAATACCCGATAATTCTTTCAACTGCATATTCATGATCATAGGTGATTTCACTATGAGTTGAATATAGTCCCTTAGATAACATTAAATATGGTTTTGTTGTCAACAAACTTGCAAATAACATCAACAAAAATATTGGTATTGTGATGTTAATTAGTATTTTAATTACTCTCATGCAACCTCCTATCTAAGGGATTTCCTACTAGCGCAATCCAACTCTTTCAAAGATTGTTTTTACATTTTTTAGGAAATATTTTATATCAAATGCATCTTCAATTTCTTCAACTGATAAATGTTCTCTTATCGTATTATTTTCTATCAATAATTCTTTAAACATTATTCCATTTTCCCATGACTTCATAGAAAGTGGTTGAACTGTATCATAAGCTTTTTCTCTAGCCAAACCTTTTTCAATAAGTTTTGAAAGGATTCTTTGTGAGAAAATAACACCTTTAGTAATATATATATTTTCTAACATACGATCTTCAAATACTGTAACATTTTCCAGTACTCTCATATAGCGATTTAACATATAGTCTAATAACATTATAGCATCTGGTACAATAATTCTCTCAACAGATGAATGTGAAATATCTCTTTCGTGCCATAAAGGTACGTTTTCATATGAGGCAACCATATATCCTCTTAAAACTCTTGAACACCCTGCGATATTTTCTGAGCTTATTGGGTTTCTTTTATGTGGCATTGCACTAGAACCTTTTTGTCCTTTACGGAAAAATTCTTCTAACTCTCTTACCTCAGTACGTTGAAGATGTCTAATTTCAACAGCTATTTTTTCCATTGATGTACCAATTAAGGCAAGTTCTGCCATGTAATTAGCATGTCTATCTCTCTGTAATGTTTGTGTTGAAATATTGGCAGAGTTAATACCTAACTTCTCACATACATAATCTTGTACAAATGGTGGTGTATTGGCAAAGTTACCAACTGCCCCACTAATTTTCCCCATTTCTACTTCATTTCTTACTTTATCAAATCTTTCAAGATGACGATTGAATTCGTCATACCATAAAGCCCATTTTAATCCAAAAGAAGTAATATCCGCATGAATTCCATGTGTTCTACCGATACATGGTGTATTTTCAAATCTCAAGGCTTGTTTCTTTAATACTTCTTGGAACTTTAATAGATCTTCCCAAATGATATCATTTGCCTTTTTAAATATATATCCATTTGCCGTGTCAACTACATCTGTACTAGTTAATCCATAGTGAACCCATTTCTTTTCTTCACCCAAAGATTCACTTACACATCTAGTAAAAGCTACAATATCATGTCTTGTTTCTTGTTCAATTTCCTTTATGCGTTCTACGCTAAATTTAGCGTTTTCCCTTACTTTTATTACATCTTCTTCCGGAATAACCCCAAGTTTACTCCATGCTTCAAGAGTGTAAATTTCCATTAATAAATATGCATCAAACTTACTTTCTTCAGTAAATATATCTTGTACTATTTGTCTTCGGTATCTTTCAATCATTATTTCATTAACCTTTCAAAACATTCTAATGTATTTTGTAATAGTGAAGTTATCGTCATAGGTCCAACTCCACCAGGAACGGGAGTTATAAAACTAGCTTTGTCTTTAATATTTTCAAAGTCACAATCACCAACTAATTTACCATCTACACGATTCACACCAACATCAATTATTACTGCACCTTCTTTTACCATATCTGCTGTAACAGTGTTTGCTCTACCTACAGCAGCAACAATTATATCTGCTTTCAAACATTTTTCCTTCAAATCTTGAGTTCTACTATGTGCGATTTGAACTGTAGCATGCTCTTTCATTAATAGCATAGCTGCAGGCTTCCCTACTATATTACTACGACCAATAATGATTGCATCTTTCCCTTTTAACTGAATATTCTTACTCTCTAACATAGTCATAATCCCTTTAGGCGTCGCTGGTAATATACATTCTCTTCCTAAATGCATATATGCTACATTTAAAGGATGAAATCCATCAACATCTTTAGTAATATCAATAGCATCAATAACTTTGTTCTCATCAATATGACGAGGAATAGGTAATTGAACTAAAATACCATGAACAGATTCATCAGCATTTAGTTCATCAACAATAGTTAACAATTCTTCTTCTGTTATTGTATCTTCTTTTCTAATAACGGTACTTTTCATTCCCGCTTTTATACAAGCACGTTCTTTAGCTCTTACATAACTTTGGCTTGCAGGGTCTTCCCCAACCAATACTACTGCCAGATGGGGAACGGCTCCATAAGTAGCTTTTAGTTCTTCAACTTTAATTCTTACTTCTTCGCGTTTCTCTTTTGATAATGCTTTTCCACTAATGATTTCTCCCATAATTTACTCTCCTTTTATAATGTATGCATCAACAATCTCACCATAAAATATAACATGAAAATTGTTGTTTGTATAATACCTTTTCAAAATATCTTCCGGAACATTATTAGGTTCCATTGCCTGTTTATAGACAACTCGACATTCATAATGCATATTACAATCACTTATGATTGGAGTGTCTATGGTTCTTCCATCAATTAATGATAGGCCACACTCTTTTATTTTATCGATGTCTCTCCCTGATTTTGTACCACATAAACTTAATTCTTTCTTTAAATCTTTATCAAGAGGAATATTGATAGTAAATTCATTGGTATTCTTTAACATTTCATATGTATCTCTTGTATATCTTACATATGCAACAAAAATTGGTTTATACCACACAAAATTTATTCCACCCCAGGCTATTGTCATAGTATTAACTTTGTCACCGTTTTTTGTAGTTAAAAATACACCTTTTTTTAATTGTGCAAGCATTTCCTCGGACTTCTCATTATAATCTAAATCAACATATTTCATAATTATCTCCTCCAAAATCATTATAACACTTGAGATTATTTTTACATAAACAATTAGAAAAGACAATCGAATTACCGATTGTCTTTTTGTCTTTATTAAGCCATTTCCTATAGATATAACTCTGAGTATTTTTCTTTTAAGTATTGAACATAATACTGTGGATTAAAATCCTCACCTGTAATATCTTTCAATAATTCTTGTGGATTTTTACTTCCTCCAAATTGATGGATTTTTTCTTTTAACCAAGTATTGATTTCTTTAATGTTATTTGTTCTAACTAGTTCATCAACATCAATTTCTTTAATCATTGTATAGTAGAATTGCGCAGCATAAGCACTACCAAGAGCATATGTTGGGAAATATCCAAATAACCCTGCACTCCAATGTACATCTTGAAGTACTCCATCAGTATCAGTTTTTGGCACTATACCAAGATATTCTTCCATTTTACTATTCCATAGTTTTGGTAACTCATCAACTTCTACTTCATTTGAAAACAACTTTCTCTCAATTTCATAACGAATCATTATGTGGAGTGGATAAGTAAGTTCATCAGCCTCAACTCTTATTAATGACGCTTCTACTTTGTTAGTAGCTTTGTGGAACTCATCTAGATTAATTCCTTCCAGTTCTTCAGGGAACAGTTTCTTAAACTTAGGATAATGAGCTTCCCAGAACGGTTTACTTCTACCGATAATATTTTCATAGAATCTTGACTGTGACTCATGAATACCCATAGATGTTCCACCAGTTAATCCTGTATCATTCCATTTTTCATCAATTTGTTGTTCATATGTTGCATGTCCTAACTCATGTATAGCAGCGAAAATAGACGAGAATACATAGTTTTCTAGGTATCTTGTTGTAAAACGAACGTCAGATGGATGTGTATTCCACGTAAATGGATGAACGCTTTCTTTCATAAGTCCTTTATTACGATCAAAATCTAATACATCAATTAAATAATCGCAGAAAACTTTTTGTTTTGCCGTGTTAAATGAATCTTCAGTAAAGTCTCTCTTTAGAGGTTTTCCCTCTTTTAAAACTTTAAGTACAAAAGGTACTAAGTCTTCTTTTAAAGTATTGAAGAATTCATCGTATTTTTCCATACTCATTCCTTCTTCGAAATCATCAAGTAACACATCGTATGGATGCATATCAGTATCGAAATATGTAATAAACTTACGATTATAATCAATTAACTTAGTTAAGTTATGTTTGAAAGAATTCCAATCATTATTTTCTTTTGCATCTTCCCAAAGTTTTTGTGATAAGTTAACCAAAGTCTGATATTCAACAAACTCATTTTCTGGAATTTTAATAGCTTTGTCCAAAGCTTTTTTTGCCTTTTTAATCTCTCTTTGAACAGAATCTTCTAACTCATCAATTTGCTTAAATAAGCCATATACCACTTCTTGATATTCTTCACTTGTCAATAATCTAAATACTTCTCCACTTAAAAAAGCTAGCATTTTAGCTCTTCTTTCAAAAGCACCTCTTGGAGCTTCTGTGGCACTGTCCCATCCAACAACGTTTAAGACATAACCATAGGATTTTTGTTTCTGTTGAATTTCTCTGAATTTACTTAGTAATTCCATCAAATCACTCCTTCAAACAAATTATAACACAAAAGGAGCATTAAGCTCCTTAAGTTTATCTAATTTTTATATCTCCACTTACCGATCTTTTTTTACCTACTTCAATAGGTCTTGTTTTGTCTCTGTTTTCAATTTCAATATCTCCACTTACTGATCTAAGGTCGATTTTACTAACATAAAATTCTTTAGCATCTAAATCTCCACTTACAGTTTTTAATGAAGCTGTTTCTGCAACAAAATTGAATACTTCGAAGTCTCCACTTACTGTATTTAATGTAACATCATTCTTAACTACAACATTTTCTATTTCAAAATCTCCACTTACTGAAGAAACAAATAATTCATCAGCTTTCATTCCTTTAATTTCGTAATCTCCACTTACTGTAGTTAATTCACCTTTACCAGCTTTAAGTCCAAGTATTTCAAAATCTCCACTAGTTGATTTTAAGGCTACATGTTTAGCATTTACTGCTTTTAATTCAGCATCTCCAGATACAGAAGTTAAAGTGTATTTCTCTAACCCTTTTGTTTCCGGCAATTTGATAATCACTTGCTCATTTGAACTTCTGAATATATTGAATGATTTTTTTACTTCTCTTCCAAAACTGAATACCCCACCATTTAAAGTAATACTGTAAAGTTCTGGTTCCTTAACATTTTTAAAATATACTTGGATTTGTTCTCCTGTATATGGATAAACTGCTATATCCTCAGAAATTACTTTAATTGATACTTCTTTTAACTCTTCTACAACATTTAATGTTTTATATAGATTGAATCCAGGAATTTCCTCTTGTTCATCTGTATTGATTTGTTGTTCTGAAGCAGATTTCTCTGCAGATAAATCTGTGTATAAATCACTTGCTAGTTTTTCGGGATTACCAAATTTCTCTGTTATTTGCTCTTCTGTTAATCCATCATTTAGTGCTTGATCAATCATTTCTTTATGGTCTGCTAATATTTCCTCTATTTCTTTTTTACCAAATTTAAACTTACTTAGTTCTTTTTCTAAATCTTTCAAGAATTTCTTCATTCTTTTTTCCTCCTTTATTTAAAATCTCATATACTCCACCGATAAAACTATCCCAAGAGTCTCTTAGTTGTAAATAATAATTAAAACCTTTTTCCGTAATTTTATAATATTTTCTAGCAGCTCCAATGTTTGATTCTTTAAGATATGTAGTAAAATATTCTTCTTTAGTTAATCTCCGTAAAATTGGATATATAGTATTTTCATTAACATCAAGATGAGACGAAATGTTATTGATAATCATATATCCATACATATCTTCCTGCACTAATTCAGATAAAACACATAATTCGACAATTCCTCTTTTGAATTGGGCATTCATAATATCATCCTCCACATACCCAATATAACACACTACTGTGTGCAACACAATACCTAATTAAAAAAAAGAGGAATTTCTCCTCTTCTTAGAATAATCCTTTTGCGTCTCCATCCGGGGTAATGTCCATATTTAGGGCTGCAGGTTTCTTTGGAAGTCCTGGCATAGTCATAACATCACCTGTTAAAGCTACAATAAATCCTGCACCAATTGATGGTCTCAACTCTCGTACAGTGATTGTAAATCCTTCTGGTCTACCCAATAATTTAGGGTTATCACTTACACTATATTGTGTTTTTGCCATACAAACTCCTAAGTTATCCCAACCATAACGTTTAAATTTTCTAAGTTGTGTTTTTGCCTTAGAAGTAAAATCAACTGCAGCTGCTCCATAAACTTTCTTAGCGATATTCTCAATTTTTTGTTCTAATGAATCTTCCGGTTGATAAAGTCTTTTAAAGTTATTGTCTTTTTCGTTGATTTCCTTAATCACTTTTTTGGCTAAATCAACGGCACCTTCTCCGCCTTTTGCCCAAACTTCACTTAAACTATATGGATGATTATTATCATTTAAGTAGGTTTCTAAAGCTTCAGTTTCATTATCAGTATCGGATGTGAAACTGTTTATTGCTACAACATATGGTAATCCAAACTCTTTAACTGTATCAATGTGTTTCTCTAAGTTGGAAATCCCTTTAATAAGCGCTTCAACATTTTCTGGACCTAATTCTTTTTTATTAACTCCACCATGCATTTTTAAGGCTCTTATTGTTGCAACTATAATAACTGCACTAGGATCAAATCCTGCTTGATACGTTTTTATGTTCAAAAACTTTTCTGCCCCTAAGTCCGCACCAAATCCAGCTTCAGTAATTACATAATCAGCCAGTTTTCTTGACATATTAGTTGCAATGATACTATTACACCCATGTGCTATATTTGCAAATGGTCCTCCATGAATTAATGCTGGTGTATTTTCCAATGTTTGAACTAAATTCGGCTTAATTGCATCTTTTAGTATTAATGCAACAGCACCTTCAACTTCTAAATCACCAACAGTTACAGGTTTACGATCATATGTATAACCTATTACAATTCTCTTAACTCTTTCTTTTAAATCAACTAAATCAGATGCTAAACATAGTACAGCCATGATTTCTGATGCAACAGTAATATTGAATCCATCTTCCCTAGGTAGGCTGTTTCCCACGCCTCCTAATCCAACAACAACATTACGTAAAGCACGATCATTCATATCTACACATCGTTTCCACGATATTCTTCTTGGATCAATATTTAACTGATTACCTTGATGAATATGATTATCAATAATAGCACTAATTGCATTATTAGCAGTAGTTATAGCATGAATATCTCCTGTAAAATGTAGATTTAAGTCTTCCATTGGCACAACCTGGCTATATCCTCCACCAGCTGCCCCTCCTTTTACTCCCATTACTGGGCCAAAAGATGGCTCTCTCAATGCAATAATTGCACTTTCACCTATTTTTGAAAATGCCTGCCCCAACCCCACAGTTGTAGTAGACTTTCCTTCTCCCGCAGGAGTAGGATTTATTGCTGTTACTAAGATGACTTTTCCGTTTGGTTTTCCTTCAAACTTCTTCATCACGTCAAGATTGATTTTAGCCTTATAATTCCCATATAATTCAATCTCATTTTCCTCTAAACCAAGATTTGATGCAATTTCCTTAATGTTCTTCATTTTTGCCTCTTGAGCAATTTTCAAATCAATATTTTCCATAGTTCTCCTCCTATTGTTCTGTTTCAATTTTCGCACGAAATCCCCTTAAAATCAACTTATTGACAAAAAACGCTTACAAAATAATCATTAAAAAAATGTTTGTAATTATAGTATAATGTAAACATACTGAAGAAAATAGGTGGTATTTATGAACATAGGAATTGTTGGTATGGGGCTTATTGGTGGTACGTACGCTAAAAGTTTACGCAAGTACCCATATAAACTTTATGGCTTCGATATAAATCAAGAAGCAATTGATTATGCTCTAGAGAATAACATAATAGACTATGGAACAACTAATCCAAAGGACTATTTAAAGAATCTAGACGTTGTTTTTCTATGTCTTTATCCAAATGACACAATAAAATTCATTCAGAAGAATATAAACTTCTTCAAAAGAGATGCAATAATCTCTGATGCTGTCGGAATAAAAAGAAAACTAGTAGATATGTTAGAAATATATAAAGATGATGACGTTGAATTTGTCTTTTCTCATCCAATTGCAGGAAGAGAAAAAATCGGTATAAAATATAGTGATAAAGCGATTTTCCATGATGCAAACTTTGTTATAACCCCTACCAAATTTAATAAAGAAGAATCTCTGAATCTAATTGAAACACTTGCAAAACAAATGGGCTTTAAAAATGTTTCAAGAATAACAGATATTGAACATGATGATGTAATTGCCTTTACATCACAACTAACACATGCAATTGCCATTAGTTTAGTTAATAGTGATGATGATAAGTACGATACAAGCTTATTTATAGGTGATTCATATAAAGATTTAACTCGAATCGCCATGATCAATGAATCACTATGGGCAGAACTCTTTATTCAAAACAAAGATTTCTTATTTAAGAGAATAAATGCATTTGAGCAAAAACTTGACGAACTGAAAGAAGCATTAAGACAAAAAGATAAAGAAAAACTAGAAGACATAATGAGGCAATCCACAGAAAAAAGGGGGAAAATCAAATGACTCACAAACCCCAAATAAAGATGTTACCCACAAATTTAAGAGGTGATTTAAATGTCCCTCCTTCAAAAAGTCTTTCACATCGTGCACTTATATGTGCAAGTTTAGCTGAAGGTAAATCTGTGATAAGTAACATTATATATTCGGAAGACATCACAGCAACTATGAAAGCTTTAGAACAACTTGGTGCTAAGTTCGAAATAGACAAGGATAAAGTTACTGTTTACGGCGTAAAACGTATAAAATATGACAATAAACCTGTTGATTGTAATGAATCAGGATCAACTCTAAGGTTTTTGATTCCAATCTTCTCACTTGCAAAAAAGGAAGTTAAATTCACAGGAAAACAATCTTTAATAGACAGACCACAGTCTATCTATTCAAAAATCTTTACCGAAGACAATAACACATTCAAAAAACAAGACAATGAAATAGTGGTAAAAGGCTCAGTTAAGAGCAGAAAATATATTATTGATGGAAATGTTAGTTCTCAGTTTTTTAGTGGTTTAATGTTTTCTTTACCTTTACTAAAAGAAGACTCAACAATCATAATAAACGGAACCCTAGAATCAGAAAGTTATATTGACTTAACAATAGAGATGCTCGATTTATTTAACATTGAGATACATCAAATTGAGAATGGGTACTTTATCCCAGGAAATCAAGTATACAAGCCACATAATTATCGAGTAGAAGGTGATTTTTCTCAAGCTGCGTTCTTTCTTGTTGGTGGAATCATTAATGGTATTATAAAGATAAATGATTTAAATCATGAATCGAACCAAGGAGATAAAGAAATTATAAACATCATCAAAAAGATGAAAGGGCGAATTATCTATGCAGAAAACGGCTTTATTGCTGAAAAATCACAGACAAATGGTGCCAAAATAGATATTTCAAATTGTCCAGATTTAGGTCCTATAGTTGCATTACTTGGATGTTTAAGTAAAGGAACAACTACAATCACTAATATCTCTCGCCTAAGATTAAAAGAATCAGATCGAGTAGAATCTACAGTAAATACTTTAAAAGCTCTAGGAGCCAATATTTCAGTACAAGAAGACAATATAATAATTCATGGTAAACAATCATTAAAAGGTGGAGTAACATTGGACTCATATAATGATCACAGAATTGCTATGATGATATCAATAGCTGCTTTAAGAGTAGAAGAACCAATTATATTGAAACGCGCAAACGCAGTAAACAAGTCATATCCCCACTTTTTTGAAGATTACAAATCAGTCAGAGGAAATTTTAATACAGAGGAATGATACTATGAAAAAAATCAATGTTCCTTTAGAAAAAAATAGTTACGATGTAATTATTAAAAGAGGATTATTAAGTCATATTAACGACTTTATAGACGCTAGTCGAGAAATCGTTATTATTTCAGATGATAATATTCCAAAAAAATACATAGATGAAATCAAACCACAATTAAACAATCCATTAACTCTATTTGTTCCACAAGGAGAAACATCAAAATCAATGGAAACGGCTTATTCATTAGTTAATCAAATGATTGAAAATAAAATTACTAGAGGTTGTTTAATCATTGCTTTAGGTGGTGGAGTTATTGGAGATTTATCTGGTTTTGTAGCCAGTATATATCTTAGGGGTGTAGATTACATTCAAATCCCTACAACACTGTTATCACAGGTAGATTCAAGTGTTGGCGGAAAAGTTGCGGTGAATGCAGAAAAAATGAAGAATGCAATAGGATACTTCAAACAGCCGATCAAAGTACTTATCGATACAAACACATTAAAAACACTGGATCAAAGACAAGTATCTAGTGGTATTGCGGAAATGATTAAGTATGGTCTAATTGCTAGTAAATCGCTTTTTAACGCTCTTTTAAACAATAATGTTTTCGATAATATAGAAGAATATATTTATGAATGTATCAAGATAAAAAAAGACATTGTTGTTCAAGATGAGTTTGATTATGGTACTAGACAATTGCTAAATTATGGACATACAATAGGTCATGCAATAGAACAATATTCAAACTATGATTTATTACACGGTGAAGCCATTTCTATCGGTATGACGTTAATGTCAAATGGATATAGCTTCTCCAAAGATTTAAAAAAAGTCCTGACTAAATATAACCTTCCAACTTCATATGAATATGATAAAGAAGTAATATACGATTTAGTAAGAACAGATAAGAAAGCAAACAAAACCAATATGAATATAATTATAGTAGAAGAAGTGGGGAATGGCTTAATCAAGCCTATTAATATTTCTCAAATCAAAGAAAGGATATAGGTGATTTTATGAGTTCTTTTGGACAAGTTATCCACATTAATTTATTCGGTGAATCCCATGGACAGGCAATAGGAATTGTAATAAATAATCTTCCTGCAGGTATAAAACTTAATAGGGAGCGCATAGCTCAAGCTCTTTATAAACGTAGACCAAAATCCACTTTATCCACACCAAGACAAGAAAAAGATGAGTACTCAATTATAAGTGGTTACTTCGATGAAAAAACCACAGGTACGCCATTAACCATCATAATCCCAAACAAAGATACAAGGTCAAGAGATTATAATCCAGATGTATTAAGACCATCACATGCAGACTTTACTTCGAAAATAAAATACAATAACTCTAATGATTATCGAGGTGGAGGACACTTTTCAGGTAGAATAACAGCACCTCTAGTTATTTTAGGTGCAATATGTGATCAGTTACTAGAGAAAAAGGGTGTAACTGTAACTTCTCATATATCTTCAATAAAAGACAAAAGTGATATTAATTTTGAAGATATTGAATTATCTGGAGAAGTTATCTCAAGCCTTAATTCTAGCGATTTTCCATTATTAGATAATACTGTTAAAACGATTTTTGAGGAAACAATCATAAATGCTAAAAAGAATAAGGATAGTGTGGGTGGAATCGTTGAAACAGCTATCATCGGTTTAGAAGCGGGTTATGGTAACCCATTCTTTGATTCAATAGAAAGTATCCTAGCTCATTTACTATATAGTATCCCAGCAGTTAAAGGTGTAGAGTTTGGTAAAGGCTTCGAAATAACACGACTCCTTGGGTCAGAGGCCAATGATCAGTTTATTCTGGAAAATGGCTCTATTAAAACCTCAACAAATAACTCAGGTGGTATCCAAGGTGGTATTAGTAATGGCATGCCAATTACTTTTAAAACAGCAATAAAACCTACTGCATCAATCGGTAAACCACAAAAAACAGTTAATATTGGCAAAATGGAAGAAGTAACTCTAAATTTAGAAGGTAGACATGATCCTTGTATTGTACATAGAGTTATCCACGTAATAAACGCTATAACAAGCTATGCAGCTGTTGAACTAATAGCAAGAAATGAGGGTTTAAATTGGATAAAATAAACCAACAAAGAAAACTGATAGATGATATAGATAATCAAATAATGAATCTATTGGATAGAAGATTCACAATTACTAAAACAATCGGTAATCTAAAAAAGGATTTAAATGTTAAAGTATTAGACACAAAAAGAGAAGATGTAATTTATGAAAAGATATCTAAATATAGCCATTACCCACTAATTAAACATGTTTATGAAACAATAATGAAGGTAAGTAAAGAAGCTCAAAGAAAGTAGTGATCAATATGTATGGATTACTCGGTAAGAAACTTAGTCATAGTTTCTCAAAAATCATACATGAGGATATAACAAGGCAACCTTATGAACTAAATGAAGTTGATAATCTTGATCAATTCTTTAATAATGAGCAATTTAAGGGTCTTAACGTAACTATTCCCTATAAATCAGATGTAATAAAGTACCTTGACAAGTTATCCACAGAGGCAAGAGAAACAAATGCTGTGAATACAATTTATTTTTTAGGTGGAAAACTCATTGGGGCAAATACAGATTATTTTGGACTCGATAAAGCCCTTAGTTATAACAATATCTCTGTTAGAGATATGAATGTATTAATATTGGGAAACGGCTCTACTAGTAGAACCATTCAATATTATTGTAGACAAAATTTAGCTAAAAATATCACAATTTTAGCTCGCAATCCAAAGGAGAATGAATATCATTTTTCTAATGTGGACAACCATAAAAACACCAATATCATATTCAACGCAACCCCTGTGGGTATGTTTCCAAACAATAATGATGATAAATTGGTATCACTAGATACATTCTCTAATTTAAACTCAGTTGTGGACGTTGTATATAATCCATTACGATCAAATCTTCTCATTGAGGCTGAAAACCTTGGAATAAAGGCCGTTAACGGCTTATTTATGCTGATAGCTCAGGCTGTGAAATCAATAGAATTATTCCATAATATTGAGATTAAGAATAAAACGATAGTTGATTTATACAAAAACCTTACACAGAAAATGAAGAACCTAGTGTTTATAGGCATGCCTATGTCTGGGAAGTCGTTTTTTACACGTCTTTGTTCTGAAAAGTATAATAAAGAACTTATAGATGTTGATTCTGAGATAGAAGACTATATTAATGACTCTATTGAAAACATCTTTAAACATCAAGGTGAGAAATACTTTAGAAAAGTAGAATCACAAATAATAGAGAATGTTTCAAAACTAAATAACAAAGCGATTTCCTGTGGTGGAGGAGTAATTTTAAGTGAATATAACATGAATAATTTAAAACAAAATGGTATTATATTATTTATTGATGTACCACTTGAATTATTAAGAAAGTGCAATCCTAAAGGAAGACCACTACTTCAAGACCGTAAAAATATAGATAAACTGTATAATGAGAGATATGATCTATATAAGCGTTATGCAGATATTGTTATAAGCAAGACTAGTTTTAACGAAAAAAAGACTATGAGTGAAATAGAGGTGAAAATAAATGAATATATTAATACTTAATGGACCAAATCTTAATATGATTGGTTTAAGAGAACCTGAAATATATGGAAACAATACCTATCAGGATTTGGAAGCCTACTTAAAAGGATTTGTAGATAAATATGACGTTAAAATTGATGTGAAACAATCAAACCTCGAAGGTATTATGATTGATATTTTACATTGGGCAAACGATAATTTTGACGGGGTAATCCTCAATGCTGGAGCCTTTACCCATTACTCATATGCATTATATGATGCAATAAAATCTATTCAAATACCTGTTGTAGAAGTTCATTTATCAGACATAAATAAAAGAGAATCGTTTCGTAAAATATCAGTAATACGAGATGCATGTATAGGAAGTATCATGGGATTAGGATTTAAAAGCTATGAAGAAGGTTTAAAGTTATTACTTAAAGAAGGTGTAGAAAAATGATAGTTAAATTAAAAAGAAACGCAGATCCAAAGGAAGTCGCTTCATTAAAGGAAAATTTACGATTAAAAGGTTTTGAAATTCATGAAAGTATTGGACATACTTATAGTTTATTCGGTGTAGTTGGTGACACAGCTGGATTTGATATGAGAAGTCTTTATGCATATAGATGTGTTGATAATGTAATCCGTGTTCAAGAACCATTTAAAAAAGTTAACAGAAAGTTCAATAATAAAGATACTATTATTGATGTTAATGGAGTAAAAATTGGTGGTGACAACGTTGTTGTAATGGCTGGTCCTTGTAGTGTTGAATCAAAAGAACAAGTAGACATAATTGCAAAAGCAGTAAAAGAATCAGGTGCTAAAATATTACGTGGTGGTGCTTTTAAACCTCGTACTTCTCCATATTCTTATCAAGGAATGGGTGTTGAAGGGTTACAAATATTGAAAGAGATTGGTGATAAATACAATATGCCAGTAATTTCAGAGTTAATGAGTAACGAAAATATTGATGATTTTGTAAAATACGTAGATATTATCCAAATCGGAGCACGTAATATGCAGAATTTCTCTTTATTAAAGGCTTTAGGAAAAATAGACAAACCAATATTATTAAAACGAGGTTTCTCAAATACCATTGAAGAATGGCTAATGAGTGCTGAATATATAATGGCTGGTGGAAATCAAAAAGTTATTTTGTGTGAAAGAGGGATTAGAACTTTCGAACCATATACAAGAAATACTCTTGATATTTCAACAGTACCAATTGTCAAGAAACTAAGCCATTTACCAGTAATAATAGATCCATCTCATGCAGCTGGAAAATGGGATTTAGTTGAAAGTTTATCAATGGCTAGTATCGCAGCTGGTGCTGATGGATTAATCATTGAAGTTCATCATGATCCTGAAAACGCAATGAGTGATGGAGCACAATCACTTAAGCCTAAAAAATTCAATGAGTTAATGAAAAAAGCCAAAGTAATTAGCTCTGCAGTAGAAAAAGGTATATAAAAAGGTTATCCGCGGATAACCTTTTTTTTATTTACATTAAATCTTTTAATACTACTGTTTGCGTTCTATCTGGACCAACACTAAATATAACAACTTCAATCCCACTAAGTTCTGCAATCTTGTTTAAATAGTTTTGAGCATTAACTGGTAAATCGCTAAATGACGTAACATTAGTAATGTCTTCAGTCCATCCTGTAACTTCAATATACATTGGTTCACATCTCTCAAAATCTTTAATATTAGCTGGTATATAATCTATTATTTCTCCATCTAATTTATAAGCTACGCATATTTTCAGTGTATCGATTCCTGTAAGTACATCTAATAACATAACACTAAGCCCAGTAACACCGCTTACTCTTCTTGTGTGTCTTAATACAACTGTATCAATCCACCCAATTCTTCTTGGTCTACCTGTTGTAGTACCATATTCATTTCCAACGTCTCTTATTTGCTTCGCTGTTTTGTCTTCAAACTCGGTTGCGAAATAACCACTACCAACTCTAGTTGAATATGCTTTTGTAATACCCACAACATCGGTAATATACTTAGGGGAAATCCCTGCATTTAGCGGTACGGAAGCTGCAGTTGGTGATGAAGATGTAACAAAAGGATACGTCCCATTATCAATACACAATAAAGCTCCTTGTGCTCCTTCAAACAGTACTTTTTTGTCATCTTCAAACTTATTGTTAAGTAATAATGAAGTATCCGTAACAAATTCTTTTAAAACTTCTGCATACTTTCTATACTCTTCATAAATTGCTTCAATATCCATTACTTCTTTACCAAACAATTTAAATAACTTGTTATAGTAATTTAGATTATCAGTTAATTTATCTTTAAAAGAATCAGGATCAATGAAATCACACATTCTAATTCCAATACGTGCATATTTATCTGTATATGTAGGTCCAATTCCTTTTTTAGTTGTACCTACTTTTTTACTGTCTTCTTTCAATTCTTCAAATAATCCATCAAGTACAATATGATAAGGTAACACAACATGAGCACGATCACTTATTGCTAAGTTATAATTAGTTACTCCGCCTTGTTTAAGCATTTCCAGTTCCTCTAAAGCTGCTTTTGGGTTAATAACCATTCCGTTACCTAAGATATTTATTGCATCTTCTCTAAAGATCCCAGAAGGAATTAAATGTAATGCAAATTTCTTGCCATCGAACTTAATTGTATGTCCAGCATTATTTCCACCTTGAAATCTAACTACTACATCTGCTTTTTCTGCTAGAAAATCGGTGATTTTCCCTTTTCCCTCGTCTCCCCATTGGGTTCCAACTACTACTACACCTTTCATAATAACCTCCTATAAACTACTTATTATATGTCTTGCGACCCAAATACCATTAGCACCTGCTTGCGCTAAACCACGCGTTATTCCAGCACCATCACCACCAAAATATAGACCTTTAATTGGTGATTCAAAATACTCATTTACTTTAGGTCTTGCACTATAGAATTTTGCTTCAACTCCATAAAACAATGTATGATCACTTGCTATTCCTGGAGTAACTGCTTCTAAAGCCTCTACCATCTCGATTAAAGACTTCATTGTATTATATGGTAATGCCAACCCTAAATCACCGGGAACGGCTTCTTTTAGCGTAGGATTAACAAAACTTTCTTTTAATCTTTTGTCTGTTGTTCTACGGCCTCTTTTAATGTCTCCATATGTTTGTACAATTATTGAACCACTACTTAACATGTTCGCTAATCTACTTACTTCATGAGCAAACTCATTTGGTTGATTAAATGGATTACTAAACTTATGAGATACCAATAATGCGAAGTTAGTGTTTCTACTTCCTAATTTGGGATCTCTATAAGAATGGCCATTTGCCAACATAGTACCACTATGATTTTCTAAAACTACATGTCCGCTTGGATTTGAACAGAATGTTCTTACTGTAGTCCCAACACTTGTACGGTAAATAAACTTACCTTCGTATAAGTTTTCATTGATTTCTTCCATAAGTTCATCATTTGTTTCTACACGAACACCAATATCTACTTGATTTGCATCTTGAGGAATATCATATTTCTTAGCTAACTTAGTTAACCATGACGATCCATCACGCCCTGGAGCTAATAAAACTTTAGAAGAATAGATTGTATCTCCATTCAATTTAATTCCTTTAACAATGCCATTTTCCACTATTACATCATTAACTTCAGTTCGATATCTCATTGTAATTTTATCAGATAAATACTCATAGATACTTTGTAATATTTTAAGGTTGTCCTCTGTTCCTAAATGTCTTACTTTTGCTCTTAGAAGTTTAAGTCCAGCAGCCAATCCTCTTTTTTCGATTTCTTTAACTTTTGGAGTTGTAGGATCTGTTATATTTGGTGTAGCTCCGTGTTTTAAGTTAATTGAATCAACATATTCAATAAGCTCTTCAACTTGATTTCTATCCAAATATTCTGTCATCCAGCCACCAAACTCACTAGTAATATTAAATTTACCATCACTATAAGCTCCTGCACCACCAAAACCATTAGTTATGGAACAAGCCGGATGGCATCCACTAACACCTTCACGATTAACAGGACATTTTTGAATTTTCTTCTCTAAAATAGGGCATTTCCTACTGTAGATGTCTAGTCCTTTATCAATTAGAATAACTTTCAAATTTGGGTTTTTCTCGATTAGTTCATAACTAGCAAAGATTCCAGCAGGTCCAGCACCTACTACAACTACATCATAGTTATATTCCATAAAAACACCTCCCATAAAAATAAAAAAAGTACCCATAATAGGTACACTTGTAGCGTACTATTATTAAATTTTGGTACGCCGTTTTTGATATTTTCCATTTGTATAATATCATTAATAAAAATTGATGTCAATATGTAACTAGTTGATATCTTTTTCATGAAAGTAGTTAATATAAAAAAAAGACTATTTCTAGCCTTTTTCCATAATTAAATAAATTCTAATAAATCCACAATGTAGTATAAATAATGTGAATCTAACTTAACTGTATCAATAATTATATGTAATCTTTCATTCTTAAACTCAAATCTTATAAACCTACTTAACTCATTTGCCTTCATAAACAAGAATTCACCATTTATTTGCGATGACACTTCTTTATTTAACGTAAATGTGATATTGTTTCTTAACTCTCTAATTTTCTCTACACCTTTAGTTTCAGCCAAATACTCAAATAGTTTCTCATACATGTAGAGTCGTATTTCTGTAGATGGAAGTCCGAATCGATCGTTAAACTCCTCTATTAAAGCTTGTATGTCTTCTTTTGACTTTATTTTAGCTATTTTACGATGCATTTCTATTTTTATATAATCGTTTTTAATATAGTTTGAATCAATATATTTGTTTACTCTTATTTTAATAGGTGTTGATTTCTCTTTTGGTTCAACAACTTCACCTTGTTGGATCTTAACTTCCTCTTTTAACATATCCAAAAACAAATCTAAACCAACACTATCCATAAATCCTGATTGTTCAGTACCAAGGACATCTCCCGCTCCTCTGATTGATAAATCTCTTACTGCGATTTTAAATCCTGAACCAAGTTCTGTGAACTCTTTAATTACTTTTAATCTTTTTACTGCTTCCTCATTTAATTGTTTGTTTTTTTGATACATTAAATATGCATATGCTATTTTATCACTACGTCCAACTCTTCCTCTAAGCTGGTACAGTTGTGATAACCCTAGTCGATCACTATCATGAACTAATAATGTATTTGCATTTGGAATATCAATCCCTGTTTCAATGATTGTGGTTGAAACTAAAACATCATACTCTCCATCAATAAAAGCTTGAATAACTTCTTCAAGTTTTATTCTAGACATTTTACCATGAGCATAAACTATTCTAGCTTCTGGGACTAATCTTTCTAGTTTTCTAGCTACAACATTAATATCATCTACACGATTATATAAATAGAATATTTGTCCATTTCTAGCCATTTCCCTTTCAATGGCATCTCTTGTAACTGAATCATTTCTTTCCATAACATATGTTTGGATTGGATATCTATTAATTGGTGGAGTTTCTAATAAACTCATACTTTTTACACCCATGATTGCCATCTGCAAGGTTCTTGGGATTGGTGTAGCACTTAATGATAAAACATCTATATTAATTTTAATTTCTTTAATTCTCTCTTTGTGTTCTACTCCAAAACGTTGCTCTTCATCAATAATTAACAACCCTAAGTCATTAAATACCATATCTTTAGATAATATCCTATGAGTTCCTATAACAATATCGAGTTCTCCTGATACTAGTTTCTTTAATACTTCTCTTTGAACTGATTTTGTTACAAATCTGTTTAATAGTCCTACTTTAATTCCATACTTAGTTAATCTTTCTTTAAATGTATAGTAATGTTGACGGGAAAGCACTGTAGTTGGCGCTAGATAAGCTACTTGTTTGTTGTCTAAAACTGCTTTAAAAGCGGCTCTTAATGCAACTTCAGTTTTACCATAACCTACATCACCACATAATAATCTATCCATTGGCATTGTTGATTCCATATCCCTTTTTATATCCTCTATTGCCTTTAGTTGATCTGGTGTTTCTTGATATGGAAAATCTGATTCAAAATCAATCTGTAAGTCTGATTCAGGGCTAAAGGCAAATCCTTCAGCTTCTTCTCTAGCTGCATATAGTTTTATTAATTTATCGGCTATATCTTTTACTTTTTTTCTTACTCTTTGTTTTGTTTTTGCCCAATCTGCTCCACCTAGTTTGTGGATTTTAGGTTTTGTTCCTTCACTACCAATATATTTTTGAATTAAGTTAATGTTTTCGACTGGAATATATAGTGAATCGTCACCTTTATAAGCTATATGAATATAATCATTTGTGTTATCCCCTAAAGTCATCTGTTCTACACCTAGAAAACGACCAATACCATGATCATAGTGTACTATTAAATCACCTTTTTTTAGTTCTTCTATCTTTGATATCTTTTTAGCGTCTTTTAATGATGAACGATATTTTGCCTTTTTTGTTTCTCTTTTCTTAAATAAGTTGTCTTCATTAAGAAGAATTGTGTTTATATCAAAAAACTCAAATGATAATACATTATCACTAACTACTAAGTTTAGTTGTTTTTCAACCACATTGTCTTTTTTACCTATTATGTTATATGATACTTTATCTTCAATTAAATTAATAAAATGATTTAATTGTTTTTGATTTTTGAATGTAATAATAATTGTTGTATATCCTTTATACTTGTTCAAATCATTGATTAACATATGCATATTGTTGTTATATACTACAGGTTCTTTTGCTCTTATATCTATTGATTTAGATGTTTTTCTTACATCACCAAAAACATCTAAATAAAGCGATTTACCACTATATATGTGTTCAATGTCTTTTACTAAATTAAACCCTAGTTTAGGGTAATCATTTGTTGATTCATACCAATCTGTAATATCAGCAATTACATTTTTATAGTTTTCTTGTACTTTCTTATGATCCCAATAAACAATTGAGTGGTTTCCTATATAATCAATTATAGTTTCTGGGGTTTTGTAAAGGAAAGTAAGATATCTTGCTAATTTATCGATATCGGTGTGATGTTCTAGATTTAATAACTCTTCCTGAACTCTTGTTAGTGATTTATCATCCATTTCTTCATTAGAAGTAATTTCATCTACTTTTTCCTTTATTCTAAGGAATTGATTATTGTCATAGTGAAACTCGTACATAGGAAATATTTCTATATTTGAAGTTTTGATTGTTGATCGTTGAGTACTAACGTCAAAATATCTGATTGTGTCAACCTCATCATCGAAAAAGTCAATTCTAACTGGATTAATTTCGTTTAGTGGGAATATATCAAGGATTCCTCCTCTAAAAGAAAATTCACCTTGTTTTTCAACAGTCTCTTCTCTTTTGTATCCATGAGATATTAGTTTATTTAATAATTCATCAAAGTTAACTACATCTTCTTTTCCAAGTCTAATTATAGCCTTTTCCCATTCTTTTTTTGGTAAAAGATACTTTATTAAACCTGTTGTATTAGTAACGATAACCATTTTGTTTTTATTGATTATTTTTTTGATTGTATTTATTCTTTCAAGTTTAAATTCATTACTCATAGCCAACATTTCTGTTGTCATAAACTCGTCTTGTGGGAAGAAACCTAAGTTTTCTGTATCCAAGACATTTGATAGCTGATCAAATACTTTTTGGGCATTGAAGATATTTGGAGTAACAACTAATATACTGTGATTTACTTCTTCAAATAAGTTAAGTATGGTTAAAAGACTAATACTCGGGTTCGTATTAGTTATATGTGTTTCATCATTATTGTTGTATTTCTCAATTATAGTTCTAAAAAACGGTGTATTTGTAACGTAATTTAATATTTTTTCCATCATTTCACCCCACGCACTTATAGCGAATACTCCACTAAAGGGGGGATTCGCTTATTTGTATAATTATATTAGCATATGTATGATTATATATCAAATAAAAAAGCCCAAATTGGGCTTAGTTATATTTGTTCATAATTAATGTAAACTCTGTGTTGTTGTTAAACTCATCAATAATGTATTGAGAATTTGTTATTGATTCTTGCATTTGTTTAGATTCTTCTTTAGAAAATTTACCTAAAACATAGTTTTTTGCATCAATTAAAGGATTTGAATCAATTCCGATGCGTAGTCTTCTAAATTCTTTAGTACCCAGATTTTGAATAATAGATTTAATTCCATTATGTCCTCCTGGACTCCCTTTTTCTCTCAATCTTAATTTACCTAACGGAAGTGATAAGTCATCATATATGATTAATACATCATCAACTTCGATGTTATAGTAATCCATAACCAGACGTATACTTTCACCTGATAAATTCATAAAAGTGTGTGGCTTCAAAAGAATTAGATTCCCTGTTTTAAGGGATTCCCCACGAAATTTATTCTCTTTTTTGAATTTAAGAGAATTGGTTTTCGCATAGTTATCTAAACACATAAAACCAATATTGTGTTTTGTTTTGTTATATTTTCTACCTGGATTTCCAAGTCCTACAATTAACTTCATATTATCGCCTCTTCGGTTTAATAACTAAGTGTCTTTGTTGTCCTTCTCCTTCAGAAATAGTAGATACATCTCGCCATTCTGCCAGTTTTGTATGAATGATTCTTCTTTCGTATGCATTCATCGGTTGTAATTTTGCTTCAATTCTTGTTTTCGCAACTGTTTTAGCCGTTTTTGTAGCAAGAATTTCTAATTGTTTTTTACGATTAGCCTTATATCCCCCGATATCGACTAATACAATTAATTTTTCATCACTATAAATATTAACTAAATTACGAATATAGAATTGAATGTTTTCCAATGTTTTTCCGTTTTTCCCAATTAACAAAGGATTTTCACTTGTGTTGATAGTGTAAGTAATTTCATTATCAGATTTTCTTCTCATTTCGATTTGTGCATCAATTTGCATATTCTCGAAAACTTCTGTTAATGCTTTATATCCTTGATCAGCAGGATCAACATTTACTGATGCTTCAATAACGTATGTCTTAATAATCATACCTTTTTTCTCTAATACTTTAACATCAATAAAATCTTGGTTAACTCTTAGTTCTTTTGCAGCATATTCTTTAGCTTTATCTAAAGACTTAATTTCAAATTCAATTTTTTTCATAAACTCTACCTCTAAACTACCGATTGTTTGCCTTGTGACTCTAAGTACTTCTTGTAGCTTTGTTTTCTATTGATATAAGTTTGGAAGAATTGGAATGCGTTACCAACGATCCAATAAAGCGCTATCCCGTTATTTGTTATAGCGATACTTACTAGCATGAATACCATGAAGTAAGACATATATTTCATTTGGTTAGCAGTTTGTTGTGCTTTTTCTGATTGATATTTTTTATTTTGTAGATAATCTGGTTTACTTTGTGCATATTTTTGGTAACCAAACATTAATACACCTACAATAATAGCTAATAGGATTTCTGGGAATACTGCCCCTAATCCAGCCCAAATACCATCACTTGTAAATACCGAGAAGTCTACACCTGATTTTAAATCCATTCCTAAGAATGTATAATCTAAATCTGAGTAATCTTTTGAAGTTACACCATTAACTACAGCACCTACCGATAAAGGTAATCTTCTTACTACTTGATACATCATGATGAAGATTGGCATTTGTAAGAATGGTAATAAACAACCCAGTGGATTGATGTTGTATTTACGGTAAATCTCAACTGTCTCTTGTTGCATTTTCTTTTGAGATACTTCGTCTGTTCTACCTTTGTATTTTTCTTGAACTTTATTTAGTTCTGGTTGAGCTTGTTGCATATTTGTTGTCATTGCATTACTTTTAGCGTAAATTGGCCAACCTACTGATCTTACGATTAATGTCATAATGATTAATCCTACCCAGTAATATCCACCAGTAATTCCACTAATCCAATACATAAATTCAGCTAATCCAGTTACGATCCATTGGAACCAACCCCAACCTTCACCTGAACCAATAGCTTCATCGTAAATGGTCGTTCCACCATTACTACAAGCACTTAAGAATAACACTAAAGCTACTGTAACAACAAGTAATTGAATTCTAGTCGTTCTTCTCATCTGTTTTTCTCCTTAAAATGTTTTGTTTTTGTATTAACCATTCAAGAGAATTCTTTATTTCTGTAAATTTTAGTTGCTTTGCATCATTTTTTACAACGATAAAGATATCATAATGATTAACTATGTCTTTGTTAGAGATTATTTCCCTTACACGACGTTTAATTTTATTGCGTTCTACTGCATTTCCATATTTTTTAGAAACACTAACAGCGAAGCGAAAATGGGTATTTTCATGGTTTTCATTCTTATATAAGACAAAATATTTATTTCCTCTACTTTGTCTTTTTTTAACAATCATTTCTATTTCACTGCTTTTTTTAACGCGATATTCTTTTTTCATTTCATCACCTACATAAAATAAAAAACCACCTAAAAAATAATATTATATTTTCAGGTGGGTTCGGGTATTTTATAATATATTCGATTTTTTAAAATTATGCTTAGTCAGCAACAGTTAGTCTTTTACGACCTTTTTGTCTTCTTCTTGCTAGAACTTTTCTTCCTCCTGGAGTTTTCATTCTTGCGAAGAATCCGTGAGTTTTTGCTCTTTTACGTTTATTTGGTTGATATGTTCTCTTTGGCATAATCAACACCTCCTACTTCATATGTGAAAAACCATGCTATAACATTATATATGTAATAAAATCATGTGTCAATAGTATATTAAAAAAAAAGAATAATATGAAGAAATTTCAAAAGTTATCCACACTGTTTTATGGCTATTTTTCGTAATTTCAATATACCACAATGTGGAAATGTGGTTTATGTAGAAGCATAAAAACATGGATATGTTGATAACTATTATAGAGCGCAGAATAAAGGCATCTATAATCTTCAAAACCTGTTGAAAACACCTGTGGATAAAAATAGTTTTCCACATTTTTCGTGGACAAGTTTATTTTCTTTTCCATACTTTTTTATGTTATATTTATTTATGTAAGAACAAGAGGTGAACTGGATGGAAAAATACACAGAAATATGGGAAGATATTAAACAATCTCTCGAAGAGGATTTAGATGAAGTTGTATTCACAGAAATTTTTGAACCTGTGAATACTGTTTTTAAAGTAGTAAACAATTATATATATATAGTTGCTCCAAATGATTTTGTTAAAAAACGCATTGAAATGCTTTATTTGAATAAGTTGAATAAATATTTAGAGTTTAATCTTGATGAACCACACAAGTTTAGAATAATGACTGAAGAACAGGCTTCTAATGAGTTGTCGGATCAAAAGGATTATGCAATAAATAAAGCAGATGATTCATTAACAAATCGTTACATTCAAGGAAATATAAATTCAAGTTATACATTTGATAGTTTTGTTGTCGGTAATTCAAATCGACTAGCATATACTAGTGCAATAAAGGTTGCCGATCAGCCTGGTATTGTGGCAAATCCATTATATATTTTTGGAGATGTTGGCTTAGGTAAAACACATTTAATGCAATGTGTTGGTAATTATATTTTAGAAGGTGACATGAATAAAAAGGTATTATATGTTAAAACAGATCAGTTTGTTGAGGAATATGTTAGAAGTGCTTCCAAGAAAAAATTTGATGAATTTAATAATAAATATCGAGAAGTAGATGTTTTATTAGTTGATGATATTCAGTTTTTAGCTAACAAAACACAGTCACAAAACGAATTTTTCAAACTATTTGAATTATTACATGGACAACAAAAACAAATTGTAATAACAAGTGATAGAAGTGCAAACGAGTTAAAAGATATAATGTCGAGACTAACATCACGATTTGAATGGGGAGTTACAGTAGATATAAATCGACCTGATTTAGATCATCGTATTAAGATTTTAAAGAAAAAATTAATGGCTGAAACTTCAAATGCTGACTTAATCCCAAATGACGTTATTGAATATATTGCTAGTGTTTTTGATAATAACGTTCGTGAGTTAGAAGGAGCATTAAAAAGGGTACTATTTTATTGCACTGCATTTAACATAGAATTTAATGTTAAAAATGCGGAAGCAGCACTGGAAAATCTTGTTAAACCGCGCATAAACGATAATTACTTATCTGAAAATAAAATTAAGAATATTATGAGTATTGTTAGTGATTATTACAGAATTTCTACAAGTGATTTAGTATCCAAAAAAAGAACTGCAAAATATGTATTTCCAAGACAAGTTTCAATGTATTTAATTAAAACTTTATATGATCTTCCATACAAAAAAATAGGAACTTTCTTTAATAACCGTGATCATTCAACAGTAATGCATTCTGTAGAAAAAATTAATAATGAAATTGAAATGGATATAAATGTGAAGAAAGATGTTGAAAAACTAACAGTAAAATGTGGACAAAACTAAAAAAATAAATCGCTAAAAATAGCATTATATGATATAATATGACTATGAATTACAAGGATTTCCACAAATCCACACTACATAATAATAATCAATAATATAAAACATAATTAATTAGGGGTGATT
>CBFCWG010000003.1:0-132679 GCA_965601565.1 uncultured bacterium | reverse complement strand
AAACTAGAAACAAAGGTGGTACCACGGATTTTATAAGTTCGTCCTTATTTTAGGACGGGCTTTTTTTATTATAAAAGGAGTGAAAAATATGAGTGTTTTAGATAAACTAAAAACAGTTCAAGCAGAAGCATTAGAAAGAATTAAAGTAGTTAAATCAATGCATGAGTTAAATGAAACAAAAGCAAGATACCTTGGGAAAAAAGGTGTATTTAACGATGTAATGAAGTTAATGAAAGATTTACCAAAAGAGGAAAAACCTGCTTTTGGGAAAATGACTAATGAGGCGAAACAAGTAATTTTAAAATATATTGAAGAACAAAAAGAAATCATCGAACAAGCAGCTGTTAATGAGCAACTAGAAAAAGAAACAATCGATGTTACTTTGCCAGGGAAAAAATTTAAGTTAGGTAATCGTCACTTAATGACACAAGTAGTTGAAGAAATTGAAGATCTATTCATTGGAATGGGTTATCAAGTAATGGAAGGTCCAGAAATTGAATCTGACATTAATAACTTCGAAAAACTTAACTTACCTAAAAACCACCCTGCACGGGATATGCAAGACACATTCTATATAACACCTGATTTATTATTAAGAACTCATACAAGTCCTGTTCAAGTAAGAACAATGGAAAGTATGAAAGATGAAGTTAATAAAAATATTAAAATCATCTGCCCAGGTAAGGTTTATAGAAGAGACGATGATGATGCAACACACAGTCATCAATTTATGCAAATTGAAGGATTAGTAGTTGATAAAAAAACATCAATGGCTGATTTAAAAGGAACATTATTAGAAGTCGCAAATCAAATGTTTGGTGAAGGTAGAGACATTCGTTTACGTCCTTCATACTTCCCATTCACAGAACCATCAGTAGAAGTAGATATTAGTTGCCATAACTGTAATGGTAAAGGATGTAACATTTGTAAAGGAACAGGTTGGATCGAAGTTCTAGGTGCAGGTATGGTAAACAACAATGTACTTAGAGATAGTGGTTATGACCCAAGTGAAGGATATAGAGGATTTGCATTCGGTATGGGTGTTGAGCGTATCGCAATGTTGAAATACGGAATTAACGACATTAGACAATTTTACACAAACGACTTACGGTTTAATAACCAGTTTAAAAAGTAATGAGAAAAGACCTTGTATTAATTATAAATGGCGCTGGAACTAATGGTAGTGAACTAAAAACACTGTACAAAAAATTATCAAAAAATGACAAGTACTTTGTATATTACCCAGGTATTATGCCCGGAGCATTTATTGGGAACTATTTCCCCAAATCTACAACAGGAGATTTTATTGAGTTTATTGATTCTACACAAGAACTAATAAACCAACCAGAGTTTGAAAATGTCTATTTAATCGGGTACTCACTTGGTGCTTCAACAGCAGCTATCTTAGCTGCACGCAACGATAAGATAAAAAAACTTATCCTCATCGCACCAATCGTCAAAAACCCAAACTACCGTAAATTTTTAAAAGGATTAACATTTAGTTTATCCTATTCAAAAAATCTATCACGAGTTCAAAAAATATTTTATTCAGAATTTATTAGAAGGTTTATCAAAGTACCAAAGATCCACATAATGCATTTACAATTATATTTACATTACACAAAAAGATACTTAAATATGATTGATAAACCAACATTAATCGTTGAAACATTACAAGATGAACTAGTGAAGAAAAAATCGATTGATCAAATCGAAAAAAATATGAAACATGAACAATTTGAAAGATATAAAGTAAACTCATCACATTTTCTATTTTTTGATAGAGAAGTACGTGATGATGTAATTGATAAAGTAAAATCGTTTCTAGAGGAGGAATAAAGATGAAAGTATCGATGAATCATCTTAAAGAACTAGTAAAAACTGATGTAAGTGTTGCTGAACTTAGTCAACTATTTAACTTACACAGTGGTGAAGTTGAAGAATATTATAAACTAGTAGAAGCTAATAACTTAGTAGTTGGGCATGTTGTTTCTAAAGAAAGACATCCAGATGCTGATAAATTAAGCGTATGTCAAGTTGACATTGGTGGAGAAATCTCACAAATCGTTTGTGGTGCACCAAATGTTGCTCAAGGACAAAACGTTATAGTATCAAAACCAGGTGCTGTTTTACCTGGTGGATTCAAAATCAAACAATCACATATCCGTGGTGTTGAATCAAACGGAATGATTTGTAGTTTAGGTGAACTTGGTTTAAATAAGAAGTTTGTTTATACTGATGGGATCCATGTTATTAAAGAAGAATGTAAACCAGGTGATAACCCTCTAGAAGTACTAAACTTAGTAGATGAGGTTATGGCTTTAGATATTACACCAAACCGTGCAGACTTATTAAGTATTATGGGTGTTGCCTATGATACATCAGCTATCTTAAATGCTGAGTTAACTGTTAATGAAAACTTAAAAGTTGATGAAACAGATAAAGAAGCAGATATTAAAGTAAGAATCGATGCAGATAAACTTGTTTGTCCAGCGTATTACGGGAGAGTAATCGAAAATATCGAAATTAAAGAATCTCCACAATGGTTACAATCAAGATTAATCGCGATGGGTGTTAGACCAATTAATAACGTTGTCGACATTACAAACTATGTTATGTTAGAAACAGGACAACCATTACACGCATTTGACTATGATAAAATTGAAACAAAACAAATTGCTGTTAGATTAGCTAAACCAGGAGAGAAATTAGTAACTTTAGATGAGCAAGTTCGTGAGTTAAATGAACTTGATATTGTAATTACTGATGGTGTAAAACCAATTGCCTTAGGTGGAGTTATGGGTGGTTTTGAAACAGAAGTTAATGATAATACGAAAACAATTCTTTTAGAAAGTGCGAACTTCCGTTATGAATTTATCCGTAGAACTTCAAGACGTTTAGATTTAAGAAGTGAAGCATCAATTCGTTTTGAAAGAAAAATCGATCCAAAAAGAACAGAATTAGCACTTAACAGAGCAGCCAACTTACTACAAGAATTAGCTAATGGTTCAATCTTGAAAATGGTAGAAGATAACTATGTAGATAATGTAAGTGAACTTGATGCATATGTTAATATAACAACGGATACTATTGAAGAAAATCTTGGATTTGATTTAGAGAAACTTGGTTTACCAGGAGAATCAAAAGTAGAAAAAATAGTTAATATCTTAAATCGTTTAAAAATCGAAAATGAAGTTTATAACGGATATATGAAAATTGAAGACCTAACCGAAATTGATAAAATGGATGAAAATGAAGTTAAAAAACTTATTATTCAAATTAAAATCCCAACTAGAAGACAAGATATGATTGCTGATGATTTTGGATTACAAACTGGTTCACCAGTTGTTAAAAAAGAAGGTAAAATTGTTGGTTATATATCAAATAGATATCAAGATATAGTTGAAGAAGTAGGAAGAATTATTGGTTATGATAAACTACCACTAAACTTACCATCAACAATAACTAAAGGTAAATTATCAGCTAGCCAAATCTTTAGAAGAGATTTAACATCTAAATTAGTTGGTTTAGGTTTAGATGAAGTGGTAACTTACGCATTAGTAAAAGAAGATAGAATGAATGACTTCACAAAAGAAGTAGTAAAAGAATATATTAAAGTTGCATCACCAATGAGTCTTGAAAGACACGCTTTAACTAGTTCACCACTTGTTAGTATGATTGATGTTGTTAAATATAATATTGCACGTAAAAACAATGATGTATTTATCTTTGAGTTAAGTAAAAGATATACTGAACAAGAAAAACTAGTTGTTAGTGGTGCCTTAACTGGTGTTATGTCACATACAAACTGGCAAGGTAAAAAAGAAGTTGTAGATTTCTATACTGTTAAAGGGATATTAGATTCATTACTTGAGAATCTTCATTTAGGACATTTAGAATACGCTCCAACAAAAGCTTATAAGAACTTACACCCAGGACAATCAGCTGTTATTGAAATAAAACAAGGTAAAAATGTTACTGAAGTTGGATTCCTCGGGAAATTACATCCAGAATATGCTAAAAAACACAGTTTAAAGAATGTATATGTATTTGAACTTGAAATTGAAAAACTTCATAATTCACAACGTATCTTAAAACGTGTTAAAGAGATTAATAAATTCCCAGAAGTAAATCGAGATATTGCAGTTGTACTTGATGAAAAAGTACCAGCGAGTGAAGTGTTAGCTGCTGTAAACAAAGCTGGTAAACGTATGTTGATTAAATCAGAAGTATTTGATTTATATAAAGGTGCACCATTAACTGAAACTCAAAAATCACTAGCTATTAAATTAGTGTTCAGTGATCCAAAAAGGACACTTGAAGCTAAAGAAGTAGATCAAAGAGTAAATGAAATTCTTGGTGTATTAAAAGCTAAGTTTAATGCAGAATTAAGATAACAAAATTTAAAAAGATATTAGTTAATCTAATATCTTTTTTTTAATTTATGGATTATATTCATTGACAAATTGACACCCTGTCAACTATAATGATATCAGTGCGCAAAAAGGAGATGTTTACTTGAAGAAATATACCGATTTTATATTTAACAGAAATAAATTACTATGGGTACTGTTTATAGTACTTAATGTATTTGCAGTAATTGGAGTTTTTCAAATTAAGTTAGATACTGATTTTGCCAGTTTTTCACCTGATGAATCTATATATCAAGATCGTCTTGATGAAATAGAAGACATTTTTGGTGAACTTAATCAGTTGATTGTGATTGTTGAAGTAGATGAGATTGATTCAAAAACAATGATTGATATGAGAAATTTACAAAATGATTTGTCTTTGATAGATGATATTAGTTTTGTACAAGGGGCTGCACCAGAGGAACTAATGATAAATGGAACACCTGTAGATTTTGAAGATATTCCTACAGAAACAGTTTTAAGTTATTATAGTAATTTTGATGATTTCTCACCAATCAAAATTGATGATGAAAGTAGTTATTTTGTTTTTACATTATTTATTGATGAGAATTTTAGTAATGATAGTATTGTAGATATTGAGAATAGTTTAGATGAGTACGATTATGGTAGTTATGTATCAGGTGATTCATATAATCAGTTAAAAATAACTGATTATATTATTCGTATTTTGTTAATTTTACCTCCATTAGCATTAATTGTTATCTTTATTGTGTTTAGATGGCAAATGGGGGCAATTAAGCCAACATTGATGAGTGTATTACCTGCAGGTGTTGGTTCATTGTGGACTTTTGGATTAATTGGATGGATTGGAAATGAAGTTTCAATTTTAACAGCTATTGTACCAATATTTATTATTGTTATTGGTAGTGCCGATGGGTTGCATTTTATGTCACATTATCAGGATTCTATTACTGAAGGTAAAGATAATCATAAATCTTTAATTAGTACTTTGCGATTAGTCGGAATACCTATGATAGTTACTACCTTAACTTCGATGGCAGGATTTTTATCTTTGCTAACTATAAAAACATCTAGTATTAAAGATCTAAGTTTATATTCAGCTGTGGGTATCTTATTAGCAGGTGTTGCTACATGGTATGTACTACCACTGATTTTAACTAAAAATATAAATGTATTGAGGAAGAAACAAAGTAATAAGAAACTTGATTTAGCTAGATATTTAAAGAAACTTGTTGGAGTACCTAGTTTGATTATTGTACTTGTAATTATTGTTTTAACTGTATTGTTCTATGGAGAAATTAATAATGAGTTTAATATGTTGATGGTTTATAAAGAGAGTACTATAGTTTCAATAAATGCTGAAAAAGTTAATGAGGTAAATGGAGGAAGTATTCCTTTATATGTGACAATTGAAACAACAGAAGATGTTATTACGATAACTTCATTAAATGAAGTTGATAATTTAGTGAATGAGCTAAATGGTTTAGATGAAGTTAGCAAAGTTGTTAGTCCTTATGAGTTGATGAAGATTGTTTATGCTAATCAGTTTGATGGTAGTATTCCTAATGATGTGGTGTTAAATAATCTATATAATAACCTTTCAGTTGATCCTAATAGTACAATTCATGATCTAGTAGCATATGAGGATAATGTAATTAGATTGTTAGTATTCCCTAAGGATTTAGATAATGATACTTTGGAAGTTATTGAAAATACTGTAGATAAATTATCATTAGATACCAATGTTACTGGGGTACAGTATTTAATGAAAGACCTAAACGATTCAATATCACAAATGCAAATTGAGAGTATTATTTTAGCTCTAGGGATTGTACTTGTAATGTTAGTGGTAACATTGAGAAGTTTTAAAATAGCCTTATTTAGTTTGCTACCTATTATCCTGACAGTTGTAAGTCTTTATGGGTTTTTAGGGATTAGTCAAATACCTTTAAATATAACCACTGTAATTATATTTAGTATTACTATTGGTGTAGGGATTGATTATGCAGTTCATTTCAGCAGTGTTTATAAGTATTACTTAAAAGAAACGAATGATAATCGACTGGCCATAAAAAAAGCATACAATAATTCATCAAGACCAATTATTGCAAATGCACTTGGTATATCATTAGGATTAACTATATTAGTTTTATCACCGTTAACGATTCATTTCAATGTAAGTATGTTAATGTGGGTTAGTATGATTGTTAGTGTATTACTAACATTAACTTTGTTACCTTTTATTTATTCTAAAACAGGGGGTCGAAAAAATGCCTAAACAAATGTTCTTTAATATAAATGCAGCGAAGAGGAAAATGTTTTTAGATGTAGCTCTTGAGGAGTTCACTACTAAATCTTTTGAGCAAGTTAGTGTTAATACTATAATTAAAAAGGCAAATATATCTCGAGGTTCATTTTATACATATTTTGAAGATCTTGAGTCGCTTTTTAACTATCTTTTTGAGCAAGTAAAACTAGAAAGAATTGCCTATGCAAAAGAGTTATTAAGAAAATCAGATATGGATTTTTTCGTGTTTATCAAAGAACTGTTTAAATATGATTATGACTCATATAGTGAAACGGGAAGATACTCACTGTTTAGAAACTACATTCATTACATTCAGACATCGAAAAAAACATCTCTAAGTAATATGATTATCAACGGTTCAGTAATTGAGTTTACGAATAATCAAAGTGAAGTTACTAATGTTTTTGGATTAGATAAGTTAAAACTATCAATAGATGAGTTTATTGACGTTATAGAAATGATAGTTATAATTATGATCAATACATTCTTAAAAGCTGAAAATGAAGAATGGTCTAAGGAAGAGGCTATAGCTCTATTTAACAAGAGAATTGGAATAATAGAACAAGGAGTTAAGGGATAACTTATGATAACAATTCCATTTATAATTGTATTTGCTCTCTTAGCAGTTTATCAAGGTAGGTTTATTAGAAAACATAATACTAAATTATATATTATTGCTACAGTTTTATCAGTAGTTACATTTGTACTAAGATATAAAGTTCCAATCACAGAACCCTTCACACAAGGATATCTAGGTTTAGCGTTTCTTTATCTAGTTATGTTAGCAGGAGCACTTCAAGACAAATCGATGTTACGAAAAAAAATCATTGGAGTTAGAAGAGAGTATTCTATTATTGGATTTATCTTCGTATCCCCTCATGGGTTAAAGTATTTACTAGAGTTTTTGATGGGAGATAGAGGTTTTGAATGGCTTGGGGTAATTCCCTATGTTATAATGATCCCTTTGTTCATTACATCATTTATGATTGTAAGAAAGAAATTCACTTTTAAAAATTGGAAAAAAATTCAAACTTTTGCCTATATCGTTTACATCTTAATTTTTATTCATTTATTACTTGTTGCAGAAATGCCGAATCTGCTTGTCTATATTGTAATATTTACACCATATATTGGTATGAAGTTGTACAAGGAAATAATTAAATACAAAAAAAAGGATTAGTCCACGACTAATCCTTTTTAATTTAAAGCTTCTTCTAAATCACTAAATAGCTCATCTTCTGTGTACCCAATGATTAATGATCCTGTAGAAATAACAGTCATTAATTTATCGTTTCCATCATTGTCAAAACACACTGTTTTGATTTCGATGACACCTTGTGTTGATGTGATTTCAAAGAAAGTATCTCTGTTGCTATCGCATGTATCTGTATAAGATACAGTTTCCGTCATATCATATGCTTTGATATGATTAGTTATTTCGCTAAATAGACTTGTGTTTTCAGTAGCTAGATTGTGTTCTGAGTTGTAGATTATATTTTCACCTTCACTTACAATTATTTTACTTATTGTAAGATTGTTTATTTGAAATGTTTCATCCTCACCCTCAGCACAAGAGGCTAATGTAAATGTTAGTATCAATAGGAATACAACTGCTGTTAATTTTGTGAATAATGGTTTCATCCAATCACTCCTTCTAAACTAAATTAACATATCTTATGATATGTGGCAATACTAAATACCCAGATACATAAAAAGAAGTGCAAAATGCACTTCTACATATTATAAAATAGGTTCTTTACTAAACGTGGTATTTCTTTATTTTCAAAACCTGAGTACGGGAAGATAACACTGTTTGTTTTGTCTATTTCTTCATACTTTAAATAGTTTCTATCACAGTTTCTAATAAATGTGTTTTTGAAATTTTTATTTTTGAAATCGAGAACAACATGTAGATTCGAATCTGTCCCTCTCACTTTGAATGCTTTTTTACGATTATTTTTGTTCAAAGATTGAATCATTAATGTGTTTTTTTCTTTATATAGATTATATAGTTTTTTTATGTGTCTTTGGTATAAACCATCACTCATAAATTGTGCTAATGATAGTTGTTCCAGTTTACTAACTCCTTGAGAAAAGTCTGAATAACGGTCTTTATAGATATTGTATAAAGTAATTGGTAATACCATATAACTAACTCGGATTGAAGGTATGATTGTTTTACTGAATGATCCAATATAGATTACATTCTCACCATTATCGTAACTATGTATAGAAGGGACAGTATAACTGTTATAACGGAAGAAGAAGTTATAGTCATCTTCAATAATATATGAGTTATTTTCGTGTGCCCACTTGATTATTTTGTTTCTCTCTTGAGCCTTTAGTACTTCACCAGTAGGGTAAATATTTGATGGTGAAATATATAGGAAATCAGCTTTCAATCTTGCTATTTCTGTTGTATTCCTACGAGGTTTAATGGTGTAACCATAACCTCTAAAGATATTCATAGCTTTAGGGAACTCTGGTGTTAAATGAGTAACTGTTTTTTTATTGGTAATGCTTAAAAGGATATTTAATAAAGACTGAATACCTGGACCTACAAGTATCTGATTAACATCACATTTGACGTTTCTTTCCTTTAAAATATATTTTCTTATTTCTTCACGTAGCTCTATTTCACCACGTGGATCTAGTGTTTGAAATAGTTTATCTGCTTGGTAATTAAATACTTTGTTAACTGTTGATTTGTAGGTTTTGATATCGAATAAGTCTTCTGTTAGTTTATTATTATCCGCCTGTCTATAATCAATTGGTTCTAAGTAAGAATGAAATCTTGTTTTCTCTAAATTATGAACATCCATTACAATATAACCACTTCTTGGGATGCTTTTAACAAAGCCCTCAACAAGTAATTGATTATATGCTTTTTCAACTGTAGTTGTAGAGATATCTAGACGTTTTGCTAATGATCTTACACTCTCCAGCTTACTATTTTTTTTGTATTCGTTTCGAATTATTTTCTCTTTAATATCCTCATATAAGCTTTGATATAAGGGAATATGAAATCTTGACATGTGACCACCTCAAAATAATATTTTCTGTATATTTTCATATATACACATTTTTATTATAATACAGATATAAAAAATTATAAAGGAGATTTATCATATGAGAAATGAGAGAACTATTAAAATCGTAATGATTGCGATGTTTGTTTCACTAGTAATGGCAGCTACTTATATTGGATTCCCTACACCGGCATCAATGGGTGGATATGTTCATTTAGGAACATTAGTTATGCTTGCTATTGCAATGAAATATGGAAAATATTATGGAGCTTTAGCTGGTGGTATTGGGATGGCAATGTTTGATATTTTTAGTCCGTGGATTGCCTGGGCACCTGGGACATTCGTAATTAGACTAGCAATGGGGTTTGTTGTAGGATTAATAGCCTTCGATTCCGAAAAAGGACAAGGTGGAAATATATATCGTAATGTTATTGCCTTTGTTGTAGCTATGTTTATCATGATGCCTGGATATTTTGTATATCAAGCTTGGATGTTAAGTTCAGCTAATGGCGGAGGATATAAAGAAGCTTTAGCAGGGATTCCTGGTAATGCAACGCAGTTTTTATTAGGAGTAGTGAGTTTATGGCTCGTTACTTATTTACCATCTAAAAAAGAACTAAACTTATAAACAAGCAGAAATGCTTGTTTTTTTTATGTTTGGTAAATGAGTATATGTGATAAAATATACTATGTAGACCGAAAGGGTGAGGATAATGCATATATTTATCACAGGTGGTACTAGAGGTATAGGACATGGTGTTGTTAAAGAGTTTTTACAGAATGGACATCAAGTTTCTTATACAGGAACTAGTGAAGATAGCATTAAAAAAAGCCAAGTTGATTTAAAAGGTGACTTTTTGGCTTTAGTTTGTGATGTAAGATATAAGGATATGTTAGAAATAGCGATGAAATTAGCCTTGGATAAGTTTGGAGATATTGATATTTGGATTAATAACGCTGGAGTTGATCAAGATCGTCTTGATGTTTCTGATTTAAGTGAAGCGGAAATTAAAAGGGTTGTTGATATTAATATATCAGGAACAATGTTAGGTACAAGTTTAGCTTTGGATTTAATGAAAAAGCAAGGAACTGGTATTGTTTACAATTTAGAAGGATTGGGAAGTAATAATATGACTATTCCTAAAACTTCAATTTATGGTACTACGAAACGTGCAATTACTTATTTTACTAAAGCTTGTAAGAAAGAAATCAGAGATTACCCAAATGTTTTTGTTGGAACAATCCAACCAGGAATGGTATTTACTGATTTGTTACTTAAGAACTTAGGTGACGATGGGATGAAAATCGCCAATATAATTGGTAATGATGTTGACTATGTAGCTCACAGGATTGTAAGAGGAGTTTTAAAACGGGATTTAAAAATATCTATTATGAGTAATATAAATATAATGTGGCGATTTATGAAAAGTCCTTTTAAGAAAAAGAAGAAGATAAAATGAGTATTTTACAATTAATAGCTACAGAGATAACAGTAACAGACTTAATCGAGTTTATTGATCAAGTAAAAGAGATTTACTATAACTGGGGAATTATTGCCGCAATTGGGTTGCCTTTATTTGAAACTTTGGTACCAATAGTTCCTTTATTTTTGATGATATCATTAAATATATTAACTTATGGATTATTTTGGGGTTTTATTTTTACATATATAGGTACAACTTCTGCAGCAATATTAATTTTTATATTGATGAGAAGTTTCTCAACAAAACCTTTAGGAATGAAGTTGAGAAGAAAAAATAAAGTAGAAGCATATTTGGAATGGATTGAAAATACTCATCCTATGTTACATATCATATCAATGATGATTCCATTAAGTCCTGCCTATTTAATCAATTATTCTATGGGGTTATCTAATGTTAAGTTTTCAACATATTTGATTGTTACCTTGATATCTAGATTTTTAATGTTAATATTCTGTATTCCATTTGCTATGACTTTGATTACTTTGTATCAAACTGAACAACTAGGTGGAGTACAAGCATTATGGCTGCTGATATTTGGTTGTATAGTGATTGTGGGAATTGTATTAGGACAAAAACGAAGCAAAAGATTAGAAACACAAAAAGCATAAAAAAAGCATGATATCATGCTTTTTCTTTTACTCTACAGGCATACTCCAATGAAGGGTATGGAATTTCCAACCATCTTCATTTACTAAAACTCCGGTGATAATCATATCAAATAAATGTCCTTCACCTAGATTTCTTTCATAAATTCTTCTCATTCCATAATGAGTAGCATTAAACATTCTATCTGCGACTTTTTTGTCTTTCTCTTCTAATAGTTCTTTCATTTGATTTAAGAAGAATTCCCAGGTTTCTTCACTTGGGTTAATTTGTTCTAAACTAACACAAAGTCTAAACCAAGCTGTATTGTTGTTTTCTGTGATTTTTAGTGTATCAATATCAAATTTAACATTACCCCAGTAAGTCCAATCTGAAATAATAATTTCTTTTATCTCTTTTTGTCCAATAAACCATTCGTAATTACCTGGTTTAGTGGCACCAATTCCAATCATTTCAATTGATTTTTGTTTTGAAAATAGGTTCATAAAATCATCAATAATTGATATGTCCTTGTTATTGTAACCTTCTATAAACTTGTTTAATAGTTCTTCTGGTGTTCTCAAAAAATCACCCCTTAGTTATTATTGCTTTACACCTTTTATATAAACTGTTTTTTCGATTACTTCACAACATCCATCTATTAATCCTTTGTATGTTGAGAAGTATTTTTTATATCCACCTTTACAGTTTGTGATAATTCGTACTTGTTTATCATGAAATTTATTATCTTTTAAAAACTGTCTCATATATGCGTTTACTTGCCCTGCCATAACTGGTGAGACTAAAATGATTTCTTCATATTTATGGAAATCAATATCCAAAGGTTGATATTTTACCTCTTGATTTGCTGCTGTTCTAAACCCGTAAATTAAGTATTGAAGTGCACGATTGTTAATTGGTTTTAATGGTTTTATTTCAAAATGATCTCCTTCAAATGATTCGGCAATCCCTTTGCAAATCTTTTCTTTACTTACTGAATGATAAATAACTGCTTTCATTTTAAAAACCTCCTATTAATCTGTTGTTTATAGTATAACTTACTTTTGTAATATGTTATAATAATATTGGTGATATTATGAATAATATATTTAATTATACGTTAAAAGAATTACAAGTTGAACTAGTAGAAAAAGGCTTTAAAAAGTTTAATGCTAGACAAATCTTTGAATGGATATATAAGAAACGAGTTTTTGACTTTAAAGATATGAGTAACTTAAGTAAAAATCTACGAGTGTTTCTACAGAAAAATTATTCTTTTAGTAGTATTGAGGTGAACTCTCAGCAAATAAGTAGTGATGGTACTGAAAAGTTTTTATTTGAGTTAGAAGATGGTAATCTAATTGAAACTGTTTTGATGAGACATAATTATGGTAATAGTGTTTGTGTAACTACTCAATTAGGATGTAATATTGGTTGTACATTCTGTGCATCTGGATTACAAAAGAAGAAAAGAGATTTAAATGCTTTTGAGATAGTTTTACAAGTTTTGAAAGTTAGCGAGATTAGTAAAGAAAGAGTTAGTCATGTTGTTATTATGGGAATTGGAGAACCATTTGATAACTATGCGAATACAATGAAGTTTATTGATATAATAAATGATCCATATGGATTAGAAATAGGAGCGAGACATATTACTGTTTCTACTAGTGGATTAGTTCCTAAAATTAAAGAATTTTCTGAAGAACCTAAACAGGTTAACTTGGCAATAAGTTTACATGCATCAAATGATAATGTTAGAAGTAGTATTATGAAGATAAATGATGTTTATTCTATTAATGAAGTGGTTGAGGCAGCTAAAATATATGTTCATAAAACACATAGAAGGATTACATTTGAGTATATTTTATTAGATGGTGTAAACGATGAGTTATGGCACGCTGATGAGTTAAGTGATTTATTACGAGGTTTAAATTGTTATGTTAATTTGATTAGATATAATAGTGTTAAAGAATTTAGTTATGATGGTAGTAGTGAAGAAAAGTCAACAAGATTCCACAAAAGACTTTTAAGTAGAGGTATTACCGCTACTTTGAGAAAAGAAAAAGGTGGAGATATTGATGCTGCTTGTGGACAATTAAGAAGTAAAAAAATAAAGGAGGATTAATATGGATTTAACAACAGTAGAAATTAAGACGGCAAGGTTAAAGTTGGTACCAATTAACGAGGGACACATTCTTGATGTGTATAAGTATTTTTCAATTGATATTACGCAATATATGTATCCTCAACCAACAGGAGACATTGAAGATACTAATACATTTATTAAAGAATCTCTAATTGGTTTAAAAAACGGAACTAATCTTCAATTAGTTATTTTAGATAATGAGACTGATGAGTTTATTGGTTGTGTTGGCTTACATCATTTAGAAAGAAAAGATCCTGAATTAGGTGTTTGGGTAAAGAAAAGAGCTCATTCAAATGGTTATGGAATGGAGGCAATTCGTGGTGTTATTAATTGGGCGAAGGAAAATATCGAGTTTGAACATTTAATTTACCCAGTAGATAGACTAAATAAAGCATCAAGAAGAATTCCGGTTTCTTGCGGTGGGAAGTTTATGAAATCATACAAAATGCTTAATATGGCAAAAAAAGAATTAGATATCGTTGAGTATTGGATTAAGTAATGAATAATCCAGAGGATATGGGATATATTGTTATAATAATAGGATTAGGATTAATTTTAGTTTTATTTGGACTTAGGTTATTATTAAAAGCTATAATCCTATCTTTTGGTCAGAAGTATAAAGTAAAGGGAAAAATTATAGATAGTATTAAAAACGCAAAATATAGTTCGAGTAACAGTCTAAGAGCTGTTTCGGTAAACTACTTTCCAGTTTATGAGCTTCATCATCCAGAAACTAATGAAGTGATTAAATATGAAGGTACAAAACTATCAAAATCAAAACATGAAATAGGTATTGAAAAAGAACTATCTGTTATTTTATTTAGAGATAGAATTGATATTAGAGATAGTCGAATTTTTACTGCGATATTATTACCTGTCTTGGTTTTAATAGTAGGATTTGCACTTCTATACGGTGGAGTTAATTTATTATTTTAAGTAAAAAGGTTAGGAAATTTCCTAACCTTTTTGAGTTGTGTTCAACATAAATCGAAACTCTATATTATGTTTCTTACTTAAATATAACAAATCGAGTAGTATCTTACTTGATTTTTTTTGTTTTTAAATATCAACCTATTTGATAGAAGAAGACAATAAATGTCAATTATTAGATTCTAATTTCTTGTATACTCAATGTAGTGATTACTTTGGGAGGTTATTTATGAAAAAAGAAATTAGAAACTTACCATTAATACACCCAACACCGATTGTGGTTGTTGGGACTATGGTAAAAGGTATACCGAATTATACAACTATAGGTGATGTTGCGGTTGCAGGATTAAATCCAGCTTTAGTGATGATTTCATTAAATGAGCAACATTGTAGTACTAAAAGTGTTTTAGAGTCTAAAAAAATGAGTATAAATATTACAACTAATGAAATGCTTAAGGAAGTTGATTTTGCCGGTATTTATTCAGGTAAGGATACTGATAAAAATGGTCTGTTTAAATCAATAATAATTGATGACTTACCGGTTATTTCTGTGTCGCCAATTAGTTTGATAGTTAAGGTAATGGAAAAGATTCAGATTAAGCAGAGAGTTATATTTATATGTGAAGTAACTAAAACTTTGGTTGATGAATCCTTAATTGTAGATGCGAAACTTGAATTAAAATCAATTAAGCCAATATTATACGGATTAGATAATAATTACTACACTATAGGTAAAAAAATAGGTGTTGGTTACCAAGAAGGTAAGAAAATCATATGAACTATGAAATGAGTATTTCCTTTGATTGGTCGTTTGAAGAGAATAAGTTGCATTATCTATCAAGATTTTCCCTTCCAAGTAAAGAATATACACATGAAAAAAAAGAAAATATAAACCTCAGTGATCTAAAGAAATTTGAGTTTAATGAGATATATCAACATCAAGTGATTTATTGGTTAATCTAACATCTCTAAATTATTGATTATTGAGGTGCTATGACAGAGAAAATAAGACATAAGATTTATAACATAACTATACTGAATATATTAAAGAAAGAGTGTGACCTATGAACTATAAAATAATAGAGAAAAGTGATTTATATTTTTTGGGAAAGACATTAAATGGTATTACTAAAGATGAATTTCATGAGCAAGTAGATGATTTATGGCTTGATGTTTTTGGAGGAAATAAATATGAGTTACTTAAACCATATGGGATCAAAAATCAGAAGTGTAGTGTGATCTTTGATATTAAACCATATGAGGAAGTGCAAAGTTATTTAGTTGGAGTACCTTCGCTTAAACCGGTAATATTGGACGGTTATAAGACTATAAAAATTTGTAATGGACGATATGTTTCTTTTACATTGAATTCAAAAAATGAAAAAGATATTAACCGTTTCAAGAAATATATTTTTACAGAGTGGTTCCTTACAAAAGAGTATAAATTGATTCCAAAAACAGAAATTGAGATTTTTAATCAAGACAACATTCCTTATGAATTATTAGTTTCAATTGAGTTAACATGAGTTTGTGAATAAGATAAGTATTATATATAATACGGAATGGAGAGAATATGAAAATAAAAGAGTTTTCGAATTGGATATTTGACGATGGAGATTTAGAAACATATTCTAGTTTAATCCAAATATCAAAAAAAGACTTATCAGAAACGTTTTCCCCGCCTTGTTCGTTTTTTCATAGAAGGCTTAGGGATTTTAGGAAAAGGAGTAGTGAAATAACAGCGAGCAATATAATTGCATACATGGATAATGAACCAATAGGTTGGGGGCATTTATCTTATGATATTTCTAACAGTGATAACAATGAACTTTATGTATATTTAAAGCCTGAATTCAGATATTTAGGATATGGATCTAAAATGTGTGAGTTTATGTTAAATAGGCTTCCTGATTCTGTTACAGAAATAATTGTTCCGGTAATTGGCGACAATCGAAATTTTATTGAGAAGACTTTTTATTATGAACTTATAGATACAGAGGTAAGAGCGGTATTAAATCTTACTTCCATGAAGTTGAAGGTTGAAAATGTGTATAGTGTTTATGATGAAAATTCGATTGTTGAAAAACATGACCTAGTTAAACAAGTATTTAACGTTTCTAATGAAGGTGTTGCAAAACAAATTGATGAGATTGTTAGGCATGAAGAAATACTTGGTAAAAAACATTTATTTGTTATTAATGAAGATGATGGGAAAGTCCTAAATTATGTTCATTTAATACATAATACTGAGGATAATGAAGAACTAGCCTTATTCATTGATGATAAGAATTTTAATATAAAAGATAGAGAAATTCAATTGGATATGAAGAGACATGCAATTGACTATTTAATTGATTCGACAAAGGTTAGGGCTGTTTTGAGTTTTAATAATTTAGATTCCTATGTAGATAGAAGTTTAGGATTTAAGTATCTTAATACATTCTACAATTACAAGATAATTAGAAAAGGGAAATATATGAAAAGACATTGAGATTTCTAATTATAAAGTTTTTATAGTATAATTTGGATTGGAGGTGAGTCGATGGATTGGTTTCGAATAGTAAACAAAGCTACAAATTATATCGAGGATAATATTACTGAAGATATTAAACTTGATGACATTGCAAAAGAGTGTAACGTATCATATTATTACTTCACAAAAATATTTACAATGATAACTGGTTATGGTCTAAAAGAGTATATTCGAAATAGAAGGATAACCTTAGCATCATATGAGGTTTCGTATACAAATAAAAGAATTATAGATATTGCACTTTCATATGGATATAGTACTAATGAATCATTCACGAGAGCTTTCAAGAAAGTTCATGGAATAAACCCATCTGAGGCTCGTAAAAACAAAGTCACTGTTTACTCTCATTTTCCAATATTAAACTATGAAGTACCTCACAAAAATCTTATAAGTTTAAAATATGAAATACTCTATGATATAAGTTTTAAGTTTGTTGGTCGAGTTATTCACGTAGTTGAAGAGGAATATGAAGAAACTCAAAAAAAACTAAATTCATTTGTCGAAAAGTTTCTTGAAGATTATCCATCTGATAATAATTACTATCGAGTTCATCATAACTTATCTAAAGACAGTTTAGAGTATGATTATTTAGTGGGTTACTTAGATTGTGATTTTCAAAATGATACAAATGAACTAAAAACTTTAGATATTAAGGCTCCCAAAATCATCAACTTCATAAGTGATTCAATAACTATAGAAAACATTCCTGAACTAAAAAAAATCATTTACAATGAGTGGTATAAGAATGACTATGAAATTGATGGAATATTTGAAGTTGAGTATAAAATAAAAAAAGATAATAGTGATAAATATGAGTTTCATTATTTAGTATCAGTTAAATAAAATCCACTTTTGTGGATTTTTTTATTTGACTAGAAACTGAATATATATTATAATATGAGTGAACTCATATAAGTGTACTCATATTAATAAGGAGGTTAAATATGGCTCGGATTAGTAAAGAAAAACAAGAAGAAATTAGACAAAGAATTAAAGATGTGGCAAGAGTTAAGTTCACTGATATTGGCTTTGATAAAACATCTACAAAAGAAATAGCGAAAGAAGTAGGTATTGCCGAAGGAACACTTTTTAATTATTTTGATTCAAAAACAGAAATCTTTTTTGAAGCATTTGGTGATGACTATGCTAATTTCCTAAAAAGTGGGGATTCAGGAATTCATATCGGTGAAGATATAACAGGGCAAATCATATCTAGATTTCAAAAAAGTATTGGACTTGTAATGAAATTACCCAAAGGTATTTTGGGTGAACTGGCAATCGCATCTGTCAAAATGGCAAAAAAGAAACCAGAAAGATTTAAGAGATTAATGGCTTATGATTATCAGTTTATTGATGAACTTGGTGAATATACAAAAAAATTGATTGATAAGAATATTTTAAATGAAGTTGATTCTGTATATTTTAGTGAAATAATCTTTGCGATAATTGGTTATGAGTTATTACTTTATATGTACGATAAGGATGTAACGAAAGAAGCAATGAATAAAAACACTAAGGCAAAGATTGATATATTAATTAAAGGGTATTTAAAAGGAGGAAAACAATGAGTATTAAACTAGAAAAAGTCACAAAAATTTATAAAAGTGGTGAAGTTGAAACTGTAGCTTTAAAAGATGTTAACTTAGAAATAAATGAAGGTGAAGTTGTTGTTTTATTGGGACCTTCAGGTTCAGGTAAAAGTACAATGCTAAATGTATGTAGTGGTTTAGATAATCCTACTAGTGGTGTTATTACTATTGATGGTGAAGTTATTAGTGATATGAGTAGTAAGGAACTAACTAAATTTAGAAGAGATAATCTAGGATTTATCTTCCAACAATATAACTTGCTTCAAACATTGAGTGTTAGAGAAAATGTTGAAGTGGGTAGCGAAGTAAGTAAAGATCCCTTTACTGTTGAAGAGATTATTGAACAAGTTGGATTAACACCAAATATAACTAAGTATCCTTTCCAGTTAAGTGGTGGGGAACAACAACGAGTAAGTATAGCTAGAGCAGTTGTTAAAAAACCAAAAATCATGTTTTGTGATGAACCTACTGGGGCTTTGGATGAAGAAAATGCAAAAGAGATTTTGGGAGTAATTCAAAAATTAAATGAAACATATAGTACTACTGTAGTATTAATAACACATAACCCTAGTATTAGTGTTATGGCAGATCGTATTGTTAAATTGAATAGTGGGGAAGTAGTAGAAGTAATTGAAAACAAAGACAAAAAGCGTGCTTCAGAAATAGTTTGGGGCTAATATGTTATTTAAGAATGTCTTTCGTACTTTACAAAAACAATATGTTCAACTAATATTACTAGGAGTAATTATTATCCTTAGTAGTTTCATATATACAGTAATGGAGTATGCTATTGCTGGTGTTATGGAACCTACAGAAAACTATTTTGAAGAGGCAAATCAAGAGGATTTTGCTATTTCAATGTTGGATATTTTGCTGGAAGATGATGTTAATTTAATTATTAGTGATTGTCCAACTGTTGCCAGTTTACCACAGGAAAACTGGCCATTCACTGTTAGTGGTGTAAAAGAAATTGATTCTGATTGTTATTACGATATTCTACAAAGAAGAGTTGATATGATAGAAGCAACTTATAGTGATATTGATTTAGAAGTTAGAGAATCTAAAGATGTTTACTTCTCTAATGATGAAGATTCGTTTCGAATAAGATTCTTAAAAGATTCTGAAACAATTAATACAAGTTATTTCGTTGAAGGTAATACACCTTTAAATAACTCTGAAATTGCCGTTGCAGAGACTTTTGGAAGGATTAATAATCTAGATGTTGGTGATACTTTTACGGTGTCAGGTAAAGAATATACCATTAGTGGGTATGTTTTATTCCCTGATTATAACTTACCAATGTTTGGTGCTGACTTTATTTTAGATAACGCAACACAAACTGTTGGGTTATTAAGTGATGAAGAGTTTGAGAACTTAGAAGAAACTGCATCATTTGAAATCGCAGGTGTCTTTTTAAATGATATGGATGATGATACGTTTGAAGAATCTGTTATTGATGATTATAAAGACCAAGATGATTTAGATTATGTGACTAATGTTATATTGACGATTAATAATACAAGAAGTGGAGCTATATATGCTGAATTATCTGGTGGAAGAGCTTATGGGATATTATTAAGTCTATTAATTGCATCAATTGCCCTAATGATAGTAGGTATTATGGTATCAAGAGTATTGCACTCACAACGTGGTCCTATCGGTATTTTAAAATCGCTAGGATATACTAATAATCAAATTACGTTTCCATATATTATTTTTATCTTTATTTTATCTTTACCAACTATCTTTATTGGATATTATTTAGGGTTGTTAGCAGCTACACCTTTTAAAGAAATATTTATGTCATTTTATCTATTACCACATAATCCTGTTGTTCAAACTCCAACAACATTCATTGTTGCGGTAATTGTTCCTTTATTGTTTATTTTAGGTTTGAGTTTCTTTGTAGTAAGAAGATTGTTAAATAAGAAACCTGTTGTATTATTAAACCCTGAAGTAACTTCATCTTCTAACTTCATAACTAAACGTGTTGGGAAGTATTTAAAGAAACTAAAGATTACTTCAAAATTACAACATTTGTTGCTCTATAGAAATATTGTTAAATTTACTGTATTCTTAATCGGTATGTTCTACGCTGCATTTCTTATTTTATTTAGCTTTTCAATGAATGGAATGTTTGATCGTATGTTATATGATTATTATGAAAATACTGATCATGAATATATTGGTTATTGTGAGTTCCAAGGACCTTGTGATGTACCGAGTAACGCTGAAGAAGTAATTGAACTTCCAAGTGCATTAATGAATGATGAGGATGTTATATTAGTAGGACTAGATCCAAACAATAAACTACATCCATTACTAAATAAAAAAGGTGATGAAATCACCAATGAGTTAAAAGATGGTATCGTGATTACAGAATCATTAAAAATCCTTGAAGGATTTAGTATTGGTGATGAAGTATTATTAGAAATTGGTGATGAGGAAGAAACATTTGAGATAGTTGCCATTACATATGAATATAGTGGTGACAAGGCATATATTAACATAACTGATTTATCACAGATGTTAACTGATACAGATGATTACTATAATGCTGTATATTCAACTACTGAACTAAGTAAAGATGATTATATGTTAGTTATTGGAATCAATGAAATAATCGAACAGGCAGATAATATGCAAGAGTTCTTTAGTATATTTATCTTTATCATGACAGTTTCATCAATTGTCATTGGAGGAATAATAATTTATATCCTTACAGTTATGACAATTGAAGATAACTTCTATAATATTTCATTATTTAAAGTTATTGGCTACAACGAAAAAGAAATAAATAAAATGATTCTTGGTGGATATAGTATGTATGGTGTTGGAATCTTTATAGTAACAATACCAGTTGCGATACTATCATTCTGGATTATGGAATTGTATTTAGGACAATTTTATGGAATGTTAATGCCATTCCAGTTTGTATGGTGGCATGCTTTAGCTAGTGTTATAATTTACCTGGTAATATTCTATATAGGTGCTTTTGCAGCTAAACGTAGATTATCAAAAGTAGCATTACAAGAAGCTATGAAGATGTATCAAGTATAAGAAAGATCGTTTAACGGTCTTTTTTTTGATATGAAACAGCAAAAAAAGTCAAACGAAGAGTTATTTTATGTGTTAGGTTAATAGATGAGGTGAAATAATGAAACCACAAATGATAATTTTTTTAGAAAAATTTTTAGGGTTAAATTTAGTAGAGGGGCAAACTACAATTGGATATAAATTAGAAGGTGATTTGATTACTGGACTATATTTAAATGGCATTACCTGCGAGGTATTCCCTAGTATGATATATGATTTCATTGATTTAAAAGAGTTATATGTTAATCATAGTAATTTTAAGATTTTGCCAGATGGTCTTAAAAAGTTAAAGAGATTAGAAATTCTTTCGATTGAGTATTCTATCCTTGAGGAAATTAGTAAGGAAGTAGGAGATTTATTTAATCTTAGACTGCTTCTTTTAGAGGGGAATAATCTGTGTTCTGTTCCGGAAACTTTCAGTGAGAAACAAGATATTACACATATTAGGTTAGATAACAATAAATTATCAGTTTACCCTAAAACGATAAATAAACTTCATAGTTTAATTAGTTTAAATCTTAGTGGTAATTTAATAACTGAACTTGAAGGAGATATTAATACAAACATAAAAGAATTATTTCTTAATCGAAATAAACTGTATAGATTTAATATATCGAACTGGGCTGATTTAAACTTAGAAGATTTAAGGCTTTCTCATAACGATTTTCGTGCATTTCCTATAATTTCTAGCGATAAAATAAAATTGCTACACTTCTCGGGGAATCGTATAGAAAATCTTCATCTAATGTTGAATAGACTACCAGGAATGAAGTCTTTTTACTGTAATTCGGGTCATCTTGAAACAATAAAAATTACTGGTGTATCCGATGCACTTAAAGAAATACATCTTGAGGATAATATGATGCGAGTAATCAATCTTGCTTCTGCGAGTATGATTAACTTAACGTACTTGAATTTAAGTAGAAATGAGCTGTCCAGTTTGAGTATAGAAAACACTACTAAAAACCTGAAATATCTTGATATATCAAATAATTGGATATCAAAGATTGATAATATTCTTATATCACAGAGTTCCCTGAAAATCCTAAATATTTCATATACGTTGATTGAGGTAAATTTGAACATAGAAGACTTGTATACATTGAATAATAGGAAGTGGTATTAATGTGGTGTTTACTATGAAAAATTATATAAGAATTAATGAGGAAATTAAAACTAGAAGTAATGTAAGTGTCAGACTCCACAATGAGTACATAATGTATGGTTTATTTAGTGAGTATATCAAACGAATTGATGAGTCTATTTACTCTGAATTTGTACGTAGATTTATTAATTTAATTAATGTATCTACAATAAAGGAAGTAGAAGAGAAAGATTTTATTGAGTATTGTTTGTCTTTTTGTAAGGAAATTAACATGGAAAATCCTTTGCTGAAACATCTGATAATGGTAACAAAAAAACCAGTCTATAATTACTATAAGATTTTCATAGAAATATATGGAAGAGAAAGAGGAATACAGCACATCAAACTATTTATTGATCAAACTATTATTGAAAGAAAAGGAACATCTGATCCACCTAAAAATGTTATGTTTGTTGTTGGTGATCAAAAACAGGAGTACCCAACTGAGGCAATTGATTTTATTTTCAATGTCGGTAAAGTCGCAACGAAAATCACAAGATGTTTATGGAATGAAATTCTAAGTGATTTAGAGGACAAAGATGTTGCATACTTAACTAGTTGTTATCCTGATTTTGCAGGATTTGAGGCAAATGGCAAAAGTTTTCATTTAACTAGAAATTATTGCCTTCTCCTTGGAGATATGTACTGTGATCCCTGTGCTCATGATAAAAGATACAATGATAAAATTTCTCATCCTGTCAAGGAATTTTACGATTCCTTAGAATAAAAAATCACTGCAACCACAAGTTGATTGAACACTCCCCTTCTATACAATAAAATTTTTAGTGTATAGAAAGGGGTTTTTATTTTGGAAAAAACTGAGTATAAATTAAAAGATGTTTTACAGTTTCATTTAAATGTATGGAGAAACGATAAAGAGATGTATATGATATGGATATTTATTGCATATATGATACTTGCAGGAACAACACCTTTACTGGCAATAATTTTTCCTCGATATATAATTGATGCGATAGCTAATAGTCAGTTAAATGAAACAATGATATTGGTTGGTGTCTTTGGAGTAACTTCTCTTGTTTTTGGGGTATTACAAACAAGAGTTATGTATTTTGCTGAAGGTAGATTTTTGGCTAGTAGAATAAGATCTAATAGGATATATACAACTAAGTTTGCTGATGTAAAATTTGCCAATTTAGAAAATACTGAGTTTCATAAAAAAAGAAATGAAGCACAGTCTGCGATGGGGAGTAACAATGGTGGATTCCAAGGGACTATGTCGATTGTCTTTTATCAGTTAGCTGAAATCTTTAGTATTGTAGTGCTGTTGATTATTTTGGGTACATTTAATTATTTGATAATAGTTGTTGCTCTTGGCTGTTCTTTACTTCAGTTTTTATTGGCAAAAAAAGCTAAATCACATGCTCTAAGTAAACATGAAGAAATTACTGAAAAAGATCGACAAGCACAATATTTTTACCGAACTTCTAATGACTTTTCTTATGGTAAAGATATTAGGGTAAATGAGTTAGAAGAACCATTTACTAAACTATTCAAGTTAAAACAAAATATTGTCCAGAAATTATCAAGAGAACTTGTGATTTATGAGTATAGATTAACTGTACTTGATGTTATCTTTTTAGTTTTAACTAATGGGTTGACGTATTACTTAGTTGTTAATGCTTATTTTGATGGTTTCTTAAGTTTAGGAGAAATTGCAATGACGATTTTAGGGGTACTTGCAGTTACTATAAAGATGCAAGCGACTTTTAAAGAATTGGCTAGATTAAAAGAAGAAACTGGCAAAACTAAAAAGTATATTGCCTTTATGAATAGCGATATTTATAATGATAAAAAAGATGGCTTAAAATTAGATTTTCCAGATATTAAGATTGAATTTGAAAATGTAAGTTTCAAATATCCAAGCTCTGATGAATTAGTTTTAAAGGATGTTTCCTTTGTTATTGATACTGCAAAGAAAACGGCATTAGTAGGAATTAATGGTAGTGGTAAAACAACAATTATTAAACTTATATGTGGATTATATCAACCTACAACAGGAAGGATATTAATAAATGGGGTTGATGCAACAACATTAAATCAAGAGTATTTTAGAAGGCAAATGGCTGTTGTTTTTCAAGATGTAAATATATATGCTACTAGTGTACTTGAAAATATTGCTGGGGAGAATCCAAATGAATCAGAAAGAAAAAGGGCAATTACTGCAATGAAAGAAGCAGGAATTTATGATAAAGTAATGTCTTTGGAACACAAAGAAAATCATCAACTTCTTAAAGTGATAGATCCTAATGGGACTGATTTAAGTGGTGGAGAAACACAAAAAATAGCAATAGCTAGAGCGTTGTATAAAGAAAATACCAAAATGATTATTTTAGATGAACCGACCTCTGCTTTAGATGCAATTGCTGAGAAAGAGATATATGAAAAATTTAATGAAATGACTAAAGAACGAACAACAATAATGATTTCTCATCGTTTAGCTTCAACTAGATTTTGTGATGATATTCTGTTTTTAGAAAATGGTGAAATTCTAGAAAATGGATCTCATGATGACTTAATGAGTATTGAAAAGGGTAAGTATCAGGAGATGTTTACAACTCAAGGTAAATACTATGTGGAAGGAGACGATTCTAATGAACTATAAACAAGGTGCGTTGAAGTTATCAAAATTAACATTCCAACTATCAAAGAAGTTTTATTTATATAACTTAGTTAGAGCAGTTGTCTTAACTTCTAAAACATTTATAGGAGTATATGGTTTAAGTTTAATTGTTCAAGGGCTTGTAGACGGTAATTATTCAAAAGCTATACAAATTGTAATGATTGTACTTAGTATAGAAGTGTTACTTAGATTCTTTGAGATTACCTTAGATGCATTTGTAGAAGTACATAGACAAGATTTATTAAGAAAAGTGAAAGTATTTTTATCACAAAAACTAATGCAGGTAGAATACAAATATTTGGAAGATCCTAAATATTTAGAAAGTGCTGATAAAGCGCGTTTTGCGCTTGATAATTTTCAAGCACTACATGGCTTTTTAGATAATATGATAAATACAATTCAAAGTTTTGTTACTATGTTAACTTTGATTACTGTAATAATAGTTTTTAATCCATTAATTTTAGTTGTTATTTTCTTAAGTGTAGTTTTATACTTCTTTGTGTCTAGTTACTCTTCTAAGGAACAAGTTGAACTATATAATAAATTAGGTCCAAGTAATAGGAAGTTTAGTTATTATAATGACGCAGTAACTGAAGTTCGTTTCCAAAAAGATTATTTGATGTATCCTTTAAGAAAACTGATATATCGTAAATTTAATATGTTTTTAGATGAGACATGTGATTATATGATTTACTTCTATAAAGTTATTTCAAAATATCATTCAATATATCAAGTACTTACTGCATTACAAATAACTTTGATTTATGGGTTTATTGGTTATGTGTCAATCGTTGATAATTTAGGTGTAAGTCATTATATCTTCTTAACTTCTGCTGCATTGCAGGCAAGTTCAGCGATTAATATGTTTGTCTCTAGATTTGTAAGGATAAGAGAAAACACGCAATTATTAACTCCTGTGATTGAGATTGTTGATATGGAAGATAGTATTGTTAAGTCTCAAGGAAGCATTAAATGTAAACCATTAAAGTCATTAAGTTTCAAAAATGTTAGTTTCAGTTATCCAAATAGTGAACCGAAAATATTGAAAAATGTATCATTTGATATTAATGATGGTGAAAAAGTTAGTATTGTTGGTTTAAATGGAGCTGGTAAAACAACTATTGTAAAACTGATATGTCGTTTTTACTCACCACAGAAAGGTGAAATATTATGGAATGGAATCAATATTAATATGTATGATTACAAGTCATATATAAAACAAGTTTCTGCAGTTTTTCAAGATTTTAAGTTATTTGCATTATCAATAAGTCAAAACATAGACTTGGAAGAAAAAAACAATCAACATATAAACTATTGCCTAAATAGTGTTGGTTTAAAAGATAAATTGAGTTCTTTACCAAATAAAGAACATAGTTTTTTATCAAAACAATATAGTGATGAGGGAATAGAACTTTCAGGAGGACAACAGCAAAAAATTGCAATTGCCAGAGCTATGTATAAAGATGCATCATTAACAATTCTTGATGAACCAACAAGTGCACTTGATCCACTCGCAGAAGCAGAAATCTATGAGAATTTTAATGATTTAGTTAAAGATAAAACAACGATTTATATTTCCCACAGAATGTCATCAAGTAAATTCTGTGATAAAATCATTGTTCTTGATCAAGGTGAGTTAAAACATATAGATACTCACAATAATTTAATGAAAATTACTGATGGAATGTACTATCAATTGTTTCAATCACAATCAAATTATTATCAGTAAATATAATATAAGCCCGAAAAGGGCTTTTTATTATTGATTTTATAAGTATTTTGCAATAAATAAAAATGAGTATGATAGAATATTTATAGAGAGGTTATTTTTTTAATGGGAGAGGATATTTATGAAAAAAACAATAACACTATCAATTGTTTTCTTATTTGCACTATTAAGTGGTTGTACTAATTTGAAGGATGAAGAGGAAAAGGCAAACATAGCACAAGATGTATTGGATATGCATCGTAGTATTTCTTATTATTGTCTATCTGATGGATGTGAAGAAGGAGAAGAACTTACATATAATGATTTGTTTAATTATATAGATTCTTCTTTTCCTGATGATTTATATGATATGGAGTCTACGACAGTTTTAGGTAAATACACTGAGGAAGATATTTATGTGTATTTAGTTCCAATTGGCAATAATACATTTGGATATGAAGGAATCGTAGATTCTAATGATTTTAGTAAAGATGACATTAAGGAGTATAACGATTAGTTCAAATAAGGAAGGTAATAAAATGAAAAAAATATTAATAATAACACTACTATTAGTACTTCTAACTGGTTGTACCAAAAAACCCAATGAGGAGTTGTTAGTAGAAGTAAGTGATGCTATCCAAGAAATGTATATCGATTTAGATAATCCAATAACGACACTACAAGCTTACATATTTAGTGAGTACACAAGTGAAAATGAATATTTATTAGATACAGATAATCTATTGTATAGTCCTGACATTTATAATCACTTTATGAGTATGCATCGGGAGTGGGGATACTTTCCTGATGAGGTAAACCAATACTTAAACTTAAAAGAGATAAATCCCGACAATAAAACATCATTCTCATATAATGATCATAGAATGAAATTTACCATTGATGGTGATGTAGTAATATATGAGATAAGTGGTAGTGAAGTAAATGAAACGATAAAATATGATACAGTAGCTAAAGAAATACTAGGAAGTAAACTAACATGGAAAGATATTTATGATTGGATAAACTCAGGAGAACTTGATTTAGAGAATCAATCTATTCGTTATGTCAATGAGAATATGATTGTAATGATTACAAAAGGACCTGAAACGTATATTTTCATAATGGACTATTCATCAAAAACACTATATTATTATCAAATAGAAAGAGATTTTGATACAAGAATATGTGATATAAGAATCTTTCGTGTTGGATTTAATGATTTTCTATTTTCTTTAAGTTTTCCAGTAAACTCAGGTAATAATGATGTATGGATAAAATCAAAGAGTCTCCCAAATGAACTAGGTGACTGGGATGAGTTTCTTAACAACGAAGATAATATTATTAAACGTGTTAATGAAAATGGACCATACATTTATCTTCGTGATACAGGAAATCATTTTGACGAAGTAATGAACCTATTCACTACTTACTTTGGTGATGATTCATCAAATACAATGTGGAGCCAGAGTGAAGAAATTGGACCAAGGTTTGATTTAACAGTTTCTGAAGTAACAATAAATCAAACAGAAGTAGAATCATATGATTTTCATGCATTAATAGATCCTGTTGAGTCACCAGAATACTTCTATCCTGAAGAATTTATTATAACTATCACACATAATCTAACAAACTCTACACTCCCAGGAGTATACACAGTTACTTTCAAAGTTGAAGATTCACTTGGAAACGCAACTACAAAAGAACTATCTGTAACTATTCAGTAAAATGTATTATTAAATTAATAATCTGCAAAACAGAAAACTAGATAGATAAAATAGTTCATTTAGAATAAACAACGACGAGCCGTATCATAAATAGGGATTGTGTATGTTATAAATGGCGTAACAAAGAGGCTTAAGATTATTTAGAATAAACTACGTATATTGAAAGACAAATTCAGAGTTGTCAGAGAATATATAATTGTTTAGAATCATGTACAGCGAACCGTACACTTGGACCACCAAGTATATTAGGAAAGGATTTATTTATTCTTTACAGCCTCTACATATGTGGAGTGCTGATGACTACTCAATTAAAAAGAATAACAGTTATTATTAAAGGAACTTGACTTATGCTGAGTTCTTTTTCTTATGTTCAATCACAAAATTCTTTTGATATGAAGTTGACAGCTTCTGTCAGAATGTGTATAATTGAATTAGACAACTTCTGTCAGAGTGAGGAGGGTTAATTAAATGGGAAATTTTTCACATATAGACTTTGAGAATGAGAAGGTCAAACGTATCGCGATTTCAGCATTAGAGGTGTTTAGTAACAACGATTATGATAAAGCATCAACGAATATGATTGTCAAGAAGGCAGGAGTCCCTAGAGGTGTTTTATATTATTATTTTAGGAATAAAGAGGAGTTGTTTGAGTATCTAATTTATCAATCACAGGTAATATTTATTCTTGAAACTGAGAAGAGTGTTGACTGGGAGAACTTAAATTTTATTAATCGATATAAGAAAGCTTTATATGACAAGCTTGAAGTAATAAGAGTATATCCATATATGCTTGATTTTTTAAATAAGTATCGCTCTCATGTTTATTCAAAAAAAATCAAAACTGAATTTGAAAGCGATTATTCAGGATTCCGTGATAAACTTTACTGTCAAAACATTGATTTTGATGTCGTAAAAGAGGGAGTTGATTTTAAAGAAATGGTAAATATCGTGCGTTGGACTACAAAGGGCATGATGCAAGAATTAATTGATAACCAAAGTGTGGGTAACTTTAATGAAAAAATGGATAGTTTTAAGGATGAGTTCTGCTCATATATGGATATTATAGAAAGGCAGTTTTATAAATAAAATTAAAAAAATGGAAGATTTTTAAACTGATTATAGATAAAAGCTATAAGGAGGTTATTATGATTTATAAGTTTAATGGAAGTGAAGTACCAAAACTGAATCAAGTAGGTGGAAAGGCAAAAGCCTTAATAGAAACTTCAATGGCAAACTTTCCTGTACCGGAGGGTATTGCCTTATCAGTTGAATTCTTTGATGCGTGGTTAACTCAAATCAAGTCAAGTGCTAAGTGGCATAAGATGTTAGAAGAAACAACAAAGCAAAACTGTGATTTAATCGTGAGTGATGCAAAAAATATGACTTTCTCAGATAAAATGAAAGATGCCTTTTTATTAGAAATGAAATCACTTAAAGGCGATATTTTTGCTGTACGTTCATCATCACCTGAAGAAGATTTAGAAGGTACCAGCTTTGCAGGTATGTATGAGACATCACTTGGGGTGTTGCGTGATGGTCTTGAAAAAGCTGTTGCTCATGCGTTTTCTTCCTGTTTTGATTTTAGGGTAATGGAATATAAACGCAAAAATGGTATGGAACTAGATGGCACAAGTATTGCAGTTATTGTCCAAAGACAAATAGCATCTGATGTGAGTGGTGTGGGCTTTTCGCTCAACCCACTTAACAACTGCTTTGATGAGGTAGTGATAAATGCATCATTTGGTCTAGGTGAAGCTATCGTGTCGGGTATCGTTACTCCTGATACTTATGTTGTTGATAGTGTAAAGAACAAGATAATTGAAAAACAGGTAAATGAAAAGAAAATAGCTATTCATCTTAACAGCGACGGAGGGACGCAAGAAAAGCAAAACTTAAATGCTAAAGAGCAAGCACTTTCGGATAAGCAAATCTTAGAGCTTTCTTTCCTTATCAAGAAATGTGAAGAGCATTATGACAAGCCTATGGATACAGAGTGGGCATATGAAAACGGAAAACTCTATTTATTACAAAGCAGACCTATTACTACATACGTTCCCCTATATGACGAGTTAATGACAAAGCCAGGTGAAGGAAAGGATATCTACGTTGACCTCATGGGGTTGACGCAAGGATTCAGTGATAATATGTCGGTTTTAGGAATGGACGTTTTTAGCAGGATGTTTGACATCAAAACTGGCGGAATAATGACAAGCGGCCTTGACGGCAGTGCCCCAGCTATTTACGGCAGGCAATATATTAACGTGCCAAGGCTTTTCGCCAGTCTGGGCAAAACTGCCGGTAACGGTATGCTTATAAACCATGACAAAGGGCTTGGCAAAATCTTTAAGAATATTGATATAAAGGAATATGAATTAAAGAAAAAGCCAGAGTCTCTCAAAGGCATGAAAAAGGCAATGCTTAAAGTTTCTTTAGGGATGCTTCCCGCCGTATTAAAAGCAATAAAATCTGAACCGAAGGATTTAATAGAAAACTATTTACAAACATGCGACGAACTGATTGCAAAAGTAAATAATCTTAATTCCAACATGACCTTGCAAGAGATGTTTGATATTATAATCAGTGACCTTAACAGCATTTTTAAAGATGTCGGGTTTATGGTGGCAGGTATGCTTGCAGTAAATAAGATTAATAAACTGTTTAAAGGTTCAGGGGTTGAGGATTTAGTTACTGCAATGAGCATGGATCTCGATGGAAACCCAACAAGCGAGATGGGACATATGCTGTTTGATTTGGCATCATCCTCTGATTTTAAAGCGATTAGAAGTGAACAGGAGTTTTTAGATAAGGTAGAAAATAGAGGCTTCTCAGATGAATTTTTAAGGAAATTCGATGCGTTTGTCGAGAAATATGGCTGCAGAGGATTTAAAGAAATCGATATAGCGAGTGAGAGACTCTATGAAAACTACTCGATTCTCTATGAAAAACTAATCAACATCAATGTAGACGACAGCAGGATATTGGACGTCAAAGAACGAAGACAGATAGCGTATGATAAACTACATTCATATGCTAAGACTAAGGGTAAAGGTTTTGAAAAGAAATTTGTAAAAACTGCCCGTACCCTCCAAAGCACACTTGGATACAGAGAGCATCCTAAATACATCATCGTCAGGATATTCTCTAAGTTCCATGACCTTATGCTTGAAGTAGGAGAAAGATTTGTAAAAGAAGGCAGACTTGATGATAAAAAACATATCTTTGACCTTATGGTGGATGATGTAACAAGAGTGCAAAAAGGCGAAGATATCGATATTCGTGTTTTAAGAGAGAAGTATATGGCTCAGGTAGGTAAGTTAAAAGACGTCAAAGATTTTCCTCTTGTTATCGACAGTCGCGGTAAGATATTCAGACCGATATTAGAACTAAAAGACGGTGATTTGCAAGGCTCACCTATAGCATCAGGTAAGGCAACAGGCAGAGCAAAGGTGTTAAGGCTGCCTTATGAAAAACCACTTCTTCCGGGAGAAATTTTGGTAGTGCCGACAACCGAGCCTTCATGGACGCCGATATTTATCAATGCTGCAGGCGTTGTAATGGAAGTCGGCGGACCGCTCCAACACGGTGGAATTATTGCTCGCGAGTATGGGATTCCATGTGTAAGCGGTCTAATCGGTGTGATGGATATCATCAAAGATGGTGATCTCCTAGAGATTGACGGTAGCAATGGCATAGTTAAAATAATCGAAGAAAATAATTAGTTGTTTTTGAATAATGCAACTAGTTACATGTTGAAGAGTTTATTTATTTGTGTCTATTGTAGATATTGGCAGAGAGAAGCAAAAAGTATCGATCATAAGAGGTGTTTTGAAGAATCCTTCACTTATCATTATGGATGAACCTATTTCAGTACTTGATACTCCAAGCATTAATGTGTTAAAACAAGAACTATCTAAACGAAAAAATGATGCAATTATCATTTTGATTAGTCATAACGAAGAACTGTTTGATATTGTTGATGAGTTTATTGATTTATCAACAGATAATATTTGTGCTCAAAAGTTTGACATGATATAATAGTATTAATAAATTGTAACTAAATATGACACAACGATGTACCGAATCCATAAAGTTGGACTAGGTATTAATAATTAGGATGAACATAAGGAATGATCTGAGAATTCAAAAGGAGTCATTCCTTTTAGTATGTTTTTGTATAGCCAACTCACGGAATTAATTTGGTCCAAATCACGGAACTTACTTAGTCCAAATCACGGAACTTACTTGGTCCAAATCACGGAAAAATATTGACTGTATTCAGAATAAATGATAATATATAAGTGGGTGATATATATGAATAAATACTATAGAAGAATTATGGATGATATATTAAATGAAGAATTGGAAGCATTTGGTGCTGTTTTGATTACTGGACCTAAATGGTGTGGAAAAACCACTACTGCAAAGCAACTTGCAAAGAGTGTCCTATATATGCAACAACCAGATGAAAAACAAAATAACTTGCAATTAGCACAAGTCCAACCTTCTTTACTGTTGAATGGTGAAAAACCAAGACTAATAGACGAATGGCAAATGGCCCCTCAACTTTGGGATGCCATAAGATTTGATGTAGATCAAAAAAGTACTGAAGGATTGTATATTTTGACGGGTTCAACAGTAGTTGATGAAAGCAAGATATCTCATTCAGGTGCTGGTAGAATATCTAGACTAACAATGAGGACCATGTCATTATTTGAATCAAAAGACTCAAATGGGGCTGTCAGTTTAGGTGATTTATTTGAAGGTAAAGATAATATTGGAGCACAATCAGATCTAGGATTAACGGATATAGCAGACCTAGTAGTTCGTGGTGGATGGCCAAGTACTATTAATAAAAGTAAAAAAACTGTGATGAAACAAATAGCAGGATATTGTAATACAATCGCAAATTCAGATATATGTGAAGTTGACGGTATAAAAAGAGATGAAGGAAAGACTTTAGCGATAATGAGATCTTTTTCAAGGCATATAGCAACTCAAGCAAGTATGGCAACAATATTAAAAGACATAAAAGCAAATAATGAAACTATGGATATCGATACATTATCTAATTATCTGAAAGCACTTGAAAAGTTATTTGTTGTTGAAGATTTAACTGCGTGGAGTCCATTACTTAGATCTAAAACAGCAATTAGAACTTCAAATACAAGGCATTTTACTGACCCTGCAATTGCAGCAAAAATGCTAAATGCAAGTCCTAAAGATTTAATATTAGATTTAAACACTTTTGGATTTCTCTTTGAGTCATTAGTTGTTAGAGATTTAAGAATATATTCTCAAAGTCTAGAAGGTAGAGTTTTTCATTATAGGGATAAAACAGGTCTCGAAGCTGATGCGATTATTCATCTTGACAATGGTAATTGGGGAGCTATTGAAGTGAAGTTAGGACAAAATAGAATTGATGAGGGAGCAGAGAACCTTTTAAAACTTGAAAAGAAAATCTATACTGATAAAATGAGTAAACCGACATTTCTAGCTGTTATAACCGGCACAAAGTATGCCTATAAAAGAGAAGATGGTGTTTTAGTAATACCAATCGGATGTTTAAAACCATAAATACAAAAATAGTAAAGGAGTGTTCATATGCATATACAATCTACAAAAAAAGTTCTAGACTTTTTCGGAATAGAACCAGTTAATAAGAATACCGATAATGATATTTATGCTTGGCATGCAAATTTTGAAATAGTAAATAGGAAGAAACTACTTATTCTTATGCATGATATCTCTCGCTTTTGTGTTTTAATATATGGAATTAAAAAAAGTGATAAGAAGAATTTAACCAAAATTATAAAAGACGTGATGTATGTCACAATGAAATCAGAAGCTTATGGTGGATTTATGATAAAAGCATACTTAGATGTTTTTGATAAAGTAACCTTTGGAAAGACCAAAAATAGAGTAATGATTTCAAGAATTGTGTGGTTAAGAGATTATGTTTTATCCTATATGGAAGAGCATGGAGTTTATATGGATGCACATGAACAGCCACAAATCACAACCATCATTAATAATAATTTTGTCACAGATGATAATTATAAAACTTGGTTTGCTCCAAACGAGAAAATGATTCATATACTGGAAAAACATGAAAATGAGCAGTTAATTTGCAACCTCGGTGATGATTTTTACACAAACAGCAATTAATAATATGAATAACATAATAGGTTGCAACTAAAGATGATACAACGAGCCGTATCATAGGTAATTGCAACTAATGACACACACAGCATAACAAAGCCCTTTTGGGCTTTTTTATTTAGACCTTGTATGACCTGTTATTTATGGTAATTTATGATATAATATAAATAAGAAACTTAAGGGGAAAACTATGCAATCCTCTTTTGAGGGTTGAATTTAAGGAGGAAGATTATGGAATTTTTTAGTATGTATTCGCTATATAAAGTTCTTGAAAATCAAAGGAACGAAGCTGCAAAGTATATTGATAACTTAAGCGATGACGAAGTTATGTCGAATAGTGAGGAAATTCTGATTGATAATGGAATTACTAAATTTGAAATTGATACTTTAGATGTAAAGGAAGAAGATTATAGTAAGAGAGTAGTGAAACAGGGAAAAGTGAAAAGGTTTGTTGAACCCTTTTGGAGAGGTATCAATGGAAAAGAATATGTTGATGTAGATGGATATTCTTTTACTTTTTTCTATCCTTTTAAAGGTGACAAAGAATTATTTAAATGCCAACCATCAACAGTTACATTATCTTCATTTCGCGACTTTAGTATCAGTGGTTCATTTATTGTGATAAAAAAGAGTTTGTTTGCTGATAACATGAAATCGGAACAAGATAAAGAACGATTAATGAGCGAAGTTAAACGTGAATTTCAAAGTTTTTTGGGTAACGTGATGCGAGTGAACAATGAGATAACACCATTTAATAGTGGATTAAGAGATTTGCTAAAAAAAGAACTTGATAAACGTAAAAATAGAATGAATAATTACTTTGATATTGCAAAAATGTTTGAGGTAAAGGTCGATAAATCAGAGGAAGTACACCAACAAATCAAAACAAAGAAAAGAATTGCTCCTATATCTCATAAATACAATAAAGAGGATAATTACTATATCTCAAGCAAAGAGTACAATGAGATCTTGTTTACTATTAAACACAACTGTATGACATATGAAAGAACACCAACTACTTTTCAAGGACTTCATGAAGAAGATCTTAGAAATTTAATATTAGCAGCCTTAAATGGTGTCTACTTGGGAACTGCAAATGGTGAAGCTTTTAGAAATAAAGGTAAAACAGATATATGTATAGAGAAACAGAATAGAGCAGCATTTGTTGGAGAGTGTAAGATTTGGAGAGGACCTGGCAAAGTTGAAGAAGATATTCTGCAACTAGATAGTTATTTAACATGGAGAGACTGTAAGACTGCATTGATATACTTTGTGAGAAACAAAGACTTCCTTTCAGTAATTAAAACAATTGGTGAGAAATTAAACGATTTTCCTTTGATAAGAAGAGTTGAACTTATTAATGGTAATGAATTTGCATGTCAATATGTATCTGATAAAACTCCAGGACAAATAATTAATCTTAGGGTTCAGTTATTCAACCTATATACTGGGTAACCAGTTATTTAAGGAGAGGTAAATATGAATAGAATATATCTACCAAACATTTTTAGGAGTAATGATTATAGGAAGAAAATTAATTTTTCAGGGAAAATCCCTTATTATCAAGAATTTAAGCTTGGTACTGATGACCTTAATTTGTTATTGAAAGTTAAAACAGACAAAATTATTGAGTGTTTAGCATTGTATGATATTGTTTATTTTGATGTCTTTGAGTTACCTGTTGTCATTGATCAATTATTACAAAGGGATGAACTAACTACAAAGAATTTAATTAGAAAAGGAAAAATATCATATGTTTATTCAAAAGACTTTCTATTTGGAATTAAAGAACATAAATCATATGTGAACTTAGCTGCTGGAGAAGGATCCACAATACCGATTAAAAATAAAAACGACTTAAAAAAATATTTAGTCAAAGGGTTTGTTAGGAATGATACTCTTGATAATAAGTGTCTAAAAACTATTTATAGATTATCTTGTAGGTTTACACAAAATTATTTTAAAGACTTTTTAGATTTAGTTAACATTGAGTTTCGAGAAAAAGGGATTGCGGATAAACTTGGAGTCGACTTAGAAAATGGTTTTTACAAGCAAGAGGATGATGGATTGATTAGTGCGTATTTAGAAGGTAGAAGAGCTTATTATATAGCAAAGAATCTTAATATTGAATTTGTGTATGTTGATGACTTTATCAGAGATTGTCTTGTAAGTACAAATACTAAGACACAAGCAGTTGATAATATAATCAAACTTAATCAACTGCTGACTAAAGTAAGCATACCGGATATAAGTTTGATGTTAAATTTATCAATAATTGACTATTCAGGATTGATGGAAATTTTGTTTAAAAACAAGAGAAAATCACTATATGATTGGATTATAAGAAATAATGATGGTAAAGATATAATGTTTAGTCTTTTGTCTGAAATTACAGGTAAGCCTAAAAGTGGACTGTTAAAGTTTATGAAAAATTTAGGAGTTTCTGCAATAGGTATACCTTATCCCGGAATTGGATTCTTAATGGGGCTAATAAGTGGATTGCATCACGGAGCTAATCCTGGTGAAGAATTTGTAGAAATTAGTGGAAAGTTGAAAGAAACTATAGGGGATGTAAAACTACCTTTAGTAATAACAGAGAAGTATAAGAAAGTTTATGAGATTATTGAAGACTGAATATAAACTTCATAGGAGGGGTTTAAATGATTATTCAAACATCTAATGGATTATGTACTGAGGAACTTATCGATAAGATGAAGTTAGTACTACCAAGAAGAGCAAAAAGAGCAGTTATCGTTACAACTGCATCCTCTTACAAAAGTGAAGATAAACATATACCTGAAATTAAACAACAACTTTCTAGATTGAATCTTGAAAGTGACTTGTTTGATTTTGAGTTTGATGATTTTAACCTACTTGAAAAGTACGATGTTATGGTTTTAGGTGGGGGAAATCCTTATAAACTTTTAAAAGAGATATACAAAAGTACAGAACTAAATTTGATTGTGAGGAAATTCGCCAAAAAGAGAGTTCTGATTGGTATAAGTGCTGGAAGTATGATTTTGGGAGAATCATTAGCAATCATTGATGAGTTTGATCCTCAAATGTTTGATGACTATTTTTCGGATTGTAAAAGCCCTTTAGGAATGAATATGGCAATTGATGTAGTTCCACATTACTCTAGGTTCAAAGAACGTTATGATCATTTTGAGAGTAGGATAAAAGAAGTTGAACGTAAAAATGATTTATATTGTTTTAGACTTAATGATGGAGAAGCCATTGGTTTCACTGCATCACAGGTAAGAAGTATTCAGATTCTTTATATGTTTGTTGTTATATTCTTCCTTATGTTTTCTGGAGGGTTGTTGCTTACCTATATTGTTGATTCCAATGTTGAATCTGATTTGAGTCTTTACATTTTACTAGCCTCTTTGATCTCATTGGTGATATTTGCTTTAGTAGGAGGTATTACAAAGTTTAAAGAGAGAAAAATACAGAATTATTTGGAAGTTGATGTAGATGAGGAAAGGGAAGAAATCCATGATAAGTGGAATGGTTATGAGAAATGATATGTATTATAAACAAAGTCGCAACTAACTACCGTTACAACGAGCAGTATCGCATTTAGTTGCAACTTACTAGACGCACGGTATAACAAAGACTTCACAGGCTTTATTGTTTTAAACATTCATGACCTGTCTTTTATAATAAAGTATGATATAATGTAAATAAGAAAACAAGGGAGAAAATCGAATAGTCCTTGTAAGACTGTTTTTTTTTAGGAGGAAAATCATGGCAATAAAAATAAAGTTAGGTAAAAAAAGAGATTTTGATTATCCAAAATCAATTAAAGAAGTAGATGAAATGACTGGTGAGCAATTTGAATTGTTCATTTTTAAGTATATGAAAGAGTATCAAGGCTATGAGGGCGAGTTAACAGAGAAGAATGACTATGGTGTTGACATAATACTATGGGACAAGGACAATCCAACCAATAGATTTGGTGTCCAGTGTAAAAGATATGGACCTAAAACCGTATTAGGTGAAAATGAATTAATGAAAATGCAAAAAGGTGTCAAGCATTATGGTTTATTTGATTTTGATACTAAAAAGCCAAACTTATACCTGTTTACATCAGCAGAACAACACCAATTAACAGGTAGAGGGCTAGCTTATATTGTTAATGAAGATATACAGACATATTATAGAGAAGACATCATTGAGTTCATTAAGGATTTAGATGAGAAACTTAATAGAGATGTGATGCAATCAAATTACAGTAACATTGCATTTGAAACTAGTAAAAAGAAAAAGGGATCTTTCAAAGAAAACACAAAGTTTGTTAGTATGTTAAAAAAAGAGAGAATGAACATATCGAAATATAATAAAATATCTCCTGTATATCTTGTATACAATGATAAAACAATAGAGGATATCATAAACAAGAAACCAACTACATTAGAGAAGTTACTTGAAGTAAGAGGTTTTGACCAAAAGAAAGTAGATTTATTTGGTGAGTACTTGGTAAATAGAGTAAGAGTATTTTTAAAGTTAGAACCAATTAAACCACAAGAACCCGATGTAACTAAAGTGAATCCAGAGGAATTTACGCTATTCTTAAAAGAAACTAGAAAAAAAATTGCATCGTATAATAAAATAGATAAATTATACAATGTCTTTAATAATAAAACTCTAGAAAAAATTGTAGAAAAAGTTCCGAAAACAGAAAGTGAATTGTTAGCGATAACAGGAATTGGTCCAGCCAAAACAGAGTTGTGGGGTAAATATCTTGTTGGAGAAATTACTAAGTTTTTAGATAAATAACAAGTAATATGTAAGAGGGTGGCTGTATGTATGAAAAAAAATGGCTTATTCTAATTAAAAACAAGGATAAAACAAACGATGTCAAATCTGTTCAATATAATGAGGGCATGTGGCATGTTACTTTTAATACTGGTAAGACATATACCTACGGATATAATAATGTTGAAAAGTTGTACGACCCAGAAGTGGTAAGTACTAAAAACATGGAATTAAAAATATCTGGTGAACATGTGTATAATGTTTACCAGATTTTGTATTTTAAAGGATATGCTAAGTTGCTGTTTAGTAATAAGAGTAGTAGAGTTTGTTATAAATCAGATGTAAGGTTAAATTCAATTGATAAAACAAGAAAATCAACAGATGTGTTTAACTACCTGAAGGAAGTTGCGAATTTACTAAAAATCAAAGTCGATGATGATTCCAGCTTTTTGGGTAATCAATTCGATTCAATGATTGATATTAATAAACAGTCTATTTTACATCAATTTGTTAACCAAAAATATACCAGAGTTCAAAACGATACTGATAATATCATTCTCCCTTTTGGGTTTAATATTAGCCAGGAGAAAGCCACTCGGAAGGCCATCTACAACAAGATGAGTTTGATTGAGGGGCCACCAGGAACGGGGAAAACTCAAACAATATTGAATATAATTGCAAACGCAATTATTAAGGATAAGACGATTGCTATTGTCTCAAATAATAATTCTGCAACAGTAAATGTACAAGAGAAATTGGATGAGTATGGTTTATCCTTTATTTCTGCGTTTTTAGGTTCGAGAGAGAATAAAGAAAAGTTTCTTGAAACACAATTAGGTTCTTATCCCGATATGGAAGATTGGGCACTTCCAACTTCAAAATTAAACACTTACTACTACACTCTGAAGGGTGCACTTAAGGAATTGCTTCTCTTAAATGAAAAAATTAACCAAAAATCTGAGTTAACTTTACAACTAAAGGATGTTAATACAGAATATAAACATTTTACAAGTGAGTATACTGATATTGATTATAAGGACAATAAATCTTTAGCAAGATTGTCTTCTGAAACTATATTAGATTTAATAGAGGAGATAAAAACTTATAAGAAGGCAACTAGATTCTTTAAGATCCTATTTTACTTTAAATATAGAGTAACTTATGAGTCTGTTTTCTTTAAATCAAGAGAGAACACTATTGAGGAGTTGAATAATTGGTATTATATTAATCAAATTAAGAGATTAAAATCTAGAATCAGTGACATCTCTCGTGTTCTGGAGAGTAATAACTTTGAAGACAAGAAAAATAATTACCAAAGAATGTCTATGAAATTCTTTAAGGCAGTACTTCATAAAAAATACAAAGGTAAAACAATCAGACGATCGTATGATAGTAAGGATTTATATTTTAGATTAGATGATTTTGTAAAGGATTATCCTGTTATACTAAGTACCACACACTCGCTCAGAAGTATTAGTCTAAACGAGTACCTCTATGATTATGTAGTAATTGACGAGTCTTCTCAAGTAGACATTGTTTCTGGTGCTTTAGCATTATCTGTAGCTAATAATGCAGTAATTGTTGGCGATTCTATGCAGTTGCCTCATGTAGTAAATTCAGAAGTCAAGAAAATGACAACACTAGTATTTAGTAAATATGATATAAGAGAATGTTATAAATATACTAGTTCACTACTTGATTCAATGAAGGGACTATACAAAGAACATATAGCATCAACTCTTCTAAGAGAACATTATCGATGCAACCCTGATATTATTGGATATTGTAATAAGAAGTTCTATAATTCGGAGCTGATAATACATACTAGTGGCACAGAAGAGAATACCTTATCTGTATATGTTTCACCTGAGGGAAATCATGCAAGAGGTAATTTCAATCAAAGGCAAATTGATATTATTGTCAATGAAATCTTGCCAACTATTGATCAAGAATATAGTATAGGGATTATTACACCGTTTCGAGAACAAGCTAATAGGTTGATTGAAGAATTTAGTGAATGTGAAATTGATGCTGATACAGTTCATAAATACCAAGGTAGAGAAAGAGATGTAATTATTATCTCAACAGTTTCTAACTCAATTGAGGCTAACTCATTTGTTGATGATAAAAATCTTATAAATGTAGCTGTTTCGAGAGCAAAGAAAAAACTGGTTTTGGTTACTTCAAAAGATATGTTAGAAAATAAGAGAACTAATGTTTCGGATCTGGTTTCGTATATAAAGTACAATAATTATGATGTACAAGAAAGTAGTATATTGAGTGTTTTTGATGCTTTGTATAAAAGGCAGTCTGAGAAGATATTATTAAAGTATAAAAATCCAAGAAAAGTAACTGAGTTCAAATCGGAAAACATAGTATATGAGCTCATATCAGAGATATTTATGGAAGATAACTATTCTACATTGTCTGTTTTATTACATTACCCATTAAGGAAGATAATAAAAGAATATAATCTATTATCAGAAAAAGAGAAACGATATGCGTCGAACTATTTAACTCATGTTGATTTTCTTATATATAATAAACTCTCTAAGCAACCTGCATTGGTTATTGAAGTTGACGGTTATGCATACCATAATAAAAATGAGATACAATTGAAGAGAGATAGAATGAAGGACAATATATTGAGGAAATATAATGTAAAGATTTTAAGACTTAATACTACGGGTTCTAATGAGAAAAGCAGAATAATGGAAATGTTATAAATATAGTAATAAGTTGCAACTAAAAGCGTTACAACGAGCCGTATCACAAATAGTTGCAACTAATGATATACATAGCATAACAAAGCCCTTTGAAAGGGATTAGTTTTAATGTCTTTTGATATCATACAATTATCATATTTTCTTAAATTATATTGACAGTTCTAAGATGTCTAGAAGCCTTAAGAATCGCAGAAGTACCATATAACATTCGTATGGAAGAAGCACTGAATATCCTACGCAAAAAACAACGTAAAGATGGAACCTGGCCTGTTCTAAAAAACACGCTGGTAAAGTCCATTCTGATATTGAAAAAATTGGGGGACCTCAGTCGTTGGAACACCTTACGATTATTGCGTGTGTTGAAGTATTATCAACCTAACGAGTACATAAACTACATCAAGTAAACAAAAATTCTCATCATCGTAAGTTTGTGATATAATAGGAGTAATTCAAAAGGAAGGAGGAGATTATATGAATAAAACCAAACAAAAAGTATCAAATCTAATCATGTTTTTGATACTTTTATTTATGTCTTTAAGGCAACTAGCTACATTCCTAGAAATTCCAATTCTAACAAGAACATCGATATCATCTGATATCACAATGATCTTACTTGTTGCTAGTATCACCGTTTTATTTTCTATTGTATTAATCTATTTGCCAGCCTTATGCATGGTAAAACTAACCGTTACATTACCAAAACTGGATCTATCTCTTCCCAATTTAGAGAGAGTTGTTCCAGTATACATAAGACTAGTACAACAACAAAACATCTTCAAACTTAATTGTGTTATCCGTTGTTGATTTTGTGTTTAAATTACTTAGAACGCAAAATAAAAACGAAAGGATAACACATGAAAATCACAAAAAACATTATATTAATAATATGTTCGGCTATTTACATAACAACGTATTTATTTGGAAATAACTACAGGCAAGAAGTTGTCTATTTACAACAAATATCTCTGTTTATCGTAATAGGGATATTAGTCTTTAACTTAACCAACTTAATCGCCAAAGATACCATTAAAAAGTTTGAACTAACAAGTACCAAAGAAACTATAGTTCAAGTATTAAAAATCACTGTCTTTGCTGGTGTCCTAATAGGAACCAGCATGTACCAAGTTGGATTCATCAACTATACAAACAACCCTCAAATCAAAGGGTGTGTACAATATGATGATTATGGGAATATGATTTACGTTAGTGAGTACTACAATCAATGTGGAGATGTAACTGTTATTGAAAAAACAGACAAGAAATTGGTTTTTGAAGTAACAGAAACAATCAAAGCAAAGTTTGATAACTTCGTCTTTGATACAGCAGAAGACATCAAGTATGAAGTGATATTTCAAACAGATATCCTAACAACCAAGATAATTGATTACAATGAGAATCACAAAATTACAAGAGCAGAAGTCAAAAAAACTACTGTGACAAACATTGAAAGTGAAACTCGAGAAAGCAGCAACTTGACATCCTCAATTACCATGTACGAAAATACCTACAAACCTACATTTGAACAAGTCGTTACAACAACATTGATGCCAATACAAGAAAGTACTAAAACAAACACATTTAACTTGGTTCATGCAGATTTCACAAATGGAAGTCAGACCATCACAAGATATTACCAAGTTGACGTTTCAGAAGATACATATGAAATCTACAAGGAGTTTACCGAAGAAGAGGAACTAAAAACAGAACTGTATGCTACTATTCAAAGAAACAATGATGATTTTGTTATCAGTGGCTCTTGGAGTGGATACTATGATTACGATGCAACCTATCGAATAAAACGATCAATCGAAACCATCGAAGTTCACGAAAACAATGAATTCACAGAGTATAGTAATAAAGTTATCACAACATACAACAAACACTCTGATTTTGGATACCTAATCACTCAGATGCAAACACAAGTATTGGATGAAATTGAAACAAGAAACAATATCATAAAGTATTGGTTTTTAGAATCCGTTCACGCAACGTATTATGTATCAAGCTTTGACACAGATTCAAAAAATTACAACTTAGATATAGGTGACAAATATTATGTTCTAGAGAAATCTGACATAGGGATAGTTAGTAAGTATGTAGGCTTTGTAGAAATATCGTATCTAGAATATCTATTAAATGATCAAGAATACGATGATAACTACATGATTTACCGAAGAGCATTTCTCGGAGGAATGTCAGAACACCATATTGATACATTCGGTTTTTTCTTATACGAAGGTATGATTTATCAAGAACCACTTTATCTTAACTAATCAAACAGACCATTTATTGGTCTGTTTTTTTATGACACGAGATATGGACTGTGATGGAAATTAAACAGTGGATACCAGTGATATCATATGCACATAATAATGAGTTGCACCTAAATGCGATACAACGAAGCGGATTATATAGTATAATGTTTAAATATCTAATTAAACCAATTAAACACTTAAAAAGACATATTGGATTGTTCTATATCCAGTATGTCTTTTGTTTAGATAAAGTTATATGTAATATTATTTACTATTCCTTACTTAATACGTATTCAATGGTTTCGAATCTACTTGTGTTGTTCTCATTAGGAATTTCAGTTGTTATGGTGTTTTTACAACCGACAGAAATATGATGTTCTTCAAATACAACTTCCGCTTCATTCGAACCGAAATAACTATGTATTACAAGAGAACCATGTTCTGTTTGCTCCATTTCATGTTTTCCTAAGTCTCTTCCATTTGATACTGTTGAGTCATTAGTTGACAATAGATTGAAGTATAGTAATCCTCCAGGTTTTAAAACACGAGACATTTCCTTGATGCTTTGGTAAATATCGCTTTTCATCATGTGAAACAATGTGTTATAAGAGTATACTGCACCAAATGTATTGTCTTCAAAGGGAAGCTGTCTTATATCACCTTGCTTGATATTAAGGTTATATTTATATTTTTGCTCAAACTTGTTGGCTTTCTTTATCGCGTCATTGTTTATCTCGATTCCAAAAGTCTCATAATCATGGTCCTTAAATATGGCGAGTGGAGGCTTGTATCCCCCTGCCCCACAATCTAGAATTTTTCTTTCGACATCATTCGTTTCACATAAATGTAGAAACATATAGATTTGACTTTGATGAAATAATGCTTTCATATATCCTCCTTATGTAAGTGATTTGATTGTTTCACTAAGAACTATTTGGATTCCCTTATATAGGAGATCTAATGGTAATGTAAAATAATTTTTGTTTTTCTCGTGATCAATATGAGGAATATGAATAAATCCATATTGCATATCCTTATTAGTTTGATCATTATACTGAGCTACAAGATACAATATATTATTACATAGAGCTACTCCTGCAGAGTTACTGATGACTGCCGGTAGTTCTGCCTGTTTCAAAACTTGTTCTATACCCCTTATATTTAGGTTTGAGAAGTATGCGTTTTTCCCCTTTTTATCAATCTTTTCATCCTGTGGTTGATAGTCGTTATTGTCAACTCCATTAGAGTTCATTATATTTATTGCTACGCGTTCAATCGAAAAGTGATGTCCACCCGCCGATCCAAGAGAAATGATGGCTTTTGTATCATCATCTATGTGTTTTTCTAGTTCCTTAAAACATAGATTAAATGATAAGGGAAGAAGAACTTTCTTAAGTTTAATATTTTGAAATGTATCAGGTAACTCCTTGAAAATTCTTTTTCCAGCGTGATACATATCATCTGTTACTCTACTATTGTTAAATGCTGTTATAATTATATTCATTGGACTCTCCTCTATTCAATATATTCTAAAATTTTATCTAGATATTCTTGGGACATAAACGGTAAAAAACGATCATGAAAACCATCTGAAAAATTCTTTGTTACTCCAAACTCTGTATAAGTAGTAGTTGTAACATCAAACTGTGATGCTAATTCATCAAGTAAAGCAGAAGCTATGGCGTAATCCTCAAGTGTGTAAATGTCGTATTCCAAGGTTCCTAATGGGTTAGCTAGTTCCTCGTTAGTAAATAGTGTTGTGAATTTTTGTGTGACTGTGAACTCTGGACCATAGTAAGGAAACTCAAGGTATGTGAAAGGTGTAATTTGTAAGGAATCACCACAATCTAAGTAAACACGATCATTTTCAATGTAGTCCCACTCATCAATATCTAGTAAGTTCCAGGCAACTGTATATCCAGTTTCGTTTGATGAGCGAATAACATTGTCAATATTTATGGAAGGACGGTTATTGTGAAATAATGTAACATACTTATGCTCATAATATGTACTAGTACCATAAACAACATAATAATCATCATCAAAATGTCTTTCAGCTCTTCCAATATCATAACTATTGTATGTATCCATTGCTGCAGTATAGAAGGTTTTAACTACATTATCTTCGAAAGAATAGTCGTATTCAAAGTAATAGGCATTTGCACTGTTATCAACCATAATTCTTTCATAATAGTTGTTACCTTCATCATACAAAGTGTAGATTGTGGTTGCACCAAAAAAAGGAGAGTCTTTAGATGCCTCTAGTGCATCAAACCAGAGCTTATCTTCATCATTTTTTTTGACACGGTAATACCCAAAATAGTTTTCAACTGTATCTTCAATTTCCAAGTATAATGTATCATCTTCGATGTAGTACAACACTTCATTTCTACCAAAACTAGTAAGTGTGTTTTCTTCTGGTTCTGCAAGTTCTATAAGATTATTGATTGCATCTGTTATATATTTTATACGAATACTAGCTTCGTGAAAAATTACATCTTGAGCATTGTATTCAATAACATCAGTGTTCAGTATTTTATATCGATTACTTGATGTAAAAAACTGTACGTAATATTCCTTTTCTGACTCAAACCATGTGTTCGTAAAATTATCATTAGATTCGATTTCAGATAAAACTGTTTCTAAGTATTCAATCTGTGTAGTGTAGTCATTTGTAACAATCAGAGCGCACTGATTATCAACCAAATGATATCCTGTATCACAATCTGATGTATCAGTACAACCTATTAACACAGTAACAAAAAATACCGATACTATAATCAAATATTTTTTCATTTTCAATCTCCCTTTATATACTTTTCTATTATGAATTTTTTCCAATCCTCTACAAAAGTGGACTGAACTGTAACTAGTAAACTTGAAAGTTTTACTCTATCGTGAAGAATGTCGAGTATCGAATCTTCTCCGAATAAATGAGTTAAGTAAGTTGTGAATAAATATGCGATTTCAAACTGTCTTGATTCTCCTAGTTTGTCTTCCTCTATACTTAAATCTAACACCCTCAAATCATTTATTGATTCTAATATCTCATCTATACTTGATATAATCATATCCCTTAAGTTCATACTAGATAATGATATAGATATCCCTTGTTTAAAATAATAGGGTAAACCGTGATGTAAATTATCAACGGTTACTAAGGCTAGGATGAATGAAACAAATGGCTCTAATAGATGGTCTTCAAAGCATTTGCTTGGGGCAATGTGATACATTCCATAATTTTTACCCATTCTGAACCAATCAGGTGAGTCCACTTTACCCATTGCACTATGGAAATTACGTAAACTTCTATGAATCATGATTTGCTGTTTCTTTCCGATATCATACCCGATTTTATTACAAATTGTCTTATAGTGATAATCAGTTATTGAATCTAGTTCATATACATATTCCATTTCTGAATTTCCGAAAAACTGGAAGTATTCAGACTCGTGTAAAAGCGTGTTTCCGTATATTCTATAAATAGTGTGTTTCATCTCGTTTTCGATACATTCTTCTTCTGTAAATACACAAGAATATCGCGGATACCTTAGGGATTTATCTACATGTAGATAACCTTTTTTTAGTAATCTTGAGATCAATGTTTTTACTGTTGTTATATTCCATTTTTTGGTATGAAGTAGCTCTTTATGAACTTCACCTGATGTCATCTTTGGGTTTCCCCAAAGGATTCTCATTATCTCCCAATCGCTTGCCGAAATAGATTCTATCATGTTTTTCACCTCCAAAGACTACTCGTGTAGTCTATGATGTCTTTATAGTATCAATATTTTCATATAATGTCAAAAATTATTTGAATAAATTAAAGCCTAAATTTACGGACTAATGTATTTTGGAATTTTTAACATTGATTTGTTATAGGTTCTTTTGTTTGCTATAATGAATATAATTGAAAAGGGGGATGATAATATGAAAACAAAAACTAATTTAGAACAAAGAAGGTTTCAAAAACAATAAGATAAGGAGATAAATGTGTTAAGAAAAAAAGATAAAAACTATAAAATAATTGATGCTCATCTTCATTTACCATGGGAAGATAGATTTAAAACTATCAATGAGAAGTATGAGTATCTTAAGAGGCAAATGAAAGAAAATCAGATAGATCATGGAATACTGATTGCCGATAGTGAGATTGAATCGAGTATAGGCAACAATGATCAATGTTTAGAAATTGTAGAGAAGGATTCAAAATTATCAATGGTTTATGGATTTTCACCATTACAAAGATATGATGAACAAATGAACCAACTAATTCAATTACTAGTTGAAGGAAAGGTAGTTGGTGTCAAACTGTATCCCGGACATGAAGATTTCTCAATGAATGATATTAGATTAAGAGATATCTTCGAGGTTTGCATTAAGTATGATGTACCTTTGTTAGTACATACAGAGTGGAATGACGATTACTATCCACAGTATTCTCATCCATTTTATATTAAGCAAATTGCTGAAAGATATGCTAAATTAAATATCGTTTGCTGTCATATATGGATGGGAAGAGTACTGAAATCTATTAGAACGACTATGAAACAGAGTAATGTATATTATGATGTATCATCGTTTGTTGCTAGTGAAGAATACGAATCAAAGTACCCCGGTGTTTTTCCTGATATGGATAAAGCGGTTGAAATCCTAAATAAAGTTTTAGACCTAGTACCTGATAAAGTTATGTTTGGATCTGATTTTGGTACTTTAGATATTAGTGATCATGTTTCTATGGTTACACAATGTTCATGTTCAGAAGAAAAGTTGTTTAATCTTCTATCTAAGACAGCTGAAAAAGTGTTTAAGTTATAATATGATAAGATACTATTAGGATGGTGGTAATATGAAGGAATTTCTAATGGAAAAGTGGGATGTATATGATATCCATAAAAACAAGATTAAGAACAGGAGAACAATTAAAAGCTCAAATGAACTTCGAGATGGTGAATATAACTTAGTTACTGTTTCTTGGATTTACAACTCAAAAGGTGAGCTTCTGATGCAAAAACGAGCAGCTAATAAGACCTATCCTTTAGTTTATGCAAACCATGGTGGTCGAGTACAATCTGGAGAGTCATCAAAGGATTCAATAATCAGAGAGTTGAAAGAAGAAATTGGGATTATGTTTAAAGAAGATGATTTAACATTGCTTCGAACATTTAATGATAGTGAGTCGATTTTCGATGAGTATATAGCATTTAGGGAGATTTCTCTTAAAGATATTACCATTGACAAAAGAGAAGTGGATTCTTGTATTTGGTGTTCATTACTTGATTTGTCGGATTTGATTGATAATGGAAAGTGCTTTGATTACAAGAGTAATAATCCGGCTGGAGTTGATTCTTTCTCAATTATTTCCAACTTTTTGGCAAAAGTATAATGTTAGTACAACTGATTAAGTTGCAACTAAAAGTGATACAACCAGGAATTGATAGGATGTTAGTAGACACGAAGTGATACATGTGTTTATTAACATCTTTTTGTTTTTTTATAATCTATTTATGGTATACTTGTTTAGAAATACATCTAAGGAGGATTCTATATGAAAAGAATAATTATTGTACAACACTGTCAATCTGAACATCATGTTAATGATTTAACTGGAGGATGGACCGATACTCCACTTACAGATTTAGGAAAAGAACAAGCAAATTTGGTTGCTAAAGAACTAAGACAAATGGGTTTAGAAGATTTTTATTTGATCAGTTCCGATTTGAAAAGAGCTTATATGACCGCAGAAGTAATTGAAAAAGAGTTTAATGTGAATATCATCACAAACCAGGAACTCCGCGAGTACAACAATGGTGATGCTGCGAATAAAACAAAAGACTGGTCTAACAAACACAAACAGCGAACAAATGGAATAATGAGTATAGATGCTCCTTTATGGAAAAACGCTGAGACTTTTCGAGAATTATTCCAAAGAATGGAAAAGTTCCAAAAACAAAATCTAAGAGACCTTGAAAAAGACATTGTAATTGTTTCTCATGGTCTAGCGATAGGTTATATGATTATGTCTTGGCTTGGATTAGAAGCTGAGAAACTCCCTGATACACTACTACAAGGAAAAGCAGGAGGAATATCTGTTTTATCTCATTCAATGAACAATCAAAACACGTTACAAGTATTTAATAGTCTAGGACATCTAAAAGATTTATAAAAGAAGTATTAATAATAGAAACTAATATTAACTTTATAATTTTTGTCATAATTTATTAGGTGAAAATTGAAATAATTGTTCAAAAAAAAGATGAGAATTCTCATCTTATTTTTTTGTAATTTGACTACCACAATATTCACAAGTTGTAGGAAGTTTATTTGTAAAGTTACTTGCGCTACAAATCGGACATCTAACATTTATTTCTGTGTCAAAAGAACTAGTCTTTGTTTTATTTCTATTGTTTCCATAGTTGCCGTGATCATGAGAAAAGTTTATATTATGTGGCTTTATTTCATTTTGCTCTCTTGCTTGATTGAATGGAGAGTTGTTGTTTGACTCAGCTTTCTTCAATCCTTTTATTACTGTAGAGACAACTTTTATTACAATGAAGAAAGTCCCTACCTCTGGCACTATGAAGAAAAGGACTAATGGGATAATCCAACTACCTATTTCTGTATTTTTTTTATTCATTTATTAGTCTCCTTTTATAGTATATACCTTAGTATACTAGATATTAAACACGAATGATATTATTTTGTAACTCAAACATAATATTAAGGTGTTATTCTTTGATATAGAAAGAGATAAGTATGACATAAAGGGAGTAATAGAATTTAGAATTGTATTAAAATAGAGGACAATGTATAATTAATGTAGCAATCAATCTGCTTTCTACCAATACTAAATACAATAGGAGAAAGAAATAACTCCAAAAGGAAGAATGAACCAGAAAATATTGTGAAAAAAGATAAATAGAAATAGTATTAAATTATGAAAAAATATATTAGAGGTGTACAGATGTTTACGATTATTTTATTATTAATAAATATTACAATATCAGGATTAGGAATCTATCTATTTGATTATAAAATAGATAGTATTATTAATAGTCCTTTAGTTATAATTTTAAGTATAGTGGTAGGAACTACTGTAATGATTATTAGTGCTGCTTTATACATAGAAGGATTTTATCATTTTGTTGCTAAAAGAAAACCAATAAACTCAAAACTAAAGCATTTAATTGCCAAACAATTTATGGGAGTACCAATCCATGCGATGAACATAAGAATCAAAGTAGTTGGAAAAGAAAATCTACCGGAAAATCCAGGATTTTCGATATACTCTAACCATACTTCAATGATGGATATCCCAGTTTTAATGTATGCATTAAAGGATTATCCTGTTGCTTTTTTGGCTAAACAGATGGTTGCTGATTTACCGTTTATTGGTAAATGGACAGAACCACTTGGTTGTGTAATGATTGATCGTACTAGTTCTAGAAAAGGAGCTCAATCAATTATTCAAGTTATAAAACATGTTAAAAATGGTTCTTCAATGGTTGTTTTTCCTGAGGGAACAAGATCATATAAAGCAGAAGAACTAAACGAGTTTAAACACGGAGCATTTAAAGTTGCTTTAAAGAGTAAAGCTCCATTAGTACCATTATCAATAGTAAAGGCTAATAACTACAGACTAATAAAATGGCCTTTTGTGAAAAGAATAACTATTGTAATTCATAAACCTTTAGAGTATTCAAAGTATAAAGAAATTAACTCGATAGACCTGTCAAATAAAGTAAAAACTATTATTGAATCTGAACTTTGATTCACGATAGTTTTTTTGTTTCACTTAACATTTTAATGATAAACTTCTTTTAATTAAGTTATTCATGTGTTAGTATAACAAAGCACTAGGATTTAAAGTGTGCTTTGATTGCCGTCTTAGCACATAGGCTATCTAACCTGTTACGGGTCCTAGAGTAGATTTAGTATCCTGTTGTGTTTTCCAGCACAATATATGGGTACTAATTTATGGAGATATCTTCGGATATCTCTTTTCTATTGAAATTATTTTTTATTTTGTGAATTGTTAATGGAAAAAAATTGGTGATATAGTGATTGTAGGGATGAGTACTTTGATAAGGGTTTAAATGCAATGGGAGCATTTGTGACAAAAACTGTATAAAAATAATTAATTTGATATAATAAAAGATAGGAGAGGAAATGGTGATAATATGAAGTTCCTAAAAATCTTTGTTATTCCACTCGTTTTATTAGGTGTTGTTGGATTAGTTACATTAACTTTTTATTCAGACTTACCAAACAGTAGTAAAATACTACTATGTCCTTTACTTGCTGAACTTTCACTTGTATTGTATTATTGGAAATATCGACTTAATAAGAATATTAAAAGCGGTGTATTTTATATTTATATGACATTTCTTGTCTTATTAGTATTTACAGTAAAAATAATCGCAACATTCTTATTTGCTAATGGGACAATTACATGGATGCCTTATTCAGTAATTTACTTTACATTTGTTGGTATTGTATTTCTCGCTGGTATTGTCTTGAAAATCATTTATGGTGGTGTAAATGAATCTATCAAGATGCAATATAAAGGTGAGAATAACTTATTTAAAATGAAAGATATATGTTTAGAAACTATCTTTGTGTTAGAACAAAACAAAGAAGAAACAATTAAACCAATTAAAATATTAAAGCAAATAATTGATGCAATAGAATATAGTGATCCAGTATCACATAAAAAAGTTTTACCTCTTGAGAAAACAATTATTGGAAAACTAGAGGAAACTTTGAAATATGCAAAGAATAAATATTTTAACAAAATAAAAGAAATTACAAAGGGTTCTAATGGTATCATATATTTACTAGAAGAAAGAAATCGTATCTTAAGAGACCATAAATAATTATCATAATAGAGAATAAAAAAACAGATTTTAGTACTATCATTACGATAGTGCTTTTCTATTGTGTTATAATGTTTAGTAGTATAACAAATTGAGGTGGAAACATGAAAAGAAATAACATCATAATTATTGGTGGTGGCGCTAGTGGAATGCTCGCAGCCTGTGTAGCTGCAAGTAATGGCGCTAAAGTTACTATCATTGAAAGAAATAAAAGAATTGGTAAGAAAATATTAGTTACAGGTAATGGACGTTGTAACTATACTAATACATTTGCCAATGTAACTGATTATAATAACCAAGAGTTTGTAAGTTATGGATTAAGTGTTTTTAATCCAGGTAGAGCAATGGATTACTTTAGTAAACTAGGAATAGTTCCTAAAGTTGAAAAAGAAGGAAAAGCTTATCCATTATCTGAACAAGCTTCAAGTATTGTTGATGTTTTTCTTTATGAACTTAAACGCCTTAATGTTGAAATAATTACTGATGCTATGGTAGTTAGTGTAATTAGAATGAACCGTTCGTTTTCTGTATATTTAGAAGACGGAAGAAGTTTTGATACAGACAAAGTTATTATAGCAACAGGGGGAAGAGCAATGCCTAAATCAGGTAGTGATGGATCAGGTTATCAACTAGCAGAAGATTTAGGACATAAAGTAACAAAAGTTTTTCCTGCATTAGTAAAACTTAAGTTAGAAAGTCCTTACCTGAATCATTTAGCAGGAATTAAAATGCCTACAAAAGTCGAGTTAGTATATAATAATCAAGTGCTTCAAAAAGAAGAAGGAGACATTCTTTTTGGTAACTATGGAATCAGTGGACCAACAATTTTACAACTTTCAAGAAAAGCAATGGAAATATATAATCGTGGTGAAAAAGCATATATTAAATTAACATTAGTATCTGCTTTATCAAAAGATGAAGTAAGAAAAAGATTATCTAATGCTAAAGATAAATCAATTGATTTTTCCTTAGTTGGTTTAATTCATAAAAGATACATTTCACCAATTATAAAAGAAGCGAAAATAGAAAAACAAAATAAATTGGTAAAAGACATCTCAGAAAAACAAATAAATAAACTTATAGATTTATTATTTGATTGGAGATTTTTAGTAAAAGGTAGTAAATCATTTAATGATGCTCAAGTAACCGCAGGTGGAGTATCAACAGAAGAAATAAACAATCAAACTATGGAATCTACAAAAATAAAAGGATTATATTTCACAGGTGAACTAATGGATATCGATGGTAGATGTGGTGGGTATAATCTTCAATGGGCTTGGTCGAGTGGGTATTTAGCTGGACTAAACGCAAGTAAGGAATAACAATGATCAGAATTACAAACATAAAATTGAATTTGGATGATGCAATTGAACATTCGGCAGAACTAGCTAATTTAAAAAAATTGGTTATTTCAAAATATAAGATAAAGGCAAATCACTTAATAGAGTTAATAATCTTTAAGAAGGCAATTGATGCAAGAAGAAAATCCAATGTTCATTTTGTCTATACAGTAGACTTAAAAATAAAAGATGAAACATCATTTCTTTTAAAACAACATAAAAACATATCACCTACTCCAGATCTTATATATAAAGATGTTGTTGAAGGTAATGAAAAATTGAAAAATAAGCCAGTTATTGTTGGGTTTGGACCTTCAGGGATATTTGCGGCTTTATTACTATCTAGAAGAGGTTATTCACCAATCGTTTTAGAAAGAGGATATGATGTAACTCAAAGAACAAAAGAATGGAACAACTTCATAAAGACTGGTGAGTTTAAAGAAAATGCATCAATCTTATATGGTGAGGGTGGAGCAGGAACCTTTTCTGATGGGAAATTAACAACTTCAGTTAAAAACCTAAGAAATAGATTCGTCTTAAAGGAATTAATAAATGCAGGAGCAGACCCTAAAATCCTTTACGTAAATAAGCCACACGTTGGAACTGATATTCTCAAAATAGTATTAAAAAATATTAGACAAGAAATTATCAGTAATGGTGGAGAGATTAGATTTAACGCCAAAGTTACAGATTTTGAAGTTGAAGATAATAATCTTTTATCAGTAATCGTTAACGGAGAAGAAAAAATATTTACGAATGTTTGTTTACTAGGGATCGGTCATTCTGCTAGAGATACATTTAATGTTTTATTGGATAAAGGTGTAACTATTACACAAAAACCATTCTCGGTAGGTGTAAGAATAGAACACAAACAAGAATTAATTAATAAAGCACAATATGGTGATTTCCATAATCATTCAGCTCTAGGAGCTGCCGAGTATAAACTTCACTTCCATTCAAAAAGTGGTAGATCAGCTTATACATTCTGTATGTGTCCTGGGGGATATGTTGTTAACTCAGCGAGTGAAGAAAACACTGTAGTTACTAACGGAATGAGTTATTCAAAAAGAAATGGTGATAATGCAAATGCTGCACTACTTGTTAATGTTACTCCTGAAGATTATCCTAGTGATCATCCTTTAGCAGGAATAACATTCCAAAAGGAATTTGAAAAACTTGCTTTTGAGTTGGCAGGAAGTAATTATAAAAATCCTGTTCAACTTGTTGGTGACTTTATGAAAGATAAAGTCACCACTAAAATAGGAACAGTAATCCCAACAATAAAACCTGGATATGAGTTTGTTAAGATTCAAGATATCTATCCAAGATATCTTACGGATACTTTAAAAGAAGCATTAGTTCAGTTTGATAGAAAAATAAAAGGTTTCGCTAGTAATGATGCAATCCTAACAGGTCCAGAAACTAGATCATCTTCTCCAGTGAAAATACTAAGAAATCAAGACCATCAAACAAACATAGAAGGTCTATACCCTATGGGTGAAGGGCCAGGTTATGCAGGTGGTATTATGTCTGCTGCTGTTGATGGAATTAAGACTGCTGAGGAAGTAATAAAGAGATACTCATCATAGATTTTGGTTATAAAAATACTAAGACCCAATTGGGTCTTTTTTTTGACCTAAGTAATGAGATTTATTGTATGCTATAATACAAGTATAGACATCAAGATAATCACAAAATATAAAAAAGGAGGAATTAATATGATTGCTTTATATATATTTCTAGGATTATTGGGTGCAATTTTAATTTACTTAATTATAATAATATTTTTCCCAGTTTTGGAAGTTGAACCACAACCAATAAAAAGGGAAATTATTGAAGAAATAATTCCTGAATGTAGAGAGAATATCGAATATGATGTAAAAGGATTAAAGGTAAGAGGTTGGTTATATCTTCCCAAAGAGAAAACTAATCTGCCATCAATAATCATGTGCCATGGCTTTTGTGGCACAAAAGATTTCGCAGTAGAGAAATTCGCCTTGGACTTTGTGGAGAATGGATATGCTGTATTAACTTTTGACTATCGATATTTTGGTGAAAGCGAAGGAAAACCAAGACAAAACTATTGTGGTCCATGGCAGGTAGAAGATGCACAGGCAGGTGTGAATTATTTAAGAAACAGAACAGAAATAAATCCTGAACGAGTATTTGTCTGGGGAACATCTGGGGGAGCACCACTGCCTTTATTATTAGCTTCAAAAGATAAAAGAATCGCTGGTGTTATTTGTCAAGCAGGAGGATACGACCATAAAGCAGACAACAAGTACTATATAGATAAAATTGGAATGGGTCATTTTTTAAAGATGTTTATGCATGCGCAAAGAGACAAAGGTAGATCTAGGTTTAATTTATCACCGCATTTCTACCCAGCTTATGGTAGACCAAATACAACGTCGTTTTTAAATTTACCTGGTACATTTGAAGGTATCGAAGATTTAGCTAAACACTCTAAAAGATTTAAAAATGAAGTTCCAGGAAGATTTGCGGTAAATCCTCATCCTGAAGATTTACTAGTTGCATCAGAATATATTGAATGTAACGCTCTTGTAGTAGTTTGTAAACATGATGGTATCATTAGTCCCACATCACATATTAGATTGATGAAAATATTAGGAGAAAAAGGAACACTTTGTGAAATAGATACAACTCATTGGGGAATATATAAAAATGAGGGGTATAAAGAAAACATAAAAATCCAACTAGAGTTCCTAAATAATAATTAAAGCCCTATGGGCTTTTTTTTATTATGTTCAGTTATACAAATAACTTACTTGACAAGATTAAATATTCAGTGTAAAATTACACTATAGTGTAAAAATACACTTTTGCAAATTATCGTATTTAGGAGCTGATTATATGAATAAAATGGAGTTCTGTAAAAAAGTACAGAGTATTTTAGAAGATTTAAGAAAAGATATTGGAATGACTTTAGAAGAGATGGCATTAACAATTGGATTAAGTAAAAAAACGTTAATTCAAATAGAGAAAGAACGCAACTTGTTAAAATGGCCAGAAGCAGTAACTTTTACATCAATATTTAATGAACATGAATTAGTAAAATCTATCTTTGGTGATGAAGTTATTGATATTATTCAAACTATAGCGATTCAAAAACCACCAAGAAGACAATTAAAAACATTAGGTGGAGAATCGTGGTGGAAGACTTTGATAACCAAAGAAGGATTTAGATTGCAACAACATAAAATATCTAGGCATTTAAGAATATTAGATCAAGAAAATTATCGTGTATATTTTACATATTCTAAAAGTGATGCAAAAAATGAATTTGAAAAGTATTTTGGTGATAATAATGAATAAGAATATTATTATCTACAGTTTGTTATCTATAGTTGCATTAATTGTATTAGAACAAGTTCTTGAATTCACTTATATTCCTAAGCAAGTATTAAGAATCACATTATTTGTAGTTATTCCTTTATTCGGAATTTATGTCTTAAGAAAATCTAACTTACGAAAAGAAATAAAATTAGAGAAACCGACACTAAAAGAACTGAAAATACCTTTACTAGTTAGTATTGTTATCTTTGTTGGTACGATTGGTGGATATTTAATGCTTCAGTTTATGTTTGATGCTGAATATGTTATTCGTGGTGGAGAAGAACTTGGTATAAGACCAGATAATGTATTAATATGGGGATTCTATTTATCATTTATTAATTCATTAGTAGAAGAGTTTTTCTTTAGAGGTTATATTTTTTATACTCTTGAAAAGAAAAGTTATAAACTGGCAATAATAATTTCTAGTTTATTATGGAGTATTTACCATGTTATTATCTTTGTAACAATCTTCCCAATCTATACTGTAATCTTTACACTAGTTGGACTATTTATTATTGGAGTTTTACTTGCCTACATCAATAAGTTTGGAAAGAGTTTCTTAAATTCATGGTTAGTACATATTGTTGCTGATATAGCAGTTGTTATCGTATTACTATATATGTATACACTTGTATGATTGATTATTAAGTTAAAAAAACAACTTTCTTTGGAAAGTTGTTTTTATATTGAAAAACCAAAAAATCTTTTAATCTCAGTCATTGCTGATTCGTTTGAATCAGAAGCATGAACTAAATTTTCACCAATACTAGTTGCGTATTTACCTCTTATAGTGTTTGGATGAGCCTCTTGATAATTAGTTGGTCCAATTATATCTCTAATACCTTTAACTACATTTTCACCTTCAACAATCATCCCGAAAACTGGACCTCTAGTCATGAAAGATACTATTTCCGGATAAAACGGCTTATCACTAATATGGCTATAATGATTATCAAGGATTTCTTTGGTTAAAGAAAACTTTTTGATATCAGAGATTTGATATCCCTCGCATTCAAATCTTGAGATAATGTTTCCAACTAGCCCTCTTTCAACCGAATCAGGTTTCAGCATAACATATGTTTTTGTCATAATAACCTCCTTATTAATTTTGTGTATTTTAAATCAAGAAGACAATTTTAGAAAGGAACTTTTTAACAATGTTGCTGATATGTTATAATTAAAAAGATGATTATTGATTAGTAAGAAATAGGGTGATGTAATGAAGTTATTAATTGACATGGGTTTTGGGAACTTAGAAAAGCTAAATGGATTTCATAATGAAGTTTTTTTAGGAACATTGAATAATGAGAAAGTAATTATAAGAGTATCAAGAGAAGGAAAAAAAACTTATGAGGAAGTAATGAGTGAAATACGATTTATCGAAGAAGTTTCTCATAACGTTAATGTAACTGAGCCATATTATGTAGATGAGAAGTGTGTCTTTAAAAAAGGTGATAGGGTTGTTACATTATTTAAATACATTGAGGGATCAAACTGGAGAGAGTGTGAACATACAGATAGTATAATTTATAAAGCAGGTGTTAATCTTGCAAAGATTCATGATACTTCAGTTAATATTAAGTCAATATATAATAGAAAAGATTTTAAGAAACATAATGATATTGAACTTTTTCTTAGTAACTTTCAAGAAGAGAAATATAAGTATGAGTATGTAGAAACTATAAAAGAGATTGAAAGAACTGCAAACGAAAGTGATTACTTCTTGATTCATGGTGATTATTTGTTTTCAAATATTATATATAATGATGAATTGACAGTTATTGATTTTGATGATTGTGAGTATGGATATTATCAGTACGATATTGCAGTATACATGTTTTATTATTTATTGGGTGGAAATCCTGAAAATATGGATATGAAGCTTAATCGTAATAGGTTGAAAATATTCCTTGAAGGTTATAATACTATAAGAGAAACCAATATCAAATGTCTCGAAGATTTGAACCCATTTTTTAGACTAAGGCAGTTAAAACTACTTGGTACAATTGCAGAATATTCTAAAGGTAAGTTGGGTGAATGGCAGAAGAGTTATGTAGAAGTTTCGTTAGATAGGATTAATGGTGATAAACCCTTTGTTTTAGGGCTAAAATAGTAAAAACAGGAGTTTTTTTACTGAGTATATTTAAAATGTTATAATTGTTTGTAGAAGGAGATGGTTATTATAAATGGAAGTATTATATATTATTGTTGGATTAGCTTTTATGATTTTTGGTATTGTTATTGCCAAAGATCCTGAAAAAGCTTTAACCTTGAAAGATAGACACAAAATTAAAGGGAAAAGAGAATATACTGATTGGGCAGTTCTCCAGATGTTTGGTGTGGGGGTATTGATTGTTATTTCAGGGTTGATACTAATTGTTATACAAGTAGTATTACTAGTACGTTAGAAGTTGATTACATATGAAAATAGATATATCAAGTAAGTTCAATATGTTAGTTCTAGATAGAATGCTTGGTGTAGTATTTGGAGAAATACAGTATAGGAGACGAGTGGCTGTAGGACCTGCTAAAACTAAATTGTACATTCATAGTAATGACAATGATAGACATCACTTACCTCATGTTCATATTAAGCATCCAAAAGGGGAATTTGTTGTTAATATAGTTGATTGTACTTTGATAAAGGGTGAAATAAAGGGTAATAGTAGAAAACATATTCTTAAGTTTATTGAAAGTAAACAAGCTGAGTTTATAAAAATTTGGAATGAACTTAATCCAAAGAAACCAATAAAGTAAAATGACATCAAATTAATGATGTCATTTTTTTTAATCTTTTTTTAGGTAATCAATGAATTTGTCTTTATCAAGAGGTTTACTGTAAAAATATCCTTGGATACCTTCTACACCTAGTTCCTTTACAAATGATTTTTGAATGTTTGTTTCTACACCTTCACTGATGATTTTTAATCCTAGTTTTTTTGATATATCTACTAATGAATGATAAATGAGTTTTTCTCTTTCATCCTCATCTTTTTCAGGTAAAATAGCCCTATCTAGTTTTACTACATTTGCCTTTAATAGTGACAACATTGTAAATGATGAGTTTCCTGCGCTAAAATCATCAATTTCAATTGTAATACCATAGTTTGATAAATCTAATAGAAGTTCGTTGATGAATTCAAACTCTAGAACAACGCTTTCTGTTATTTCTATACTTATGTGTTTTGGATTAACATCTGCAGATTCAATTATTTGCTTGATTTGCTTAAAGGTTACATTTTTCAGAGTTATTGGTGAGAAGTTTGACGATATTTTGAAGTCATCATTAAGTAAGTTTTTATTCTCAAGTTCTTTAATGAAATTGATTGAATTACTAAATGAAATCAAATCAATATCGTATATCATCCCGTTTGTTTCTGCTAAGTGGATATATTTAGCAGGCGAAATAATACCATCTTCATTAAGCCATCTTGATAATGCTTCTGCTCCAATTATTTTATTATTAGATGGATTAACTTTGGGTTGGTAGTAATTGATGATACTACCACCTGAAATAGCAGAACCCAAATGACTTTGATAATAAAGTTCTTGTTCCATTTCATCTACTAATGTTTTATCAACATCAAATGACGCATCTTTTGTTGATTTAATTTTCGCAAAGGCGAAGTTAAATCTCTTTATTAGTGTATTTATATTTATGTCTTTCAAAGTGGTTGAATCAATGTTTACAGTTTTTGTTTTAAACTCATATGGAGATATAGTTGTCATTGTTTCATCTCTTTGATTAATAACTTCATGAAAATCTGTATGGTTATTATCTGCTATATTATCAAGTGATATGTATTCACTGGCTGAGATTTGGTATATAGTATTTGTATTGTAGTTCTTGAGGATATTCATGGAAATCATTTTTAAGATGTCGTCGTTGTATCTTACACCACAAGCATCAATGACATCCTCTAGATTATAGATGTTATTATATGTAATTTTGTAGTTTGATAAATCTTTTTTATTGTACTTGTTAAATAGTGATATTTTTGTATTTAAATTCGTGACTGGATCAAATAGAGAATACTGTTTTATTAATGATGAACTAAAGAAAGTACTTGTGAATAGTATACTGATTATATAAAGTACAATTACAGAAATTAAACTTGATGTTCTAAAAGTATCAACAAACATATGGACTTCTTTTGTGTCTGCGAAAGACACTACATAATAATCATCTTCTACAACGTATATGTAATAAATGAATAATTTGTTTTGAAAATCGTCTTTATATAGTAGTGATTCGACAAACTGATCTTCACTCCAATGGATTAAATGGTGTTCAACTTCTTCATCAATATCGGTTATATAACCTGTCGATGTTAACATTGAACTATCGCCATCTTTATAGATGTAAAGAATTTGAGTACTATCAACCTCGGTAATAGACTCATGATTAAATGCCAAGTCATGGAGTTCTGTCTCAATCGCGTTTAATCGATTATTAAATAATGTGTTTGGTACAACAAAGCCAAATAATAAACCTACAAGAGCGAACATAACAGTAACAAATAATAATAAATTTAATCTTTTTGAAAAAAATCTTTTAACATTCATAACATCACCTCATCATTTTAATTGTAACAATATATAAATGAAAACCGAAATGATATGGAATACTAATCATAAGGGTTGTATTGAGTTAGTTATTTGTGTTTTGAAAAAAATCAACTACAAGTTGAGTTAAATCACCTAGCTTTTTATTGTTGATTATAAATAAATGTAATATACTTATAATATGAAGCTGTTTTTATGTAAAAAAACAGATGAAAAATGAATACAACTATGAAGAGCACTTGAATGATGTAATTTGAATTACTGGAATAGGTGTTCTTTTCTTTTTTTGTAAAAAGTGGGAAGTAGAAGGAGAAAAATGAAAAATTCGAAATTAGTTAAATTCTTTATTATCACATTTGTATGGGCATGGGTTTTATGGTTGCCGTTTGTTTTAACTTATTTTAATGTTTACAGTATGACTGAAACATTAGAAGGATTATTAATGCTTGCAGTTATGCTTGGAGCTTTTGGGCCTTTAGTTGCAGCAGTTGTTCTTAAATATTCTGATGGTGGGTTGAAAGAAGTAAAATCATTCTTTAAGCATTGTTTAGATTTTAAAATTAAACCGATTTATTACTTGGTTGCATTGATTTTGGGTATTGCAATTACAGCAGTAGCACATTATTTTACTAATATTGTTGGATTAGATACATTACCTAATAACTTGGTTCCAGAAGAAATTGATATACCTTTATACATATTAATTGTTCCTTATACATTGATGTTGTTCTTCTTAGGGGGAGGACAAGAGGAGTTTGGTTGGAGAGGTTATGCTCAGGAGCCAATGCAAAAAATATTTGGTGTTGTTAAAGGTAGTTTGTTAATTGGTTTATTGTGGGCTGTTTGGCATTTGCCATTATGGTTTATTCCTGGTGAAGGACATGCTTATTATTCGTTCTTTGCGTTTGCTATGTATACTATGAGTTGGTCATTAATAATTGGGATTATTTATAATATAAGTGGTAAGAAAGTTGTTATAGCGTGGATTATGCATACTGTTGGAAATCTTTCTGTTCCGTTATTCCCAGTTTTATTCTTAGAAGATGTACCACAACCTGGATACTGGGTGTGGGCAATATTAAATTTGATTGTGGCAACAATACTTGCTATATGGTTTGTGAAAAGAAATAAGGAAGGTGTAGTTAATGAGTAATCGTAAAATAGTATTATTTTTTGTAATCACTTATGTTTGGACATGGCTTTTATGGTTACCATATGTTTTGCCGTATTTTGATTTATTTGATGTACCTGGGTGGTTATATGATATAAAAACGCTAATTATGGTTTTAGGAGCTTCTGGTCCACTCGTGAGTGCACTTATATTGATTGTTCACGATAAAGGTATTAGTGGTGTGAAGAGTTTCTTCAAAAAGTGTTTTGATTTTAAGATTAAACCTAAATATATTTTTATAGCAATTGGCTTATCAGTCTTTTCGATGATTATTGCCCATTATTTTCCAAATATCTTTGGGTTAGAAAGATTGCCTAATTCTTACTTCCCTGTTGAAGCAGGATTACCAATTGTGGTGACTTTTATTATTTATATATTTGTTATGTTCTTAATTGGTGGAGGACAAGAAGAGTTTGGTTGGAGAGGGTATATATTAGATCCACTTCAAGATAAAATAGGGTTATTGAAAGCTAGTTTATTGATTGGTGTTTTATGGGGGATATGGCATTTACCTTTATGGCTAATGCCTGATGAAAGTCATGCATATTATTCGTTTATAGGATTTGTGTTGTTCGCAATATCATTCTCTGTGATAATAGGTGTAATGTATGAAGTAAGTGGAAGAAAGTTTATTATTGCCTGGATAATGCACTCACTTAGTAATTTTGCATTGTCGATGTTTCCTGTATTCTTTATGGAGGATGTAGCGCAACCTGCATATTGGGTAATGATTATTATCAACATTATTACTGCAGTAATTATAGTATTGTGGTTCTTAAATAAAAGAAAGTTGAAACTTAACAATGAAAGATAAATCAAAGTTTTGGGATAAAATGGCTAAGAACTATGATGCTTCCGAAGAGAAGGATAGCCAAACATTTAAAGAAGTAATAAAAAGTACTAAAAAGTATTTAAAAGAAAATGATATCGTTCTTGATTTTGGTTGTGGAACGGGTAAAACAATTGTAAACATTGCTGGTGATGTTTCTGAAGTGCATGCTATAGATATTTCATCGAAAATGATTGATGTTGCAAAAGAGAAAATTGAATCCATGGGATTAAAAAATGTTAGATTGGATAATCTGGATATATTTGATAGACAGTTAAAGGAAGATTCGTATGATGTAATTATATCTTTTCATGTACTACATCTATTAGAAGACTTAGATTCTGTCTTGAAAAGAGTACATAGTTTATTAAAAAAAGATGGATTATTTATCTCTGTTACACCTTGCATGGGTGAGAAAAGAGTACTAAATGGTTTGCTTAGATTTCTTGGAAGGTTTGGGCTTGTTCCTAAAGTTAATTCATTTAAAAGAAAAGAATTATTAGATGCTACAAATAGCGTAGAATTTGAACACATCAATGTAAGTTGCTTAAATGAAAAAACTATGGAAATGTTTATTGTTACCAAGAAGAAGGAGATTAACTAATGAAAGTTGTACTTAAGATTAAAATATATTCTGAAAATAAAAAAAGTATAGTGTTCTTCAAAGAATATATTTCAGACACTGTACCACATGTTGGAGAAAAAATTAAAGATTCTATTTTTGCTGAACTTAAGGAAATCACAGAAGTTATTTATGACTATCAAAACAAAGTGGTTACGGTTGTTTTAAAAAGCAAGGAAGTAAAAGATAGTGCAATGGAAGGTCATATCCAAGAAGTAGCAGAACTACATGATTGGAAAATTATCTAAGTAAAGAGTATGAGTAATTTATCATAGCAATATAACTTTATTTCTAAAAATGTAAAAAAAGAAGTAATCAGATTATCTGATTACTTTTTAATTGGTATATATAAGTGCATTACTGTTTTTCCGTTAATTTCCTCAACATGTTCTAAACCACAACTAACTGCATTTTCATTAAATGTATATTTTTCAACAAGAGTAGAAGATAGCTTTTTCCATCCATTTGGAATTCTTTCAAATGGATTGGCAAATGGATCCTCAATTGTTAAAGCTATGTAATTTGATGCTGGAATGATTAGTTTTTTAGGGATATCAGATATGATTTTATCAAAGTCTTCTTGTGAAATACATAACCAGTATTCGTATCCTCTAATTCCTGATTGTTCTTGTTCTTCTGGAACGGGAACATCAAAACCAACTTCTAATAATGTTTGGATGTTGTTTTTATTTTTGTAGTCCGTTTGTAGTTTTATAACTTCATCTTCTGGATTTTTACTAGTTACTTTTCTTGATAGTACATATAATTGATCAATCTCTTTTTCGAATGGTTCACTTAAATATGGTAACATTTTGATTCCTCCTATTTGATTTAAATTTATTTTAGGTGTAAGAACATTGTTTCTGTCTCGATAAGTAGATGGTGATTCTTTATAGAATTGTGTGAATAGTCTACTAAATGCTCTTCTTGAATTAAAGCCATATTTAAAGGCAATATCAATGATATCTAAATTTGTGTTTAAATCAACGGCAGCATATTCTAGTTTTCTTTTTCTTACGTAATACATTATACTCATACCGGTGAAGATTGAGAATAATTTGTTTAAGTAGAATCTAGAATAACCAATGTGGGTTGAAATATCTTCTACACATAAGTTATCAGTAATATTTTCTTCAATATAATCAATGATTTCTTGTACGTACATTTTTTTCATTGTGACACCTCAATATAATTATACATTATTTATGTTTTCTTGGGGGACACTTTGTGCTTAAAATAAAAAGATGTTGAAATTAATTAACATCTTTTTTTAGGTAGTCTATTCTGTCGTAATATGGGGGGTGATCATACTTGAATAAAACAAATAATGGATGAGGATATAAGTTGCCATTATTGGTTTTAGCAGCCATTGATAGTCCGAATATTAAATCTTCCCCATAACCTTTTTCTTTAACATATAAATCAGCTTGTTTTTCTTGCTTTCTTGAGTAGTAGAACTTAATTCCTTTTATTAATTTATTTAGAAGTTCGTAAATTAGGGTGAAGATAATAATATTACTAATAAATGGGTTTAACCCATCTACTTGATATTGAGAGATTGAAATTAAGTAAAATAGTGAGAAATAAATTAGTGAGATAAAGCCATCGATAAATAAGTCAATTATCATATGTTTGTGTTTAGAATGACCTATTTCATGAGCGAGTATAGCGATTAGTTGATTATCTGTGAATTTATCAAATAATGTATCAAATAACATGACTTTTTTGTGTTTAGTAATACCGGAGAAGTATGCGTTTATTTTTGTTGTTTTTTCTGAAGCATTTATAACTACTATGTCGTCGATAGTAAATCCTTCTTTTTTAGCTATGTTACTTATTTTTGATGATAACTCATCATTTTCTATCGGTGTCATCTTAAACATTAGTGGCATAAATATAACGACAAATAATGAGTAATATAGAACTAAGAGGATAACTACGAAAATAAAACCGAAGATTAGGAAACCTAGTTCGAAACTATTGTAAAGGTAGTTTATTACAAAAGTGACAATTATTAAGATTATAGCAGTAATGATATAATCTATTAATTGATCTTTGATGAACTTTTTTGTTGTTGATTTATTGAAACCGAATTTTGTTTCTGTGGTAAACGTATCAATTCCTTCATAGATAGAAGATATTAATTGGAAAATAGAATACATAATAAATACTGTGAGGATGTTTGATAAGTATATGTTTTCAAAAATTGAAGTTGTAAAAATGTTTATTGATTTACCGAGACCTAAAAAAAGAATGATGATATAAACTTGTCTAAATAAAATATAAGTAAGTTTGTTGTTTGATTTTTCTTTTCCATAGTTTAAGGCATTCTCATAATCTGATTGCTCGAATAATGTGTTTTTATTTTTGTTTTGCTCTTGGTGTTTTTTATTTAATGTAACTAGAGTTAAGTCAAACAAAAAAGATATTATAGGTATGATTATTAGTAAGTTCATTGTTTCTCTCCTTTTATAGCTTCTTTATAGCCTAGTATGAATAGTTCAGTTGCCTGATCCAATGTTGTGTGATAGAAGTCATTATCAAAGTCATTAACTGCATCACTTTGTTTTAACTGAACTAAACCACTTATATATAATAAGATGTCAAAGTTTAAAGATTGAAGAACTCGATCTTCAAATAGTTTTAGTTTCGGCTCATTATGCATTAAATTTCTAACATCTGATACATGAGTAGTTTCAAGGTAGTATTTTCTTGTGTAGACCTGAATATCTCGATATAAAACAGGATATTTTAGCCCATATGATAATATGCCATGGTTCCTTTTGAAATATGTATCTTCCTGAGCATTCTCGTCTAGTACCTTAATAATTATTGCCTGTATTAAATCGTGTTTAGAATCAAATGAATCATAAACAGGGGATACACTTGTCTGAAGTTGTCTAGCTATGCCACGGATACTCAGTTTATCAAATCCAGATTCTTGAGCTAATTTAAGAGCTGCATCTAAAACTGTATTTCGATCGTATAATTTTTTTGCCATTATATCACCTCGTTCTTAGAATAATGGTAACATGTGTAACCAATGTTATCAATAGCACTTTTTTTAGAATGAAACCAATTTTACCTTCAATTAGGAAAAAGACAAAATAATTGGGATTAGTAAACAGGATTTATTGAGTCTGATAGATGATTTATATGAAGAATAAGAAGTGAAGTATAATCTTCACTTCTTTTATTTAAAAAAAGGTACAAATAAAGCGATTGGTTATGATAAAATAATTATGAAGATATTTTACCTAACTTACATAGCAAGGAGATGAAAACATGAAGATAGTAGAATACAAAAAAGAATATGCTGCACAAGTTGCAGATATGTGGAATAAAAGTGGCGACAACTGGGGGAATGATGATTCAGTTAAAAGTCCAGAAGATGTAATTTCAAGAGAAGATAACTCGGGGAATTTAAAATTATATATTGCAGTAGATAACGAAGAAGTAGTTGGATATTGTAGTTTTTCAGAATACCAATACGATGAAGGTGCATCATATTTACCGTTATTAAATGTAAGACCTGATTATCATGGTAAGAAAGTTGGTAAAGCATTAATCTTAAAAGTTATTGAAGATGCGATTAAAGCTGAATGGCCAAGATTTGATTTATTTACTTGGAGCGGAAATATTAAGGCGATGCCTCTATACAAAAAATGTGGTTTTTTCTGGGAAAGAAACAACAGATCGGTACATTTAATGAACTTCTTACCATATGTATATAAAACAGAAGCTCTTGATGAGTATTTAAGTTTAATAGATTGGTATAAGGATAGCAAAAGAGTTATTGATATGAAACAAGATGGTGATGTAAGAAATGGTTTTGATTATTACCGATACGATTGGAATAATGATAAAACTTCACTATCATTAGAGTTCGAAAAAACAGGTCGAGGACTAAGACTAATAGAAACTCCAGACTATTTAGTAGAAGTGAGTATACCAAAAAATGAATTAGTATATGAAAATGAATATGAAGTTAAGTTTAGATTTGTTAATAAAACTAGTAAAGATTTAGAGATAAAGTATGTTGGGAAAAACAATAAAACTGTTAAATCCACTTTCGAAAACATATTAAACATAGAAAACGAAGTAGAAGTAACAGAAAAGTTCTTTGTTGGTGAAACTAAAAAAACACAAGACAAAATGAAAACATATCCTGTGGTTGAAACGGACCTTTATATTAATGGTAAAAAAGCAACATTTAAATTAGGTTTAGAACCTAAAAGTCCTGTGTCTGTTAATTTACAAATTACTGAATATAATCATACATTAGAAAATGTATATACTGGTTACTTAGATGTTGAAAATAATCTTGATGAAAAAACTGAATTTACTTTTGATTTACCGAAATCAGTAATTGATGTGCAAAATGAAATAAAAGTACTATTGAATCCTAAGGAAAAAAGATCACTTAAAGTAGAATACAAAGTATTAGAGTTTGGATTCTACAATAAAGAAATAAAAATAAGCTATAATGGTAAAAATACTTCAAAACAAGTGGAAACAATAGTTAAAGGATTTAAAGATAGTTTTACAGCTCTAACAAATTATAATGCCTATGTTGTTAATGGCAATTATACTGCTATATATAGTAAGTCTGAACATCGTCTTGCATATATCAATAGATACGATGAACGACCATCTTGTGCTTTCTTTACGCCACAAATAGGGTTACCATTTAGTTTAGAGTTTTCTAACTTGGAACCTGAAATAACATTTCCAACTTCAACAAAAATGGCAATTAAATACTCATCAAAAGCATTTAAGGGTATAGATTTAATTAACCATGTTGAAAATATGGGAGGTATTTTAAAAGTTAGTTATGAATTAATTAATAACGCTGATAAAAAAACATTAGCTGTTAATATCCCAATTTGGCATGCATTAAGAGATGTACATATTCCTTACAATGGTATGTTCTTAAGAACAAGACAATCAGAAAATGGTAGTTTTGCCAGTGTTAATAGTGAAAAAATTGATGAAAACTGGTTGTACAGTAATCATACAAAATCAGGGTTAACTTGGCATAAAGACGAAGAAGTAAGTGTTACAGGTTGGCGTTTAAGCGCAATAAAAAAAGGTATTGTTTTAAGTAAAGGTGATTCATACGAAACAAATGATTTTTACGTTTCTTATGTTCACCCAGATGCTGAAAGTTTTAGAAAATTTTCTGGGAACTTCAAAGAAAAAGATATAATGGAGTTTGTGGATTATAATGTTAATGGAGGTAATCCGTTTACAAAGGATAATGTAAAAATTAAATTAGTAAATAATAAAAAAGTTGCTTTAGAAGGTACTGTATCTTGTGATGATGCAGCTGTAGAGTTAAAAGAGGATTTATTAGTAACACCAGGATTAAAAACAGTAAAATTAGACACTAAATCAGAAGTAATAATAACTAAAAGACAAACTTTTGAAACGAAAGGTAATATAAAACTAACTGAAGATAAAGATAGTATGATAGTAGATAATGGATTATTGAAGTTCAAAGTATCAAGTATGTATTCTGACTCAGTTTACTCGTTGGTATTTAATAATCAAGAATGGTTAGATTCTAATTATCCAGAACCTAAAGAGAGATCTTGGTGGGGAACATTTATTGGTGGTATTAACCAACGTGTTGGTGGTATTCAAGATGAAACAGTTCAGTTAGAAAGAAGAACAGCTGAATTTATTAGTCTTAAAGATAACTTTGGTAACGAATGGCAAGGTGTTAAAACTGTAGTATATGGTGAGAAAGATAAAGATATTAAAGGATTAGATGTTGAGTCATATTATGTAACTCTTCCTGGAGTACCTGTGTTACATTCTTTCGCAAACATCGTTAATAACACTGGGAAATTAATGAGAAATCGTAACTTCTATAGATATAATACATTTGACATAAAATCTAAAGGAACAACAACGTTTGAACAAGACGGTGTTAAATACAAATGTGGTAATGTCGGTATTGAAAGAAGTTTGAAAAAACTTGTAGTATTAGAAACTGAAGTTGATTATAACCTAGCTTTATATAATAAAGAAACTGAGTTGTTAGCTGATACGCAAAGTGCATTTACTATTGTCTTCTCAGAACAATCAAAAACAGTTGCTGATAAGGAAAGTAAACAATTAAGTGGAGATTTTATTATCTTTACAAAAGATGATATGAAGAAAGAATATTTAAAAGATTTAGAAAATATTAAATTTGATTTATAATGAAAAAACTCAAACAATATATGTTTGGGTTTTTCTATTATTTGAAGTGAAATAGCGGTAAATTAAATTATTTTAGAGTTTTTTCTTTCTTTAGATATAATGTGTTATAATATATTGGAATTACTTGATGAATTTTACATTAGAAGGTTGTATGGTGATGTGTTATGGATAAGTCTTGTTATAAAAAAATTGGGATAAGTATGTTTATAATGGTGTTTCTACTAATAGTTAGAATCCTTTTCTTTTTGAAAGATGGAACTAATGATACAGTAGAGACCTTTTTAATTATATCTATCTTTTTAATTAGTCTGATTACAGTTGGATATTATATTAGAAATAAAATAAAATCCAAACGCCAATTTTTTATTGATTATTTTGAGAAAATCATTTTATTTTTCTATCTTTTCGTAATGGAAATGTTATTTAAACTTAGCATTCAAAATGGTATTTCATATGTATATATATTTACTTTACTATTCGGGATATCTTTGATTATTTTGTTTTCAGTCATACTACCCAAAAGAATAAGTCGTGTTTTTGATATTGTCTTTGCCTGTTTGTTCTTTATATATGTTATTGGACAAGACATCTATTATGGATTGTTTTCAGGTCTTTTTAGTTTCAAAGATGCAGTGAATATCGGTGAAGGTGCTGATTTTGCGACAGGATTATACCAGTTTAGTATTTATCATATTATTTATTTCATTATGATTGTATTGTTTACATATCTATATACAAGACAAAAGAACACAACTCATATATCTTTATCCGATAAAAAAATCTTACTTGTTTTAGAGTTGCCTTTATTACTTTTCTTGCTAATAAACTTAAATGCTACTTATCCTGTTAAGTCTGCTAGATTACATACTAGTGATCATTACTTATATTATTCAAACTTTGATAATACTAAATTAGCCTCGAAGTTTTCACTGATAGATTTAATGTATCGTGATTTAGGTGGTTTACTAGTTCCGTCAGTTAGTACTAAGAAAGATTTAGAATTTGTTGATAACTACTTTGATACTCATGATAAAAATCATCAATCTAATGAATACACGAATATATTTAAAGGGAAAAACTTAATATTTATTCTCGCTGAAAGCTATGATGAGATAGCATTAAGTGAAGAACTTACACCAAACATATATAAACTAAAAAATGAGGGGATTGATTTTCAGAATCACTATACTCCTGTATATCCAAGAACTACATGTGATACTGAAGTAATATTGAATACGGGATTAATACCATCAATTAACGATGGACCAACATGTTATATGTTTAATTCAAATAACTATGATAATTCAATTGCATCATTGTTTAATGAGAAAGACTATACAACAACAGCACTCCATAGTAATAATCGGGACTTTTATACTCGAGATATTGTTTACCAAGGTTTTGGATATGATGAATTTTTAGGTCAGGAAGATCTTAATATGTCTGATACTGATAAAAGATATGATTCATTATTTGGGGAAGTGGCTAGCAGGGAAATTATTCAAGAAAATTTATTCTACTCATTTATGATAACTTTGAGCGGACATTCACCATATTTAGACAGTAATCTTGCTGCACATGAACATTATGATACTGTGAATGCATTTTATGGGGATTCAATCCCTGAATCAGTTAAAAATTTTGTTGCAACACAAATTGAAGTTGATTTAATGGTGGGAAAACTTTTTGAAGAACTAGATGCTACAGGTGAGTTAGATAATACAGTAATTATTTTCGCAAATGACCACTATCCATATACGTTGAAACAAGATGATTTTGAGGAAGTTTCTGGAAAAACAGGTATACACGAGAAACAAAAAGGTGCGTTTTATGTTTGGTCATCTGATGTCGAACATAAAGAAATTGAGAGATTATCTAGTTCATTTGATGTTATTCCAACTATTGCCAATATGTTTGGATTAAATATTAATTACAATGAGTATGTCGGAAATGATGTGTTTGATATTACACAAACACAGTTAGTATACTTCAAGGATTATTATGTTTATGATGGGAATGAGTTTTTCTGTATAACAGATGAAACATTGACAATTTCTGATGATAAATATAATTTAGCTAAAGGTTATTATGATTTATCAATTAAAATTCTTAAAACTGATTATTTTGATCGAGTAAATAATTAAGAAAGTGTTTAAACAAGCTATTATTTTTGGTATAATTTTAGATATAGTATATTGGGATATAAAATAATAAATGAAATCTCAATACACAATTGAGATTTTTTATTTTCAAGGAGGAGTTACATACATGAAAAAATTATTAATTTTAACAAGTTTATTGATTTTTGTTTTAGTAGGTTGTGAAGAAATTAAGTCTGAATACACAATATTCTTTAATACTGATGGGGGAACTGCGATTGAAAATGTTGTAGTTTTAGAAGGTGAACTAGTTAATGAACCTACACAACCTGAGAAGACGGGGTATACATTCTTAGGATGGTATTCTGATAGTTCATTAAATGTCGCATATGATTTTTCAAAAGGGGTAAATGGCAATTTAGATTTATACGCTAAGTGGAATCCAAATGAATATGATGTTACTTTTGTACCTAATGATGGTGTTGAAGGTTCAGGGTCTGTTTATACTTACGCTTATGGAGTAGAAGTAATTGAACTTGAACCAACTAAAGAAGGTTATACTTTTGAAGGCTGGTATACCGATGAAACATTGACAAATGAATATACATTTGGACCTATGGATGATAGCGATGTAACACTATATGGTAAATGGAGTATAATTGAACTTACATTATCATTTGACGTTGGAAGTTATGATACTGTAACTCCAAGTGATGTTGTTTTCAATTTTGGATCAGAAGCGACTTTACCAATACCTGAAGTAGATGGTTATGAGTTTACTGGCTGGTATTTAGATGAAGACTTTGAAACATTGGTTGATAGTACTATGTTGTTTATTCAAGACGTAATGTTATATGGTAAGTTTGAGGAAATAAGTGATGGATATCAAATAGCAGTATTAACTTATCAATTAGAAGATGAGTACTATCTAAACGCATTAATAGGAGCGAATAATTATGCCACTACATATAATAAATCTATAATGACTTATGTTGCTGTTGAAATAAGTGATGATGCATTTTTGGATGCTGTTGAACTAGCTGTTTCTAATGGAGCAGAAGTTGTTGTATTACCTGGATTTTTATTTGAAGTAACAGCATATATTGCACAGGATTTATATCCTGAAGTAGATTTCATTATTTTAGATGGAGTTCCACATAATTCAGAGTATACAGACTTTGTTACAAAAACAAATACAGCTTCAGTATTGTTTAGAGAACAAGAAGCTGGATTCTTAGCTGGTTATGCTGCTGTAAAGGATGGATACCGCAGTTTAGGATTTATGGGTGGTATGGCTGTTCCTGCAGTTGTTAAATATGGTATAGGATTTGTTGCAGGAGCTTATTATGCAGCTGATGAACTGGATGTAGATATTGTATTTAATGATTCATCATATACATATACAGGTGAGTTTTGGGCATCTGCTTCGACACAGGCAATTGCCGCCTCAATGTATGCAAATGGAACTGAAGTAATATTTGGTGTTTGTGGTGGCGGAAATACCGCGATAATTCACGCAGCTGAGGAAAATGATAAGAAGGTTATTGGAGTAGATTTTGATATGAGTGATTATTCAGACACTGTAATCACAAGTGCATTGAAAAGATTAGATGTTGCTACATATGCAATGTTACATTTGCATTTTGAAGGCGATTTTGATAGTGTTGAAATATCTATTATGGGTGCAGATTATTCTGGAATTGGGTTACCATTAGATTCTAGTAGGTTTAATACATTTGGGGAGAATGATTACAATACAGTTTATGATTTACTGAGTTATGGAAATATTGTTGTTCCTGACAATGTGAATGACTTAATGATATTCTTAGATTCGTTGAACGCTGGGGGTAGTGATAATTTTCAAGAAGATACTATCCACCCAAACTAGAAAAAATATTAAACACCACAATTGTGGTGTTTTTTGTTTGAAGGAGTAAATTATTTTATGATTTTAGTTTGTATATTAAGTAGAATGTTATATAATATTAATAGGAATATTTATAAATAAGAAGGAGTAAATTATGAATAAGAAAGTTGCTATTATTGGATCAGGACCATCAGGTATGGCTGCTGCACAAGTATTAGTTCAAGATGGATTTGATGTAACAATTTATGAAAAGGCAGATCGCCCAGGAGGAATCTTAATGTATGGTATTCCTCATATGAAATTGAATAAAAATAATATATTAAGAAAAGCGGAAAATTTAGAAAAACTTGGAGTAAAGTTTATATTAGATACACATGTCACAAAAGAAACAGTAGCAAATGAAATAGCTAATGAGTTTGATGCTGTGTTATTAGCAACAGGAGCTGAAAAAGCTCGTGACATCAACATTGATGGACGTCAGTTAAATAATATACATTTTGCATTAGAATATCTTACAGATAATACTAAACATCTATTAGATGGTACACCATTAAAGATTGATGCAAAAGGGTGTAATGTAGTAATTATTGGTGGGGGAGATACTGCTAACGATTGTGTTGCAACTGCGATAAGTCAAGGGGCTAATACGGTTAGACAATTAGAAATCACACCACCAAGTCCTGATCGTAAGAAAAGTTATTATGATTTTGATGAGGATGAAATTAGATTATATCAAAAAACTGCAGTTAAGTTTATAGAAGCGGATGGTAAGTTATCGAAATTAGTAACTGATCAAGTAGAAATTGTTCGTGATGAAAAAGGGACAAAAGTAGAATTTAAGGATCAAAAAGGGGAAATGGATTGTGATCTAGTATTTGTAGCAATTGGTTTCTTAGGTCCGATTGATGAAGCCTTGGCAGCGTTTAATGTTAAACTAGATCGTTCAATTCATAATCGAGATACCCAAATATTTACAACGGATAAAGAAAATGTCTTTATTTGTGGTGACGCAAGAAGAGGACAATCTCTAATCAAATGGGCTATTGGAGAAGGTAAAATGGCTGCTGTTGCAATTGAAGAGTATTTAGGCAAAGTGTAAATTAAAAGACTGTTAAATCCAATTGGATTCACAGTCTTTTTTATGTGAAATGAGTAGTTTTTAATTACTCATCTTTGGTTTTTAGTTCTTTTGAAACTTGTTTTAGTTCTTTCTTTACTTCCTTCATAGCGTCTTTGATTTCTTCTTTAATATGTAGTTTCATTTTCGCAAGTTTTTCATCAAATATTTTTTTGATCTTTTCTCTACCTAAATAAGGAATCATATCACCTTCACAAACTTTTCCTGTTTGGATGAGACCTTCTTCATAGGCTTCATATAGTTTTTCCATTTGCTCCTTGTTTAAGAAAGGTAGCAGTTCTTTTACATAAACTACAACTGAATCATCGTGTAAAGCTCTATCTAATACATGATTCATTTCTTCCTCATCCGCATATGGTAAAACATGAACTAGTTTCATATCAACTTTTTTCTCTAATACTTGATCAATTAATGTATTTATTTCATCTCTTTCTAAAAATGGTAACATACTATGAATCTTCATTATAATTCCTCCTTCTTATAATATCTATCCTTCTCTAAGGGACTTAAAAGATGTCTAATTTCTAATAATCGTTCTGAATTATTAAATAATGTATCTATAAATCTAACTCTTTCAGCTGGATTCAACAAAATAATAAACTCAGCTAAATCAATAAAAATCTCTTCTTTAACTACTTTGTTGATTATCATTAATCTTTCGTGTGTGTTTAGTAAGTAGAATATCATATCTATTGATATATTATCTACTTCGTTATTCATTATTTTGGTAATTGCCTCTTTTCTATGAGTAGATCTAAGGCATTCCTCGATATTATCCATAGTAATCTCGTTATTAAATTTACATGACAAGAAACACTCGTTTAATAAGTAATCGATATGGAGATCAAATTCATAACATAATTGAACTAATGTCTCGATATCTGGGAATGAATCTCCTCTTTCCCATTTACTTACTGCTTGGGGTGTAACGAGTAATGTTTGCGCTAGATTACTTTGTGTTAAATTTCTTGATAATCTTTCTTTACAGATTATATTACCAAATTTTTCAAGATCAATCATGCCTTCACCTCACGATTAATGGTTTATACTATCATTATAGGGTGTTTATTTCATAAATTCAAACAACTACTGGTTTAGTTGAAAATTTCTATAAGATACGCCATTTGAATATGTTTGTGTTATAATATGTATGATAAATAATAAAGAGGAGTGATTTCTTGCAAAGAGGACTAATAACAAAACTAATAGGTGGGTTATATACTGTATTAGATGAAAACAATCAATCTCATGAGTTGAAAGCTCGTGGGAAATTTCGACATATTAATGAAAGCCCTAAAGTAGGGGATATTTGTCAATTTGATAGTGAATTTATTAAGGTAATCGAAGAACGAAAGAATAACCTTGTAAGACCACCTGTAGCCAATGTAGATCAGGCTATATTAATCAATAGTGCAAAAGAACCTAATTTTAGTTTTAACTTATTAGATAGATTTTTAATGTTAATTGAAAATGAAGATATCACCCCAGTGATAGTAATCACAAAAATTGATTTGTTAACTAATGAAGAGTTAGATGTATTGAAAAAGAAAATGGAATATTATGAAGACTTTTATGATGTTACATATTTAAGTAGTAAAACAAAGGAAAATGTTCATGAGTTAAACGATTTATTTAAAGACAAAATAAGTGTATTTGCAGGACAAACTGGTGCAGGTAAAAGTAGTTTATTAAATGCTATAAATCCTGAATTGAGTTTAGAAACAAACGAAATATCAAAAGCATTAGGGCGAGGAAAACATACTACTAGACACAGTGAATTACTACCAATATATGATGGATTAGTAGCTGATACTCCGGGATTCTCTAAACTTGATTTTTATGATATAGCACTTGAAAATGTACCGATTAACTTCGTTGACTTCTTTGAGTTATCTAATCAATGCAAGTTTAGAGGGTGTACTCATTTGAACGAACCAAAATGTAAAGTTAAATCAGAAGTTGAACAAGGTAACATCCTTCGTTCGCGTTATGAAAACTATAAGAATATTTATGATGAAATAAAGAATCAAAAACCAAAATACTAGAGGTGATTTTATGATAGTTGCTCCATCAATATTATCCGCTGACTTCGGAAATTTACAAGACTCAATTAAAAAGGTTTCAAGTGCTAAGTGGTTGCACGTAGATGTAATGGATGGTCATTTTGTGCCAAATATATCAATTGGTCCTGTTGTAATTAAAGGGTTGAGACAATATACGAAACAAGTATTAGATACACATCTAATGATTACTAATCCACTTAAGTATGCCAAGGAGTTTGTTAAAGCTGGAAGTGATCGTATAACTTTCCATATTGAATCAGTTGATGATCCATATGGAATGATTGAGTATTTAAGAGAGTTAGATGTTCAAGTAGGTATTTCGATTAAACCTAATACACAAGTAGACGCTATAAAAGAATTGATTCCACTTATTGACCAGGTGTTGGTTATGAGTGTTGAACCAGGATTTGGTGGACAGAAGTTTATCGATAGTGCTTTAGACAAAATTGCTGAGTTATCTCATTTACGTAATTTATGGAACCCTGAGTTGCTAATTGTTGTTGATGGTGGGATAAATGAAACAACTGGTAAACTTTGTCTAGAAAAAGGTGCTGACGTGTTAGTCGCAGGTAGTTATGTTTTTAATAGTGAAAATCCCGAGGAAAGAATCAATAGTTTACGATGAAGTGTAAAATAGTAACAGGTCCAAATAATTATGAACTAAAAAAAATCTTCACTATTGAATCAGAAGACTTTGTTATTGGTGCAGATATCGGTGCTGCAATTCTTGCGAAAAACGAAATAAAATTTGATATTGCATTAGGTGATTTTGACAGTACATCACCTCGTGAATTAGAACTAATAAAAAGATATGCTAAAGACATATTAGAATATCCTGTTAAGAAGAATTATACAGATACCTATTTAGCTGTAGAAGAAGCACTTAAAAGAGGATATAATGATATAACAATATATGGTGGTTTAGGTAGTAGATTGGATCATACATATGCTAATATTCAGTTATTGAAATTAGGGGATATTACAATCGTATCTGAAAAAGAAATAGTCTACTTGTTAGACCCAGGGACATATAACATAGAAAATGAGTATAAATATATATCCTTCTTTGCATTAGAAGATGTGAAAGAACTAACATTAAAAGGGTTTGAATATGAGTTAGACAAATATGACTTGTCAATAGATGATTCAGTCTGTGTTAGTAATCAAGGTAAAGGTGAATTAAGCTTTTCTGAAGGACTTTTGTTAGTAATTCATCAAGCTGAATAATAATGAAAAAAGCACTCAATTGAGTGCTTTTTCATTTAAAAGAAAGGGGGGAGATTTAAGATATTTCATAAAAAAAGCCGATAAACTCGGCTCTTATAAGCTGTTTATGCGCGTTTTACTAATCCACTACGTAATGCTCTAGCAGATACTAATGCTTTTTTAACGTTTCCGTCTTCGTCAACGATTCTTACTTTTTGAAGGTTAGCCTTCCATCTTCTCTTTGTTGCATTCATTCCGTGTGAACGGTTATTACCACTCATACCTCTTTTTTTAGTTGCTATACATTCTCTTGCCATATTGATTACCTCCAATCATTTACGAATTTCAAGCATTTATAATTTTATCATATTAGAACTAAAAATCAAGGGATAAATACAATTTTTTAAAAAAAGTTTGTTTTCTATATATAATATGAGTTAAAATCAAGTTGTTGGTTAAATGCTTTGATATTCAAAATATGAGTGTTCAAACATATGTTTTTGGCTTTGTTAAGGAAAAGCCTTAATTGTTGCAATTAGTAAATAATTATGATAAAATAATCAAAGTTATTAGAAAAGTAAACATAAGATGTAAAAATATATTGGAGGAAATTTTATGAACCCAACTGTAATTGATGGTAATTTATTAAAACTTTTAATCACAAACGGAACGATCGCCTTAAGAAATGATCACCAAAGAATCAATGAATTGAATGTATTCCCAGTACCAGATGGTGACACAGGAAGTAACATGCAATCAACAATGATGAGCGGTGTGAAAGCTATCGGAGCATTAGAGGATGAAAGTGTAGAAAAAGTTGCCAAAGTATTATCAAGAGGATTATTAATGGGAGCAAGAGGAAATAGTGGGGTTATATTATCACAGTTATTTAGTGGATTTGCTAAAGTATTTAAGGGGAAAGAAACAGCAACAACACAGGAATTTATAGAGGGATTTGTACAAGGGGTTAAACAAGCATATGGTGCAGTAATTAATCCTGTAGAAGGGACTATTCTTACTGTTGCTAGAGAAGCTGCAGACTTAGCGAAAGAAAATGTAAATGAAGACACAGGTCTTTACGATATTATGCAATTATATATTAAAGAGGCTTATGAGTCTTTAGATAGAACACCAGATTTACTACCTGTTTTAAAAGAAGCAGGAGTTATTGATAGTGGTGGAGCAGGATTTAATGTCATTATTGATGGGTTAATTTTAGCATTAGAAGGAGAAATTCTTGAAGATTCTAAATTTAACACTGTACCAAGTGTAGCACAAGAAATCGGAACATATGATGGAGATGCTGACTTTGGGTATTGTACCGAATTTATTGTACAATTAAAAGATGGTGACAAATTTAATAAAGACAAATTTACTAAACGTATCTCACGTTTTGGAGATAGTTTAGTTGTAGTTGCAGATGAAGAAATCTGTAAAGTGCATATCCATACACAAACTCCAGGGGATGTATTAAACTTTGGACAACAATATGGGAACTTTGCAACATTAAAAATTGAAAACATGACATTACAACATAGTGAAACATTATTACATACAGATCACGATGAAGACTGTGGACATGATCATGGACATTATGAAAAACCAAAATCAAAATATGGAATTATTACTGTTGTTAACGGAAAAGGGTTAAAAGACACTTTCAAAGAAATGGGTGTTAACTGTATTATTGATGGTGGACAAACAATGAATCCATCAACAGAAGATTTTATCAAAGCAGTAGAAAACCTGAACTGTGATCACGTAATAATTATTCCAAATAATGGAAATGTGTTATTATCAGCTGAACATGCTGCAAAATACATCGAAGACAGAAGTGTAAGTGTATTACCAGCAAAAACAATTGCTCAAGGATATGCTTCATTAACAATGTTTGATTCTAATCAAGATTTAGATGAAAACTTAAATGAAATGCGTGAATTAATCGGTAATGTAAAAACAGGTGAAGTTACATACGCAGTTCGTGACACTGAATATAAAGGTGTTGAAATTAAAAAAGATGAGTTCATCGGAATTGCCAACGGAGAAATCGTTACTTCAAATGAAGAAAGATTAGCTACAGTTTGTGATTTAATGAAACAACTAGTAAACGAAGATAGTGAAATCGTTACTGTAATGTACGGTGAAACTGTTGAAGAAAAAGAATTAGAAAAATTAATCCTTTCAATCGACTCACACTACCCAGAAGTAGAAGTTGAAGTAATTGAAGGTAATCAAGATATTTATTCATACATAATCGCAGTAGAATAGTATACGAAAGGGTATTTTCATACCCTTTTTTTTTGCAAAAATATGGTATAATTATCGTAGAGTTACTTATCGAGGTGACAATATGAGTAGATTAGAAACAATCAAAGGTATTGGACCAAAACTAAAAGACAAGTTAAATCGTAACAATATTTACGATTGTTTTGATATGATAAATAAGTTTCCATCACGTTATGAAGTCTACCATTTAACAACATTAAAAGATGCAGCTGATGGTGTAAGAATAACTCTTGAAGCCAAAGTTTCTTCTCAGGCGGTTATCGCTTATATAAGGAAGAATTTCACAAGACTAACATTTAAAGTTGTTATAGAAGGACGTACATTCACTGTAGCGATATTTAATCGTGAATATTTGAGAAGTATATTAGATATTGGTGAAGATATTGTATTAACTGGAACGATTGATCGAGTAAAAAACACATTTACAGCAACTACGCTTAAATTAAAACGTAATTTTAAAAATGAAATTGAATCTATATATAATATAGATGGAGTAAGTGATACTCAATTTAATAAATTAGTTAAACTAGCGATTCAAGAATACGGCAATTTAATCAAAGATGATTTACCAATAGATTTAATTAAGAAGTATAAACTAATCAAATATAGTGAACTGCTAAGGATTGTTCACAATCCTGTGACAATGAAAGACCTTGACAAAATAACAAGAAGAATAAAATATGAAGAGTTATTTAAGTTTCAATTCAAAATGCAGTATACAAGACTGAAAAACAAATCAAAAAAATCACTAGTAAAAAAATATGATATTAACTTCATTAGAGATTTTATAAAAACACTTCCTTTTGAACTAACTAATGATCAAAAGAAAGTAACTAATGAAATAATAAAAGATATAAAATCACCATATGTAATGAATCGGTTATTACAAGGAGACACTGGTAGTGGTAAAACAGTTGTTGCTGCAATTACAATCTTAGCTGTTTTAAACTCTGGTTTCCAAGTTGCATTAATGGCACCAACAGAAATACTTGCAAGACAACATTATAAAACATTTAGTAAATTATATATAGATTTACCATATGAAATAGTATTTTTATCAGGGAAAATATCTCGAGACCAAAGAAAAGAACGTTTGGAAATAATAAAAAACAATCCTGGATGTATTATTATCGGGACTCATGCCTTATTTAGTAATGATGTAATCTATAATAACTTAGGATATGTTATCACTGATGAACAACATCGTTTTGGGGTAAATCAACGTCAAAAACTACGAGAAAAAGGATTTAATCCTGACATTCTATATATGAGCGCAACACCAATCCCAAGAACACTGGCTATTAGTTTGTTTGGAGATATGGATATATCAACAATCAAAGAAAAACCAGCGAGTAGAAAAAAAGTTGATACAAAATTGTTTAGTAAAGATGAAATGGATTTAGTATATTTACTAATTGATGAGCAATTAAGATTGAACCATCAAGTATATGTGGTTACACCACTGATACTCGAAAGTGAAAAAATGGATTTATCAAATGCCCAAAAAGTATTTAGTATCTTACAAAAAAGGTTTAAAGAATACAGTGTAGGGTTAATGCATTCTAAAATAAAACAAGAAGATAAAGAAGCAGTAATGGCAATGTTCCAAGAAAATAAGATCAACATCTTGGTTTCAACAACTGTTATTGAAGTTGGAGTAGATAATCCTAACGCAACTTTGATGGTTGTTATGGATAGTGATCGTTTTGGATTAAGTCAACTTCATCAACTTCGTGGAAGAATTGGAAGAAGTCATCTGAAAAGTTATTGTTTACTTATTCATTCAAGTAATGAAGAAGTAAAAGAGCGACTTGAAATAATGGAAAAAACAGATGATGGATTCTTATTGAGTGAAGAAGATTTACGTTTGAGAGGACCGGGAGATTTCTTTGGATATCGTCAAAGTGGTGACTTAAAATTTAGTAAAGCAAATATAGTAGAAGATGTTCATATACTAGAAATTGCCAAAGAAGATGCTTTAAAAATACTAACAATTAAAGATAACTACTATAAACAAGAATATACATTGATATTTAAATATTTAAAAACAGTTCTAAAGAATACTAATTTAGATTAACTATGATATAATAATTACGCAAGAGGTGAATAATATGATAAAAATCGCAGTAGACGCTATGGGTGGAGATTATGCTCCAAAAGAACAAATTGAAGGAGCAATGTTGGCAATTCAAAAAATTGATGATATTGAAATAACTCTTTATGGTGATGAAACAGAAATAAAGAAATATTTAACAAATGAAGAAAGAATAAAAATAGTACCAAGTGAAGGTACGATTGACATGGGTGAAAAAGACCCGATAAGAGCTATAAGAGGAAATCGTAAAAGTTCTATGGCACTTGCTTTAAGCAGTGTTAGAAACAAAGAAAATGATGCTATCGTAAGTAGTGGAGCAACACAGGCATTAATTGCTGGTGCTCATATTTTAGTTGGTCGAATGAAAGCTATGAAAAGAACAGCAATTGCACCATTAATTCCAAACATTCATGGTAAAAGTACTATATTATTAGATGCTGGTGGGAATATTGAAATCAAGCCAGAATATATGTTACAACAAGCTTACTTTGCCCATATATATGCAAAAGAAATCTTAAACGTTAAGAATCCAAAAATTGGATTAATAAATATTGGTACAGAACCAGGTAAAGGACGTCAACTAGATAAAGATGTTTTTGAATTATTCACAAATGATCCTATACTAGATTTTTATGGTAACGTTGAACCTAAAGAAGTATTAGATCCTCCTTGTGATATTTTAATAAGTGATGGTTTTACAGCGAATATAGTAATGAAAACTGTTGAAGGTACTGCTAAAGGTATGGGTAAGATGTTGAAAAATGAACTAAAACAAGGAATCATTGGTAAACTAGGTATGTTACTATCAGTTGGTAACTTAAAACGATTCAAAAAGAAAATGGCAGCTGATGAAATTGGTGGAGCAATGATCTATGGTTTGCGAGGTGTTGTTGTAAAAGCTCAAGGATCATCAAAAAGTGTTGGATTGTACAATGGTATTCGTCAAGCAGCATTAATCGTTCGAAACGATGTTGTAAACAAAGTTAAGAACGTTATTGAAAGCATGGTGGAATAAGTGGAAAAATTAGAGAAGTATTTTGATTTATCATTTGCCAACCAGCAATTACTAAAAACAGCATTAACTCATTCAAGTTATGCCAATGAACATCATGTTGAATCTAATGAACGTTTAGAGTTTATTGGAGATGCTGTTTTAGATGTAATGATGGGAAAATACCTCTATGATAAGTATCCCGAGTTTAACGAGGGGAACCTCACTAAAACAAGAGCAAAGAATGTTTGTGAGAGTGCTTTAGTGGAATATGCCAAGGTTTGTGAACTAAATAAATATTTATTACTTGGTAAAGGTGAAGAAAAAAGTGGTGGTCGAAATCGCACTGCTTTACAAGCTGATGCATTTGAAGCCCTTATTGGTGCTGTTTATATGGATAAAGGACTGGCTGAATGTTATAAAATATTTGATAAGGTAGTAATTCCTTTAGTTGAAGAAGAAAGAGATGATAACTTCGTTGACTACAAATCATATTTACAAGAACTTGTGCAATCAGACAAAAGATCACTTGAATACCGTATCGTGGACGAGATAGGGCCTTCACACAATAAGACATTTGTAACCCGTGTGTATATGGACCAGATTTTAATGGGAGAAGGTAAAGGAAGAACAAAAAAAGAAGCTGAACAAAATGCAGCTGAAATGGCTTTAAAAAAGCTCGCAATTAGGTCAATGAAATTCTAAAAAGATTATTGAAAAATAGTCTTTTTTTTTGAATTTCTTGTGATATAATTAAAGTCCAAGCGAGGTGAGAAAATGGATATTAAAGACATGAAATCATTAATACAAAAGAACATAGTCGACTTTTCAGAGTTAGTTTTAAACAACTATTACAAAATCGGTTTAGATGAAACAGATGCCGTAATAATTATTAAACTAAATTACCTATTAAGTAGACAAATTACCTTTATCCATCCAAAAAGACTTTCAGAAATGTTATCCATCTCATCAGTTACAACTCAGAAGAGATTAAATAACCTGCTTGAAAAAGGTTTTGTAAAAATGGAACTTATCAAGAATGGGAACGGAAAAGAAACAGAAAGTTTCAACTTAGATTTTGTCATCGAAAAAATTGTTAAAGCTGATTTCGAAGAGAAAATCATGGAGACAAGTGATCAAAATAGAAACGTTGAATCTAGATTGGTTAACTTATTTGAAACAGAGTTCCGTAAACCATTAAGTGTATTAGACATCCAAACAATAACTAAATGGTTAACTGAAGACAAGTATACATATGAAGAAATAAAAAATGCATTGTTTGAAGCTTCAAAAGCACGTAAACTTACAACACGTTATGTTGATCGTATATTACTGAACAAAGAAACTGAAGTACCAGAAAAGAAATATAATCAAACAACATTGATAAAGGATCTTAAAAAAATATGGACAGAGTAAGCTACATCTTAGATGTTTTACATGAAATGTTTCCCAATGCTGAATGTGAACTAAACCATACAAATGGTTTTGAGCTTTTAGTAGCCGTTATGCTCAGCGCACAAACAACAGATAAATCAGTTAATATTTTAACTGATTCTTTATTTAGAAAGTATCAAAGTCCAAATGACTTTATGAATGCGGATATCGAAGACCTACAAAATGATTTACGAAGAATTGGCTTATATAAAAATAAGGCCAAAAACCTACAGGCTATGTCAAAAAAACTTATAGATGAATTTGATTCACAAGTACCAAGTTCACAAGAGAAGTTAGAAAGTTTGCCAGGTGTTGGTCGTAAAACAGCCAATGTTGTATTGAGTGTTTGGTATAACGTACCGAGAATCGCAGTAGATACCCATGTTGAACGTGTTAGTAAAAGACTTAAACTAGCTTTTAGTAAAGACAGTGTAAGACAAGTAGAAGAGAAATTAATGAGAAAAATACCTAAAAACAAATGGTCTGATACCCATCACAAAATGATTTTTTTTGGAAGATATCATTGTACCGCTAGAAATCCTAAATGTACTGATTGTAAACTTAAAGAAATATGTCGTTATCCAAATATTCACACAAGGTAAACAACTTGTCTTTTTTTTATCTAAATATGGTATAATTGTTAGTGGAAATAAGGAGGGAAAGAAATGAAAAAAATATTCATTAGTTTAGTTCTTTTAGTACTTCTAACTGGTTGTACGCGAAGTTTTACTGTTTCATTTGAATCAAATGGTGGAAATGAAATTAAAAGTATTACAGTTGAAGATAACAATGATTTAACTTTACCTGAACCACCAATAAGAGAAGGATATTTGTTTGATGGATGGTATGTTACTGAAGATTTAGTTAATAGTGTTGATACAATGGCTAAAGATGAGATGTATCAATCAAAAGGATTTACATTATATGCTAAATGGATTGAGGTATTTACAATTACATTTAATGATGGTGAAGATTCAACTGAGATAACTGATTTAGAAGCTGATGAGGAGTTTACTTTACCAACACCTGAAAAAGATGGATACGTTTTTAATGGTTGGTTTACTGAGGAATCTTTTATAAATAAATTTGAGGAAACATCAATAACTATTGATACAGTTGTTTATGCAGAATGGTTACAACTGAACCAGTTATTATTGCATGATGGTTTAAATGTATACTCTGAGTTAGAGGCATATGAAGGTGAAATAGTAGATTTACCAACACCTGAAAAAGATGGTTATAACTTCTTAGGGTGGATGTTAGGTTCACATGTATATACTGAAGGTGAATTCACAATGTTGGATCAGCCTGTTGATTTATTCGCTAAATGGGAATTACCTAATGTTCATATAGCTTTACTATTAAATGAACCTGAACTTACTATTGATCAACCATCAAATGAACTAGTACTTGATGGAATAAATAGTTATATAGCTAATTATGATGAAGATACTGAACTTACACTATTAAAATCTTTATCATTTGATGTTACTGAAAGTATGGAACTAATTGATCGCGCAATTGAAGATGGGGCAAACACAATAGTTATTGTTGGATGGCCATTTGTAAATGTTGCATATCTTACACAAAAAAATTATCCTAATGTTAAGTTAATCTTCTTAGATGGAATTCCTTCTAATAGTGATTGGCAAGGCAATGAGGAAGATACAATAGATGGTGAACTACTATATGAAGGGGCAGGCGCAAATACTATTGCTGCTGAAATGAATTTTTCAGATGTGGGATTCCTAGCTGGGTATTTAGCTGTTAAAAATGGTCATGTAGATTTAGGATTTATCGGTGCAATGGATATTCCACCAATTAGATTACAAGGGTATGGATTTATTGCAGGGGCACAGTATGCCGCTGAAGAACTAGGAATAGATGTAGTTATTAAATATCATTATGCAAATGCTTTTATTTACGATTATGGAGTAGTTAACAAGGCGAAAGAGTGGTATGAAAGTGGGACAGAGGTAATCTTCACAGTTGCATTAGATGAAGCATTAATTGAAGCTGCAGAAGCTACTGATGGTTTAGTCATAAATGCAGACTCAGATATATTTGATACTAGTGATGTGATTTTAACTTCTGTATTTAGAAACTATGGCTTTTTAGCTGAGAAATATTTAACTCAAAACTTCATTGGTAACTGGAATGGAGGACAGGCTTTATTTGCTGAAATCGCAAATCAAGGTGTGGCAATAAGTTCTGATTTATCAAGAATGACAAACTTTACTCACTCAGATTATTTAGTACTCATGAATGGGTTTAAATCAGGAGATATTACATATACTGTTGATGAGGAATTAGAGATTACAGTTTTTGATGATTCATATGTCAATGTGATTGTGAAGTATGAAGAATAGTGACGAATTTGTCATTATTAAATTGTTACAAAACATAAAAATTATAAATAATATAATAAAAACAGCACATCCAGAGCCGGATGTGCTGTTTTTATATCAAGTGTAGCTTTGAATCGATTTTTTCAACCTATATCTAGAAAAATGTTTATCAAAATCTTATAGAATACTTGTAGAAAGGTTGGTGTAGGATTTTGAGTATAGAAAGCTTGAAGAACAGAATTAACAAAAGAGTTGAGATTGAAAAATATAAAACTGATTTTACTGATATTGGTAGTTTTATTAAGAAGAAGAGAAAAGAGTTGAATGTAACTCAAGATGAAATATCTACAGGGATATGTAGTATAAGTTACTTATCAAAAATTGAAAACAATCAGATTGTACCCAATGATTTTTATGTACGAGAAATAATGGATAAATTAAACGTTGATCGTGATATCTATACAAAGAGTTTGAAGGATAAGGAGTATATCGAAAAAACTATTAAGGCATTCTTTTATATGGATGATGATGCTTTAAGTAATATCTATGATGAGATTGAAGGTGTTGAACATAATTTAATCATTAACTTATGTAAGTTAGGCTATAATGTCTACTTTAGTAAGGATGATGAAAATCAGTATGTGATGATGTTAGAAAACCTAGTCACAAATATGAGTACATATGAAATGAAAGTATATTTATATTTTGCCTGTATATACTTTATTCAAAATGAGAGATATAAGACTGCATTAGAGTTGATTGTCCTAAACAGTAAAATAAGTTCTAATAATAATATGTTAGATGCGATGTTTTATGAGATATCATTCTATGTAAAACAAAGACTGTTGATCAAAAACTGTTCAACAGAAGATTATTATAACGCAATGGCGATATATCAGAAGTATCACAATGTTAAAAGGGTTATTTACCTAGCCTTAAACAAAGCAGCTAACTTAGTTAACGAAAATCCACGAAAAACATTGAAAATATTAAGTACAATTAAATCAAGTGAACTTACAGAAAGTACAAAAGGATTATTATATATAACAAAAGCTGAGGCTATGTTCAAACTTAATAAAAACAATGAAGCAACGTTAGCGCTTAAACATATTAAAGAGCATTCTAAATACTACCTAAGAAAGATGACTCTATTGCTAAGAATATGCTTAGAGGAAGAAGATTACGATATGATAAAATCAATTAAAGAAATTGTAGCAAGATATAAACCTAAAAAATCAGAAATGCGAAGTAAAGTATATTATCACTTTTTAATTCAAGAATCTGGAAATGATAAGAAAGAATATTTGAGAGATATTGCAATACCTTTTTCAATAAAAATTGAGGATTTTGATTATTTAAGTAAGTATATTGATAATGTTATGAGTATCTGTGTAGATAGTTCACGATATAAAGAAGCAATGCAGTATTACAAAAAACATCAAAAAGAATTAAACAAGGTTAGAAAGATACTCTATTAATCTTTTTGTCTTGCGCATAGGAGAGATTTCTTATAAAATACTAGAGAATGGAGTGCTAGTATGAATACAAGAAATGGTGAATTATTAGGAAATTATAATGTTAGAAAATTATTGGTTCAATTAAGTATACCAGCAATGATTGGTATGGGTGTGAATGCACTTTATAATTTAGTTGATACAATTTTTGTTGCACAAGGTGCAGGAGAAATTGCAATTGGTGCATTAGCGTTTGCCTTTCCAGTACAATTAATCTTATATGCAATTGGATTAATGATTGGTATCGGTGGAGCAAGTGTTTTCTCTAGAGCATATGGCGCTGGAGATAAACTTAGAATGAAATTAACAATAAATACTGCTATTAGAATAGATATTGTTTTAGCACTTATTGTGTCTGTCTTTGTGTACTTGAACCTAGATGAGATGTTGATGTTTTTTAGAGCATCTGAATCTAATATAGGATATGCAAAAGATTATTTATCAATAATATTGCTAGGGTTAGTACCGCTAACTCTATCAATGGTGTTTAATAATTTTGCAAGAGCAGAAGGACGAGCAAATATAGCCATGATTGGAATGGTTATTGGTGCAGGTATGAATATTATTTTAGACCCGATATTTATTTATGATTGGGGATTTGGTCTGGGCGTAAAAGGTGCTGCAATAGCAACTGTTATTTCACAGTTTATGGGCTTTAGCTTTATGTTGTATATGAGTTTTAGACCTGAATCAGTTTTGGAAATAAATATAGTTAATGTATTTTATTCAGATATCAAAGTTTTATGGGATATTATTATTATTGGATTTCCAACTTTCATTAGAAATGCAATTGGTGCAGTATTGTCCATAATAATATTTGTTCTTATTGATAATAATGTTACGGGAGATCCCGCTATATATATATCCATTTATGGGGTAATTAACCGACTCATAGCATTCTTGTTTATGCCAGCGTTTGGGGTTGTTCAAGGATTATCCCCAATAGTGGGATTTAATTATGGTGCTAGAAAGTTCTCAAGATTACGTGAGGCTATATTAGATGCGACTATATTCTTACTAGTATATTTTACGGTAGCATTTATCATAATTCAGTTAGGTGCACCTTTACTATTTAGAATCTTTAGTAAAGAATCAACAGGATTCTTTATAGATTATGGATCAAAAGCACTTAGATTGATGAGTATGGGATTTATTTTAATTACTTTCCAAGTTTTAATGGGATCTGTGTATCAAGCTTTAGGGTATGCATTTAGAGCGTTCTTTGTTTCTCTGTCTAGACAGTTCTTGTTCTTTATTCCTATTGTTTACTTCATGACGGAAGTTTATGGAATAGATGGAATATGGTATACATTTATAATTGCTGATATGACTGCGGGATTGTTAAGTTTATCATTATTCTTCATTGAAATGAAAATATTAAGTAAGAAAGTTAAAATAGAAAAGAGCCTTTCCGTTAACGGATAGGCTCTTTTTTTAATATTCTTTTAATATTTTGTTAGCTAGTCCTAAGTAATCAACACCGATTTCCTCGTTAGGACTAAAGATACTTAAGTGGTTTTCTGGTTGTCCAATAGGAATACTAGATAATACTTTAGTTTTTAGTTTGTCAGCAACGATTTTTCCGCCACCTTCACCAAATATTTTTAAGTCATCACCTTTATGAGATAGGTAACTCATATTTTCAACAACTCCAAGAAGTTCATGTTCTAATTGCTCAGCTGCAAATCCAGCTTTAACAGCAATGTGAGATGCACTTGGATGTGGAGTAGTTACGATGATCATTTTACAATTAGGGATTAATTTTTGAATATCCAATGCAACATCACCAGTACCTGGTGGAAGGTCAACTAAAATATATTCAATATCGTCATTCCATACTACATCATAGAAGAAGTGATTTAACATTTTTCCTAGCATAGGACCACGCCACATAAGTGGCTTATCTGGAGTTAAGAAAAACTCTGTTGAGATTAATTCAATATCATCTACATTGTAAGGGATAATTTTTTCATCTTTTGTTCCTTTTGGTGGAGTAATTTCCATATCTAGGATAGTTGGAATACTACTTCCATAAATATCTGCATCGATTATACCAACTTTTTTTCCTAGAGTTTTTAAAGCGTAAGCTAAGTTTGCGGTAACTGTAGATTTCCCTACGCCACCTTTTCCTGAAGCTACACCAATGTATTTTACTTCTCTAGCTAAAATACTTGTTGCTAATTTATTTAATTGGTATTCAGTTTTGATTCCAACAAAGCCAAGATCTAATTTTAGTAATCTAGCTAAATCTCTTGTCATTTGTCTTTTAAATTCATCATCAACTTTGTCTAAACCAATTATTACAGTTACGATACTTTTTTCAGTATCAATATCTAAATGTTTAAGACCATTAGTTTCTGCTAATGTTTTGTTGCTTGATGGATCAACTAATCCATTAATATGTTCTCTTACTTGTTCTTTTGTATACATTTATATCACCCAAGAAATATTATATTCCTTTTCATAAAAAAAGCAACTAATATACTAAAATATTGGCTGCTTAAATTCTTCTTTAAAAACGTCCTTATCACTTACTAAACTGTAAACTTTGGAAGCTCTAATTTCTGCATCTAAATACGGATGGATTCCTTCGCTAACTTTGGCGATTAATGGAACCTTTAAATCATGTTTGATTTCACTTAAGTAAGCTTGTCCAATCTTGTTCATACCCAAGATTCTTAAATAGGGGATATCAAATGATTTAATTAGTGATTTTTTAGTATTGCATAAGATGTGTGCTAAAGATCTTTTGATTTTTGAATTTGTGTATCTTCTTGTTAAAAGTTTATTGATTAATTCCTGAGTTGAATCAAAGTCTTTTTGCTTTAAGATTCTGTTTTCTAATCCTTCATTAATATTAAATATATCTTTTAAATCATCTTTGGTAGAACTTCTAAGGATATATTTAAGTGTTGGAAGGTAATCCTCGTAACTGATTAGTTTCCTAGATCGAAGTGTATCATTAACATCGGTAGGGACATAGTTACTAATATCTTTATTCTCTTTTACAAGTTTTCTAATAGTAGTTGCACTCTGAATGTTTGATTCCTTAACTTCTTCGTCAAAATAATTTGTTTTAAGTCTAGCGATTGTTTTGAAGACTATATTAGATACAAGTTTCTTACCTGATAGTAAATATTGGATACCTAAAATGTTATTAGGTAAATCAAAAGCGGTTGAAGGATATAAATCTTTCATTGCCAAATCGCTACTAGTAGGATAACTATTACCTTGTTTTGAATACTCTTTTACAAGTTTATTGTATTCTTCACTTAACATAATGTTGCCAAGTTTATCTAGTTCTTCTATATTGTTTGTTTCACTGCCGAAATAGATTTCATCTACTCCTAGATGGTTAAGGATACTAACACTGGTATATGCGAAAATATCAGCATTTTGAACAGTGAAGACAAAGGGGAGTTCTATTACTAAATCAACACCATTATTTAAAGCCCATTTAGTTCTCGTGAACTTATCGATAATTGCCGGTTCACCACGTTGAGTGAAATTACCACTCATCACACAAATTAAACGATCGCATTTACTTAATCGTCTTGTTTCTTTAATATGATGAATATGACCATTGTGTAATGGGTTATATTCAGTAATGATTCCAACTGTTTTCATAATATCACCACTTAAATTATACCTTATATTTGACTTTTTTACATATTAAAAGTATAATTTTCACGCTTGGAGGTGCAGAAGATGAAATGGACAACTTTTGAATTAATAAAACTAGAAAACACAAATAATCAAATTGATGAGAAAATAGATTTATCAGGATATATTGAAGACACTGATATAATCAAAATTAGTCCGGTAAATGTTACAGGTGATTTTGAAATTTTTGATGCTGAAGAATTTATCTTTTACTTGGACATCAAATGCACACTAACCATGGCATGCGCAATTACATTAAAAGAAGTTGAGTATAAAATGGATTTAAGTGTTGAAGAAGTGTTTACTACATATAAAAATGATGATTCTAACATTATTGATGGAATAACTATTGACTTATTACCGATTATATGGTCTAATATAATATTGGAAAAGCCTTTACGTGTTGTAAGTGAAAATGCTTATGAAAATGTTGACTTCGAGAACACTGAATTTGAACCTGATGATGAACCAACAAACGTATTTGCTTCCCTGAAAAATTACGAACAATAGGAGATGACTTATGGCAGTACCACAGAGAAGAACCTCAAAGACAGCCAAACGTAAACGTCGTACTCATTTCAAGCTTAATGTACCTGGTATGGTAGTTTGTCCAAATTGTGGAGAAATGAAATTATCACACAGAGTTTGTAAAGAATGTGGACATTACAATGGTAGAGTAGTTCTACAACCAAAAGAAGAAGTAGTAGAAGACTAACTTCCAAAAGAAAACGCTCGATGGAGCGTTTTTCTTTTACAATTTTTTCAATATATGATAAGATTATTACGCTGGAGGTGGCATCATGTATAAACATATATCAGTTCTATTAGATGAAAGTTTAGATTACTTAGATATTAAAGAAGATGGAATTTACGTCGACTGCACATTAGGTGGAGGTGGACATTCTTTTGAAATCCTGAAAAGATTAAATTCTGGACATTTATATGCTTTTGATCAAGATGATTACGCAATTAGTAGAGCCACTGAGAAATTAGATAAATTGAGCAAGAATTATACAATTATCAAAAGTAATTTTGTTAACATAAAAGATAGACTAAATGAAATAGGTATAGATAAGGTTGATGGGATATTATATGACTTAGGAGTTTCATCATTCCAATTCGATATTCCTGAACGAGGTTTTAGCTATAATTATGATGCACCACTTGATATGAGAATGAATCAAAATCAGGAATTAACTGCGGAAATAATTGTTAATGAGTATTCATTTAATGATCTGATGCGTATTTTAACTAGATATGGTGAGGAAAAAAATGCGAAAATGATTGTTCGTAAAATTGAGAAGGTAAGGGAAAATAAAAGAATAAAAAACACATTTGAACTAGTAGATGTAATTAAGAGTTCTTTACCACAAAAGATATTAAATAAAAAAGGTCATCCTGCTAAGAAAACCTTCCAAGCTCTAAGAATAGCTGTGAATGATGAGTTGAGAGTTTTTGAAGATTCTTTAGAACAGGCATTTGATTTATTAAATTCTGACGGAAGAATTGTTGTAATTACATTCCATTCCTTAGAAGATAGAATTGCCAAAACAATTATGCGTGAGAAAACAACAATCAATATTCCTAAAAACGTGCCAATGATGCCGGATATTAAACCGGATTTTGAGTTACTTCATCGTAAAGTAATTTTACCAAGTGAAGAAGAACTTGCACATAATAACCGAGCCCACAGTGCTAAATTACGTGCAGTTAAAAAATTGTAAAAAATTGATACAAGTGTATTGACTTGATATTCTCTTTATGATATTATACTTATGCTGACTTGAAAATGCAGGTGTAGTTTAATGGTAGAACCTCAGCCTTCCAAGCTGATTGTGAGGGTTCGATTCCCTTCACCTGCTCCATTTTTTATGTCGGTGAAGTGAATCTTTTATAAAGATGAACTTGAAACAACAATTAGTATGTTTGACATTAGTTAAACTATTGTGATATCATACTATTAATATATATGCAGGTGTAGTTTAATGGTAGAACCTCAGCCTTCCAAGCTGATTGTGAGGGTTCGATTCCCTTCACCTGCTCCATATGTTGTTATAAAGACCTAGAAATAGGTCTTTTTTTTTGCTAATGATTTTCTTCACTTCTTATATTTGCTATTATTCCGATATCGGTATATAATGTAGATGAGGTGATTAGATGAAATACATAACTTCAAAAGAAACTGGGTTGAAATGGGGGTTATCAGATAGAAGGATAAGAGTTCTATGCACTGAAGGGAAAATTGAAGGTGCTTTAAAAATTGGTAGAAATTGGTCTATTCCTTCTGATGCAAAAAAACCAGTTGATAATCGTAGAAAGATTATCATAGATTATCAAGGATTAGAATATGATTTCTCAAAACATACAACATTGAAAGAAGAAATTGATGCACATAGACCTTTGAAGATGACACAGGCTAAAACTCTTAGAGACAATTTAATTGTTGAGTGGACATATAATAGTAATGCTATTGAGGGGAATAAATTAACAATGTTAGAAACCAAGGTTGTTCTAGAAGGAATCACTATTGGAGGAAAGAGTATTATTGAACATTTAGAAGCAATTAATCATAAAGAGGCTATATTGTTCATTGAAACTTTACTAGATAAGAATGAAACTATGACAGAACGGAATGTTAAAAGCGTTCATCAATTAATACTAAAAGATATTGATAATGTAAACGCAGGAAAATACCGTAATGAAAATGTACTAATCAGTGGTGCAAAACATATTCCTCCAAGTCATATAATAGTCCCTGATCAAATGCAGAGACTAGTATATGAGATGAAAACTAGTTGGAGTGAATACCATCCTATTGTGAAAGCAACATTGTTACATGGGGAATTCGTAAAAATCCATCCATTTATTGATGGGAATGGGAGAACTGCAAGGTTGTTATTGAATTTTGAGCTTATGCGAAATGGATATCCACCAATAGTTATCAAAAAAGAAAATCGTTTAGAGTATTATGATGCATTAGATACAGCTCATACCACAACTGACTATACTAAATTTATAAGAATAGTATCAGATTTAGTTTTGGAATCTGAAAAATTATGGTTGCACGTACTAAATTAATGCGAACGCAGCTCCATAAATACAATGATAGTACCATTATAAATACAGTAATATTTGAGACATAAAATCAATAATAACGATACATATGTTGTAATTAAAAGTCTATTTCAATAACAGAAATAGACTTTTTTATTATATAGAAGCTTTATTTAGCGATTTAGGGAATCGGCTATTTCAACTTTAATTTAGCACATTTAATATAATTTTTTCATAATAGTTCTAAACATGTTAAAAAATTGAACTAAACTCTATTATCTGATAGAATATATATATATAAGAATGATTTATTTAATTATGGTCTTAAGGGGGTATATGTTTATGCTAAAAGAAGTGTATAAGAATCGAAAGACCACTTTAATGTCTGGAGTTTTGATACTATTTATTTTTCTTCTGTATTTTTTAATGTCGATATTAGCTAAATATGATTACTATTTATACCATTCAATTATAGAATTAGCTTCTGTTGTCTGTTTCATATGTGTTACTATTATTACAGTCACAATATGGAAATATGCAAAAGGTCAGTTCTTTATAGCATTAATCGGGATTTCGTCTATTTTTATTGTAATGATTGATGTTGTTCACATACTTGCATATGAAGGTGGAACTCATTTTATATCATATGGTCCCAATTTATCAACTCAATTTTGGGTTATTGGCCGCTTTGTTCAGTCTTCTACAATTTTAGCTGCAATCTTTTTACAAAAAATAGTTGCCAAACCGAAATGGCATTTCACTATAAGTAATTATTTCTTAATTATTATAGTTTTTTTGTATTTTACTTTATTTACAAGGTGGTTTCCGACAATGTATGTTGACGGTGAGGGGTTAACTCTATTTAAGATTGTTAGTGAGTACGTGATTATTGGGATACTTATACTATCATTAATCTTAGTATTTAGATTGGAGTCAATGAAAAATAAAAGATTACAATTTCTAGTTCTTTATATTTTTTTCTTTATCATATCGGAGTTTATGTTTACCCTATATATAGGCACTAGTGATTTTACTAATTTCATGGGTCATATATTTAGGTTTATTTCATCTGTAAGTTTTTTAATTTATTTTCTAGATATCTCCATTTCTAGTCCGAATATGATGCTTTATAATAAGTTAGTGGAGAGTCAGGAAAAATTAGAAAAGATTGCATATTTTGATTCTGTAACAGGGCTATATAGTAAAGCGTATTTACCAATTGCATTTAAAGAATTTACGGATTCATTTAGGAAGTTTAAACTAGTTTATATTGATATATTACAGTTTCAGGCTATCAAAACATTATATGGAGAACCTACTGCAGAGTTTATTATAAAAGAAATGGCAGAAAGAATTAAGAAAATTATTCCTGATAATTGTGAGGTTTTTAAGTTGATCAAAGATGACTTCTTGATATTGGCGAATTGCGATCAAACAGGACCGTTAAATTTTATGGATAATTTGATTGAGAAATTAGAGAAACCCTATATAAAAGACTATACTAAGATAAATGTTAGTGTGAAAATAGGAGTATCAAAGTATCCTGATAATGGTAAAGATGTAGATGAGTTGTTATCGTATAGTATTTTAGCCTTGTTGAGTGCAAAGAGTCTAAAACATAAAAAGTGGGTGGTGTTTAGTAATGAGTTACTATCAAAATACACTCGCAGCAATACAATTGAACTGCAATTAGATGAAGCTATAAAATCTAAGAAGTTTAGGACGGTATATCAACCAATTATTGAAGTAGACTCACTTGCAGTATATGGATTTGAAGCGTTGTCAAGATGGAATCATGATGTTTATGGGAATATTTCCCCTGGAGAGTTTATACCTTTACTTGAGAGGACCTACAAAATATATTTATTGGATAAACTTGTTTTGCACAACACACTTGAAGTTGCAAAAAAAATTAGGAATATTTCGTCAAATGATTATTTTTACTCAGTTAATTTTAGTGCTATAAGCCTTTCTTATGAAGATTTTGTTGACGATATATTACAGATGTTGAAAGTTTCAAAAGTTGAAGGTGGATTTTTGGCAATGGAAGTTACTGAGACGCAAGTAGTTCAGGATTTAACTTCAATTGTTGATAAAATTCAAACTTTAAGATCAAATAATGTTGAGTTCTATGTTGATGATTTTGGTGAAGGATACAGTTCAGTGAATTATTTGGCAAAACTAAAATTCGACGCTGTTAAAATTAGTAGTAATTTATCAAGTTCTTTATTAACAGATAATGGTGATAAATCATTATTTAAGAACATTGTGAAGTTAGTTCAGGATTTGGGATACAAAATAATAGTTGAAGGTGTAGAAGATGAAAAAACATTTACTTTATGTAAAAAATTTGGTGTAGATTATGTTCAAGGCTACTACTTTTCTAAAGAGTTAAGTACAGATGAGTTGCTAGATTATATGCAAAAGGAATCCATGAAAACTTAGTGAATAAGATAGATTATGTATAATAAATGTAAAATTTATTTCTTCATAAGACAGAAGAAAATGATTTACTTGATCAGGATATTACATGTGCAGTTACATAAGAATTTACAAATAAAATATGATAAGGTTATATTAATAAAATCACCTAAAGGTGTTGCATAACGTTTTGGTAATTGGAGTTAGTTATCTCTCTTGTTACAGTTTAGGAACTCCGATTTCTTTATTACACTATATGGTAAAGTATATATGGAAGTTCAAATAATTCAACATTATCTGTTATATAAGTAATCGTCTTAAAAACATGGTACTAAAGGATATAGAAGAGGTGGAAAATATGATTTTAAAATATAGAAGTTTAAAGAATGGGATGAAGTATTTAATTTTCATGTTTTCTGTCTTCTTTTTAATTTTTATCATTGTTTACTTATCACAAAGGACTGCTTTAAAGAGAAGTATTAGTGAAAAAGTAATTACGGATATTGAAGCTTATGCTGTAAATATTGATGAACATATTGTTCGATTAGGGATTAATATCTTATTAATGGATGATATTATATCAAATAAGGAAGTGCTTGTTCTAGATGAATCAACAATAGTATTTTCAAGTGAAGAGAAAGAAATGGAACTTCAAGATGATCTATATGATTGGATGGAGACTCATCAAGACTATGATCAAATCAGAATTATTGGTTTAGATGGTATGGAAGTATTGAGAATTAATAATGAAGATGGAGTTCCAATTTTTGTTGAAACTGAGGAATTGCAAAATAAGTCAAACCGATATTATTTTGAAAATGCAATTGCTTTAGATGATGATTATATTTATTTAAGTAAGATAGATTTAAATGTTGAAAATGATGAAGTTGAGTATATAAATGATGTTCCAAAGCAAATGTTGAGAATTGCGACACCACTTTATAATAGTGAGAATGAGAAAATTGGATTGTTGATCATAAATTATTATTCAGTAAATTTATTTCATGACTACGATACAAACCAATCAGAATATGCAAATTTTGAAGTTATTAATCAGGATGGATATTATTTGCATAATCAAGATGAATCTTTGGAATTTGGATTTATGTTTGATGACAAAGAGGATAATACTGTATATAATAAGCATGGAATTGATATTGATTTTTCGATTGTATCCAATGGAGAAGTTTTACAGAAAAAGTTTAATGATTCATTGGTTACGTATTTAAGTATTAGTAATTCTGAGATTGAGAATGCTATTACCGATTTAGTCAATCGAGATATTGGTATATATTCTGATAACGGAGATATATTTATTTTGGGATGTGTTAATTTAAACTCAGCAGATGTTGTTGTTACACAAAGGAATATGTATTTCACTATATTTATTATATTTTCAATTGTTATCATTCCGGTATCAAAGTTATTAGATGAACTAACATATAGTTTAAAACAGAGAATAGAAATATTAGAATACACTGCTACGCATGATTCCTTAACTAACTTAATTAATAGAAAAGGTATTTTTACCAAACTAGATATTTTAAAAGAAAGAAATGATATATTTTCGATATTATATCTGGATTTAGACGGATTTAAAAAGGTTAACGATAATTATGGTCATAATATCGGGGATTTACTACTAATAGAAACAGCAAATCGATTATCATCATGTTTACGTGATACAGATATTGTTGCAAGGCTAGGTGGAGATGAATTTTTGATTTATTTAAAAGATGTTGATAACGAAAAAAATATAAAAAAAATTATGATTAATATTCAAAATGAAATAAAGAAAGAGTTTATTTTTGACGATGTTACTTGTTTTGTAGATGTTTCTATAGGATTTGCAATTAATGATAATGAAGTTACTATTGATTACCTTGTTAGTCTTGCCGATCAACAAATGTACCAAGATAAAGGCAAGAAGAAGAATTTACTTAATTGATGATATATCTGATGATTAAACGTATGGATTTGTAATTAAAGAGTAAGTCTTTATAAAAAAACAGAAAAAAAAAGAAGTATATATAATAACCTTCAAGAGACTTAAGAATCAATATATAAAGATGTTAAAGAAATAATGAGAAATGAATAGGTTGAGTTTATTAGTGATCGTTCAATGATATATGACTAATAATCAATAAAAGTTGAAGAAGCTAGATATTGGCTTCTTTTTAATACAATACTACCAATGATTGATGCAACACCATAAAGACAGCATCAATCTTCCTTTGAAGACAACGGTGTTAATAGCATAAACTCGTTCATAACGAGACATATGTTGTAATTAAAAGTTTATTTCCAAGTGAAATAAACTTTTTTTGTATTATATAGATATTTTACCTATTGCGATTAAAAGAAAGGTGTAAAGGTGAATCGAAGGTAATATTTCCAGTAAATCAGTTTTATACTGATGTGATCGAGAAAAAAAGTATTTTCAGATATCTTAGTATTATTTGTTATAGTATTTTCAGAAGTATTTACATATTTAGTTGTACCCTACCTACAAGGCAAATAGAGAATTGGCTTGTTAATCTTCAGTAACTCAAGTAAAGCCTTTTTTGACTTATTAAGATGTACTTTCCTCAGTTAATAACATATCAATGAATGTGGCAAAAATCTATTGAATCTAAAGATAAGCTATCTTGATTTCCTTACAGATTAAATAAGAAATTATTTTTATGAAGTAAGTACAAGACATAGTTCTTTGATGACAACATTATTGAACTTATCAATGATAATAGTTTTCCCTATGAGAAGTTGTTTACTGACAACGAACACTTTCAATGTTAATAAGTTGTCCAATCTAGATGGTCTGTTTTATTAGTTTTAAGAAAGTTAAGTAGAACACTTAGTGTTGAAAGATGTAAATACATGTAGGCAATTAATTTGGTTTACAAATCTTTTTACTAATGATAAGATGAAAATATGAAACCTATGTAAGGGACATCAGTGAAGAAACAGGTATAATTAATAGGTATGCTTGTTTTTTTTGTTTATTGTTTGGAAATTTTTGTAAATGGATTTAGTAGAATCTTTTTATTTTACTGAAGTTGAATGGGAGGTGGTTATATTGAGGGGTATCAAATTATGTAGAATACAAATTTAGATATTAAATGACTTATATTTTGAAAGGAGAATTATGAAAAAGATATTTTTATCGATAACAACAGTTTGTCTGCTTTTTGTAATGATTTTAACAACTGATATGAGCGTTTTTGCGAGACCCGATGAACCAACACCACCTGATTTATGTGGTAGTTCATCATCCAATTATAAGTCAATTTACCTTGATGGAGACGTTGACTGCAGTCTTGAAAGTACAAGTGATGTTGACTGGTTAAGATTTGTTCCAACAAGAGATGTACCAGTATCGGTTTATTCAACAGGAACAACAAATACTAAAGTTTATGTATATGAGTCTACAAATTTGTCAACCTCGATTGCATATAACAATGATGCTTATGAAACGGGAACACATTATGCGAGTGAGCCAAATTTCTATACAGAGTTTTATGCAGAGTATGGAAAAATTTACTATATTAAGATAGATGGATATTATTATACCTCATATGGTAGTTACTCCGTTTTCTTGGATTCATGTGAGTGCGTATATGATCCTGATGACTACCTTTCTATTTATAATGCAGTTGACGGTGGTAAGAAAGTTCATTATGATGTGAACTCCTTATATGCTGTATTGATAAATGATGCAATAAGTGAATGGAATAAACTTGATACTATTACAATAACTCCTGATACTTCTTCAACTGTGAAGGATTTGCATTTTTATGATTATTTTGAGGATGATGCAGGAGCTTCTTCTTATGCTGTAGCATATTATTATTATAGACCTGTTTTTCATGATTTGATTTATTTTAACACTTACTTTTTTGAGGGTGAAACTAATGTTGCTTTTTGGGATGATTATTGGGGTAATGATATTGGTAAAACAAAAACAATTATTCACGAAATTGGACACTCTTTGGGTATTAATATGGATGAAAATAGTGTGACTAAGGCGTTTTTTAATCCAAACTGGAGTTCGCAATTGAGTAATGAAAGTGACTATAATGCAATGTTGCAAGGTGTAGCCCCCGTATACATTTATTCACCTGGACCTTGTGATCGTGATGTTTATAGGGAGAAGTGGGATGAATGAAATCTAAAATTCTAATATTAGTAACATTTTTGGCAATTAGTGTTTCAATAGTTTTTCTAGTTGCTTTTGAATCTAAAAAAGATGAACTTGACGCTATAAAGGTGAATAGAGTACTTACTGAAGACAGTTATTTTATTGATTGGAGCAAAAAAGACACCCCTTATGAAGTGTTTAATGAAATTTTTGTTGGAGAGATATTGAGTATTGAAGCAACGTATATCAAAAATGAAGATGATACGTTGAGTAACAGAAATATTCCAATTACACATTATACAGTTAAAGTTCACAAATCAATAAAAGGTGAGTTTGACCAGATAATCGACGTTTTTTATTATGGAGGTTATGAAAATGAGGAATTAGTCTTGTATGATTATTCTCTTGATTTGCCGCAAGTTGGAGAAGTTATGATACTATTTTGTTCTCAACCTAGTGATGACATGATATCTGTAGATTCAAGACTTTTTGAAGGTGTATATCAGAATTGGGGAAGACCAGGAACATTAATAGATCTAGAATCTTATAGTCCAAATAATCCAGTAAAGAATCAGAATCTTATAGTAAGGCAAAAAGTAAAAGAAGTAATTGATAACTTAGAAACATTTAATAATAAACATAGTGATTAAATAAAAGGACCCTTTAGAAAAGGGGTCCCTTTTATTTTCTATTCCAAAAGAATTAGATAATCATTAATAACACTTTGAACAGGCATGTCCTGAGTGAAAGGGTCCAATGTATCATCATATGAGCTAATATCAATAATGTTTATTATAACATAATCGTCCCTTTTAATTAATCTTGGATCACTGTTTTGGAATTCTATGTTTGGTTCTCTATACTTTAATATTGCTATGTATGTGCGACCTGTAGCAATCTCACTATTTGGATTACTACACGTACTCTCACTCCACTGAAAGTTGCTTACTGGTTGGTTTGTCAATAATTTATTTGAGTGAACATCATTATCGTCAAGATTTTCTAAAACTGAGAACTCGTAAAATAATTTATTTGTTGGAGTGTGTCCCTCAATGAAAGGGTTAAAATCTTTAACCTCAACCAACTCATTTATATGAATTATAAGTAGATTAGTTCCTTGTTCATAAAGTTGTAAAGAGTTGTCACTAGAAGGACAATCATTATAATTTAATGAAGTACTTAGCGCAAAAATATTTGGTGACAATAAAACGTATAATATTAGTATTAAAATGCAAAACAAGGTTTTTCGAATATTAGAGAGACTTGTGAAGAAACCCACATTCTTTACTGATCTTTTTTTTCGATAATTGTTTAATAGCTTAACATAATAGAATCTCTTAAAAAACATATAGGCAAAAATAAATGTTGGTAAAAAAAGTACAAACAATACTAAATAGGCAAATATTCTCATTTTTTTGTCCCCTTTCTAAGATAATTTCTGAACCCTTTTATATATGTTCTGTTCACTGTTACAACTGTTTTATTATTAAGGGTTAAATCAATTTGTGAATTGAGTCTAACCTTTAAATCAGTCACATGGTTAATATTTACAATGCACCATTTACTTATCTGAATAAATCCGTTACAAAGAAAGTTTTCGGCTAAAGTGTTAAGAGAATCAGGTACAGGTACCGAACTACCTTTTAAGAAAGCATTAACACCTCGTCTGTGAGATTCGAAAAAATAGATGTTATTTATTACTATAGAGTTATACTTCATTATTTTATCAGAGCTTTCATTTTGCAAGTTTTATCCCTCCTTTTCTTTATTGTAATATATTGAATAAGTTTAATCAATATGTTGTGGCTATCTTACAAGTTGAAAGTAATAGCTTGGTTAGTATGAGAAAATCACGGACTTAAAAACTCTATAGCATGCACTATTATTACACTGACTGTGAAGGAACTGGCTAATGAGTTTTATCTAGAAAAAAGGATAAATGTTTGGGTTTAGTGCAAATATTTTTATTAGAGTAGCATCTAAATCTATGTGTAATGATACGAGTATGGATGATAGAACTCTACCATTTTCCTATATTCTAGTTTAATCCATTAAGAGATTAGGCTTTGGAGGAATCTCTAATCTTGCCATTTAAAATGCAACTTCGTAATGACACACTATAATCTTCATAATGACAAGCAATATGTTGTTATAAAGATCTAGAAATAGGTCTTTTTTTTGTATAGTTCATTTATTTAACGGTTTTGGAAATCGGCTTAATTTAGTATGTAATTCCATTATTTTTAATAAATCCTACATTAAAGTTGCCTTCTATGAATCCATAACCACATGGACCTTAATATTACACTTTTTAATAGCGTACATTATCACCATTATTTTTTGTTAAATACTATACAAAAAGTATTGTTTACTTTGTGTTTACATTATATAATGTAATGTTGAAAATATTAATTATTCTTAACGTATATATATATTTGGATTCTATTATTCTTTTGTTTGAAGGGGGAATTGTTTATGTTGAATTATTATACTCGAAGAAACAATAAAAAAATCGTTATTATTGGAATTTATTGTGTATCTTTAAGTTTAAGTGTTTTAGTTTATTTTCTAGGGGGTACGCATACCATTTTACCCAGTTTACTCTTTATTCCAATCTCAGCAATCTCAATTTTGCTTTCAAGAAAGACATCTATATTACATGCTGTTTTTTTTGGATTATTGCTTGGACCACTCATGCCATTAAATACAACTACAGGTACTTCTCAAAATTTATTAAATTGGGTAATTAGATTACTCTTGTTTATTTTTATTTCTCAAATTATTGGATTCCTTTCGAAAAAGATAAGAGAAGAGGACGAGCAGATTATCTCTCAGGGTAAAAAAATAAATGATGCTCAGATGACTACAATTTTATCTTTAGTTAAAATTATTGAGTTGAGAGATGATACAACGGGAAAACATGTTGAGAGAATTGCAGAGCTTACAAAATGTTTATTATTAAAAATGATTGAATCAAAGATTTTTTCTGATCAAATTTCTCTTTCAGAAGTTGAATGTATATCAAGAGCAAGTTCTTTGCATGATATTGGCAAAAATGCTATACCTGATAGAGTTCTACTTAAAGAATGCAAACTTTCATATGAAGAGTTTGAATTGATGAAAACACACACAATAGTAGGTGCATCTGTAATTGAGGATGTTTTAAATATATCTAGAGATGATAATGTCTTTTTAAAAGCTGCATTAGATATTGTTCTTTCACATCATGAAAAATGGGATGGTTCTGGATATCCTAAAGGACTACATGGAGAGGAAACTCCTTTAACTGCAAGAGTAGTTGCTATTGTAGATACCTATGATGCTCTTAGATCAAAACGACCATATAAGAGGAGTGTTTCTCACGTTGAAGCTATTTCGATAATGTCTGGTGAAACTGATATACATTTTGATAGTAGAATATTTAAGGTTTTTATCGATAATCAAGAATTATTTGAGAATATCTACGATAGTTCAATTGAAAACCATAAGGATTATCAATAGTATCTTAGAATATCTAAAATTTGCTACGATTTGACCTATTTATATCGAAACAGACAGTCTTTAGTATATTTTTTAACATGCTAGAAGTAGTAGTCATAACTACACTATAACTTTGAGATAATTGATAAAGTGCAACTCTATAGATACAAAAATATTATTTCTATAAAGACAGTAGTATCTAAAACATAAACTCGTTCATAACGAGACAAATGTTGTTATAAAGACCTAGAAATAGGTCTTTTTTTCATATTTTGATGTGTTGAATTTTTTGATAAAAAAAAGTTGAATCTAGATAGATTCAACTTGATTATTTTTTACATTATTCTGATACCCAGTGAATACAATGATGAAATACGCTACTGTTTTAGGCATCATAAATGCTCCTAGAACTGGAATTGCACCACTACCAACCACTACGATGATGTAGCATACAAATGATACAATAATCCATATACCCATTTGATAAAATTGACGATTTACATCCTTGTCTCCTGCTTTAAGGAATAGGGTTACTATAATCCCTCCAATAATTGCAAATGGTACATTACGTAAGACTCCATAGAATAAACTAGTTCCATTATTTATCCAATCATTTCCCGGTAAGGCAAGTAATATGAATCTAAGTATCATCAATGAGATTATCGTGATATGAACAGATTTGCTTTTTTTGTTTGTAAGTAATACATAATAACGATAAATTATGTAATAAAAAATTGTCATTGTAGTACCCGTGATTAATTTACCGATACCTAAGGCAGTTTTGTAGTTTTCTAAACCAGTTGTTAAGTGTCCAATAATTCTAGGGACTAAATGGAATGAATCACCAAATCCTAATAGAAAACCCATAACTCCAAATAAAATTGCTGCTTTGTTTTGTTTTTGGATCCCGTTTCTGATAATCATTACCGAAACTGTAATTACAGAAATGAGATATAGTACATCGAAAAATGATTCAAAATATTTCATTATTATTTTTTCTCCTTGTATTGTTCGAGTAAATCACTTAATACACTAATGAAAACGTCGAACTTGTATTGTCTATTAGTTATTATAGAAAGTAAGTTGTTAGCTATAAAATCAGCTAATAATAGAGCTTTTGGACCAGGTAATTCATAGTTCTCCTGTAGTTTGCCATAAATTAAAGAAATAAAAATACCCTGAGATTTATCATGTTGGGTTCTTCCTTCTTTTCGAAAAGAAGTAGATAACTCCTTTGATAAAACTGCATAATTGAACTTTATGCTATATTCCTCTAGCTTTATAAAAAGAAATCTAACATACGCAATGAATGAATCATGTACTATGGAAGTTGATTTAATTGAACTTATATAACTCATCCATAAATCACGTGTAATATCTAGTAAGATATCATCCTTGTTACCATAATACTTATAAATAGTTCCCATTCCAATATTACATTGTCTAGATATCATACGGATACTAAACTTATCAGCGTCCTGATTAGTAATAATTTCTTTAGCAGTATTGAATATAATTTCTTTTTGGTTTTCAAGTTTCTTCATACTTTCACCTCATTTGAACACTGTTCTGAACGGTGTTCAAATGTATAATACAACAATGATAATCATTTGTCAAGATTAATTGGATAGAAATATATTGAATAAATATCCCTTGTCATATATATGGAAAAGAGCTTATATGTCCTGGATACTCAGAGTTGGCTATTTGAAAACTATTCTTCACTTAGTTATTTATTATCAATATGGTATAATAAATTTAAAGGAGACTAAATCTGAAAGGGTGATTTAATGCGTAAAAATTACGATGTAATTATTTTAGGGTGTGGGATTTCAGGTATTACTTTAGCATTGGAGTTTATAAAAACGAATAAGAAAGTTGCTATAGTTGAAAATGGTAAACTTGGTGGTGTTACATATAATTGCTCACTTATTATTTTCAATATTTTTGAGTTTATTCGAAAGATAAAATCAGATAACTCATTAAGTATTGCATATGATAGTGTTGAACTTGATGATAAAATTTTGGAAGTTTTAAATAAATACGATATTAATAAAAATCGTTTAATGGAATACTATTTAGACACTTTTATTCAAAATGGTATCGATGTTTTTCGTGCTAAAGGGGTATTGAAGAATGAAAATTTAGTTGAGTTAGATAATGAGGAAATTATACGTGGTGAGATTATTATTTTAGCATCTGGGAAAAGTACTTTATATAAGTACAGTCCAATGATTTATAGAGCTTATCAAAAAAAAATAATAATAAATGACTGTACGAGTATTGAGTTGTTGAAAACTAGAGATAAGATAGCTATTCTCGGCTCAAATTTCAGAGCCGTAGAACTGGCCATTGTATGGTCAAACTTGGGACGTGAGACAATTCTCTTTTCACCAAGAAATCTGTTATATAATATTGATTTAGATTTGCGAGAGAAGTATTTAAATAACTTAGATTATAATTTTTTGACAGTGTATGAAAATATTGAGGTAATTGATATTGTTGATTTCAAGGTTATTTTTAAAATAGAAGATGAGATTCACTCTTTAAAAATCGAAACGCTTATTGATTGTGAAAAGAAAGAATTTAATGAAAAGTTTGTTGAAAATTTAAATATTGAACATACTGAAAGAGGTATTATTGTGAATGATGTTTGCAAAACAAACATACCGAATATTTATGCTGTAGGTGACATTAATAATAAATCATCATATTTTACAACTGCTATTTCTGATTCTCAACGAGCATTCAATGACATTATTGGAAGACGAGAATTATCCAATAGGAAAATGCACGTGCATGTATTAAAGGGAATTACAGAATATTCTTTTATAGGAAAAAATGAACTTCAATTGAAAGCTGAAAATTCTAGATTTATTTGCCACACAATTTATTATGATGAAGAGGAATGGGTACACGACCTAACACGAATCAATTACGTAAAAATCTTATTTGAACCTTACAATTTTAATATACTTGGGCTACACGTGATTGGAAGCGATGCTGGAGAATCAATAGAAGAGATATTGAATGTAATTAATGCTAAATATAATGAGAAAGCAGGATATGTATCCGCATTTATAAAGAAATCACATATGATAGGAAATATGCTTTTGGATTTCATATATAATAAAAATAAGGAGTTTGTTGATGAGTGTCACAAATTGTTTTTCCAATTTCAGTATGGATTAAATGGAATGGTTAATGGAATGGAAGTATTATCACGATTCCAAATAGAAGATCGTATTGTATCACCATTGGAGTACATTATCAATTATGAGAAAAATGGATTTATTATTGAATTTGATAAGAAAATTTATAAAAAAACCGTTAAATTCATTAAAAGTTTAATGAGCAAAGGTGCAATAATGGATGATTTTCATGTTTCAATAAATATTTCACCAATGACCATTAAGTATGTTGACAGTGAGTATTTTCTGAATATTGCAAAATCTAACGGTGTACCAACAAACATTATTACAATAGAAGTTACTGAAAGAATTATTGATTCAGTCAATTTTGTGAAAGAGGAACTGCAAAGTTTTATGAAAATGGGATTCAAATTAAGTTTAGATGATTTTAGTATTGGAAATGCCTCGTTAATTGCAGTTAAGGAGATAGGGTTTGATGAAGTGAAGATTGACTATGGTTTATTGGATAGTATAGTCAATTTAGAAAATAGAAACATGTATGAAATGATTGTAGGAATTTTAAATCAAAATAATGTTAGGATTGTATCTGAAGGTGTCGAAACTAAAGAAGAATATGAATTTTTACTAGATTTAAAAATTGATTCAATGCAGGGATTCTACTTGTCAAAACCTAAACCTGAAAAAGATGTGATTCAATATTTTCATGATATTGAATCACATAAGGAATAATACTACGTTAAAAACGCACATAGTGTGAGTAAAATAATTGGATGTATTTATGTTGTGAAGTAATAATATATTGTGTTAGTGTTTTGGCTTATATATATTAGTACTTTGAATATAAAAACCAGTTTCTAGGAGTGCTTATTATGGAACATGAAAGTTATTATCACCTTTTTCCATTTCTGATTCTTTTATTATTGTATTTTTTAATTATTGAAGTAGTAAGTTATTCGGGGAAATTAAGAGGAGTGAAAGAATGGACTCTATCATACATTTTCTTTTTTCTTTTCTCGATGAGTAATGTGTTTTTTGTAAGGTACAATTATCTTATAGGTGCAACTCTATCAGTTAGTTTTTACATTACGGGATTTATTTATGTTCAATATTCTATTGCTAAGTATAATAGAATAGAACACCACTTTTGGGCTTCCATGATTTTTGGGTTTATATTAGTGATGTTCGGTATTTTAAATCTAATATTTAGAATTGACGATGGAAGTATATTGAATGTTTTATTCGCATGTACAATGGTAATTGTCTCGTTAGAAACTATATTGTTCATTAGATTAAAACTCATTTTGAAAGAGAACACAAAAATGTATTTTCCTACGTGCATAACAATGTCTCTGTTTATAGTCATCTATATATTGAGAATAATATACAATATGCCATTTGGTGTATATCGATTTAGTTCAGTACACCAAGAGTACCTATATATATTTAGTATAGTCTTTTTGATTTCAGTTTCATTATCTCTAAACTATATATATAAATGGTTTTACATTGATAAAATCGAATATCAATCAGGACTCCATTTACAGGAAGTAGTTAGAGTTACGAATGAGAGTGAAATTGACTTGTTGACTCAGGTTTATAATCGTAAGAAAATCCAAGAGATTCTACATGAATATATTAGTAAAAGTCAACTTGACAATAATATCTTAGATTTTGTGGTTGTCTTACTTGACATTGATAATTTCAAAGAGTGTAATGATAAATTTGGACATACTTTCGGTGACCAAGTACTAGTTAAGTTTTGTGACTTTATAAAATCAAGAATTAGATCCACGGATATACTTGCAAGATGGGGAGGAGATGAGTTTATACTCCTTCTGCCAAATATTTCTTTGGAAAATACATATAATATCATGAATAAAATGCAGGAACAGTATATCAAAATAGCGGGTGAAAAGGATTATTTAATCACTTTTAGTTATGGTACAGAAAAATTCAACCCGTCTTATACATTTGATACATTATTTGATGAAATAGACAGAAGAATGTATCTTAATAAAGGTAAACACAAGTAAATAGCTCTGAAATAAGATAACGAAAATTAAAAAAAATATCTTAATAGAAATAAAAAAAGATTTTAACATTAAATTTTTGATAAAAATCAACTTTTTTATTGAAGTTGGTTAACTTATATCTTGGTTAAAACGGAATTAAGTGTTTTTCGATATTTTTTATTAATCAAACTCAACACGATAATGACGTTTTTGTTACCTTAAAATGAAAGTAATTGGAAAAGTATAAATTTAATTATAAAGAAAAATATACTGTTATATAGACCTAGAAATAGGTCTTTTTTTTGTCATATAATGTGTTAAAATATTATATGAAGGGAAGTGATCCTATGAGTTACATATTATTTGAAATTAAAGATGATATAGATAGTTTATCTGTTTTAGCTGATGATGCTTTACAGGACAATTATCGTTTTGTAAGAAGAACAATCGCACAGTGGCATTCAAATGAAAATAGGTTTGATAAGGATAATGAATTCCTTCTTGGTATAAAGGTTAACAATGAGGTTATTGCAATTGGAGGATTAAATATTGATCCATATTTAAGTAATCCAGATATAGGACGTATAAGACATGTGTATGTTCATAGAAACCATCGAGGGAAAGGTTTAGGAAAGCTTTTACTTAAAAGTATTTTGGAAAGAGGAGTAGACAGCTTTGAGTATTTAAGATTATCAACTAACAACGAAATAGCTGCGAATTTATATGAATCACTGGGGTTTATCAAAGAAGATGGTGTGAAGTGTACACATATTTTAAGAAAATAAGTGAAATCAATTATTTTTATGCTAAAATAGAGTAAATGAGTTAAGTTTACGGAAGGAGATATTACATGAAAAGAAGTGCAATAGTTTTAGGTGTAGTTTCATTAATCGCATGGTTAATTCCAATTGCTGGTGTAATCGTTTCTGGTATTGGATTAGGATTGTCAAGAAAACCTGATCAAGAATATCAAAAACCTGCTTTAATTTTAAGTTCAATTGGTATGGTTTTAGCGATTGGTAACTGGGTTGCAGGGACAATGATGCTATTAGGTTAAAAAAATACCATTTTATGGTATTTTTTTTTTGCATTTTTTGATATAAAAAAAGACAGATAATGAACTGTCTTATTTAAATTCAATGTTTAGAATCATTTCTGCGCCTAATTGTTTGATTGTCTCGCTAATACTACAATATTTTTCAGCTTGCTCCATTGATTTTATGATTGCCTTCTGTTTTGCTTCAAGAGCACCAGTAATAACTATTTTAGTTACCACTTTGTTTAATATAGTTGGTACTTCTTCACGTTTATGACCTGTTACATCATAACTGACATCTTCAAAACTTAGTTTGCGTTTCTTCATTATACCTATGAATGTTGCATGTAAACAAGATGCGAAACCACCTAGGAATAACTCGTATGGTGCCATACCGTCTCCAAAGTAACTTAGTTTTGTTTCATATTTCTCTACTTTTAATGAACCTTCATGTTTGTTGTTGAATGATACGTTAACGTTGTTTGCCATTATAATAACTCCTTATTTTTTCTTGTTATTAATATAACGTCTTTTACACACTTGAATCAACTCTAATGCATCAATTTTATCATGAAATTTTCCAACTTGTACAATCTTGTTTTGTTGTAAGTCTTTGTATGTTTGGAAAAAGTGCTTTATTTCACGTTTTGTGTGTTGTTGAATGTCCTCAACTTCGTTTATATGAGAGAAACGTGGATCGGAATCTACGACACCAATTATCTTTTGATCTGGTTCTCCATTATCTAACATATCAAGATATCCAACGATACGAGCGTCAACAACACATCCAGGAAATGTCTTTGATGATGCCAGTACTAAAATATCAAGTGGATCATTGTCTTCTGCTAGTGTTTCCTCAATATACCCGTATTCAGCGGGATAAGTCATAGGGCTATATAATACTCGATCTAGTTTAATTCGATCATTTACTTTGTCAATTTCATATTTGTTTTTAGTTCCCATAGGGATTTCAATTATAGCTTCATAGATTTTTTCCATAATATTACCTTCTTTCCTTATACAATTATATATTCATAATGAAAAATTTTCAACACCATTATGAAAACCAAATGAAAAAATGAAATGTTTTTCATCGAAAACCCAAAATTCTAGAATAAAACTGTTAACTATGGTAGAATAAAAACAGTGAAAATGGAGGTGAATAATATGGACAATTTATACATTCAGGAAATTATTGAACTAATAAATAAGGGAACAAAAGAAGAAATTTATAAACAAGTTTTGGAGTTTCATCCCTATGAGGTTAGTGAGGCATTATTAGAGATGTCTGAAGAAGAACGTGCTAAATTTTATAGAGTATTTAAGGGACATGATATATCCCAGATTATTGGACATCTTGACATTGATGATACGATACGTTTATTTGAGGAAATGAAACCTCGTTACATTGTCAATGTTATTCAAGACCTTGACATTGATGATGCAGTAGATGTTATGTTAGCTTTGGCTGAAGAAGAACGTGCAGGATTCCTAAAACTGATGGATCCAGAACATCGTGAAAAAATAAGTTTACTCTTCCAATACAAAGAAGACACTGCTGGATCAATAATGACTACAGAGTACATTGAGATAAATGTAAATGATAGCGTTGAAAGCGCAATGAAAAAACTTTTAAAACAAGCTGTAGACGCTGAAACAATATATACAATATATGTTACTGATTCAAAAAACACATTAGTAGGTACTTTATCACTAAGAGAAATGATACTTGCTAGAAAAGGTCAATGGATAAAAGATATAATGAACTCACGTATAGTATCAGTTCAAACATCAATTGATCAAGAAGATGTAGCAGAGATTTTTAAGGACTATGATTTTACATCTTTGCCAGTTGTTGATAAACTAAATAGGATGCTAGGGATTATCACAATTGATGACATTATTGATGTAATTGAAGAAGAGGCAAGTGAAGATTATTCACGTCTAGCAGCAATTAGTGATGTTGAAATTGATAGCGATACTGAAACTATTTGGATGAGTGCAAAAAAGAGATTACCTTGGTTACTAGTTTTGAGTATTTTAGGGTTCTTAACATCTACAATTATTGCTCAGTTTGAAGGAACTTTGTCTGCGATTCCAACAATAGCTTTGTTTATGCCTATGATTTTAGGGATGGCGGGTAATACTGGAACTCAAAGTCTTGCAGTTACGGTTAGAGGTCTAAATAATGACGAATTTGATGAGGGTCATTTAATTAGAAAACACCTTCTACGTGAAGTAGGGACCGGATTATTGAATGGAGTTATCATTGGGATTATTTTATTCGCAGTTACATTGGGATTCTTATTACTCAATGGTACTGATCAAGCATTTAAAATTACGCAAGTAGTAAGTTTATCAATCGTTGTAAGTTTAGCTGTTTCTACATTGTCTGGAGCGTTGATACCGATAATAATTAACTCATTTAAGATTGATCCTGCTGTAGCCAGTGGACCATTCGTAACAATGGTAGTAGATATATTAGCTTTAAGTGTTTATTTCAGTTTAGCAACAGCGTTGATTATCAATACATTGTAAATAAAAATAGTGTTTAAATTAACACTATTTTTTTATATTATCTAATTCAGTTTTACAATAATCTTTGTCACCTTGCTTTTCAACTTGGTCAATTGCCTTATATCCTAATTCTAGATGTTTGTTCATCTCAGTTTTATTACCCAAAATCTTGTATGCAAAAGCCATACATTCATGAGCGAAAACAAGATCAAAATCGCCTATGTTGTTTTCGACTGTCTCCTTGTAACAATTGAATGCATATTTAAGGGCTGATTCACCCATACCAAGAATACTATAAACTCTTGAAATCTGCCAATCACCTCTTACAAGATTCAAAACAGGTGCACCGCTTAGTTGCCAATGTACTTTTGAAGTATGCGCTAAACTTATCATTTCTAAGTTATCTTTTTCTGTACGATCTATCTTGTCAATGTACTCCCAGGTTTTGTTAAAGAAATTGATTCCTAACTTTTTGTGGTCTTCTTTAGTCATATTATAACTCCTTCGTCATTCTAATATGATCAATATCAGCTTCTTGGAATATCTCGCCTTCGGCAATATATCCTAAGTTAACGTAGAAATATTGAACATTTAGTTGAGCATTTAAGACTATTTGTTTTATTCCTTGTTTCTTTGCATAATCTTCAATAAACTTCATAATCTTACTTGCAACACCACGTTTACGATATTCATCTAAAGTAGCTACTCGACCTACTTTATTTTTATATAAACGTGCTGCTCCAACAGCTAGTCCATCAATATATGCAGTAAATAAAACACATTCGGCATCTTTACCATCAAATTCAATTTCATAATCAATTTGCTGTTCAATGATGAACACCTTTCCTCTTACTAAAAAATTGTCAGTAATTTCTTTTTGTGTTTTCGCAACTACTATTTTCATAATATCACTCCATTTCAATAGTTTTAGTAATCATTTGCCATAATATTATCTATACATTAATATTATATCCTAGAAGTATTTTAAAATAAAATGAATTGTGTTAAAATAGTCGAAGAGGTGGAAAAATGGAAACATATCAATATGTATTAATAGCAGTAGCAGTTATAATTGTTATTGGAGTAGCGATTTTAGTCTTAAAAAAACCAAAACAAAAAACTAAAGGTTATGAGTTACCTGAAATTATAAACCTTTTAGATAAAAGTAATATTGAAAAAATTGATTATATTAGAAATAAAATAGTTATTAATTTCAAAGATGTTACTAAATTTGATACTGAGCAATTACAAACAAGTGGTGCACTTGGAATCGCAATTGTTGGTGACAAAGTAAAATTCTATTTTGATGGTGGAAACGAAGTAAATCAACAAATCTTTGAGGAGTTATCAAAATATATCGAAAGGTAGTGATTATATGGAACGTGAGTTTATTATTAAAAATGAACAAGGGATTCATGCTCGTCCAGCAACAGCTTTAGTTCAAAAAGCTAATCAGTTTAAATCAGACCTTTACATAATCTATGATGGCAAAACAGTCGATTTAAAATCAATTATGGGTGTTTTAAGTTTGGGTGTAACTAGAGGGTCTTTAGTTACAATTCGCATCAATGGAGAAGATGAAATCTTAGCAATGAAACAGATTTCAAAATTTATACAAGACCTAAATAATTAAAAAGAGTGATATTATGTTGTATTTATTAGCTGATGAGGTTTCAGGATTTTTTAGTTTCCTCAATCCAATCATCAACTTTCTTGAGGAACTAGATCATATTGGTCTAGCTCTTTATACGTTTTTTGAGGTGTTATTAATAATACCTCCAATAGAAGTGATATATTACCCTCTTGTCCAGTTAAATGTGGATACGTGGTATTTATATCTGCTCAATGTAGTTGTATTCAATATTATTGCTTCGGCATTTGGATACTTCGTTGGAATGAAAATAGGATATCCAGTCTTACGCTTTTTCGCAAGTGAAGAAGTTTTAGATAAAGCTAAAAAAATGTTTGATAGATGGGGAATTCTTGCTGTAGCGCTTGGTGCGTTTACACCTGTACCATTTACTATTGTTGTTTTCCTCGCAGGAATAACAAAAATGGATTTCAAGAAATTTATGTTAGCAGGAATCTTAGGAAGAGTTCCAAGATATGTATTGGGGGGTTATGTTCTTGTTTATATTGTTCAGGAAATTAACTCAGAAGTCATTAACGAATACATGTTAATTATGAGTATTGTTGGTATGCTTCTTGTAATGTTGTACTATGTCTTTCAGACACTATATAACATATACAAAAAGAAGCAGCACGCATAATAAAAAGCGCTGTTGAGCGCTTTTTTTATTTATTATAGTTTCAGTAATTCTTCAATTGAAATTTCAAAACGTTTTTCTATTCTATCACTATAATGTTTGATTAATGCAGAGTCTCCTTCAATATATAATTGCATATAAGCTTTTTTTGCACTACTTTTTGCCTCATCCATCTTATTTAAATCAGAATACGCAAGAGCATTAAACATGAAAAGTTTTGATAAAGAAGCAGATATCTCATATCTTTTACAATACTCAATTCCTTTTCTAGTTAACGCAACTACACTATTATATTCAGCTTGAATTCCAAGAATTTGTGCCAAGTTACTGTAAATTACTGGTAGAAAGTTTAAATCCCCAGAGTATGAGGAAGCGAACTTGTCGGAAATCATGGTCTCATACATAATTTTTGAAGGTTCGTAATTTTCCATTTTTGCAGAAATAGTAACGATGCTCATTAAAGTGTTGATTTCAACCCAATTGAAAGAATCATTTTTGGAACATTTTGGATAATCGATTAAATTCGAATACATTCCTAGAACATGAATGTCTGAAACCATATTTAGATTATGTTGAATAGTGATGTAACAGAAATCAAAATATAGTTTATTATAATCTGAAAGAATAACTTCATCTCTAAGTCTATTTGCCAGTTCCATAGCCTCTTTAAACTTGTTTTCTTTAATTTTAATGTATATGTTAGAAATTTTTTTGTATTGGTTATCAGATCTTGATCTATACATTAAATAAATGTCACTTATACTGAATTTAAGCCTATCAGCTAATTGAATTAATATGGAGTTAGGTATAGATGCAGCGCCCCTTAAGTATCTTTTGTATTGGCTCAAAGATATTATTTCGTCAGTTAAATCTTCTCTTGATAAATTTCTATCAATTCTAAGACCGTCTATAAAGAGACCGAAATCTCTAGAATTATCTTCCATTTGGGACACCTCCTTAACAATGGGTCATATATGAACTTTTCAAACAAATCAAAAAAATATAAAATACAGACAAGGAGTTGATTTATTATGAAAAAGATTTTAGCATTCTTAGTAGCATTAGGTTTAATTATCACAGGTGGTAAAGGATTATCAGTAATGGCGGATAGCCCAAATGATTATGCAGATTACCCCACATCATTATTACCGCCACAACATTAATACATACTAAATAATATTTTACTATAAAACACGACAATTTAAAAGATACATAATGTAAACATTGTAAAAATAAAAAATAAGTTTCAATTTTTTATTTTTTATTATGCCAAAATTCGGCAATATAAGGAGGAATAATTATGACAATTATTCAAGAGTTAGAAATTGAATATGATGGGATGTTAGGGACAATTAAGCAGTATTCATGCGATCCATATGTTATTAGTTACCTTGGTAAACTTAAAGTAGCAATTCAAAAAGAAGAAATAGACATGATTAGAATCATGATTGATAAGCTAAATGAATGGTATGAAGAGAATATAAATGAGATTGAAGAAAATAGATGGGTAATTAACATTGATTCTCACCATAAAACACAAAGGTTATTAAAGGAGTTTATGTTCAAATTTTCTAACTGAAAAAAATAGAAGCCATGAGCTTCTATTTTTTTTGTTTATAATCTATTATATCTTGCTGTGTTATGTTGAAATGTTGCTTTATAAGCTTCGAATAGGTTTTTGATTTCTCTTCATCATCTTGAGATATAAGAAATGAAAATAACCTAATTAGAGAAGTATTGTTGTCGATTTCCAAATCTCTTTCAGCCAAAGCTTTGTAATATAATAAATTTGTAAAACCATTTAAGAATCCGTACTTCTTAGCTACTTTTATACCTTCGTTGGCAATAAATAAAGCTTTTTCGTACTCTCCGATTTGTCCAAGGTTTCTTGCGCAAGTAGAGTAAAATGTAGCTAGAGAGTTTGTCATTTGTCCAATATACCTTTTGTCATAGTCGGTTAACATTTTATATGTGTGTTCTGCTACTCTGAAATCTTTTCTTTCTCGAATAAGATAATCAGATATATAAAATAGGCAGTTTGTCTCTATAAAAGTAAGTATGCCTTTGTTAAGTACATTTGGATAATCAATCATTTTTTCTATTTTTTTGACTTGAATCTCTTTTGGTGTTTTGTTAAAGTGATCATCAATTACTATTTCTAAAAACTCATAGAACTTCTTATGTTGAAAGCTAATTACTGAACTGTGATCTATACTTTTGAAGAGATTTCTCGCTTGTATGAACTTGAAACCTTGTACTAAAACATAAACGTCACTAAGTTCTTTGAAAACTTGACTCTCTTGTCTGATGAAACTACCATATGCAACAAGTGAAGTGATTTCTAGTTTTTCCATTAATGAGTTTATGGTTTCATTTTTTAGAGATGATTCACCGGAAATGAATCTATAGTATTGTCTCATTGATACTATGTCTTTTACGAAATCCTCTCTAGAAATGTTTCTTGATTTTCGTAAATGATCAATATATAAAGCAAATTCTTTTGAGTCGTTCATAATTCTTCCATCCTTACTTGCGTTTTCTTCCTAATCCTATTCTATCCATTATTTTATATAATTTCTTTTGTGAAACTTTGAAGGCTCTTTCTTGACCTTTGTCTAGTATTTCATCTAATTCTTTTGAGTTGATTAGTTCGTTGTATCTTTCTTGAATTGGTTTTAACTCTTGGTAGACGATTTCTCCAAGGTCATCTTTGAATTCTTTGTATCCTTTACCTTCGTAGATATCTTCAATTTCATCAAATGTTATATCTTTGATTACAGAGTAAATTGTCATTAAGTTGGATATTCCTGGTCTGTTCTCTGGATCGTATTGTATTGTTCCTAGTGAATCTGTAATTGCGCTACGGATTCTTTTTTTGATGATATTTTCAGGATCAAGTAAATTGATTCTTGATTTTACGTTATCATCAGATTTGCTCATTTTAGATGTTGGGTCAGATAAACTGTTTATTTTGGCTCCAATTTCTGCGATTAGTGGTTCAGGTACGGTGAAGATATCATTGTACTTGTTGTTCATTCTAACTGCGATATCTCTTGTTAGTTCAAGATGTTGTTTTTGGTCTTTTCCCACAGGGACAAAATCTGGATCATAAATTAAGATATCTGATGCCATTAATGTTGGATATGTGAATAAACCAACGGTAACACCTTTTTCTTGTTTTCGAGCTTTATCTTTGAACTGAGTCATTCTTTCTAGTTCGCCCATATATGAATTACATTGTAATAAGTATGCCATTTGGGCATGGGCTGGTACTTCTGATTGAATAAACAGATTCACTCTTTGTGGATCTAGTCCACATGCGATATATAAAGCTGCAAGTTCTTTGATTAGTTTTCTTAAGACTTGTTTATCTTTATAAACAGTTATTGCGTGTAAATCAGCAATAAAAATGAAGAACTCATAATCTGGTAGTTCATCCTGTAGTTTTACGAAGTTTTTAACACTTCCTAAATATGTTCCAATGTTTAATGAACCCGTTGGTTGGATTCCTGATAAGATTCGTTTCATAGTTTTTCCTCCTTAAAAAATAAAAAAGGCTCGTCCTATAGAAAGGACGAACCTGTATAGTCCGTGGTACCACCTTAGTTCTAGATTAATCTAGCACTTTTTCCTTTAACGCAGGATTACGGGTATGATTAGTACCGCTCATAGATCCATTCCTTAAATTAATTATGTTTAGATCCCACCATCCTAAACTCTCTTTGCTAATTAGTATTTAAGTACTATTTCTAATCATCGTTTTATTGATTTCATAATACAATAATTATTCTTTTAATGCAACCTCTAATTCGTCTAGTAATTTGTTTAGACGATTTACAACTGCCATAAATGGTTCTTTAGTAGTTAAATCTACGCCAGCTTTCTTAACTTGTTGTACTGGATAATCGTTTCCACCAGCTTTTAGTAGATTGATGTGTTTCTCGATATTTTTTGGATCTTCTTTAACTAGTTCATATAGCTTTAGTGAAGCAGCAAAACTAGTTGCGTATTGATATACGTAGAATGGTGTGTAGAAGAGGTGCGGGATGTATGCCCAAACGAATTCTTTACCGTTTTCTTGCGTAATATCAATGTCATAAAATTGTTTGTAAAGGTCGACCATTATTTCTGATAAAGTTTCATATGTAATTGGAGTTCCTTGTTCTGCTAATTCGTGTGCTTTTAGTTCGTATGCTGCGAATAGTGTTTGACGGTAGAATGTACCTAAAATATCATCGATTGATTGTTGTAATAGTTGGATTTTGTCTTCTTTTGTCGCTTTTGCATTTTTAATGAAGTAGTCTAGTAGATTATGTTCATTAAAAGTAGAAGCGATTTCTGCGACAAATATTGTGTAGTTTTGTGTAGCAACAGGTTGCGCTTCAGCACTAAATAATGAATGCATAGAATGACCTGCTTCATGAGCTACTGTGAAAACATAGTTTAAAGTATCATCATAGTTTAAAAGGATGTAAGGATGTTCGTTAATTGCACCCCAACTATAAGCACCAGTTTGCTTTCCATCTGTTTCATATACATCAACATAACCAGCTTCTAAAGCTGTTTTTGCCTTGTCTTGGAAGTCTTCATTTAGATGTTTGATTGATTTGTAAAATAAGTCTTTTGCTTCTTCATATGTAAATTTAGAATTACTTTCAGCTAATGCAATGAATCTATCGTACGTATGATGTTTTTCTAAACCTAAATAATCTTTTCTCATTTTATAGTAACGTTTAATTGGTTCTGTGTTATCTTTTGCTACTGCAACTAAGTTATTATAAACATCAAGTGGAATGTTATTACTAAATAAATATGACTCTAAACTTGATGAGTATTTACGGTTTTTCATACTAGCAATATCTGACTGTAAAATTGTGTTATAAATTTGTGCATATGCGTTTTTATGGTCTTTGTATTGACTAAAAATCGCTTCGAAAACAATACGTCTATCTTCTGGCGATTCTAAGTCAGCGAGATAGCTGCGGTAATTTCCGCTGGTAATCACTACCTTTTTACCAGAAGTCAATGTTACTTCTTTGTCTACCTTGTCAGCCACACTAAGCGCAGTATATACTTCACTACCTTGTCCTGATAATTGCGTGTAGTTTGCTAAAATAGATTCACTTTTCGAGTCGAGAACGTGTTCTTGATTTCTAAATAGTTTTTCTAAAGAGAATTTGTATTCTTTTAATGTTTCATCCTGAGCGATGAACTCATTAATTTTATCTTGACCAATTGCCAATAGTTCAGGAGCTTCAAAGGCTGTGATTTGACTTAATTTGCTCATTAAGTGACCCATTCTTTGTACTCTAGCAGCATTTTCAGTATTCTTTTTGTTTAAATCTGATGTAAGTGCTGCGTATTGGTAAACTTTGATAAAATTGATACCTAAATCTTTTTGTAGTTTATAATATTCTACAAATGATTCAAACTGGTCTAACTTTCCTTCGAAAGATCCCATTTTCTGGATTGTTTCTTCAACAGATTTTACTGCTTTTTCCCAATCCTCTAAGTTTTTAAATAATTTTGATAAATCCCATTTCATTGTAATTACCTCCTAACAACTTTATATATTATATCATAATAGATTGTAATACAAAAGAAAACGCTATCAAATGTAAAAAAGATAGTTGCAGTTCTGAAATTCTATGTTATAATAAAAGTGCTATAAATCTACATTGTAAAAATTATAAAAAAGAGGTGATGCGAATGATTACTATTTATACTACTCCAAGCTGTTCATCATGTCGAAAAGCTAAAAAATGGTTTGACGATCATCGTATAGAATACCGTGAAAAAAATATATTTAATATTAAGCTTACAAGAGATGACATTGTAATGATGTTAAGAAACACTGATAATGGTTTTGATGATATTATTTCTACAAGATCAAAAGTGTTTCAAGAAAAGAACTTAGATATCGAAGATATGACAATGAGTGGACTTACTAACTTCATTATCAACAACCCTAGTGTTTTAAGAAGACCGATTATTATTGAAGACAAAAAAATGCAAGTTGGTTATAATGAAGATGAAATAAGAACATTTATCCCACGTCGTTTAAGAGAAATTATCATGTGCACTACATGTGATAAAGGTAGCGACTGTGATTATAAACATGCATTAAATATTTATTTCCGAGAACTACAGGAGAAAGAAAAAGCTGGAGTACATATTGCTAATTAAGCAAAATTAAAACACCATCACAGGTTGTGATGGTGTTTTTTATTACACATTATCGATCTTTTCTTGAATATCTAACTCCAAAAATAGTAACTAGTGAAATAAAGAAGAAGATTAGTGTAGTGAATGAGACATTTTCGAATAAATTTTTATTATTGTAGACTTCAAGGGGTAAATTGAAGAATACTAGGTCTATTTCTTGGTCCTCACCAATGTTTAATGTTTCTGTGAGACTTATTTCGTATGTCTTGCCTTTTTCTAGTTCTACAGTAACAATGTAGTCTTCTAAGTTATCGATGGCTGTGAAGTCGATTTCTAGTGTTTCTACAATGATGTTATCTGTGTAGGGTAATGACATATCTTTTACAACCAATATGTAACTTTTGATTAGTGTCTGTTCGGTGTCGTATAGATATATATTTATACCATTAGAAACTGGTTCGATTGAGATGGAATGGATTCCTTCTTCAATGTTACCGATTATAGCTGAATATTCTCCAGAGAAATTAGGTGTTTTTACTTCATTATCAACATAGATATAACCATCTTCTAACTGGTTAGAATAATCAAATGCGATGAATGAAGAAACGATTGATACGATCAATAGGACTATAGGTAATAATATTATTAGTGTTTTTTTCATAACGATACCTCCTTTTTGACATTGTAACACAAAAAGTATCTTGTTAAAATTATAAAAAACATGCAATTTTCAACTATGAGAGCGTATTCATATGATTGTTAGCGCTAACATTGGCAATGAAACATTGACACAATTAATTAACTAATATATAATCATTATAAGTGATTTATTTAGAAATAGTTACAATTATGAAAAATTTTCTGTAAGCATTTTCATTATAGTTATTAGTAGGTTTGCGTTAATTAGCCGATAAGTAACTTTTTCTAGAGAAACTACTTCATTGATAATCAAATTTGATTTACATCATGAGTGATCAATGGTTTTGCAAGAAAAGAGATGGAGGATTATGAGGAATTATTACCTAAAGAAAATTCTTTCTTCGATAGTAACATTATTCATTGTTATTACAATTGTATTTTTCATGTTAAGGGCAATACCTGGTGGACCGTTTACTAGGGAAAAACCATTACCTGAAGCTACAAGAGAAAGACTAGAAGAAGCGTACGGTCTAAATTTACCGTTACACGAACAGTACTTCATGTACATAGGGAACTTACTTAAGGGAGATTTAGGTCCATCATTTAGAAAACCAGCATACTCAGTAAATGAGTTGTTAGCTGCTGGAATTCCGAGTACAGCTAAAATTGGTGGATTAGCGGTTATTTTCATTATTATTGTGGGAATACCAATTGGGGTAATATCAGCATTGAAATCAAATACTTATATTGATTATTCCGTTATGTTGTTAGCAACAGTAGGAATAACGGTACCATCCTTTGTTATTGGGTCGATATTTATTATCATTGCTCAGTATATTGATTGGGTACCAGTTGGGGGGCTCGACAAGTTCCCAGTATCATTTATAGGTCCTGTTGTTGCGTTATCTGGATACTCTTTATCATTTGTAGCGAGATTAACTCGTTCAAGTATGTTAGAAGTATTAAGACAAGATTATATACGTACAGCAAGAGCTAACGGGATTAGTGAATTTAAAGTAATATTTAAACATGCATTAAAAAATGGTTTGATTCCAGTAGTAACTTACGTTGGTCCAATGGTTGCTGCACTTATGACAGGTTCATTCGTTGTTGAACAAGTATTCAACATTCCAGGTATCGGTCGATACTTTACTGAATCTGTAGGTGATAGAGATTATACATTAGTAATTGGTGTAACAATCTTCTATGCAGCATTCTATATTATTATGATATTCTTGGTGGATATTTTATATTCTGTTATAGATCCAAGAATTAAACTGGACAGCTAAGGAGTTATCATGGACAAGAATTTTAATTATGTTTCTAGTGAACAAAAACTAGATAAGGAACAAACCAGAAAAAGTTTAACATACTGGCAAGATGTTTGGAGACGTTTACGTAAAAACAAATTATCTATACTTGGTATGATTGGAACTTTAATTGTTGTATTAGTAGCTATTTTTGGACCAATGTTAAATGACCATAAATACAACAAACAAAATTTAGATTTTAAAAATGTACCACCGAGTTTTGAAATATATAAACTTAGTGATGACATGAACGTTTATTTAACAGGAATGATTGAGTTGATTGAAGTTGGTGATGATGGTGAGTTAATTCGTCGTTTCGATAAAACAACTTTCGATTTAACAACAAGAACTCAAGAATTTGTGATAGTTGATGATGAAGGTGTCGAAATAGAAACAGTTATTGTCGATTTTTCATATTCAACAGATCCTACTAAAGCACATTTTGGTATTGAGTATAGTATTCTTTATGAAGGTAACGAATACAAAGAAACTAGTGATTCTGTATGGAACCAAACATTCTTACTAGGTACTGATGGTTATGGTAGAGATTTATTATCAAGAGTTATATATGGTATTGGTGTATCTTTACAGATTGCATTGATTGCCGCAGTTATAAACTTATTTATTGGAGTTATCTTTGGTAGTGTTGCTGGTTATAGAGGAGGAACAACAGATAATATCATGATGAGAATCGTTGATATCATCAACTCGATACCACTTCTACTTTATGTAATTCTATTAATGGTTGTGTTAAAAGATAGCCCGTTTGAGGAAAATGTTCTGAATAGAATATTTGGTGAAAGTGGACTTGGAACAATCATTATCGCATTAGTAACAGTATATTGGGTAGGTATGGCGCGTCTTGTTCGTGGACAAATGTTAGGTCTTAAAGAACAAGAATATGTACTTGCTGCAAGAACAATCGGGGTTTCTAATTTTAATATTATCAGAAGACACTTAGTACCTAATGCACTTGGTCCTATCATTGTTACATTAACGATGATGATTCCTAGTGCCGTATTCACTGAAGCATTCTTAAGTTTTATTGGGCTTGGTATTAACGAACCAGCTGCATCTTTAGGAGCGTTAGCTAATGACGGTGCAAGAGTATTCCAAAGTTATTTATATCAACTAGTGATTCCATCAATCGTTATCGCGTTTATGATGTTATCGTTTAACTTTGTTGGTGATGGATTACGCGATGCGTTAGACCCAAGGTTAAGAAAAGGTTAGGTGAATGATATGAGCGAAAAAATACTACAATTAAAAAACTTAGAAACATCGTTCTTTACTCATTTAGGTGAAGTTAAAGCGGTACGTGGTGTAACTTATGATTTAGAAAAAGGTGGAGTATTAGGAATCGTTGGTGAAAGTGGTAGTGGTAAATCTGTAACTAGTTTATCAATTATCCGCTTAATCGAAGAACCAGGTAAAATCAAAAATGGTGAAGTATTATTTGATGGCATTGATTTATCAACATTGAGTGAAAAAGAAATGCAAGATTACCGTGGTAGCGAGATTTCAATGATTTTCCAAGATCCAATGACATCTTTAAACCCTGTATATACAATTAAAAATCAAATGGTAGAAGTTATAAGAAGACATATGACTATATCAAAAGAACAAGCATTAGAAGAAGCAAACCAAATCGATAACACTGCTAAAAGAGAAAAAGCTTTAGCAGAAATCGAACAAGGTATAACAAGAAAATTTTCAAAACAAGAAGCACTTGATCGTGCAATTCGTTATTTAACACTTGTAGGAATTCCTGAACCTGAAGAGAGAATTAATCAATATCCTTATCAATTTAGTGGTGGAATGAGACAAAGAGCGTTAATTGCAATGGCATTATCTTGTGAACCAAAATTATTAATAGCAGATGAACCAACAACAGCATTAGACGTTACAATTCAAGCACAAATCCTAGATTTATTGAAAGAGATTCAGAAAGAATTAGGAACATCAATTATCTTCATTACTCATGATTTAGGTGTAATTGCAGAAGTTTGTCAGAACGTTGTTGTAATGTACGGTGGAATGGTTATGGAAAAAGGAACTGTAAATGAAATATTCTATAATCCACAACATCCTTACACAAAAGGTTTACATCAATCAATACCAAAAGACATAGTAGGACAAAAAGAACGTTTAGTTCCAATTGAAGGGTCACCTCCGGATTTATTAAATCCACCTAAAGGATGTCCGTTCAGTCCGCGTTGTAAACACGCTATGGAAGTTTGCTTACAAGAACCAGCTCCATTATATAAAATCTCTGAAACACAATATTCTGCTTGTTGGCTGCAAGATAAAGATGCACCAGAAGTAAAAGGATTTGTTAAGAGCGGAGGTGTTGAATAATGGCTGAGAAAAAAAGATTATTAGAAGTTAAAAACTTGAAGAAACATTTCGATTTAAGTTCAGATTTCTTTGGAGGGCACCGTAAAGTTGTTCATGCTGTTGATGATATTTCATTCCATATATTCCAAGGTGAAACATTTGGATTAGTTGGAGAAAGTGGTTGTGGTAAATCAACTACTGGTAGAACGATTATCAACCTATATGAAAATACATCCGGTGAAGTTTACTTTGATGGTGACTTAATTAGTATTGGATATGAAGAATATCGTCACTTAATTTCTACAGCTAAGAAAGAAATGAAACAAAAATTAGCTGCAGCTGATGAAAACTTTAAAGATGAGGTTAAAGCTGAATTTAAAGCGAAAATAGAAGAACTAAGAGTAAAAGCTCGCGAAGCAAAACAAAAAAATAGAACAACGTTCCACGATCCTAGAGATATTCAAATGATTTTCCAAGATCCATATGCTTCATTAAATCCGCGTATGACAGTCGCAGAAATCATTGCTGAAGGAATTAAAACTCATAACTTATTACAAGGTAATGCAATTAGTGAAAGAGTTTATACTTTATTAGAAACTGTAGGTTTAAAACGTGAACATGCATCTCGTTATCCACATGAGTTCTCAGGTGGACAACGTCAGAGAATCGGGATTGCTCGTGCATTAGCAGTTGATCCAAAATTAATTATTTGTGATGAGCCAATTAGTGCATTAGATGTTTCAATTCAAGCACAAGTAGTAAATATGTTAGAAGATTTACAAAAAGAATTGGGATTAACATATTTATTTATCGCCCATGACTTATCAATGGTAAAATATATTAGTGATCGTATTGGTGTTATGTACTTAGGTAAACTAATGGAAGTTGCAGAAAGTGAACCACTTTATGACCTACCATTACACCCTTATACAAAATCATTATTATCATCTATACCATTACCAGACCCAGAAGCTAACGTTAAAAATCAACGTATAGTATTAGAAGGAGATGTTCCTTCACCTATTAACCCTAAACCGGGCTGTAGATTCGCTTCACGTTGTCGTTATGCTAAAGATATTTGTTTCAACAAAGACCCAGAAATTGAAGAAGTTTTACCGGGTCGATATGTGGCTTGCCACTTAGTAAGAGAAATCAATAAACTGTAATAACCATAGGCATTAATCTATGTTTATTAATAAAAAGAAATGGAGGATTAGTATGAAAAAATTATTAGTTTTATTAGTTGCATTTGTTATGGTTTTCGCTTTAAGTGCATGTAACGGTGGCGGAGATGGTGACGAAGCTGTATTAAATTGGAACATTGGAGCAGATCCAAGAACACTTGATCCTGGATTAAATGGTGCAAGCGATGGTGGAGACGTTATCACAAACACTTTTGAAGGATTAGTAAGAGAAAAACAAGGTGAAGTATTACCTGGTATGGCAGAAACTTGGAGTGTTTCAGCTGATGGTAAGACAGTTACCTTCAATATGAGAGAAGGAGCTACTTGGTCAGATGGTACTGAATTAGACGCAGATGACTTTGTACGTTCATGGTTAAGAGCTATGGATCCTAGAAATGCTTCTGAATACTCATGGTTATGGCATTATACTAACGTAGATGGTGCTGAACAATTTGCTGACGCTGTTCAAGATATTGATGACATGGGTACAGAAGATACTTCTGACGATGTTAAACTTGAAACTGATGCAGAGTTCGACGCTAGATTGGACACTTTAAAAGCTGCTGTAGGTATCCGTTCATTAGATGACGGTGCTACATTAGAAGTAGACTTAGTTGCTCCAACTAACTGGTTCGTATCTTTAATGTCTTTCTATCACTTCATGCCAGTACCTGAAAGTGCTGACTCAGAAGGTGAAGGAGCTTGGGCAAAAGATCCTGACTTAGCTATTAGTAATGGTCCATTTGTATTATCAGAATACAATGTTGGTGAAAGCCTACAATTAGTTAAAAACGAAAATTACTGGAACGCAGAAAATGTAGAAATCGATGTAATCAATGGTGACTTCATTGATTTAGAAACTACTGCATATGCTAAATACTATGCTGGTGAATTAGACATCATCGGTAGTGTACCAAATGCAGAAATTCCTGGATTAATCGCTACATCTGACGAATTCCACGTTTTCCCATTATTAGGAACTTATTACATTAACTTCAACCTTTCTGGTTGTGACGTTGGTGGAGACAGAAACGTTGGTGACAGAGATAACACTATCTTCTGTAACGCTAACTTACGTCAAGCTTTAGCATTATCAATTGACAGATCTGAAGTTGTTGCTGCATTAGCTGCTGGACAAGTTGCTGCAGGTGGATTTATCCCTCCTGGATTTGCTGACGACCAAGGTGAAGATTTCTATGAAACTTCTAAAAACGATTCTGATATCGTAGTAGATGACGGAGCATTCGCTGCTGCTGTTACTTACTTCGAAGCTGCTGCAACTGATTTAGGTATGACTGTAGCTGAATTAAGAACTGAATTAGAAACTAAAGAATATCGTTATAATACATCTGAATCACATGAACAAGTTGCTGTATTAATTCAAGGTATGTGGGAAGATAACCTAGGATTCACTATTAACTTAGCGAATGAAGAATGGGCATTATTCCAAGCTACAAGAACTGATGGTAACTATGACATGGCTCGTGGTGGATGGTTAACAGACTTTATGGATCCATCTGGTATGATTGGTATCTTTACACAAGGTAATGCATACAATGACCCTGATTATAATAGTTCTGCATTCGAAGCAAAATTAGACGAAGCAAGCAATGCTACAACTGCTGCAGATCACTTCGAAGCATTATATGAAGCTCATGCATTATTCATGGCAGATATGCCTGTAATCCCTATCTATCACTACAACGATCAATGGTTAGTTAAATCTTATGTAACTGGATGGTCTAGAAGTGTATTAGGTGGAATCGACTTCTCAACTGCAAAAGTTGAAAAGTAAAATTTAACACTTAAATTAAAAGTAGATGCTAATTTAGCACCTACTTTTTTTTTGAATCACTATTTGAAAAATTGTCCAAATAAAAGAAAGCGTTTCCCATTATCCCTTATTAGTTGTATTTTTAAAATAAACCATTTATAATATAGTTGATATTTAAAAATATATTAGGAGGAAATACAAAATGGCTATTAAAGTTGCTATTAATGGATTTGGTCGTATCGGACGTTTAGCTTATAGACTAATGAACGAAAATCCAGATTTTGAAATCGTTGCATTAAACGATTTAAC
>CBFCWG010000002.1:0-225819 GCA_965601565.1 uncultured bacterium | reverse complement strand
TTGCAGGTCTAATGACTCTGTCTTTAAACATATATCCTTTTTGTAATACTTCAATTACTCGGTTTGGTTCTACACCATCTTTTTTCTCAGTCATGATTGCCTGATGGAAGTTTGGATCATACTCTTCATCTAAAGCGTCGATTTCGCTTACTCCTTCTTCCTCTAAGCCTTTCTTTATTTGATCTTGAATCATTTTGAATCCTTGTACAAAATTCTTTGTTGTCTCATCTTCAACTTGATGAGCTAAGGCTAATTCAAAATTATCAAGTGGGCTTACTAATTTCTTCGCAATACTCATTGCTGCGTATTTTCTTTCAATAACTCTTTCTTTTTCTAAACGTTTTTTTACATTTTCTAAATCTGCTTTTTCTTTTAAATAATCGTTCTGAAGTTTTGTTACTAAAGCTTCTAATTCATCTACTTTAATTTGTAATTGCTCTTCTTCAGTTAACTCTTCTTCGATTACCTTGTCAACCTGTTCTCCAGTTTCAGTAACCTCTTCTTTAATCTTGTCTTTTTTGCTCATTATTTACTCCTCTTATATAGTTTCGACATATGCGAAGCTAAATATTTAACTAATGGAATAACTTTCTGATACTCCATTCTTGTTGGTCCTACTATTGCGATTGTTCCCGAGTCGTGTCCATTTAAATCATATGGTACAGTAATGACAGTACAATCACGCATAGCTCTGATTTCATTTTCTTTACCAATCCGAACACTCATTCCTTGTTCTTGATTATTTTCTACTAATCTAAAGATATCATTTTGCTCAAAGAACGATAAAAGTTCTCGAACTCTTTCTACATTACTAAACTCTGGTTGATACAACATTTTATTTTTACCTGATAAGTAATATTTACTTTTTGTAAATTTGGTAAATGCTTCTAAGAATGTATCAATAATTGTTTGATTATAAGTAATAATATCCTTAATTTTAGCAGTATTTATTTCATACTGTAGTTTTTCACTTACTTGACTAATAAGGCAATCATATAAAATGTCATTAAACACTTCAATAACCCTTTTCATATCATCTAAACTAGTGTTTGGTGGCACTATTATTTGCTTACTTTCAACATGTCCAAAATTTGTGACAATCAATAATATACATGTATCCTCATGTAAAGGTACTAATTCTATCTTCTTTATCTTAGAACCATATGCGCTTGGACCTAAGGCAATAGTTGTATAATTAGTTAATTGTGACAATAAGTTCATGGCTTGTGTTATAGCTTCATCTCGTTTTATATCAGAATTATCAAATAACTCATCAATAACATTAAAACTATTAGTAAAATCTTTATCATCAGCTAAGATGGTTTCAATATAATAATGATATCCTTTATCACTAGGAACACGTCCACTCGATGTATGAGTTTTTTCGATATATCCTAGATCTTCAAGGTCTGCCATTTCATTTCTGATTGTTGCTGAAGAAAAATCAAGAATTTTTGACAGCGTTCTCGAACCTATTGGCTCTGCTGTTTTTATATATTCTTCTATGATCAATTTCAATACAACTTCTTGACGTTTTGTAAGCATAAAAACACCTCCATTAGCACTCTGACTTCTAGATTGCTAACAATATTATATAACATTGTTTTAGCAGTGTCAAGAAAAGAGTGCTAAAAAATTAAAAAAGACCAACAAAGGCCTTTAAAGTGTTTTTAAGTTCATTTTATCAAGTGTTCTAAGAAAGGATTTTCGTGTTTTTCAGTAATGATTGTTGTGAAATGTCCGTGACCTGGATATACAACTGTATTATCTTTACATGCGGTAACAATTTTCTTCAAACTTCTCTGTAAATCAGCCTTACTAGAAGTTGGCAAATCATACCTTCCAATAGTACCTTTAAATAGAGTATCACCACTAAACAAAAATCTTTTATATTTATAACATATACTTCCTCTAGTATGTCCTGGAGTATGAAGAATAGTTATTTTCTCTTTACCAAGTGTTATTATACTGTCTTCTTCTAATATTTTAACAACCTCTTTATTATTTAAGGTTATTGGTCTATTTAAAGAACTTGACAGGTTTAAATTTGGATCAAAAAGAAAATCTCTTTCTTTATTATATATATATACAGGACATTTGTATACATCTACTACTTTATTTATTGAGTACAAGTGATCAAAATGTCCATGTGTTAATAAGACTCCATTTAATTTCAAGTTGTTCTCTTTTAAATATAACTCAATTTCTTTAAAATGTGCACCAGGATCAATAATCAGTGCTTCATCTTTTTCGTTAAGGATATATGTATTTTCTGTGTATTCATTAATAATAGCCTTAACCATTATTAATCACTAACCTAGCTGCACCATATATTCCAGCATCATTACCTAATAATGCCTGACATATTTTCGTCTCTTTAATTGGGGCAAATTTAAGTTTATCAAAATTAGTTTTTATTTGGTCTATCAAGAAATCTCCTGCTCTGGACACTCCTCCACCTATTACTATTAGTTCTGGATTAGACATAATGCCGATTACAGAACAAGCATAACCAATATAATAGCTAGCTTTCTCTACAACTTTGACAGCCAAATCATCGTTTCTTTTTGCAGCATCAAAAATGGCTTTTGCAGATGGTAGTTTTAAGTTAAATAAGCTTGACTCTCCTGAGTAATCTTTTTTCATTGAATGATAAATATTTCTTATTCCCGTAGCACTAGCAACAGTTTCAAGACATCCAGTATTACCACAATTACATTCAAATAAATGATCTGGATTAACATTCATATGACCTATTTCACCAGCTGCACCATGGAAACCCTCAACAAGTTTACCATTAACAACCAATCCACCACCGACACCAGTACCTAAAGTTACCATGGCAACTTCATTTTTCCCTTTACCTGCACCATATGCTGCTTCACCTAAAGCAGCAACATTTGCGTCGTTTCCAACGAATATATTATTGTTTTTTAGTAATTCTTTTAACTCATTCTTTAAATTTACATTGGTCCAACCTAAGTTAACAACAATCGGTATGTTATTATCTACAACAGGACCTGGTACACCAAAACCATAACCTAAAACATCATCTAAATTAGGTGTTTTTTTAATAATTTCCTGATAAATATCATCTAAAACATTCGCTCCATCATTTGAGGAATCAGTCTTAACTTCCCATTTTTCATGTAGTTTACCTTCATAGTTAAAAAGGCCAAACTTAATAGTTGTTCCACCGATATCAATTCCATAAATATATTTACTCATAAAATCACCCCTATTATTAAAAAAACTTCGGTCATCGCGAAGTTTTTATTTTTTCTCTTTATGTAGTGTACTTTTCCCACACTTTGGACAGAATTTTTTTGTTTCTAATCTCTCTGGGTGGTTCTTTTTATTTTTCTCCATGCGATAATTTTCGCTTTTACAAACCGTACATCTTAAAGTAAAACCTGTTCTCATGTTAATTCCTCCTTACTAAAAGTCCATTATAATATATCATTTATTTAATTAAAAAGCAATACATTTATATATTTTTTGTGGCTAATAATGTATAATAAAACCGGTGATAATATGAAAAAACGAAAAAACACAAAACTAGTTAAAGTTGGAAACGTGTTAATTGGAAATAATAACGATATTGTAATCCAAACTATGACTACTACTAAAACAGAAAATATCAATGAAACAATTAATCAAATCAACACACTTGCCACTGCTGGAGCTAAAATTATTAGACTTGCAGTATTTGATATGAATGATGCTATTGCAATCAGAGAAATTAAATCTCAAGTTTCCGTTCCTTTAGTTGCTGATATTCACTTCGATTATCGTTTGGCAATTGAATGCATCAGTAATGGTATTGATAAAATTCGAATAAATCCAGGTAATATTGGTAGTGAAGATAAGATTAAGCAAGTTGTAGATGCTTGTAAAGAAAAAAAGATTCCAATTCGCATTGGTGTTAATGGAGGAAGTTTAGAAAAACATATTATTGATAAGTTTGGTGTCACTGCAAAAGGAATGTTAGAAAGTGCTAAATATCATGTTAATCTATTAGAAAAGTTTGGTTTTACTGACATTCTAATATCTTTAAAATCTAGTGATGTTGAGAAAACAGTTGAGGCATATAAGTTGGCTAGTGAAGAATTTGAATACCCACTTCACTTAGGTGTAACTGAAGCTGGTACTTTATTTGGAGGTACTATTAAAAGTTCGATCGGCTTAGGTATTCTATTGTATGAAGGTATCGGTGATACTATAAGAGTTAGTTTATCTACTGATCCTATAGAAGAAATTAAAGTCGCAAAAGAACTTCTAAGTAGTCTTGGATTATACACAAAAGCTAAGTTAATATCGTGTCCAACATGTGGTCGCATTCAATACAATATGTTTAATCTGGTAAATAAAGTAGAGGAATACTTAAATGAAATAGAGACCGACATTACAGTTGCTGTGATGGGTTGTGCTGTAAATGGTCCTGGTGAAGCTAAAGCTGCAGATATAGGAATTGCTGGTGGTAAAGGTGAAGGATTAATATTTGTTGATGGTAATGTTAAAAGAAAAGTTAAAGAAGATAAAATGTTTGAGGAATTACTAAAAGAAATTGAAGAATATAATAAAAAGAGGAAAGCTATTTAGCTTTCCTCTTCTAATTCATCAACATCATAAATTGCTAAGAAGTTAACAGAAACTGTAGTAAAGTCAGTACCGTTTGTTACATTATACTCAAGATTTCGTAAAATGAATAGTTGCTCATTTTCATATAAATCATCAATGAAGTTATTCACAACTTCAGGATCTTGACTTGTAAAAAATACTTGAACTTCTACCATTTTGTATTTTTCTGATAAATCAAAGAACTTAGAATCAACATTAAATGTCGTTTCACTATCAACAAATACTGTTCTTTGAATATCTTCAGATTCATCAATACCTAATAGTTCCAAAATAGCAACTGTACGGTATGTAAGTTCTGTTCCAGAATAGACACTAGGTACAATATCGTATAGTTCATAAATATGACTAGTTTGAAGTTCTTTATTATCTTGTACAAGTTCTTCTAGATTAGTTATTTGTTTTTGTAATATGATATTATTGTTATCCGTTAACTCAATTTTATCATTTAGGTTTCCAAGAACAATAAATCTAATCAAGAATATTCCTGCTGCAATTAAAACTAAAGAACCATAAAAGATATATTCACTTAATCTTCTATTCAGCATTATAATCAACTCCAATCACAAATATTGAAGTATATTCGATTTCCTCTGCATATCTCGTTGGTGTAGTATATATACTTGTATCTACCCAATCTAAACTTAATAACTGGTTGTTCAATGTGTTGTAACTAAATTGAGAAATTATCGCTACTTCAACTCGTAGTAGACCATCTTCACCATCATAATTAATCGATTTAATTCTACCACCGTTAACATCAACAATCAATTGAACATCATCTACTAGGTTATTAAAATTAAGTCTTAATAAATTAGCCTGATCAATATCACTTTGAAACTCAATAGCTTCTAAATCAATTTCGTATCCAGCAAACTCTTCTTCTGTTAATTTTAATTCATGTTTTAAATCACTGTTGATACTACTTACTTCTTCTAGTTCAAATATTGCATCGCTATATGGACGATAGATTACAAAAAATCCTAATACTACTGCAAATAACAATGCTAATATAACATTCATGTTAAACTGTCTTGATCGTCTTACTTCTGGTAATAAATCAACGTATATAAAGTCTCCATAACCTGTTGAATCTTTGGAATAAACATGTTTTTTAGGCATATTAGAACATTCCTTTCGGATCAGGTAAACTAGCTGCTAATGGAATATAACACTCTCTATCGATCAAAGTATCAACAATCTTACTTATTGTTTTCATATCGAATACTTCACTCTTCATTAGAGCACCTTCTTCATAGAAATAGTCATGGATATCATCATTTGTTAATTTCGTTGACATATTAAATAAAACAAGTTTCTCAATAGTTCTATCACCAGCATTTAAATTAAATTTATAATAATTTGATATTTTAGCTATTTCTTGATCTAAAACATTCAAATATTTTTCTCCCAGTAATTGAGATACATTCAAGTTTTGTACTAATGAGAAGATTGGTATCTCCTGATCGAATATGTACATTGAATATGTATCATCAAATATTGCTAAAAACATTATGTCAGTATCAAATTGAATATCAGAATCTTCATATTTACGGTAATAATATAAACGATGTAATGATAATGGAGGAATATCGGTTCTAACCACTTGCATATTCATCTCGTAGAATAAATCTACATAAGACTTTAGTTCATGCTTTGGAGCATAGAACATTATTACTTCATAAGAATCCTCATTCTTTTTATGAATAATATAATCCATTTTCATATCATCAAAAGGAATCATTATCGTTTTACCAATTTGTGATTCAATATAATCCCCTATTTCACTAGGTTTGTAAATAATAGGGACTTCAATTTTTCGGAATGTAAAAAGTTCCTCGTGGACAATTAGATTCACACGACGGGCTTTAATTTTAAACAACTTAAACGTGTCTTTTAAAAGCTTCATTAGACGTTCTTCCTTATAAATAATCCCATTTTCAATAGTTCCTGGAGGTAATTTAACACTAGAGTATTTTAATTTCTTCATGTTATAACCATCAGGTTTCTCAATAAAATTGAACTCTCTATCAGTAAAGAAACAATTAATTGCTAATCTCGCCATTTGAACACCTTCTTCCTTAGAAAATTAATCTTATGTACCAATCAAGAAGTATATTTCCCCATGTATATGCAATCATACTTCCCATAAAAATAAACGGTACAAAAGGTAAATAACCAGATCTTTTTCTAAAAATTAAACTATAAATTAAACCTAAAATAGCTGCGAACATTATTGAAGGAATAACTAGTTCAACTCCCAAAAATAAACCGATTAAAAAATATAATTTTATGTCTCCACCACCTAAAGCTTCTTTTTTAAATCGCTTTTTGCCATACCAGGAAACTAGATACATAAAACCAAAACCAAATATTCCACCTAACAGTGAATAATACCATGTCATATCACTACCGACCAATCTCAATACAAATATGACCGGTAAAAATACAAGTAAAATTATGTCTGGAACAATTTTGTAATATAAATCACTAACAGTTACAATTACCATTAAAGAGATAAATACCACTACTAATATATATTCTACCACATTTTCACGCAAAAATACAAATGAAACTAAAAATAACACGGCTGTAATAAGTTCAATTATCACGTATTTGACCGAAATTTTCATTTCACAGTTTTTACATCGACCTCTTAGAACCAAATACCCAATTACAGGAAACAGTTCTAAAGCACCTAAAGTCTTCCCACAGTTAGGACAATGACTACGTCCAAGAAGAGTTTCTTTTTTAGGTACTCTGATTCCAACAACGTTAAAAAATGACCCAAAAAATAAACCAATTAGAAAAATATATGTGTATAATAATATATCAATATAAATCATCAAATCACCACTTCATATTAAAAAAGAGCGTTATGCGCTCTTCTTTTTTTTATTATGGAGTTGTAGTTACATCTTCTCTATCATTAGCTGGATCACTTGGAACTAATCCAGGCCAAGTATATTCCCCCGAAGCACCAGTTAAAGTAACTACCCAATCTCCCGATGTTAGAACAGCAATATTATTTGTATTTGTTCCATCAGTTTCGTTATAACCACTTGTATCAAAACTATTAACGTATGAGCTTAAGGCAGACCAAGCTAATGCTTCGTCGTCAGCACAAGTAGTTTGAGCGCAATATAATTTCGCTGCATTTTCTACTGCAATCGCGTCAGCATAAACTGCATCTAATTGAGTATTTTCAATGATCGAACCTACTGCTGGAATTGCAAATGCACTAATAATTCCCATTACAACGATTACGATTAAAAGTTCTATTAAAGTAACACCTTTATTATTCATCTTCATATTCCTCCTATACAATTTTTTTTATATCTAAAATTACTTCTGTAATAAATATAACATTTTCTTAAGTTGATGTCAATATTTTACGACTAAATATATTAAATAGTCAATTTGATTTTTCCACATAGATTACACTTGTGATGTGAACGAGAATGTAGGTAACATAATGGCCAACAGCATTACAAGTACTAGACTAAAAATAACAATAAGCATAATTGGCTCAAGTAATTTCCTCACTCGGTCGATTTGCACAGTACTATCTTCATTATAAAAATTAGAAAGGTTTTTCAACATATTTCCTAAGTCACCTGTACGTTCACCAACACTAATCATTCTAGTGAATACAACTTCAACAGCGTAATGATGTTCAAAAGCAGTTGACATGTAATCCCCAGCATTGATGTTTTTTTGTGCTTCAACTATTAAATCTCTATATATTTGGTTACCCAATGTATCATATGTAGCAACTAAACATTCCTGTAAAGGTACATGATTATTTAGCATTTGTGACAATGTTGCTGCTATTCTTGACAAATTGTTCAATTTAACAATTTGCCCTACAATAGGCATTTTTATAGCTAAATAGGATAAAAATCTTTGGAATTTTTTTATTCTATTTTTCGCCATTAAGAATATTAGAACCGCTAATATTACAAACAACATGAGCATCAACCCATTTGCCTTCATTGAATTACCAACATCAATAAAGAACTGAGTTATTGGTGGCATTGTTGTACCTTCTACACTAGCAAACATATCTTCATAACCTGGCATAACAAACACAAAAATAAAGATTGCAACAATACCAGCTACGATTAAGTAAATAATTGGCATCATCATTGTTTGCTTGATTGATGTTTTGATTCGGAATTGTGTTTCAAAGTAATCCACAATCTCCGATAATGCACCTTTTAAGTCTCCCGTTTTTTCACCAACGCGAATCATCGAGATTAAGATATCAGGAAAATCATTTGGATATTCTGAATAAGCATCAGCGAGTGTTGTACCACTATTTACTTCAAAGTATATACCATAAAAGATTCTTCTTATTTGCTTGTTAGTTTGCTGAGTAGCAAGTATTTCACTAGCTTCATTCAGTTTTACACCAGCATTTAATAAAGAACCTAACTGACGTAGATAAAATATTAAATCTCTTTCCTTAATAACTTTACCAAAAGTGATTCTACTTAAATCACCTAAGTACGATTTTTGCTGGTAAATTTCAATTGGCTTTAATCCCTGCTCTTGTAAGAATTTATCAACCATATTTTTGTTTGGAGCTTCCGTTGCACCTTTAACAATTTTACCATCTTTAAGTCGTCTTGCACGATATTTATAATCAAATATCTTCATAATTTACACCCCTAGTCTAGGCTGATTCTCATTATTTCTTCCAAAGTAGTTATACCTTGTTTTACTTTTTCAAGACCTGCTTCAATCAATAATTTTGTACCTTGTTTCCTAGCTAATTCTAGTATTTCATATTCTTTAGCTTCATTAGAAACCATTCTAACAATATCTTCATTAACATCCAATATTTCAAATATTGCATGTCTTCCTTTATATCCTTTGTTGTTACAAAGCTCACAACCTACTGCTCTTGTGATTTCTTTTATTTCCATATTATTTCTTTCAAATACATCTAGTTCTGATTTAGATGGTTTATCCTTTTTTGAACAATGAGGACATACAACACGAACTAATCTTTGTGCAACTACACCACTTAGTGAAGAAGCTACTAAGAATGCATCTACACCCATATCAACTAGTCTGGTAATTGTTTTAACAGAACTGTTTGTATGGATAGTACTTAAAACTAAATGTCCTGTAAGTGACGCTTTTACAGCAATTTCAGCAGTTTCCGAGTCACGAATTTCCCCAACCATGATAATGTTTGGATCTTGACGCAAGATTGAACGTAATGCATTAGCAAATGTAAAGTCAATTTCAGGATTTACGTTTACTTGGTTGATTCCTTCTAATTCAATCTCTACAGGATCTTCAACTGTAATGATATTTACATCATCAGCATTCAGTTGGTCTAGTGATGCGTATAGGGTAGTTGTTTTACCACTACCGGTAGGTCCACTAACTAATACAATTCCATTAGGTCTATGAATCAATCTTTCAAAAATAGCTCGATCATGATCATCTAATCCTAAACGATCCAAACCTTTGGTATCTCTTGATAAATCCAAAACCCTCATAACGGCTTTTTCACCACGTATTGTAGGTAGAGTTGAAATACGTAAATCAACAGGTCGACCTTCAATTACGGTTTTAATACGTCCATCTTGTGGAGTTCTTGTATCAGTAATATCCATATGTGACATTACCTTAATACGCGAGATAAGTTTAGGTAAAATAATTTTAGGCAAAGTTCTTTCTGTACCCAAAACTCCATCAATACGATATCTTATTCTAAACTCTATGTCTGTAGGATCAATATGAATATCCGATGCCTCACTTTTTACGGCAGTTAATAAAATTTGATTTACCAACTGAATAATTGGTGATTCATTAGCATCAGCATCAGGATCATGAAGTAACTCTTCATAAAATTTTTCATCTTCTTTTTTCTGTTCTTTTACTTCAATACCTAGTGATTTAAGTGTTTTACTAAATCCATAATATCTTGCGATAGCTGTATCAATATCATTTTGAGTAGCTAACACAGTTTCCACATTCATTCCTGTTCTTAAACGAACATTTTCAATTGTTGGAAAGTCAAGAGGGTCGTTTGTTGCAATAACAACACGACGACCATGAATATTGATTGGCATGATTTTTGCTTTAGTAACAAATTCCTCATCCAATAATTTTAGTACACTTTCATCAATATATAATAATTGTAAGTTAACTCGTCTAATACTTAAAGAGGCCTCTAGAGCATCTACAATTTGTGAATCATTACAATAACCAAATCTAATTAAGGCTTCACCTATTTTCTCACCTTTAGATCTTTTTCTTAGAGCTTCGTTTATTTGCTTTTCAGTAACTACACCTTGTTCAAACAACACATCCCCTAGTCGTTTTTGTACATTTCTAGCCATATAATCACTCCCTAGATTTCATTACGGTTGGTTGATAATTTCTTTTTTAGGTGGATAGAATTCGAATAAAATCACTTCTGTTGAAACAACATTACCAAATATATCGGTAATAACTCTTTCAACTTCAACAATAACTCCATTATATCCATTTTGTAATAAACTTATATCATTTGTACTTTGAGTTATATATTCAATTTCAGTTCGTTCAATAGTGACTTCAATTTCATACTCAAATGGAATACCATATAATTTTAATTCACCGTTAAACTCATCTATCTTCTCAATCATAAAATAATAGGCTGATACATTAGGATTATAAAAACTAAAACTTTCACCAACTACTTCATTAATGTGAGTGTTTCTAGCATAAAACGGGAAATTTTCAATTGTATATCTTGTAAAATCAATTGATGGTTCATAATGAACTTCATTTATTACAAAGTTCGTATCCAATGACAATGACAACATAGCGGAAGCCAAAACAGTCATTTCTGGTGACTCCATATTGTTACCTAATATGCTAACAATATCAAATAAATCATTTGCAGGAATCAATATTTTACCATCAGCAAATACAGTATTTACATCTGAAATAATATTATCAATTTCAACACCTTCTGGTATTGTAAATGATGCACTTCCTAATTCCGCAATCGTATCTTCAGGAGAAGTTAAATAATCCTCAACATTCTTGCTAGAAAAAGACTTCATTAGTGACGCATCTAAAATAATATCATTAATTAATTGTTGAATTTCAATATTATCTGCTACATCTTCCAGGAATTCAAGACTCAAAATATCATCTTCAACACCTTCTCTATCAGATCCTTGATAATAAACTACAAACTCGTTTATTAATCCGTCTTGAATCCCATAAATTGATGCTTCTACATCAAACAAGAATAAATTACGATCAAATTCGTAACTATATCCTTGGTAAGAAAGTTCAAAGACAATCGTTTCGTCGCTATACCAATAATTTACTCGATCTTCTAATTTTGGAGTTACTTCCTCTTCTGAAAGACCTCCAATATAGACACTACCAAGCATAGTATCAGACGCATAAGTACCAAGTTTGTACCCAGTAGTCATGTACCAAACTACAAAAATAGTAGCTGCCACAATCAAAGAGATAATTGCAACATATAATATTCTACCAAAATTACTGTTTGTGAATTGTGAATTCATAAAAATCACCCTACCTCTAGTATATTCAAAATTATTATACAACAAATTGACTAGTTTTACAAAAGAAAACAGATATTTTTCAAAAAAAATTCAATTTTGCCTACTATTTATACATTAGATTGACTTATATGCTAATTATGCATACTGACCTTGCAATATACCGTTATTGGCAAATGATTGATCATATCATCAATATAGTTATCCACATTGAAGACGTTTTTAATTCCCTGATTTCCGCATAGGTAAGACCTCGTATACTATCAATTGATTTATAACATAATCCAGAAAAATTTTACCTATAAATTTGCAAGTATTTAGTACTATTGACTTTTTAAAAATATGAATTCAAAAATCGCACTCAAATTCATACTATTTTCATACCTTTTTAATTGAAATGTTTTATAATTACATTGAACTGACTATTTAAATATTTTTATCATTTCTATTTTATAATAATTATATATAATCATTATTTAGACGTTTTTTTGCAAAATATTACCTGTTTGATACTGTTGAGAATTAAGTCAATATTGATATAATGATTTTTTTCGAGTTAAAAACTATTATGTGCTCTTTCTATAGAAAGTTATTTTATTTACATCGCCTGTTCTAGATGATATAATTAGGGCGACTTTGAAAGGAGTGTGATGAGATGGTCAAAAATGAAAAGGGATTTACAATCGTTGAACTACTGGCAATTATTATTATAACCAGTATTATTATTGTACCTTTGATGCAATCTATGATTGATAACATAGGTTCGAACCATATACTCCACACTCGTAGAAGTGCAACCAGTATTGCTGATGGTGCATTATATGGTTTTGATAAACTTGATTATACCGATTTAGAAGGACTTCAAGATGCTTCAAACAATGTACAGTTAGATTACTACACCGAGTTTAACGCAACTAACTGCACAGATTTAGCAGCACCTGATGATGAAACAATATGTGATGCCTTATTTGGTTCAACATTTAACGATGTCTCATTTACCAGTGCGCAGTTCCGTGCATTCATTTATGATTACAACCTATCTTCAGCAAGACAATCTGTATTAGTATCTGATACTGATATTCCTTCTGAAGTTAGAACAGAGATTGGTTCTGTTACACCTTCTACTGATCCAAACCCTGGTTTACTACGAATTACAGTATGGATTCAATATTCAGATGACCCATATCGTGTTGTAGTAATTAGCGGATTGTTAATTGGTGATTGGAGTGAGAACTAATGACTGAGATAAAAAACAGTAAAGGTTTCACATTATTAGAATTATTGGTTTCAATCTTTGTTAGTAGTGTTGTAATTACAATGTTAATTCAAATGTTAACTATGTCATTACAAGCACGACAAGATTTAGCATTTGATAACGCATTAAAAGATGAAAGTTATTTAATCGTTGAACAAGTTAAATGGAACGTATTTGATATGCAAGCTCAAAGTGTATCAATTAGTGAAACTCCATCTGACATAACAGTAACATTCAATCATGATTACGATATCACTATTGATCCCGTAACTCATGTTATATCACAAGATACGTCTGCTGCTTTTTCAGAAACATTGGTTTATAACAAGTCTACTGAAACAATCAGCTATAACTCAATTAGAATGCATACAACAAATGTTTTCTTTGTAACAGGAACGACATTTGATGTTACGCCTGTTGATTCAACATGTGTTCCTACTTCTACTTCATGTTCAGATGTAGTATTAACTATTACGCTCTATATAACAATTGAAGTTAGTGGCGGTAGAATTGAAACACAATCATTTGAAACAACAATAATTATATAAAAAACTTTAAAGGAGGTGCTGACATGTTTAAGAAATTATGGAAATTTATTAAATCTAATAAAATCCTTAATACTGGTAACGAAAAAGGTAACGTTTTAATAGTTGCTTTAATGGTTATCACTGTTTTGACGTTCTCAGTATCCTCAATTACTGCATATAGTGTTAACTTAGCTTCAAATACAACAAATGAATTAGAAGATGTTAATGATGAAAATGAAGGTAAAGCTAAAATAAAACTAGCAATTGATGAGTTCAGAGATTATATTAGAACATCAGAAGGTGACTATACTTCTTACATCAATGTTGAAATACCTATTGTCTTAACCAATTATAATGTTACAGTTACCGATGAGACAGATAATATTGAAGGTTACGGAGTTAATGGAGACAAAGAAAGTCGCGCATTTAAATTTGCCTATACACTAACAGATGGCGATGTATTAATTATGTACTGTTTTGTATCTAACTTCGGTTCTACTGTTGAGAACTTCAACCCCTTTGATTATACAATGGGAACTAATGGTGACTTAGTAATGAATAGTGGTTACTATGATGAAATAAACTTGTTTGGTAATGAAGTTTACTTAGCAGGTGAAGCTCCATACGTTGTTAATGGAGGTACATCTCAGAACGTAACTCCACAATCATCTGAAGTATTCCCTGTTTTAACTACATCAGGTCCATCAACAATATTCTATAATTATGCTTATAAGTATTGTGAAGGAAGTTGTTTTATTACGAATGGAACTGCAGATCCTTTCGTATTTAACCAAAGTAATTATATAGATGTTGAAGGTAGCGCATTACCAGATCAAGGTACGGTTAGTGAAATGTTAATTAGTGATTTCTTCGGTACATTCAACTTCAATGATTATGCAGTTGAATGGGTGAGAGATATAGCTCCAATGGGTTCTAGAACACTACCATCATTTGCCTTTGCTGATTTGGAAACAACAGTATTGGCTAATTCTTCTCCTTTGACAACTAAAGTTCAAGGTAAAAAAACAATTGCACAATGGCCATCTAATGTTGATTTTGTTGATATTACAACTAATATTTCATATGTTGATTTCCAAAGTGATTTTAAACAAGGTAATAAATATTATTCAATGGTTTATAATGGTGATTTACATATCACTGATACTATAAAAATATTTGATGATGAATCATTATTAATCTTTGGTGATTTATACTTAGATGCTACTGCTGCACAAAATATCGAAGGTGCTTTACTTGTAACTGGTGATTTATATATTCAAGGTGGGATGAAGGACTTTGAAGGTTCAATTATGGTTTTTGGTGAAACATTTATCAACTTTGATCTTGGAAACGGAATTACTACTAATGGTGCTAATATCGGATTCACCTTAATGGCAAAAGACAATATCCATTTTGAAGAACATTATGAATCTCATACATCAAGCGCAGCAACTTCTCAAATTACATTATTTATGTATACAGAGGAATCTATATTTATTGATGCTGTTAACTCACGTATTAATATGAGTGGTACCTTGTATGCTAGAGCACAAGGAAATTCAGGTAATAATATCTTCATGGAATATGAGTCATCAGCTCCTGTAGGTGGTATAATTATTAATAGTTATCGCGGTTATATCAATGGTTCTGGTACTGCAATTCCAAATGTTTCTGATACCTCACATGGATTTAGTATCACTGTAGAGAATAACTATAACTATCAAGACAGATTTGTTAATATACCGACATTTGATAGTATTGTTGTTACTTTAGGAGAATGGGATTTCTTCAATAGTGAATTTACAATAGAATAAACAAAAAGGACCCTGGGGTCCTTTTTTTTAATGAAATCCTTTAATACATTCACTCACTACTTCACTTATTGTAGGGTGAGCATGAATAATGTTTTTATATTCATTTATAGTAATGTTTTTATACATAATACTTGTTACTTCATGAATTAAATCACTAGCATGTGGACCAATAATATGGCAACCAACTAAGATTCCATTTTCATCAACTAACATTTTGACAAAGCCATCTGTTTCATTTAAACACTGAGCTTTTGCATTTGTTTTAAACATAAACTTGTTTTTTTTATAATCTGTTCCTTCAAGTTCTTTCTCATTAACACCTACAGTAGCTATTTCAGGGAAAGTAAAAACAACACTAGGAACTTGATTAAAATTAATATCCATAGTTTTATTTATAATATTAGAGACAACTTTATATCCATCATATGTTGCCTTATGTGCTAACATCAATATTCCTGTAACATCTCCTATTGCATAAATGTTAGGTATATTAGTTTCAAAGTTAGTATTAACTTCAATTCCTAAATTAGAATACTTAATTCCTAACTCATCTAATTTCAAATTACCAAAATTAGGTTTGCGACCTGTTGAAACTAATACATAATCAGTTTCAATATCCAGTTCTTTACCTTTTGAATTTATAATTGCGTAATACTTATCACCTTTTTTAACAACTTTACTTAATGATGACTTTGTATAAATATTGATACCATTACGTTTATATAAATTGCGAGCACGTTTTTTTATTTCATTATCTAACGGTGGTAATATCTCATCTTGATACTCAACCAAGGTTACTTCACAATCAAATTGATTAAAGATTGAAGCCATTTCACTACCAATTACTCCAGCACCTACTACTACCATCTTTTTAGGGAATAAATCTAATGATAAGATGTCTTTAGAATTATGTACCACTTCCAAATCATTGCCTTCAAATGGTAATTGTTTTGGACTTGACCCAGTTGCGATAATAATGTTTTTAGTCTTTATTTTCTCACCATTAATCAAAACTGTGTTTTTATCAATGATTTGAGCTTCACCTTCAAGTAAATCAATTTTGAGTTTTTTAATTGTTGTTAAGATGTTTTTAATCTGACTTTCAACGATTTTTTCTTTTCGTTGCTTTATGATGTCATAATCAACATTGTAGTTTTCAACATTCACACCAAATACATCTAAACTTTTCATGTTTTTGATTGTTTTTGCGTTATGATATAACGCTTTTGTAGGAATACATCCATAGTTAAGGCATGTTCCTCCTACTTTATGTTTTTCGATTAAAACAACGTCTAATCCATTTTCTTTGGCAAATATGGCAGTATCAAATCCTCCAGGACCTGCACCAATAATCACTAAATCTCTCATTGTAATAAATCACGATATTTAACAATTGGATTTCTAGCAGCTTGAGCTTCATCTAGACGTTTAACAACTGTATTATATGGTGCTCCTTTTACTAAGTCTGGATCTTCTTTAGCCTCGTCAGCTACTTTTCTCATTACTTCAATAAAATTGTCAATTGCGATTTTACTTTCTGTTTCAGGTGGTTCAATCATTAAAGCTTCCTTAATTACTAATGGGAAGTAGATTGTTGGAGGATGAACATCATAATCAAGCAAACGTTTTGCAACATCCAACGTTGTTACGTGTGCAGATTTGTCAATTAATCCGTCAAATACAAATTCATGTTTGCAAACACCTTTAATCGGTAATAAGTATTTATCTTTTAGTGATTCTTTTATATAGTTAGCATTTAATACACTATACTTTCCAACTTTGGCAAAATTTTCTTTTCCAATTGTTAGTAAATAAGTATATGCTTTAATAACTACACCAAAGTTTCCTAAGAAATGAGATATTTGTCCAATGTTAGTATCGTTATCTTCTTCTATTATGTATTTATTATTAATCTTCTTAACAACTGGTTTTGGTAAATATTTAACTAAGTGATTTACTACCCCAACTGGACCACTACCTGGTCCTCCTCCACCATGTGGAGTTGAGAAAGTTTTATGCAAGTTAATATGCATAATATCAAATCCCATATCACCAGGACGAGCTACACCTAAAATAGGATTTAAGTTGGCTCCATCATAGTATAGTAATCCACCAGCATCATGTACTAATTCAGCAATTTCACATATATCTTTTTCAAAGATACCAACTGTGTTTGGATTAGTAAGCATAATTCCAGCTATTTCATCAGATAATACACTTTTTAAGTCTTCAATATTGACAGTTCCATCTTCATTAGATTTCACTTCAATAGTTTCGAATCCAGCTACTGTAGCACTTGCTGGATTTGTTCCATGAGCGCTATCAGGAACAATTATCTTATTTCTTTTAGAATCATTACGATCTAAATGATATTTTTTCATTATCATTAAGCCAATTAATTCACCATGTGCACCGGCATACGGGTTTAATGTAAATGTATCAAGACCGCTAAGTTCCGACAATATTCTTTGTGTTTCATAATATATTTCTAAAACACCTTGAATTGTTGATAGTGGTTGATACGGATGTAAGTTGAATCCTGGAATAGCTGATACATCTTGATTAATTTTTGGATTGTATTTCATCGTACAAGATCCTAATGGATAGAACCCTTTTTCGATTCCAAAGTTTTTGAAACTTACATTCGTATAGTGTCTAACAGCTTCAAGTTCACTTACTTCTGGTAGAATAAGTTCATCATTTCTTTTTAGGTTGTTAGGTATCTCATAGTTTTTAATTCCATAGTCTGGCAAACTATATCCTTTACGATCATTCTGGGAAATTTCAAATATTAATTTATCGTAATACATTATAATTCCTCCAATACATTAACTAATAAATCAATCTCTTCTTTAGAGCGTTTTTCAGTTGCACTAAATAATAATTGATTTTGCTTAGTAGAATCATATTTACTTAAATCGAGTGGACCCAATATACCTTTTTCTAATAACTTTTCATTAATCGTTTCTGGATTCAATGTTGTTTTAATTACACAATCTTTGAAGAAAGGTTGATTATAAACTTTTTCAAATTTAGGTAATTTAGTTATTTGATCATATAAATAGTGCGTTGCATTATATGATTTTTGTTGGACCTCTTTTAATCCTTGTTTCCCCATTACTGCAGCGTATATTGTTACAAATAAGGCTAATAAACTTTGATTTGAACAGATATTCGAGTTGGCTTTTTCCCTTCTGATATGCTGTTCACGAGCTTGTAATGTCAATACAAATGCGCGTTTACCATCTGTGTCTTGTGTAACTCCACAAATTCGCCCAGGCATTTTACGCATCAGTTTTTTCGTTGTAGCTAAATATCCAATATATGGACCACCAAAAGAGAGTGGCACACCAAATGTTTGGCAATCACCTACAGCGATATCAGCACCGTACATTCCAGGTGATTTTAATAGTGATAATGTTGATGGATCACTGTTAACAATAAGTAAACCCTTTGTTTCATCTAAAACTTCACGATAACCACTTAAATCTTCAATAATTCCATAAAAGTTAGGATTTTGAACAATAATTCCAGCGTAATCTTTAGAGTTTTTATTCTTGAAGTCTTCTAATGATGTGATGCCATCTACTTCTTGAACATAATCAACTGTAAAATCACGGTATTTTGCATATGTTTCAACAACATTAATAACGTTTGGATTTACAGTTTTTGAAATAAGTATTTTTTTTCGTTTTTTTGCATTTGTTGCCATGAACATTGCCTCAGCTGTTGCTGTTGCTCCGTCATACATCGATGCATTTGAAACGTCCATTCCTGTTAACTCCGCAATAATACTTTGATACTCAAAAATATATTGCAAAGTACCTTGTGAGATTTCAGGTTGATATGGAGTATATGCAGTTAGAAATTCTTGTCTTTCTATAAGGTGTCTTATTACAGTTGGTGTATAGTGATCATATGCACCTGCACCAACAAAAGGCATAAGAATTTTATTTTTGCTTGCTAAGTCATTAAAACGCTTAAAAATCTCTAACTCACTATGTGATTTAGGGACATTTAAATCTAATTTTTTTAAGCTCTCAGGTATCTCAAGAAATAAGTCATCAATGTTCTTAACACCAATCACTTCTAACATTTCTTTGATATCCTGCTCAGTATGTGGCAAGTATTTAAACATATTAGTGCCTCCTACTCACAAATCTCTTTGTATTCAGTAGCATTTAATAATTTGTTTAATTCACTTTCATCTTCTAAATCAATTTTAACTATCCAGTTATCATATGGATCTTCATTAAGTAATTCAGGACTATCTTCAAGTTCGTCATTCACAACAACAATAGTACCTGTAATTGGACTAACAACGTCACTTGCAGCTTTTACACTTTCTATAGCACTAAACTCTTCACCAGATTCAATACTTGTTTCTTCTTCTGGTAACTCTACGAATACAATCTCCCCAAGACTTTCTTGAGCATAATCGGTAATCCCAATAAACGCAAATCCATCTTCCACTTTTACCCATTCATGTGTGTTAGTATAGTATAATCCTTCTACAATTTTGCTCATAATTTTCCTCCTCTATTTCTTATAATTTTTATTATAAAACTTTTTCGTTCTTACAACAACATTTTTCATTTTACCACGTATCTCAACTTGTAGTTCAGTACCTAGTTTGTCATAAGGACGATCAATCATTGCTAATGCAACTGTTTCACCAATAGAAGGTGATTTATATCCAGTAGTAATTTCTCCTACTTCTTTATTATCATGGAACACTTTGTATCCATGTCTAATAATACCTTTATCAACAAGTTTTAACCCACAAATTCTTCTTGTAGTTTTTTCTTGTTTTTGCCTAACTAAAACTTCTTTACCTATAAAATCTCCTGCTTCTAGTTTAACAGCAAAACCTAATCCAGCTTCAAGAGGTGTAATATCCTTGCTTAACTCGTTTCCGTACAAAGGTAGACTTACTTCAAAGCGAAGTGTATCTCTTGCTCCTAAGCCGATTGGTGAGATATTTTCGCCACCTTTTTCTAATAGTTTATTCCAAATATCGACGATATCAGTATGTGTTCCATAAATTTCAAAACCATCTTCACCAGTATATCCAGTTCTTGAAACCAGGAATGTTGCACCATTCACATTCATCATCTTGCAAGTAAAGAATGTTAACTCATCTAAGTTTTCACTTGTAAACTCCTGTAATAAAGTCTGTGCATATGGTCCTTGTAAAGCAACTTCACTAAAATTATCAGATTCGTTTGTTACTTTGCAGTCAAAATCATGATTTTCTTTTACCCACGAAAAATCTTTATCGATATTTGAAGCATTCACTACTAATAAGTAATGTTCTTTATGGAATTTGTAAACTAACAAGTCATCTACTACACCACCAGTAGGATAACACATCATCCCATATAATACCTGATTGTCATGCATTGAAAGAACATCATTTGTAAATATATAATCTACGAACTTCTCAGCTTCAGGTCCTTTAATACAAAATTCACCCATATGGGAAACATCAAATAACCCACATTTCTCTCTAACATAGCCATGTTCTTCGGTAATAGAAGTATATGAAATTGGCATTTCATATCCTGCAAAATCTACGATTTTAGCACCTAGTTTTACATGAGCATCATAAAGCGCAGTTCTTTTCATAACTATTCTCCTTTAAATTGTTTATATGCCTGATAACTACTGCGAACCATTGGTCCAGCAGCAATGTATTTAAATCCTAAATCTTTACCCTTCTGCTTGTAAATCTCATAATCAGCCAAAGATACATATTCAAAAACATCAACATGTTCTTTTGAAGGTTGTAAGTATTGTCCAATTGTTAAAATATCACAATTGATTTTTCGTAAATCTTCCATCAAAGTAAACACTTCATCTTTTAATTCACCAATTCCAACCATAATACCAGATTTTGTTAAAATAGAAGAGTCAATTTCCTTAACTATTTCTAAAACCTTCAAACTTCTATCATAACTTGCATTATCCCTAAAACCAGCATACAATCTTCTAATTGTTTCTAAATTATGATTTATAACATCTGGTTTGACATCTACTACTTTTTTAATTGCATCGTAATCGCCCATAAAATCCGGTATTAACACTTCAATTGTAGTCTCCGGACACTCTTGTTTCAGTTTATTAATAACTTCAACAAAATGTCCACTTCCAAAGTCAGGTAAATCATCTCTCGTTACAGATGTAATGACTATGTGTTTAAGTCCCATAACTTTTACTGCTTTTACTAAATTGTCTGGTTCTTCCGAATCAGGAGCTTTTGGCTTCCCATTAGTTACATCACAAAAACGACAATTTCTAGTACAATCAGTACCCAATATCATAAATGTCGCAGTCTTATTTGAGAAACATTCTAATTGATTTGGACAACTAGCTTCTTGACATACAGTGTGTAAATTATTTTGTCTTAACAATGTTCTTATATTTTTTGTGTCCTTATTTAAGTCAGCTAAATTAATCTTTAAAAAATCAGGTTTTAAAGGTCTTTTCTTTTTGATTTTCCCAAAGAAAAGTTCTAGAAAATCACCTGTTTTTAATTTATATATATATTCCCTTATTTTGTATATTTTAGTGACTTTTAGAAAACTTTTACGATCAAAGTCTACTCCACTAAAAGCGTTTTCAAGATCTTGAATTTTTTTGAGACTAAAATAGTCTCCAGTTATACTCATATTTTTTACTTTATTTTTCTTTATTTCTACATCTACAGTTATATTACCTGCAGCAAATTTTAATTTATTATGATACTCATATTTAGGGTTTTTACCATAGTTCCATTCGTCAGTCAAAAACTTACCTTGATATTGTACAATCTTATTCTCATCTAAGGTATCAACATTGATTTCATTAGATTTTATTTCACCTACTAAATAATCATAAAACTCATCAAGTTTTATATCAAGTAATGTGCCTATATTTATAACACGTGATTTGACACTTGATATTGCATGTTTATTTAGTTTTGATTTATCAGGTGTTAACGCTCCTATTAAATTGTCTAAATTACTCTCAAATAATATCGTACCATGAATAACCATTTTATCTTTATATATATACTCAGCATTTCCGCTAAATTTTCTACCGTTTACCAAAATATCATTTCTTCCTGTAAATGAAGCATCAAGTCCAAGCTTATTTATAGCATCGATTATCTTATTCACATGACCTGTAAAGATATCATTATGATTCTTTTTATCAGTTATAAATGAGAACTGTAGACAACCATGGTCGGTATAAACAGCTCCACCACCACTGTCTCTTCTAACTATTTCAATTTGATTATCATTGACAAACTCTTGATCAATTTCCATCATTGTAACTTGATGTCTACCAATCATCACAGTTGGATTAACACTCCAAAGTAAAAAAATATCATTTTCACAGTTATAATCCTTGATTAAATACTCCTCTAGTCCAAAGAAATATGAACAAGAGTTCTGATTGGCATTTTTCGTATTGATATAGAGCATTTCATCACCGTCTTTCTACCATTATGATACCACATTTTTTTTGGAATACAACCATTATTTTCAACAAAAAAAAGGTGGATAATTCCCACCTTTTTTTACTCATTCATTTTGTCTTTTAACTCTTCATCAAATCTTAATCTAACTTGATAATGAGCAGGTACTATAATCTTTTCATTTGTTTGAGGATTAACGGCTTCTTTAGCTGGCATTTCAATGGTAGTAAAGAATCCAATTCCTTCTAACTCAACATCATCTCTTAAAGCTAGTTGTTCCTTAACAACTTCAGCGAAGAATTTAAGGAATTTATTAGCTTTATTTTTACTTAAATCAGTTGTCTCATCCATCATTTCAATAAATTGCTTTTTAGTCTTAGTAGCAACTTTTGGTTTTTTCAATTTACCAGGGACCTGTTTGTCTTCTGTTTTATCTATTTTAGTCTCTACAGCAACCGATACAGTTTCTACAGTAGGTTCTGGTTCTGGAGTTGGTTCTGATTTTTCTTCAACTACTGGTTCTGGTTCTGGAATTGGTTCTGGTTTTTCTTCAACTACTGGTTCTGGTTCTGGAATTGGTTCTGGTTTCTCTTCAACTACTGGTTCTGGTTCTGGAATTGGTTCTGGTTTCTCTTCAACTACTGGTTCCGGTTCTGGAGTTGGCTCTTGTTTTTCCTCAACTACTGGTTCCGGTTCTGGAGTTGGCTCTGGTTTTTCATCAACTACTGGTTCTGGTTCAGGAGTTGGCTCAGATTTCTCTTCAACTACTGGTTCTGGTTCAGGAGTTGGCTCTGGTTTTTCTTCAACTACTTGTGCTGGTTCAGGAGTTGGCTCTGGTTTTTCCTCAACTACTTGTGCTGGTTCAGGAGTTGGCTCTGGTTTTTCTTCAACTACTGGTTCTGGTTCAGGTTCTTCGTCTATCTCAACACCACTTATCCTATTCAGTAGTTGTTTATATGCTACAAATTCAACATCATTATAAGCTTCGACCTTAGTTTCTTCTTTTGAATCTGGGTCTACTATTATTGCCTCTTCGATATGAACTTTTTCAAAACGTCCAAACTTAGCTAATTTAACTTCCTCATCTTTGATAATAGTTTCTTTTACTATTTCAAGAAATGTATTTAAGAACAATCTCGAATCATTTTGTGATAATTCGGAATTTTGGCTAATAATCTGAATAAGTCCGGTTTTATTTAATTTAGTTTTAGTTTTTAATACAACTTCTTGTTCTTTTTGCTCAATCTCAATTCGTTCTGTTTCTTGTCTCAATTCTTTACGTTCTTCAGCTTTTCTTTTTCTTTTTTCAAAAGTTTCTTTGATATTATCAGAAATAGAGGTGAAGAAATCAGTAATTGATACCCAAATACGTTTAAATACAGGTTCTTGATCTGTGGGTTTGTCTCTTTTACCACGACGTAATTTTTCATATAGTTGCTCTCTAGAAATTGAATCTTCTTCTTTTTCTTCGTTTTCCAACGCTTTTTTATAATCACTAACACTTAGTAAGTCTGATTGCTTATGTGCTAATTTAAAGAAAATGAATCCAGATATAATAAATACAAATGTTGCTATAACAAGTGGTAATAATGTAATTTTAAAGAATGGAAATCCTTCATCTACTCCGAATGATCCTCCCTGAATCTCGAAAGCACCCATCATCATTGCTGCAGAAAAGTCAATCATAAATAGTACAAAGAAAATCGCTCCAAACATATAGGCAATTCTCATAAGTTTTTCATATAGTAATTGTAGTTTCGACATTTATATCACCCCATATAAAATATTGTATAACATTTAGGTATCAATTGCAATAAAAAACGGTCAATTATTGACCATTTTTTAGTTCTGCTAGGCTCAAAATGGTAGAATTATAGAATTTCTAGTGTAAAAGCACTACCTTTTGCATACTTTGAATACAGACTTTTTGCATACTCTAATTCTTCCATGATTTTGAGTTTTCCACTGAATGAAATAAGGAATAGCAAAATCTTTTTTGTTTCTAGTCCTATCATCGTTCTTTCTGTATCACTAGTCACACTTCCGAACGGTCCTAGGTCATCTTCATATAACGGTATATTTTTGATGTTTAATTTTCCACGTCCTATACCATAATACTCATCTGCCTCTTCTCCTAGTCTAATCAAAACATCACCAACTATTTTATCATAATCTAATACGGCAACACTTTTTCTTGTTGTTATTGAAAGTACATTCCCTAAATCAACAACATTATTAATTCTATATAGTTTATTCCCTTTAGATAAGCGTCTATAAAGGCTCTCTGTAGCTAATCGATATCTACTTGGATCTTTACCATAACTCTTATATGCATCTCTACCATCTTTAATTATTGGAAGATTCACGACATCTTTTATATCTATTGTTGAAGAGATTTTATTCTCAAGGATGGTAATGATATTATCAATTTCTTTATTTTCTCCAGTATTTACATTACAAACCATCACTCCGATATGGAATGCTGGAGTAATTTGTCTCAGTTTTTCAGATATTGTTATCTTCATGACATCACCTCATTTTAAATTATATCAAAAGAAAAAAGGAAAGTTAATTACTTTCCTTATGTTTTCTTAGTTTCCTAGTCTCAATGTATCTCTTGCGATCATTACTTCTTCGTTAGTTGGAAGCAAGTATAGTTTAATTTTTGAGGTATCTGTAGAAATAAGTTTTTCTACTCCTCTTACTTGGTTTCTATCTTCATCTATTTCAACACCTAATGCGTGTAATCTTTTTGCGATAAGTTGTCTAGTGAATATTGCATTTTCACCTACACCAGCTGTGAAGCAAATTGTATCAACTCCACCCATTGTAACATAATAAGCAGCGACATAATCACAAATCATTTTTACTTGTTTTTTCACTGCAAGAAGGCTCTGCTTGTCACCTGCGTGAGCAGCAGACCACAAATCTCTTGAGTCGCTTGAGTTTTTACTTATACCAATGTAACCCGAGTTTTTGTTTAAGTCAGTTATAACTTCATTAATTGATTTATTCTCTTTTTCCGCAATAAATTCAACAATTGCAGGATCAATATCTCCACTTCTTGTTCCCATCATGATCCCAGCAAGTGGTGTGAACCCCATTGAAGTATCAACACTTTTCCCACCTTTAACAGCACAGATTGAAGCACCGTTTCCAAGATGTAGAACAATTGTATTTAGGTTTTCAATTCCTTTACCTTCTAACTCTGCAACACGTTCTGCTACATAACGATGACTTGTCCCGTGGAATCCATATTTTCTTACTCCATAGTTTTCATACCAATCATATGGTACTCCATAAAGGTATTCCTCTTTTTCCATTGTTTGATGAAAAGCTGTATCAAAAACAGCCACTCCTTTAATATGTGGTAAAGCTTTTTGAAAAGCTCTAATCCCTGTAAGGTTTGCAGGGTTATGTAATGGTGCTAAGTCACTAACATCTTCGATAGCTTTGATAACTTCATCAGTAATAACTACACTATCACTAAATTTTTCTCCACCATGTACAACACGATGTCCAACACCATTAATATCATTGATTGATTTAACTATTTTTAAGTCTACTAGTTTACTTAGTAATAACTCTACTGCAACAGCATGATCTGGGCAATCAAATTTTTCTTCTATTTTGTCTCCATTAAGTTTAATTTTTATAACTGAGTAATCCATGCCTATTCTTTCAACGATACCACTAACTAATACCTCTTCTTGTGGCATTGTTAATAACTGAAATTTTAATGAAGAACTCCCAGCATTTACTGCAATGATTTTCATAATGTAACTCCTTATTCTATTATAGTTGTTTTATTCTTTCCTGTTTTTTTAGATTTATACATCCCTGTATCAGCTCTACTAACAACATCATCTATAGTGTCACCTTCTTTAAAGAAAGTTCCTCCCAAAGAAATTGTTACACTTAATTTTTTTTCTTCCTCAATTAACAACGACGATTTTTCAACTAGAAATCTTAATTTTTCAGATAATCTAAATAGTTCATTTTTATATACTATTTTAGCAATAAGAATGAATTCCTCTCCACCCCATCTACCAAAAACATCGTTTGATCTTATATTTGAGTTTATTGTTCGTGTTATAAGTTTTAGTACTTCATCACCTACATTATGTCCATAGTTATCATTAACGCTTTTAAAATCGTCAATATCTATAAATATAACACCAAACGACTGCTTAAACTTAATACTTTCTGTTATTGATGTACTTAATTGAAAATCTATATACCGACGATTATAGATTCCTGTTAACTCATCAGTTATAACCATTTCCTGTAATCTACGATTTTCATTATAGATGTTTTTTTTATATTGTGAATCTGTAAATACTTCTACTGCTGCAACAGTTTTTTTATTATCATCATAAATTGGAAATGTCCTAACTGTAATAGGTACTCTATGTCCATCTTTATGATGAAGGTATACGTTATTTTCTTGTTCCTTACCAGTAGCTAATGTTACATGTAAGGGACAACCATTAATGCATAACTCATTACTATCATAATCAACATGACGGAGAATATTGTCAAAACAATTTCGATTAATAACATCTTCATATGTATAACCAGTTATCTGTTCACAACCAGTATTCCAAAAAATGATTTTTCTTTGATTATCTACAATATAAACACCCTCGAACAAACCTTCCAACAATTCTGTAAATTCTTTGTTTAGCAATTTATTCACCTCCAAAAATCATATCGTCTTCATTATAACACATTATTTATTTAAATTAGTATGGAAAAATGCTCAAAATTATTGACTTTGACGTAACGACAATGTTTATAATGAGTGGATGGTGATATACATGTATAAAATTAATGATGTTTCAAAAATTGCAAATGTTTCAACTAGGACCTTAAGGTACTATGATAAGATTGGTTTATTAGAACCTTCTTACATTGCATCTAATAATTACCATGCCTAATTTTAGTTTATTTATGCTTTAATCCACCATAAAAAATCGACGGAATTAAAACAAAGACTAAAGAGGACAAATTCGAAGGATTAAGAAATAGAGTTATCGAGGAAAACGAGTCAAAATATGGTAGGGAGATACGAAAAAATTATAGTAGTGATACTATAGATAAATCCTATAGCAAGTTGAGAAAAATGTCCAAATGGGAGTTTGATGAGGCAAATAAGATAAGTAAAGATGTAATCATTCTATTAGAAAAAGCTCTCAAGACAGGAGATCCATCAAGCAAGATAAGTCGGAAAATATGTAAGTTACATGAAACATGGATAAAGATGTACTGGCCTACATATAGTAAAGATGCACATCTTGCTCTTGTCAAAATGTATACTGAAGATGAAAGATTCAAAGCATATTATGAGAATGTTGGGGAAGGGGCAACTGAATTTTTATTTAGGGCTATGGTAATATACTTAAATCAGTAAAAGACACTAGACGTATATAGTAAAAAAAAGTCATCAAAAGATGACTTTTTAATTACAAGTTTGGTACCAGTAGTCGGAGTCGAACCGACACGGCCGTAAAGCCACCAGATTTTGAGTCTAGCGTGTCTACCAATTCCACCATACTGGCACAGCATATTAATTATACTACATATTCTCAAAATTGTGTGATTTTTTTTCAAAAAAAAAGAGAAGAAATTTCTCTTTTTATATTTCAACTATCGAACCTGTTTTTATTCTTTTAATATTTGATTTTAATCCTTTTTTTAATTCAAAGAATGCATCATCACCTGTACAATGACAAGCATAGATTTTTGTAGTTTTTCTTTTCTTTATTTTTTCAGCTAATCCAACTAAATAATCTGTTTGTTTAAAATCAAATGAATCATAATGGGAAAAATGTAAACCTCCAAAAATATGAGTAATACTTATTTTCCCTACTTTTTCAATAGAATCTATGATGTTTTCAATACCTTTGTGTGAACATCCTGAAAACAGTACTGTGTTTTTCACATCTTTAATAATCATATAAATCTCATGATGAAAATGATCTCTAATATATTGCCCATCTTCATAAATCATTAGATCTTCATCACATATAGCCTGTTTAGTAAAGTTAACTAAATCGTAAAGAGTAACACCTGGAGTAATTTCTTTAGACTCACGATATATATATTCTATACGGTCAGATTTTGGTGGTTTACCAATACCAATGTCATGATACCTCGAACCTTTTGCCTTTACATGGTTTCTAAATGCACTTTTAGATATAAACACTTTTGCCTTTGTATTAATTTTTAAGAACTTACTTATACCACTACCATGATCAAAATGTCCATGTGATATTACTAAGTAATCAATATCGGTTAAATCAATTCCTAACTGCTTGGCATTTTTAATATAATAGTTGTTAGGACCTAAATCGAAAAGAATTTTCTTGGTGTTTGTTTCTATAAATAAACTAAGACCATGAGCAGCCTTAAGTTTCTTATCTAGTTGCTCATTTTCCAACAATGTTACTATTTTCATAATACCCCACCTATTATAAAATTATAGTATTTATTCTTCCCCATTTAATCGTTTAATGATCATTTCATAACCACCTGGTCCAAATGAAAATGATTTAGAAATCTTACTAATTGTTGCTGCACTGATTCCTGTAATCTTTTCTATTTCCTGATATGTCATTTTATTGTATAACATCTTTGCCACTTCTAACCTTTGTCCAAAAGCTTCAATTTCATTTACTGTACATAAATCATCAAAAAAACGGTAACAATCCTCTTTATTCTTTAACTTCAAGATTGCTTCAAATAATTTGTCTATTTCCTCATTTTGAACCTTGTATCGATAATTCATTTTATCACCTCTTGCATTCTCTTATTTATTATAACACAGTTTATTTAAAGAGTGAATAATAATAAAGATACACTAAAAATAACTTTTTTTTATTATTTACCAATAAAACTTCATAGTCAAATGTTTTACTAATGTAAAATGCAAATAAGCCCTATATGTTTTTTAATATACCTCACAAGGGGGTGTTTCACCCCCTACCCCTCCCTACCTTTCCAAATTATTTTGTTATTTTCTTTACTTGTTATGTGAATGTCTTTATAATTAATTAGAGGTGATTTTGCATGACAACTAAACAACTTAACGACTTAGTTAAAACATTACAAGACGGTGATATGACCGTTTTTGATGATATATATTATGAAACAAAAAACGTCGTGTATTATACTGTTTTAGGTATTGTAAAAGATAAATCTTTAGCAGAAGATATTATGCAAGAAACTTATCTCAAAAGTCTAGCAAAGATTCATTCATTTAAACCCCGATATGGATTTAAGTCATGGATTGTTACAATTGCAAGAAATACTGCAATAAATGAATATAATCGGAGAAAACGAGAACTTAGTTTTGATCCAAATATCGATGATTATATATTTGGAACTGAGGAAAGTAACTCTGAAAAAGAACTTATTGTAAAAGAAATGTTGGAGACTTTACCTGAAGAAGAACGTGAAATTATGATATTACACGTTGTTGGAGATTTAAAACATCGTCAAATTGCAGAAATTGTTAATAAACCTTTGGGGACTGTTACATGGTTATATAATAAGGCAATTAAGAAATTAAAAAATGAGTATGGAGAGTAGGTGAGAATATGAATGATCAAAAATTTAAAGAACATGTACAAGAGACTTTTAATAGTGAAGTACCTGATGTTTTGGGTAAGATAAAGGCATCTCCAGAGTTTAGGGTACCTGAAAAAGAAAAAGGATTTAGTTTAAGAACTGTTTTTAACAAAAGATTTACTTTAAGTTTTACAAGTGCATTCATAGTTCTCTTAATAGCAGTTATTATGTTGAATCGTGACAATACTGTTGTTGCTAGTACTATTACTCTTGATGTTAATCCATCAATTGAGATAACTTTAGATGAAGATGACTTCGTAATTGATGTGGTTGCCATTAATGATGATGGTGATGATGTTGTTCAGAAAAATATAAACTACAAAGGATTAACTTTGGACAAAGCAATTGAAATACTTGTTGAAAGACTAAATGAACTTGGTTATATAGTTACTTCTACAGATGCAAATAATATTGTACTAGTTGAAGTATCAAGTGATGATGAAGATATAAAAACTCGTTTAGAAACAGCATTTCAAACTAAGCTACAAACTGAACTTAATAAGTACTCACAATCTAGTTGGGTTATGAAAACTTCGGAAATTAAATTGTCTGAACAGCAAATTGCTCAAATCAGACAAAGCCAATATGTTAATCAAATGACAAGAGCTAAATTGATGTTGATTTATCGTATTAGAGAGCTTGATGATACATACTTAATTAGAGATTTAGTGGAAATGAATATTAGTGAGTTGTATGATATTTTCATTCAGATTGAGGATCATAGTAATTTACCTGATTATGATAAAATGCCACCACCTAGACATGTTATCCCCAAAAGTAATAAACCATATGATAATATGCAAACATACATTATAAGTTAAATAAAAAAGCTGCTATTAATTAATTAGCAGCTTTTGTTTACATTGATTTTGATTCTTCAATTCTTTCAGATAGGAATTGATTAGTATATAATCTGTAATATTTTCCTTCTTTTTGAATTAGTTCTTTATGAGTTCCTGATTCGATTATTTCACCATTTTCTAATACTAAAATACGATCGCTTGTTGTGATTGTTGAAAGACGGTGAGCAACGACGAAGCTTGTTCTGTTTTTTAGAACAACTTCTATTGCTTTTTGCACACTCTTTTCTGTTTTTGTATCAACACTTGATGTTGCTTCGTCTAAGATAAAAATACTTGGATTAGCGATTAAAGCTCTTGCAAAACTGATTAATTGTTTTTGTCCAACGCTTAATCTTGCTCCGCCTTCTCCAACTTTGGTTTCATATCCATCTTCGAACTCATTGATGAATTCATGAGCTTCTACTAATGTAGCTGCTTCTACAACATCATCAAAAGTTGCATCTGGATTACCATATTTAATATTATCTAGAATTGTTCCACTAAACAGATGTGGTGATTGTAGCACATATCCTAAGTTGTCATGTAACCAACCTAACGAACGATCTTTATAGTCTTTTCCATCTATAAGAATTTGTCCTTCTGTTGGTTCATAGAAACGACAGATAAGATTTACAATTGTACTTTTTCCAGCTCCAGTGTGACCTACTAGGGCTACACTTTCACCTTTTTTGACTTTAAGATTAAAGTTTGATAGTACTTTTTCACCTTTATTATATTTAAATGTTACGTCTTTAAATTCAATATCACCATGAAGTTTTTCCCAGTTTTCTTTTTTGAAGTTAATAACATCACCATATTTTTCTATTACTTCTGGTGAGTCCCAAATTTCTGGTTCACTTTCAATTAATGACATAATGCGCTCTGCAGATGCTTGTGCTTGTTGGAAACGAGCTAAGATACTTGCTAGTTGCATGATTGGATCAAATAGTAATCCAATGTATGCGATGAATACATATAATATATCAATATCCATACCTAGGAACACTTTTTCTCCCCCATAATACATTACAAGTCCAGTAGCAATAGAGGCAATAAACAATATACTTGGGAAGTATAATCCTGCTAATAGTGCTGCTCGTACTGAATGATCACGCATTGTTTTTGTTTTTCGATCAAAGTCATTATAGTTCTCTTGTTCTAAAACTAATGTTTTGGTTGTTTTTGCTCCAGTAATACCTTCATTAAATGCACCGGTTATTTTAGAGTTTTCTTTTCTAATTTTACGGTAGTTAATAAGCATTTTTTTACGGAAGTAATAGCTTAAGTATAATAATATAGGCATTACTGCGATTGTGATTAATGCTAATTGCCAGTCAGTTATAAACATTGCAATTGTAATAAATAACATCATTAGTAATCCCCATGACATATCGATCATACCCCAACTTAAAATATCACTTAAGTTACGAGAATCACTAGTCATACGAGCCATAATCCATCCTACTGGTGTTTTGTCATAGTATGAGAACGGAAGTTCTTGTAGTTTTTTAAATGCTTGCCTTCTAAGTGAATAAGATAGCTTTCTTTGCACTTGTCCTGCATGCATGATAAATGTATAAACCATAACCCCTATTGCAATCATTATTACTGCATATAATCCTAGGAAATAAGGTAATCCTGATAAATCTCCACCTGATGCTAGTTTAATAGCATAGCGGTTGATTTGTGGATATACTGCATCTGTCAGTGCTAGTACAATTGCAGCACCAACACCGATATATAAATGACGCTTAAATGGCATTATCATTTTAAATATTTTTTTCCAAACGGCAAAATCAAACTTGGAGTCAGTATACTCTTCTTCTTCGAAGTAGTTCATTTTACTTCACTCCTTTCTCTAGTTGCTGGTAATCATATTCTACGTTAGTTTGAATATCCCATAATTCATTATAGATACCATCTTGTTTACTTAATAGATCATCGTGAGATCCCATCTCAACGATTTCACCTTTATCAATTACGATAATTTTATCTGCCTCCATCGCCGTAGTTATACGATGAGTAATGATAAATACTGTTGTATCTTTCCAATAATTATTCAATGCACGTCTAATTTGAATATCAGTTTCTGTATCTACTGCACTTAAACTATCATCAAATATTAATACTGGTTTTGAGTCTAGTAACATACGTGCTATTGCAACACGTTGTTTTTGTCCACCTGATAGGGTAACTCCACGTTCCCCTACAATTGTTTTATATCCACCTTCAAATCCAATAATATCGTCATGAAGTGCGGCAATTGTTGCTGCTTTGTATACTTTTTCTTCAGGTGCTTCTTGATCCATAATTCCAATGTTATCGTATAGAGTACGACTGTAAAGGAATGGTTCTTGCATAATAATACCTACATTTCTACGTAAATGTTTTTTGTTGATGTCTTTAATGTTTACGCCATCAAATAAGATACTACCTTCTTGGTTTTCTAATAGTCTAACCATTAAGTTAATTAAAGTTGATTTACCACTACCAGTTTTACCAACGATAGCGATACTTTCACCTTTTTTAACTTTGAATGAAATATCTTTTAATAATGGTTTGTTATCATCTTCAAATTGGAATCCTACATTTCTAAATTCAACAGTTCCTTCAATTTGTGGATTGTTTTCGCTGTCGTCTTTATGTTCTGAATCTTTTAGCATAATCTCATCTAAACGATCCAATGCTACTGTTGTTTTCCCAAAGTCACCAATGATACGTCCTAATTGACGTAAAGGCCATACGATCATTCCAATAAATGATAAGAATGCAATATATTCACCTAATGTTAACTGGTTATTAACAGTCAATACTATACCCATTGTAATTGTTACTGCATATTGGATAAAGATAATAAAGTCTGTTCCGCCCCAGAAAATAGCCATTAGTTTTAATAATCTATAGTCTTCTTTTAAGTATTCTCTTGAATGTTTATCAAATTTTTCAATTTCATGTTTCTCTTTAGCGAAGGCTTTTACAACACGAATTCCTGTAACACTTTCTTGAAGTGTAGTAGTCATTGTTGCTTCAGCTTCCTCTACTTTTTTAAATACTTTTTTAACATAAATAAAGTAGATAAACGCTGCAAAGAAGATAATTGGCGTTACGATTACACTGTACAAAGTCATCGTTACATTTAATCTTGCCATTTGGTAAATAGTTAATGAAACTAAGAATACTAATCTAAAGATTTCAATTAGTTGTTCACCAATAAATGCACGGTATGTTTCAACATCTGTTGTACATCTTTGAATTAAATCACCTGTTTCGGCATGAGAATGATATGTAAAGCTTAAATCTTGTAGTTTTGCATATAAGCTATTTCGCATATTGTATGCAACACTTTCTGTAAAATAAGCGTTTATTATTCTTCTACCAAACATTATGATAACTCGCATTAATGTAAATGATACATACACTATTGCAAGAAATAGTAGTTGTTCTCTTACCGTGTCCCCACCTAAGAGATTCGCAATAAATTTCGGTAATACTGTTTGTTCATCACCAAATATTGTATCAACGATATGAGTAACAAATAATGGTGATAATGTACGGAAATATTGTAATGAAATTAGAAGAGCAACAGCTATGAAATAAATAAGTTTGTAGCCTTGCATCCATTTAAGTAATTGTTTTAGTCTTTTCATTCTTTACACCTCTTCTCTTTCACTTAACTCTAATAAGTCAAAATATTTTTGCTCAATCGATAGTAGATCTTGTTCTAGTTTCTCGATTTCTTCGTTTAAATTAGATATTTTTCTAAAATCTTGATAATTTTCTTGTTTAAATGTTTCTTGTTTTTTGAAATCTATGATTTCGCTAATTTTTTGAATGTGCTTTTCAATTTCAGTAAGTTCTTTTCCGATGTTTTTTGGTTTTTGCTTTTTCTTTCTTGTTTTTGCCTTTAATACTTTTTTAGCCGCCTCTTGTTCTTTAAACTCATCATAAGACCCGTTGAACTCAACAACATCTTTAAAAGATAAATGAACAAGTTTTGTAGCTATTTTGTTAATGAAATAACGATCATGTGAGACAAAGATAATTGGACCAGAGAACTGGCTTAGAACATCTTCTATAATATCTTTTGTCTCAATGTCTAAGTGGTTTGTAGGTTCATCGAGTACTAGTAAGTCAGGTTTTTCTAACATTAACAATAATAATACTAATCTAACTCTTTCTCCACCACTTAAGATATTAATTGGTTTATCCAGATCTTCGTTGAAGAATAAAAATCTAGCTGCTACACTTCTAACATCTTTATTGGTAAACATTGGATAATAATCATGAATTTCCTCATATATTGTTTTCTGATAATTCAATGTTTCTTGATTTTGATCAAAATATCCAATATTATACTCTCTTAAGAAATCTACTCTTCCTTTTAATGGCTGGAGTTTTTTCTCAATTACTTTTAATAAAGTTGTTTTCCCTGTACCATTTGGACCAACTATTGCCAGTTTGTCAAATCCACGCATTGTGAAACTGATGTTTGATAATAAAGGAAACTCGTATCCTATACTTAAGTCTTTCGCCTTTAAGATAATATCCTTTGTCGCTCGTTTATCGTCAAACGTCATTTTTACATGTCTTTTTGATAGATGTGGTTTATCAATCCTATCAATTCGATTGATTTTCTTTTGGCGGTCTTTCGCCAAACTAGCTCGTTTTGAATTATAACGGAATCGGTCGATGAAACTTTGAAGATGAGCTATTTCTTTTTGCTGTCGATTATACTTTCTTAATAATTGCTCGTACCTTACAATTTTCTGTTCTTCATAGTCTTGGAAAGTTCCATAGAATATTTCAGATGTTTGATTGTCTATTTCAATTATTTTTCGACATACTTTAGTTATGAAGTACTTATCATGTGTCACTATCAAGACTGCTCCTTCATACTTGTTTAGATAATCCTCTAACCAATCAATAATCTCGATATCAAGATGGTTAGTTGGCTCATCAAGTATTAATAACTCTGGTTTTTGAAGAAGTAATTTTGCAAACGCTACTCTTGTTTTCTCTCCACCACTGAAGGTAGTTATTTTACGTTCGTATTCTTCTTTCTTAAAACCAAATTTACTTAAAATCATATTAATCTGATATAAGTAATCATAGCCTCCCTTGACATTAAAACTATGTTCAATTTTGGCATATTTGTTAATTAGTTCTTCATTGTGTGGATCTTGCTCAAGTTGTGTCGCTAATATGTTGATTCTTGCTTCTAGTGAAATCAAATCACTAAACACTTCTAACATTTCACCCATTAGAGTATTGTCATTATTCGAAATTACACCTTGAGATAAATAACCTATTTTAGCCTTTTGATTTCTGTGAATCTCTCCACTGTCGATTCTTATATCGCCTAAAATCATTTTAAGCAAAGTCGATTTACCAGTTCCATTTTTTCCAATGATTGCAACTTTATCTTTACTATTTATATCAAACGAGATGTTTTTAAATAAAACCTCACCGTTAAATTCCTTTTGTAGTTTTGAAATACTTAATATATTCATTGTGTTCACCCTCTTTACATATATAAAAATAAAAAAATGTCCTCCATCAACAGATGAAAGACATATTTAGTTCATTATAAAATTAACTAAAATCCAATTTTTATATAAAATTAGAGTCTATACTCATGTGATGGTTTTTGCATAACAAAAAACGCGTCTTTGCCAACGTTATATGTTTTCATTGTATTAAGTCTATTTAACATTACCATCACCTCTTTCTTTCTTAGATTTTTGTTCGTTTTTCTATTAACCTCTATAATATTAGCACACATAAAAGCCAATGTAAAGGCTTAACAGGAATTTATTTAAATTTCATCATCGATAATTACCTGATCAGGTTTTTCAAGTAAAATTTCCGGGTTTGACATTATCTTTGTAGCCAGTTTAATGGCTGTAGCACAGTAATAACCATCAACTATTCTTTCATCAGCAACAATTTTTAAATCCATTGCCTTTAAGTTCTCAACATTCATATCTCCATCTACTCTTTGTTCCTTTGTTCTTGTTCCAAAAGCAAGGAATACTGAGTTAGTACCAATATTATAGATATGATGATAAACTGGTTTAATACCTAAAGATCCTAAATCAGTTATAAACATACTTGAATGAAACGGACTTAGGTCACGGATAAATTTAGGTAAAATTCCCCAATTATCTAATATTTTTATTATTCCTACTAATCCGGCAACAAAAAATCCAGGAATATAACTAAATATCTTCACAAACTTGTCTGTATTGTTTTTCTCTTCAACAATTTTATTTTCCGAAACTACCTTGTTCACTTTTTCACAAACATCAAAAATAGTATCTTCAGGATCAAACACAATTTTCACTGTTGTTTCTTCTCCTTTTTCACTCATTTCTTTTTTAATAGCCAAAGAAATAGATATTTCTTTTCTTGCATAGTGTTTCCTACCACGTACAAAACGATTTATTTTTGGTTTTTGTGACATTACTCTAACCATAGAGGCAATAACAACATGTAAAAATCCCACTTTATAACCTTGAGAACGTAATTCTCTAATAAGCTTTTGTGGCTTATCTAAATAAATTCTTTCTTCAAAATAAACTTGTGCGTCATTTCTTTCTTTCATTAAATATGGAATAATCCTAAAAAAAGGATCAATCTTACGAAGACGGTAACCGTCTCCTCTGTCCCCAAATCTTCTTCTCATACTATCATCTCCAATAACCATTATATCGTAGAAAACGAAAAAAAAGAAGAGGATTTATTCCTCTTCTAATACTAAGTTTTTGAACTGTGTTGTATACAAATCATAGTAGAATCCTTTTTGATGTAGTAATTCATTGTGATTACCACTTTCAATTAACTCTCCTTCTTTGATTACAATTATTTTATTTGCGTTTCTAATTGTTTGTAGACGATGGGCAATTACAAAACTTGTACGCCCCTTCATCAAAGTATTCATGCTTTCTTGGATTTTAAACTCTGTTCTTGTATCTACGTTACTTGTTGCCTCATCTAAGATTAAAATGTCAGGATTACTTAAAATCGTTCTTGCGATTGAGATTAACTGTCTTTCACCTTGAGAGAAGTTAGAACCTTCTTCATATACTTCTGAATCATAGCCATGAGGTAATCTCATTATGAAATCATGAGCATTTGCCAGTGTCGCTGCTTTTTCAACTTCTACTTTTGATGCTTCTAGATTACCATATACGATATTGTCAAATACTGTACCTGTAAATAGTTTTGTATCTTGAAGTACAACACCAATGTTTTTACGTAGATTGTCTTTCTTGTATTCATTGATATCTTTATTATCAATTAGGATAGTTCCACTATCAACATCATAAAATCTGTTTAATAGATTGATAATAGTAGTTTTACCACTACCTGTAGGTCCAACTATAGCAACCGTTTTACCTATATCAGCTTTGAACGAGATATCTTTTAATACTACTTTGTCTTCTTCGTAACCAAATGTTACATCTTTAAACTCAACAAATCCTTTAAATTTTGATTTCTCAATTAAATCAGATAGCTCAGAACGTTTAATATCAATTTCTTTTTTAACTTTATCAATATCTTTTGAACTGATATTTCCATTTTTAAAAGATAATTCCAAAGATTCAACAGATTCTTTTAATCTTTCTACTTTTGATGGAATGTTTAATATTTCTAATCTCTGTTCAAGTTCAGCAATTTTTACATTGTACTCTTTTATCTCACTTGCATTCTCAATTTCATTTTTCATCATTTCATCTAGTTCAATTTTTGAATTTTCTAGTGATTTAACTGTGTTTTCTATCAACTCATTTTCAGTTTCATACTCAGTTGAAGTATCTATTAAATTAAATACTCGCTCAGCTCCCGCTAATCCTTGTTGTAGAGTATTAAACAACTGTGCAAGATTTGAGATTGGCTGAATAAACTGTCTAGCATATGAAGTAACTGCGGAAATGTCTCCAATTGAAATTGCAACTTTTCCACCTATATATAGTAATCCACCGATAAATACAATTACAACGTAGATTAAATTGTTTAAGAAGTTAATTACAGGCATGATTAATCCTGCAGCTACTTGTGCTTTAAATCCAGCGTCACGTAAATCTGTGTTAGTTTCAGAGAATTCATTTATTACATCTTTTTCTGAACCGTATAATTTAATGTTTTTGATTCCTGATACACTTTCTTCAACAATTCCATTTAAGTTACCTAAGAATTTTTGCTGTGCAGTAAATCCTTTACGAGTGATTTTACCTATACGACCTGTAAAGATTACCATAATTGGAACAAAGACTACAACAATTAATGCTAAAGACCAGTTAACGATAAACATCATAATAAATGATCCAACTAATGTAATTGCTGAAGTGATAAGTTCTAATACAAACTGTGCCAACATATTGCTAATCAAATCAACATCATTTGTAATTCTTGATACTATATCTCCAGACTGGTTTTTATCATAATAACTAACGGGAAGCATTTGCAACTTGTCAAATGCATCTTTTCTAATCTTAGCAACGGTTTTTTGAGTAATAATGGTCATAACATATCTACCAGTAAATCTTACAGCAGAAGTTAAAATTGCCACTCCAATGATTATTCCACCAATTACATATGCACCTTCAAAATCATACACTAAAATATAGTCATCTATTGCTGTTGCGAATAATAGTGGTAACATAACTGATAATACACTAGTTACTATCATTGCTAAAACAATAACAATTAATCCAGGACGATAATTATCCAAATATTTCCATAATCTTAGAATTGTCCCTTTTCTATCACTTGCATTGTTACCTAAGTAAACTCGATGTCTCCCCATTCCAGCAACACGATTCATCTGTTTTGAGTAATCTTTATTTTGCTCATTACGTTTTTTAACATCATGTTTATTTAGAATAGTCTTTTTGTGGTTTACATTTTTATATGGGTCTTCTTTTTTCACTATTTCTTTGCTCAACATTTCTTGTTGTTTTTTTCCTTTTACTTTAGGCATCAAGATCACCTCCTGTCCCTAATTGTGACAGTGCAATTTCTTGATACACCTTACTATTTTTAAGGAGATTTTCATGAGTATCATACCCATCTATTTTCCCTTTATTGTTTAAAACTAAAATATGATCCATTTCCCTAATCGTTGAAATCTTTTGTGAGATAACTAATGTTGTCATTTCTTTTGATAAACGATCAATCTCTTTTAATATAAGTTCTTCACTTTTAGCATCAACAGCACTTGTAGAATCATCCAAAATCATAATTTTAGGATTCCTTATGAATGCACGAGCTAAACTAATTCTCTGTTTTTGTCCACCAGAGAAATTTGTTCCTTTTTGCTGTACTTCGTGATTATACAGATCATCGTATTCTTGTATAAACTCCTCTGCTTGAGCAGTTTTCACCGCTTCATTAAGATCTTTCATAGTTGCATCTGGTTTACCTTGCATTAAGTTAGTCCCGATACTTCCACTAAATAGCGTTGCAGTTTGCGTAACAACACTTATTTGCTTTCTTAACGACGAAACATCTAATTGCTTTATGTTTTTACCATCAATTAAAATCTCACCATTTGTAACATCATATATTCTAGGGATTAAGTTAATTAATGTTGATTTACCACTACCTGTCGAACCTATAATACCGACTTTTTCTCCTGGTTTAACTTTAAAGCTAATGTCCCTTAATACTTTATTTCCATCTTCTTCATAACTGAAATCAACATTTTTGAATTCAATTGCTCCTTTTAGATTAAAATCAGTAATGCAATCTTCACAGTTTTGCAAATCAGAAACTTCATCTAATACTTCCGCAATACGTTTTGCACTTGCCAAAGCTCGTGAAACGAATATCATTATCATTGCGAACATCATTAATCCAAATAGGATTTGCATACTGTAATTATTAAACGCTATTAATACACCAACTGCAGGGATATCAACACCTTCAATAACGTTGATTAATGCACCTTGATTGATATAATATGCACCAAGTAAAATGATACCAGCTAAAGACGCATTAAATATTAACATAATAATTGGCTCTGCAAATACCATTACTTTTTCTGCTGCTGTATTTGTTGTTCTAAATAACTCATTTGCATCATTAAATCTTTTATTTTCATGTTTCATTGATACGAATGATTTTATAACTCGTGGTGAGTTAGCAGTTTCAAGAGATACTTTGTTTAGTCCGTCAATAGTCTTCTGAACTTTTGTAAATCTTGGGAATGCAATGATCATTATAACTACAATAGAAATAATTAGTATTGGTAAGGAGATATAGAATATACTTGATAATTCTATGGAAGTCCTAACTGCCATAAATATCCCAATACCAACCATTAATGGTGCTCTAACAATAATTCTTAACATCATTTGGAAAAACTGTTGGATACGTAAAACATCATTTGTAGATGTAGTAATTAATCTACTTGTTTTAAACTTATCAATATTTCTTGCACTTAATGATTGTATTTTTGTAAACAACTGATTTCTTAAATCGGCTGTTGAAAACATCGCAACTTTTTGTGATGTGTAAGTGTTAACTACACCTGCTAATAAACCTACAAATGCTATTAACACCATTATTCCACCAGTTTCAAGCAATAAACTTTGATCTCCTAGTGGTATTGCATCATCAATAATTACAGCCATGTATGATGGAATCAAAAACCCTGTTATAACTTGGATAATCATCATAATGATAGATACTATTACATACCCTTTGTATTTTGATGTGAATTTTAGTAATCTTAATAAACTACTCATATTATTCCTCCTTGAGTAAACCGTGCTGAATGATTTCCAAATGCCAATTCAAGGAATCAATAGCCTCTTCTTTGTTGAGTTTCTGCATCAATGTTTTTTGAATAACTGAACGTTTAATATGTTGCAAAAATTCATATAACTTGATTAACTCATTTTCATCTTCTATTCGTATTTTTGATAAATCCATTCTACCTAAAACACCACTAATATAATCTTTTCTCTTATTATTATGATGTTCTAAATATTCATAATTTGATCCAATACTTTTTAACACATTGTGAATAAACTTATGTCTTTTTTGATTTTGATAACTATTTAAATCAACTTCGAAAGTTAATTTAATATATTCAAAAATATCATTTGTTAAATCTGCATGTTTGTATCCTTCATTAAAAATATCATCAAATGTTGAATCTATGACAAAATAATATAAATCGTCAATATCTTCAAAATACTGATAGAAACTTCCACGTGGGATTCCTGCTTCTTTAATAATGTTGGATACTCTAGCCTTATGAAGTTCGAACTCAGTAAACTCTTTAGTTGCAGCATTTATAATTTTTTTTCTTTTTGCTTCTTCTAAATTAAAAAAAGTTTCTCTAGGCATGTGCTTTCCTCCTTTATGACACTTTGTCACATTCATTATATATGACACTTTGTCATATGTCAATACCAACACAAAATAAAAAGTCCCCGGGGGAAGGGACTTTATATTTACATAATACTTTGAGAGGTTTATGAAAAAAAATTTTATACCTTATTATAACTAATTTCTATGATTATTATATGAAATAGTTATGAAGATTGTGTGAATCTTTATTCATTATGTCTTAGTGCTTCTACTGGATCTTTTTTAGCAGCCATTCTTGATGGAATTAAACCTGCAATAAACGTTAATGCAACACTAATTAGGATTAAATATAATCCGTGATCAATTCGTAACGATGCAACATTTTCAAATCCATCTAATAAGTTCTCTAATATTATATTGATTGGAATACTTAATATAAGTGTAATAACAACACCTAAAATCCCTGCAAGTAGTCCAACTATAAAACTTTCTGCGTTAAATACTCTTGAGATATCTTTTTTACGTGCCCCAAGACTTCGTAAGATACCAATTTCTTTTGTTCTTTCTAATACACTAATGTAAGTTATTATACCAATCATAATAGACGATACTACTAAACTGATAGCGGCAAAGGCAACCAACACTGTTGAAATACTAGTAATTACTGTTCCCATAATACCACTGATTAATGATGCTAAATCAGTATAAAGAATTTGGTCTTCTTCATCTAAATCAGTATTATAATCATCCAGGTAATTAACAACCTCGTCTTTTGTTTCAAATGAAGCTGGATATACACTAATTAATAACGGAGTTTCTAAGCAACCATTTGTATGTTGTTGAAATTTTAATGTACTTATTTCATCTGGATTTAGATCGTCTGTATTAGTCGCTAATAACAATGTACATGTATCTGAGTTTATATTACTCTGAATATAGGCTAGTTCTAAATCATCATGATAATAAATACCAGATGTATCTGATTCAAGACCATCAGATTTAGCTCTCAAAATACCAGTTACAGTTAAATGAGCTCCATTTGTATAAGTTGTTTCATCTACTTCTTGGATAATCTCCATTCCCATAACTGAATATGAGATATCATCAGCGTTTGCCACAACTATTACTTCACCAATAACATCAGAGAACTCAATGTTTTCGTCAGTATCAAATCCCAAGAAGTTCAATATATTAGCGTCAATTTTATTTGTTGAATCAACAACTAAAACAACTCCAAACTGATTAATTGGTAATGCTCCTTCAACTAAGTCAAACTGTCCATCAATATATGCTTGATTATTTGAAAACTCATTAAATCTAACATCTGATGATGCACTGGTAATTATTTCATCATCACTATTTTTTGTCATCATCAGTAATGAAACTCCATAATTATATTGAACTGAAGATACATACGATTCGTCAATATTATTTATATAATCCAAGTACTCGTCAGTAAAAACATTATAATGAGCGACACTTTCTGATGCATATACTGGATCAAAAACTGTTGATGTAACATCTTCTTCATTTCCAAATGAATCTGGAGGTCCTTGTTGGAATACCATTGGTACTTCCGATATTGTTATTGGCAATGTGGATAAAGTTTCAGTCTCCAAACTATCAAGTTCACTACCAAAACCATTTGATATTGCCAACACTAATGCAACTCCAATTATTCCAATACTACCTGCAAAGGCAGTAATAATCGTTCTACCAAATTTTGTTTTTAGATTATTAAATGATAACTTCAATGCAGTCCAAAAACTCATTGAAGTTTTAACTTGTTGATAATTATCATTCTCATCATGAAGAGCGTCAGGCTCGTTAGCTTCAATTACCTTACCATCTCGTAGTTTTACTAATCTAGTTGCAAACTCCTCGGCTATTTCACGATTATGAGTAACCATAATTACCAATTTTTCCTTGGCAATTTCCCTGATTAACTCCATTACTTCTCTACTTGTAGTTGTATCAAGGGCACCGGTTGGTTCATCAGCTAACATAACATCAGGGTCATTAACCAAAGCTCTTGCAATTGCTGCTCTTTGTTTCTGTCCTCCAGACAATTGAGAACTTCTTTTATGTACTTGGTCTTCAAGACCAACTCTTTTTAATACCTCAAGTGCTTTTTCTCTTCTTTCCTTTGGAGAAACACCACTTAAAGTCATTCCCATTTCAACATTCTCTAAAATAGAGATGTGATTTATTAAATTATAACTTTGGAAAACAAATCCTACACTATTATTTCGATATGAATCCCAATCAGAATCCTTAAATTGTTTAGTTGATTTACCATTAATAATTAAATCACCACTAGTATATCTATCCAAACCACCAATAATGTTTAACATCGTTGTCTTTCCACAACCAGATGGTCCTAAAATAGCTACAAACTCACCAGGTCTAAATCGTAAAGAAACCTCGTCAAGAGCGGTAGTTTTTAATTCACCTACTTCGTATATCTTTGTTACATTCTTAATTTCAAGCATAATATTTCCTCCTCTGTGACACACTGTCACATTTATAATAACATACTCTTTTTATATTATGTGAGAATATGATGAACATTCAAACATAAAAAAAGTAGGACAATTTTGTCCTACTTAAAAACTCAGTTATATAACTAATATTTTTCTAATAAAATCCAAGCACTACTTTAAAGCTTCAATTAACTCAGCTTTTTTAAGTTTTGAATACCCAGGAATTCCTTTTTTCTTAGCTAATTCTTTTAATTCAGCAACTTTAAGTTCACTTAAATCAACTTTAGGCTCTTCAACAACTGGTTCAGGAGTTGGCTCCTCAACTACAGGTTCTTCAACTACAGGTTCTTCAACTACAGGTTCTTCAACCACAGGTTCTTCAACCACAGGTTCCTCAACCACAGATTCCTCAACTACAGGTTCTTCAACTACAGGTTCCTCAACTACAGGCTCCTCAACTACAGGTTCAACAACCTTAGGTTCTTCTTTTACTACAGGTTCAACTTTTTTCTTCTTCCCAAATAATTTACTTAAGAATGACATAATATCTCCACCTTTTCTATATTTTTAATAGATCCCTAAATCTTTTCTATCTACTCTATTATAAAATAGTTTAGATAATTAATCAATTAGATATCAATGAAAACATTTTCCTTTAATAAAAACGTTTTTATGAGTGTATTGATAGTTGTTGGGAACTTCTTTTGATAAACTACAGATGAGGTGAGCAAAATTGGATAGAAGTAAAGTAGTTGTAGTGGGAACTGGATTTGTAGGAATGAGCTATGCATATGCACTAGTTAATCAGGGTGCAGCTGAAGAATTAGTATTAATTGATATAGATCATGAAAAAGCTGTTGGGGAAGCAATGGATCTAAATCATGGTTTGGCATTCGCACCACGTAAAATGAATATACGAGCTGGTGGTTATGAAGAATGTAAAGACGCAGGTTTGGTTGTAATAACTGCGGGAGTAAACCAAAAAGATGGTGAAACAAGGATACAGTTATTATCAAGAAATGCAAGTATCATTAAATCAGTAGTAAAAAATGTAATGAAAAGTGGATTTGATGGAATATTACTTGTAGCAAGTAATCCTGTTGATATTTTAGCATACGTTGCATGGAAGGAATCTGGACTAGATAAATCACGTGTTATTGGTAGTGGAACAAGTTTAGACACTGCAAGACTACGATATGAAATATCAAGTAGAGTTCATATTGATCCTAGAAATATACATGCTTATATATTAGGTGAGCATGGAGATAGTGAGTTTGTTGTATGGTCTAACGCAAACATCGGTGCAAAACCAATCTTTGATGTGATTAACTCAATGGATGAAATTAGTTTTGAAGACTTAGATCACATCTATCAAGATGTTAGAGATGCAGCTTATGAGATTATCAAAAGGAAAAGGGCAACGTATTATGGAATTGGAATGGCTCTAGTAAGAATAACTTCTGCAATCTTTAATAATGAAAACAGAATTATGCCTATTAGTGTATTAAATGATGGTGTGTTTCCATGTGAAGATGATGTTTATATTGGATTACCTGCAGTATTGAATAGAGATGGTGTACATCATGTAGTTCATTTTGCATTATCACCAAAAGAAAAAGATAAACTTAATAAATCTGCAAATATACTTAGAAGTAATTTGACACAAATTGGATATTAAAAAATCTGCGAAATCGCAGATTTTTTTTATTCAAATGGATATTTTAGACCTATTTTAGTTCTAATCAAGTCTAAAAAGCTAATTACTTCTAAAGAATCTTTATGTGTCATCAATGAGTTCTCTGGTTCATTTTCAATAATTGATTTGGTAAAGCTATCAATTTCATATTCAAATCCACTAGCTTTATGAGGGAACAATTCTTCTATACCATTCACAATTATTTTCTCACAACACCAGAAGTCTTGCATCTCAATGGTACCTCTTTCAAACTCAATAACTGCATTATTATCTAAATACTTATTAACTGCGCATTTCAAACTAGCTGTTACTTCATCAGCAAATACAATATCAACATTTACACTTGCATCAACATTTGTCTCTGTAAAAGTAGCACTTGTACTTACTTTTTTCATTTCTTTATTATGAATAAAGTGAGTTAAACTTACTGGGTATATCCCTACATCCAATAAACTACCTCCAGCTAAGTTGGGATTTAAAACTCTACCATTAATATCACCATTAGTTATTAAATCAAACCCAAATGAAATATCAATACTCTTAATTTTTCCAAGTTCCCCATTATTTACAATATCAATAACTCTTCTAGTAGCTGGTAAATACTTAGTCCATAAAGCTTCCATTAGCACCAATTTATTTTCTGTTGCAGTTTTAATCATTCGTTTTAATTGATTAGCATTAACTGATATGGGTTTTTCACATAGTACGTGTTTATTATTTTTAAGATAAAGAATAGTTTGCTCTTCATGGAAACTATGTGGTGTTGCAATATAAACAGCATCTATTTCGTTACTTTTCGCCATTTCCTCATATGATCCATAGGCTAATTTTAGATTAAATTCATCTTTGAACTGATTAGCTCGATTTATATTCCTTGAAGCTATCGCAATAACTTTTGCGTTTTCTAATACCTCAATATCTTTTACAAATTTCTGTGCTATTCGTCCCGCACCTACAATACCAAATCTAATCATTAGAACATAACGTTATCAAATTCAGGGAACATCTTGTTACCTTTGTTCAGTGATTTAATTTCTTTCATCTCTTCATCAGATAATTTGAAGTCAAACACGTTTAAATTGGCAATAATTCTACTTTTATTAACACTTTTTGGTAATGGAACTATACCTCTTTGAGATAACCATCTAATTGCAATTTGCGGTACGGTTTTTCCATGTTTTTCAGAAATTTTAATAAGTACTTCATTCTTTAATAATTCAGATACTTTCCAACTCATAAGTGGTGCGTATGCTTCAAGAATTATTCCATTTTCAGAACAATAATCCTGCAAGAAATTATTCTGAAGTTCAACATGAGTTTCAACCTGGTTAATCATTGGTGGAATCTTTGTATTATTTATTAAGTTCATTAGATGATGAATATTATAATTACTAACTCCAATAGCTTTTAGTTTTCCTGCTTCGTATGCTTCTTCTATTGCCTTCCAACTTTCTAAAGCCTTATCATAACCTTTAAACCAATGTATTAAGTATAAGTCAACATAATCTTGATTTAAGTCTTTTAGTGACTTCTCAATCGCAGCTTTTGTTGATTCATAACCTTGATCAGTATTCCATAATTTAGTTGTAAGAAAGATTTCATATCTAGGTACATTTGATTCATTTATTGCCGCTCCAACTGCTTTTTCATTTCCATAAATCATTGCAGTATCAATGTGTCTATACCCTGCTTCTAAAGCCCATTTAACTGCATTAAATGCATCTTCAGAAGTGCTTTTCCAAGTGCCTAGTCCAACAATAGGTATCTTTACTCCATTTCTTAATTTTAAGTATTCCATTATATCACCTCATTATTATTATAGTTTTTGTAGTTTCGCTATTCAACTAATAGGCATTTAATATTATTTAAACTTTTCGGCTATAGCCTGTGCTGCAAGTTTTCCCATCGAAAATGCAATAGTAATATTAAATCCACCAATTGGTCCGTGAATATTTACAGTTTCACCAACAAAATATAGTCCCTCTACTTTTTTACATTCCATACTTCGGGGATTAAGTTCATTTAGGAGGATTCCTCCTTTGTTAACATAAGCCTTTTCTTTATCTTCAACTCGGTCAATTTTGACAGTAAATTCAAGTAAAGTTGTTATAATTTTTGATAGTTCTTTTTTTGATATCTCAAATACTTTTTTATTTAGGATATTATTATGAGTTAAAATCTTTTTAGCTAGTCTTTTACTTGTAATTCCTTCTAAAACCTTTAGGATAAATATATTTTCTTGAATAAATAATTTTCTTATCTCTTCTTCACTTTTATTAACTAGATTAAATTTGATTGTATCATTTCCCTTTTTCAGTTCCTCATATATATTTTCTGATAAATGATATATTGCAGGACCACTTAAACCAAAGTGAGTAAACAATAAATCCCCTGAACATTTAACTTTTGTTCCGATTATGCTAACTGTTGTATTACTAAGTGATACTGCCTGTAAGTCACTAAACTTATTTACTATTTCTTTTGAATATACATGAGTTTCAGCTGGTGTAAACACATTGAACCTAATATTGAATTTTTCAGCAAGTTTTATCCCATCCCCACTACTACCTGTTGTGGGAAAACTTTGTGATCCAGTTGCTATGATAATATTTTTTGAAGTATACATTTTATCATTTACTTTTATTTTAAAGAGATTTTCATTTTTTTCTATAGTTTTTACTGTAGCATTGGTAATAATTCTATTCTTTGCAATATTTTTCACTAAAACATCGATGATTGAACTACTTCTATTTGTTATTGGAAAGTACTTAAAATTATTTTCTAAAACTAACTCCAAATCATTTTCCTTAAAAAAGTCTATAACATCGTTAGGTCCATAATTATATAAAGATGGATAAAGAAATCTTTTGTTTTTAAGTGTCAAACTATTAATAAATGCATCTATATCACTATTATTAGTAACATTACATCTTTTACCACCAGTGATTAATAGTTTTTTTCCAACTCTTTCCATTTTTTCAAGTAATATGTAGTTAAGATTGTTTTTTTCAAGTTCTACTGCTGCCATTAATCCTGCTGCACCAGCTCCAATTACAATACAGTCATATATCATAGGTCCACCTCTTCTGTAAAATAAGCACCTCTACAGTGCCTATTCTGAAATCTTAATTCTTTTTCTAATATACAAAAATGTATTTATATATTACTACATTACATTATACCAATAAACTACTAATAACAAAAGACACAAGTCTTTATTAACTCAATCAATCTCAAGTATATATAGTAAATATGCTTGGCAATATCTTTTTATTTAGTCTATATCATTACAATAAAACGACACACTAATTTGTGTCGTTTTTTGATTGGTCTTGATATTGTAGTCTGTATAAATTGTAATAATGTCCTTTTTCTTTAAGAAGCTCTTGGTGATTACCACTTTCAATTATTTCACCCTTAGATAATACAATAATTTTGTCAACATGTTGGATAGTAGATAGACGTTTGCGAGGTACGATTTACATATCTAAAACATGTAATTTAGTTTAGAATCGATATATTTTTATTAATCTCCTGAAAAAGCAGGTAAATCCCTTATAATATGATAGTTACCATAATAGACTTGACAACTCCTAAAAAATATTTTATACTATAACCATCCACATAGATGGTATAAGGAGGGTTTTTAGATGAATACAGAAAAAATAACTTTAAATGTAAACTCGATCGATTTGGCAAATATTGATTTACTAGTTGAACATGGTTTTGCAGCAAATCGTTCTGAACTAATGAAGAATTCTATTAAGAATTACCTAATGAGTTTGGATAAGGAGACTAGACTTTTATTAAACGCAATGCAAATGAAGGCTGAAAGAGAACAAAGACAATGGTACTTTGGATTTAACAAACTTGGTATTGATTACTTTAATGAAATGATTTCAGGAAATGTAACTGGTAAAATACTTGCATATGGTACATTTTCAATTAGCAATAAAATCCCATTGGATGTTATTAAAAAAGTTATAACAGAAATCAAGGTTTATGGAGTCTTTAGGGCAACTAAGGAAGTTAAAAATTTCTACAAAGATAAATTGTAAAAAACGACACATTAATTTGTGTCGTTTTTTGATTGGTCTTGATATTGTAGTCTGTATAAATTGTAATAATGTCCTTTTTCTTTAAGAAGCTCTTGGTGATTACCACTTTCAATTATTTCACCCTTAGATAATACAATAATTTTGTCAACATGTTGGATAGTAGATAATCTATGTGCAACAATTAACATTGTTCCTATCGACATCATTTTATAAAGTGAATCTTGAATTAACTGTTCTGTTTCTGTATCAATATTGCTAGTAGCTTCATCAAGAATCATTACTTTTGGATCATGGACAATTGTTCTTGCAAATGATAATAGCTGTCTTTGTCCTGAACTGAAGTTATTTCCACGTTCTCTTACTTCTTCATCAAAACGATTGTCTAGTTTATTGACGAAATGATTCGCATTAACATAATCACATGCTTGAATCATTTTCTCATCTGAAATCTCATCATTTCGTAATTTAATATTAGAACGGATTGTACCACTAAACATAAATACATCTTGTAACATTTGTCCAATGTATTTTCTTAATGAACTTTTTGTAATGTTTGTAATGTCTATTCCATCTATAAGGATTTGTCCTTTCTGAATGTCATAGTTTCTTGTAATTAATCCTAATATAGTAGTTTTACCTGCACCTGTAGCACCTACAAATGCAACTGATTCTTTTGGTTTAACTTTGAATGATACATCTTTTAAAATCCATTCTTCCTCAATGTATGCGAACCATACATTTCTAAACTCAATTTCACCTTCCATATCAGTAATCTCAATCGCCTCGTCACGATCTTTAACTTTTGGTTTTGCATCCATAATACCAAAGATTCTTTCACTTGATGCGAAAGCAGATTGCAAGATATTAAATTGCTCAGCTAACTGCTGGATTGGTTCAAAGAAACGACCAATATATTGGTAAAAGGATATTAGTACACCTATTCTGATTGCACCAATCAAAACCGATTCACTACCGAAATAGAATACGATTATTGTTGCTACCATAAATAACAAGTACATTGTAGGTCGATAGATACCAAAGATAGTTATTTGACGATAATATGATTTTTTTAGTTTTCTGTTTCTTTCATCAAACTGTTTAAATTTAATATTTTCTTTATTGAATATCTGAATTATTTTCATTCCGGATAGATGTTCTGCTAGAAAGGCATTAACTTTGGAAAGATTAGCTCTTACTTGTCTATAAGCTCTTCTTGATAAGATACGGAATAAAAATGAAAATACGATAATAAATGGAATTACAATCAATACATATAATGTCAACTGTGCATTGATTAAGAACATTGCCACTAAAATACCTATTATCATTGCCACATTTTTAAATACACTAATAATTACACTTGTATACATCTCATTTAAAGTGTTTGTGTCATTCGTTACTCTTGTTACTAAAGAACCAGTTGGACGTCCATTTATATAGGCAATATCGTGATATTCAAGATGGGTAAATATCTCTTCACGGATATTATATATTACGCCCTGACCAATTTTATTTAACATTATTGTCTGAATATAGTTAAATACGTTACCAACTAAGATTATACCAATAAGTAATGATAAATATGTTAATAATAAAGGGAAATCAAAATCGTAGATAATAACATCCATACTTAATCCCAATAAATAAGGTTCAGTGATTCCAAATGCTACAGTGAATAACATAAACATAAATACAATTGCAAATTTTTCACGGAATGGAATAGCATATCTTAATAACCTTTTTATTATGTCCGAATCTTTCATAGTGTTTAAACGTTTGTCGTCACTATCACTAATTTGTCTAGGCATCTATTCCACCTCCATTTCATCTTCAAGTTTCTGTCTTTCAACCATATCTTTGTAGAACTCACATCTTGATAATAACTCATCATGAGTTCCTAAATCGATGATTTTTCCATCATCAACGATAATGATCTTATCAGCATTTTTAATTGTACTTATGCGGTGGGCGATAATTAATGTTGTTTTATTATTTCTTATTTTCTTTAAGTTTGCTAAGATTGTTTCTTCTGTTTTTGTATCAACAGCACTTACACTGTCATCAAGTACCATTATTGGCGAGTTCTTAATAAGAGCACGAGCTATTGCCACACGTTGTCTTTGTCCTCCTGACAAAGTAACCCCTCTTTCACCAATAACTGTGTCATAACCCTCAGTAAATTCAATAATATTATCATGTACATCACTAAGAATTGCAGCTTGTTCTACTTCTGAATATAAGTCTTTTGATTTTGAGAATGATAATGAAATGTTATTTTTAATTGAATCACTAAACAGGAATCCATCCTGTGGTACATACCCAATACTATCTCTTACTTGTGCTAATGGTAGTTTCATTATGTCAATACCATCAATGAATATTCCACCTTCTTCTACGTTATAGATCCTTAGTAGTAAATCAACAATACTTGTCTTTCCACTACCTGTTCTTCCTAAGATACCAACTGTTTCACCTTGGTTAATTTTAAATGAAATATTTTGCAAAACATCTACGTTAGTTTTAGGATAACTAAACGTTAAATCACGAAATTCAATTTCTCCTTTAATTTCTTCGACAAGAACTGGATTATCAGGATCTTTTACATCAATATCCTCATTAAGAATTTGTTCTATTCTTTGTAAAGAACCTTTCCCCCTAGAACGGATATTGATAATCATTGCCAATGCCATCATCGGCCATACAAGAGAACCAAATAATAAATAGAAAGTGGTTAAATCCCCTGCCGAGAATTGTTGTGCTTCAGGTAAGGTTCTTGTTAAGTTAATTAAATAACCACCATAACCTAATATAACTACAAATATTAAACTTACAAAAGTTCTAATCATAATTTGTAATCGTGCTTGCATTTTTACGTATTCTATATTTTTTTCTTTGGCTGTTTTATTAGCTTTTAAGAACTCATTAATTTCGGTTCTTTCTTTTACAAATGCTTTAATAACACTTATACCACTCAAACTTTCAGTAGTAAAATCACTTAAATCTTCAAATGCCTTTTGAGCCTCTTTAAATTTGTCTCTCATTTTACGTCCAACAATACTACCTGTTAATGCAATCAACAACATAGGTATTGCTGAATAGATTGTCATTTTCACATCTAGGAAAGACATCTTCACAAGTGCTAGTCCACCTAGATAGATTGCATCAACAAACATAATCATACCAGGTCCAACTGCTCTTCTTACGGCTTCTAAATCATTAGTGAAATATGCCATTAACCCTCCAACTTTATTCTCTGAATAATATTGATTAGATAATTTTTCAGCATGTTTAAACATATCATTTCTTAGTCCGTAATCAAATCGTCTAGATGCTCCAAATATACATATACGCCAAATAAATCTACCAAACATTATAATAACGACGTATATTGCTATTGTCTTAAGAATATTAGTGATTCCTGCCATATCTATTTGGCCATTCTCTAATCCCTCAACAATACTTCCAAGTAATACAGGAATTTCTAATTGAATTGTATCGATAATTATTAAAGATAAAATCCCGATTAAAAACCATCCAAAATTCTGTATGTAATACTTATTTATGGATTTACCAAATATCATTCAACTTCACCCCCAAATTTATCAAATATTTTTGTTAATTGTTTTATGTCCTTAGGCGTTAAAACAGAAAACATTTTATCTACTGCTCGTTTACTTTCAAGCATATTTGTAGATGCTAATGTCTCACCAATTTCGGTTAGATAAATATAGTTTATTCTTTTATCAGTTTCCGATTTTCTCTTTTTAACAATACCATTATCCATGAAGTGGTTGATTACCTCATTTACTGTCGGTTTTGAAATGGAGAAATGATCAGCTAGCTCTGTCAATGTAACTTCTTTCCTTTTATAAATCTCTTTTAAGTACTTAAATCTAATACCTTTAATCTGATTAAAGTTAATTTCGTCATACACTTCATTACATGCATCAAAGTACATTTTCAGGAATTTATTGAAAGATATTCTTACTTGTTCCTTTTCCATTTATTTCACACCTTTTTCCGTTTAATTAGGATTTACCTAACAGTATAAAACTAAATAGTTAGGTAATACCTAATAATTATATTATTTCCTTCTTATTTAGTCAATAAAAAAAAACTGGAAATTCCAGTTTATTTTTATATTAAAATTAATCCAACAATAATAACTAAAGCAAGATAAATCAATGCTGGTATAATTGTTTTTCTTATTATATTTCCTTCTTCTTTATCAAGCCCTACAACTGTACTAGCAGCAACTACATTGTGAACACAAATCATGTTTCCTATTGAAGCTCCAATACCTTGCATTGCAAGAATTAAATAAGTATTAATACCCAGTTCTGTAGAAACGACTCTTTGAACTTCACCAAAAGTTAAGTTTGATACAGTAGCACTACCACTAACAAAACTACCAATAGCTCCAAGAATCGGACTACCCACAGCCCAGTTTGAACCAAATAAATCAGCTAGTTTCATAGCCAACACAGTTGTCATTCCAACGCCATCATTTCCATTATAATTACTGTTAATAAAGATAGTAACCATGATCAATGTGGGTATCAATGCCAAAGTAGCATTAACTAATACATTCATTGAATCTTTAACAGCTTTTTTGTAATGTGAGAACCCATTACCTTGTAAGTAACTGGCAAACACAGCTGAGATAATTAAAACTGTACCTGGTGAATATAGGATTTCAAAACTGTTACTTAATGGTGTACCTAGAAATTCATTTAGGTTAAACAATTTAAAACTTAGTAAAGCATCTTTTACAAATGATATAGTCCTTGTAATAAGAAGTAATGCAACAACTACAATATAAGGACTCCATGCTTTTAATAATGACATTTCCTCAGTAGTTTCAGGTTCAACATTTTCACTTTTTGGTACTAACCAACCTTTTCTTGTAATTAATACTGTAATAATCATTGTAATGATTGGTGATATTATTGAAGTGAACTCATACCCAATAACTCTTGATACAGTAAATGCAATGAACGTATAAAGTATACCAACCATTAATGCGAAAGGAATCATTTCAGTAATACTTTTCAGTATTTTCCCTTTATATTTACCGCTAATGAACACATATAGAGCAATAACTATTAATGGAATAAATACTCCTGAGAACATATCAATTAATGTTATGTAATTAGGGATTTCACTTGCTACTCTTTCTCCGTAACCAAATCCAACTGTTAATGGTGTTCCAACTGCACCAAAGGAAACAGGAACACTATCACTAACAAGGGCAATTACTGCTGCTGTGAAGGGATTAATACCAATTGCAACCATTAAGGGACCAGTTATTGTTGCTGGAGTACCAAAACCACTAGCACCTTCAATTAATCCACCAAATAGAAAGGCTATAAGAATTACTAGAACACGTTTATCACTTGATACGGCTAGAAATCCATTATTTATTCTTTTTATTGCCTTAGTATTTTTTAATGTGTTAACTAAGGTAATAGCTCCAAATAAAATATATATAATTGCAACCGAACGATGAATACCAACACCAACAGATGCAAATATTACATCTAAATCAATATTCCAAATCAATATTCCAAAGACTACAATTAAAACCATACTCAACGTCATACCTACTTTTGCACTTTGTCTCAATACAACTAAAAATACAAGTGGACCTAATATAGGTATTAGACTTACTACTAAGTTAATAATCTCCATTTTAACACCTCGGTATTAATGTATATCATTACTTAATATATTTCAACAAAAATACTATTGAATACGTTTACTTTTTAGTTTTGTATATAACATAGCCTAAAAACCCGATTGAAAGTGTATATGTAATGATATTTCTAAAGAGATAATTATCATTTAGTTCACTTACTTCTTCCTCGGGAACTCGGATAATAAAATCCTTTTGATATGATACTCCTCTTTCATCTGTAATCTTCAAAGTGTATTGGTATGTCCCTGGTGTATTTTCATTCCCCAAATATTCATCTTTTACAACCTCAACTTCATACTCTTCATCCGGCAACTCATGATTGTTAACTAGCATTCTTATTGCATCCTCTTTTTTAAATGATGCATTTTCAGTAACGGTTACTAAATAGTTGTCAATATAAATAATTGGTGCAACATCATCTACAATTGTAACATTCATTGTATGTTCTACTTTGTTTCCTGATAAATCCTCAAGTTCAAATACAATAATAAATAAACCTGTTTCAGTTGTTCTTGAAGAGTATGAGTCGCTAAGTATAACTAAATTATCAGTTGTTAAAGTATCATAATTATCTGATAAATCGAATAAACTTATCAATTGATTTAAAGAATGAGGATCAGTATATGAGAAACTATAGGACTGTGGACCAGTAATAACAGGTGTTATATCATCTATTATGTTTATATTTATTATTTCTAAAGCTGCATTGCCATCAGGATCTTCAACTGTCAGTTCTATATCATACGTTCCGATATCATTACTATTGGCAGAGTACTCATCTCTAATCAATGTTACGATAATATCTTCTTTTTGATAGTAATTATCAACGAAGTCTAATGAGTTAATTATTTCTGTAATATTTTGTGGATTACTCATATTCACATCAATACTATTAGAACCATTATAAACAGGTGCTGTATAATCTTTAACATGAATCCATACATTTTCATTAATAACATTGTTAGATCCATCAATTGCCTGTAATACCACACTGTATGAGCCTACAGTGTCTTTATTCACAGTATAGTTATCTGTCTTTGCAGTTACCGTTAATGCTCCATAATATCCATCTGTTGCTGTATAGTTTGCAGCAATAATTTCTCCAATTGTTAGATTTTCATCTATATTTATATCTAGGTTAAAAGGACCAGTAATTGTTGGTTTAATTTCATCTTTAACTATTATTGTTAAGTTAAATGATGTAGTATTACCAGCAGCATCACTTACTTCTAAAACTACTAAATACTCCCCAACTATATGTTGGTTTGCCGAGTAATCATCACTTACTATAACAATATCATCAGTTATATCCCCGTCAATATCATCAATTGCTAGTATATGACTATCAATAATCTGCTGGACTGTATAATAATCGTAATAAGCCATGATGAATGCCGCATTTCCAGAAAACTCAGGACTGTTCGAATCAACCATAGGTAATATATATTCCTCATATTCAGTTGCGATTGAACCTTCTTCTAATTGAATGTCTGTAAACCCATAATAATTAATAAATGTACCTAATCCAACAGATTCTATTTCAATATGAAGATACTCATCTAAAGGATTAATAGTAAATGTACAACTTGTAGTTCCTAAATCGACATCACAATCTGTGAAATCAGACGCCAGACCATCAACATAAACTTCAGAGTTTGAATATAAGTAAACCTCAGGAAATTCTAATAACCCTTCACCAGGGAAACTTAACGTATATGTTTCCGAACTTTTTACAAGTATATCGTTATCAATTATTAAACGATTACCATTTAATGTAAAATTCTCACTATATAGGTAGTTTTTTCCTCCTGGCAACCTAGTATGGAATGCTGTTGCGTTTACACCTCTACTCGCAAATAATGTTAAGATTAAAACTATAAATATCATTTTCTTTTTCATTTTTCTCACCTCGTATTAATAATACGGTTGTGAGATACCTTTTACTTAAAAAAAATAGAAAGTTTTCACTTCCTATTTATTCCTCAAGCATTAATGCAAAATTTAGTCTTGCTCCAGGTTTACGATAATCCTGTCCTTTAATATAATCTTCATAATCAAATCCCATATGGATTTTAATATTGTTTTCTTTAACATATTTATATACTCTTTGAATTTCATCACGGATTTGATCAAACTCAATTGAGAAAAGTATATACTTCCCTTTAGGTAATTTTTTAGATGTAAAACCATCTCTTTTTACTAACTCATTAGTTTGTAATAATGCGAAATAATCAAAAGTTTGGGTTTCACCAAAATCGGGAGGATAACATTCCAATCCAACAAATTTATCGTGGTTGGGGATATCAATTATCAGTTTAAGATCCTCATTTAAAAACTCATCCCATAATTGTCCTATTTGGGGATTTGATCCCGGTTTAATCCCACCTGCATATTCAACTCCAATAAAGAACCTTTCGTTAAATTCCTTAATTTCATATTTCATTAAATCACCTCCTACTTCTATTATACTATAAGTTTAAAAAAAGAACACTCGATTTGAGTGTTCTAGTTGTTTATAATCTCATTCCACCGTTAACACTCATAGTGTGTCCAGTTACGTAACTTGCTTCATCACTTGCTAAGAATAAAGCAACATTTGCAATCTCTTCTGGTTGTCCTAATCTCTTTAACATTGTTAATTGAGCAAACTTATTTAGTAGTTCCTCAGGTACTGTTTTTAAGATGTCAGTCATAATATAACCCGGAGCAATTGCGTTAACTCTTACAGGTACACCTTTACGCGCAAATTCTTTTGCCCATGTTTTAGTTAAACCAATTAATCCAGCTTTTGTAGCACTATAATTAGCCTGTCCTATGTTACCAAATTCACCAACAACACTACTAATATTAATGATTGATCCACCACCAATTACTTCCATTTGTGGTCCGATATGTCTTACTAAGTTAAAGACACCTTTTAAGTTAACATCAATAACTAAGTCCCACTGCTCATCAGTCATTTTTCTTGTCATTGCATCTCTTGTGATTCCTGCGTTGTTTACTAAAATATCAATTTTCCCATATTTTTCAACTACATAATCAAAAAACTCTTTACATTTTACGCTGTCAGTTACATTTAAAATATAACCTTCAACATTTTTCATTTCATAACTTAACTCTGCCATATCAACGGCGATTACTTTTGCACCTTCGTTAGCAAAACGTTTAGCCATTTCCATACCTAATCCTTTTGCACCACCGGTTACAACTGCAACTTTATTTTCTAATCTCATTATTTCTCCTCCACACGTTTTACAATAATAGCAGTACCCATACCGCCACCAATACATAATGATGCTAATCCATAAGTATTTTTTCGTTTTATCATTTCATGAATTAATGTAACTGCAATTCTATTTCCACTTGCACCTACTGGATGTCCGATAGCTATTGCTCCACCATTAACATTAGTTCTTTCGTATATCTCCTCCATTGTTAAATCATGTTGTTTTGACAATTCAGTAACAACTCCAATGCTTTGTGCAGCAAACGCTTCATTTAGTTCTAATAATTCCATCTCTGAAAGTTTTAATGACGCATTGTTCAATGCTTGTTTAATAGCTGGAACCGGACCTAATCCCATTATATGAGGTTCTACTCCACCTTGTCCAATTGCAACAATTTCAACAAGTGGATTTAAGTTATATTTTTTTACAGCATCTTCACTTGCAACTAACATAAAACTAGCACCATCATTTATTCCAGATGCATTCCCAGCTGTAACACTACCTTCTTTTTTGAAGGCTGCACGTAATTTTGCCAGTTTTTCTATATTAGTTCTTCTGTTTGGATATTCGTCAGTATCAAAAGTTAATGTTTCTCTTCTTAACTTAACTTCCACAGGAACAATTTCCTCTTTAAATTTGCCAGCGTCAACAGCTGCAATTGCCTTTTGTTGTGAATTAATTGCAAATTCATCTTGAGCAACACGCGATATACTATATAGATCAACTATATTTTCAGCTGTAATACCCATATGAGTTTTTTCAAATGCATCAGTTAATGCATCATAAATCATATGATCTTTTAATGTTATATCTCCCATCTTAATACCATTTCTAGTTTTTTCTGGGACTAAATAAGGTGCACGACTCATAGACTCTGTTCCACCAGCAATTACTAAATTACTTATTCCAGCTTTTATACTTGTATAAGCATTCATAACTGATTTCATTCCACTACCACATACCATATTTAAACTATAAGCAGGAACTTCAATAGGAATACCTGCGCCTATTGAAACCTGTCTTGCGATACCTTGTCCTTGTCCGGCTGGTAATATATTACCAACAATTACTTCGTCTAAATCTGCTGCAGGGATGTTTGCTTCATCTAAAATACTCTTTACAACTACACTCCCAAATTTTGCGGGATGGATTGTACTTAATGAACCTAAAAAACTACCAACTGCAGTACGTTTTGCACTTACAATATAAACTTTACTCATTATTTCCTCCTATGCTCAGATTTATCCTGAGTACTGTATAATTATTAGATAATCGAATTAGGCAAATCTAATCGCGATTACTCACAAAGTATTATAGCATAAAGCGCTTTCATTGACAATCAAACTTATAAGAAAAAGACAAATAATTTTACGTCTAAATCTAGCGTTATTATCACGTATTTTTATGTTTGCATACAGTATATATATTATATATAGAAAGAAAAAAACAGAGCATCAATTAAATGATGGTCTGTTTTCAAGTTTAAGTTCTAATATTTCACCACTTGTAACTAGTGAAACGAAAACATCTACTAAATTTGGATCAAACTGCAATCCAGCGTTTTTCTTAAGTTCATAAACTGCTTGTTCTAAAGATAATCCTTTACGGTAAGGACGATCAGTTGTCATTGCATCAAATGAATCGGCAATACAAATAACTCTACCTAAAATTGGAATATTTTCCCCTTTAATACCACGTGGATATCCTTTACCATCATATCTTTCATGGTGTGAGATTACAACAGGTACAGTATCAATAAGGTTTGGTATATGTTTAATAATATTTATTGATTGTACTACATGACCTTGCATTGTTTCATATTCTTCATTGGTTAAGAACCCAGGTTTTGATAAAACCGATTCAGGTATACCTACTTTTCCAATATCATGCAGTAATCCAGCGTTCTTAACAATTTGAATTTGCTCTTCATTAAATCCAGCTTTTTTGGCTAATGCTTCGGACAATACAGAAACATTGTTTGAATGTCCATATGTGTAGTGGTCCTTCGCATCAATTGTGGCTGCTAAAGCATAGATACTAGATAAGAATGCATCTTTAATTTTGGCTTGTACTTGTGAGTTTATGTTTAAGGTTTCATCGTTTTCTTCAGAATACATAATAGTTTTATTACGTCCTGATTGTTTAGATTGATGAACAGCATTATCTGCTTTTGTAATCAATTCTTCTAAAGTGCTACCATTGATATCATAATTTGATATACCAACAGATACTGTTAAAAATTCACGAATATCTTTTGATAGTAAAAACTCATTTTCAACAGTTTCTCTAATTCTTTCAGCACGTGCGTATACTTCTTCTGGTGAGTAATCTGGATATAATACAACAAACTCTTCACCACCATAACGAACTAACATCTCATTTTCAGATGTTACTGTTTGGATAATTTCGGCGATTCTTTTAATTGCAACATCTCCACTAGCATGTCCGTATAAATCGTTGTATATCTTAAATTGATCGATATCAATCATTGCCAAACCAAATCTTGAATATTTTCTTGTTCTAATCCATTCATTTGCTGTTTCTTGGAAGTAAACATGATTATACAGTTTAGTTAAATCATCAATGATTGATTGTTTTTGAATTAACTCTATTGTTTTTGCGTTTTCAATAATCGCAGCTGCATTGTTTACAATTGTTTGAAGAAATTCAGTTTCTTCAAAACTATATGGAGTTTCATCTGCTCTACCAGAAATTACTACAAGCCCTACTAATTCGTCCATGTGACGAATTGGGACTATAATTTCGGTATCCATGTTTTTAATCATTTCTTTCTCTGAATCCCATAATCCTTTAAACATTACATGATTATCGATTTGGGTTTTTATTAATTGCGTGTCACCTTTTTCAAACCATTTAACAACTGGATGATTAAAGTTAAAATACATTGTTTTATAGTTTTTATTTTCATCTGATGAATCTCTTAAGTTATATTTATTTGCATTCTTTAACAAAATATTGACTTGTTTTGAGTTGATTGCATCTTGAATCGCATTGATTAAAGAAGTTGTAATCATCTGTAAATCAAGTGATGTGTTAACCAAAGCACTAAATTCTTTTAGGACAATTTGTCTATCAGTAGTACCACGATAGAATATATGCCTTGTTAGTCTTAACAGCAACACTCTTATCGGTTCTAATAACAAGAATAATGGTGACATAACGACAATAATAGTTGATAACTTAGTAACACCAAATCTAACACTTAATACATTATATGATACTAAAATAAATGTTGCATAAATGGCAAATAATACGATGTTGTAAATTGATATAGAAATACCTCGTTTTACAATGAGGTTAATTTCTAAGAATTTATTTCGATATATTGAATATGTGATAAGTAGCGCGTTTGCTAAGTTAACAAGAATATCAAATCCATATTGTCCAATATCAGGACTAAGGTTTAATGCTCCCCCAATAACTACTAAAGCTAAACCAACTATTACTAGTCCAACTTTACGAAGTGCTACTTCACCACTAAGTGTTTTTTTAATCATTATTCCTAAAGCTAAGATACTATATCCAGAACCTAGTACGGCAAAAACATATGCTCCCCAGGCTATTTCATAACCGTATTGTCCATCAACATACCATGCATCTTTGATTACATTCCCAGTGAAGGCGAGGATAATCATTACTGCACTAATAACATATCCAATTCTTACAATCGCTTTACGATCATATTCATCTGTTAGGACATAACTAAATCTTAATAATAAAACTGGTACAGATAAGTATCCTATTTGTAAGAACATATTCCAAAACAGGGTACTTGGTGGTACTTCTGTTTTCATTAAGAAAGAACCTAAAGACCAAATCATCATTGCAATAACATACAAGCTAAAAGATTTTGCAAGTTTTGTTCGATTTGATGTTAGGATTATCATTAGGATAATGCCATAGAATAAAAACGATATTAAAGGTATTATGTTGTACTGTGTTAACTCAATCATTTACAGCACCTCTCTTGTAAGTATTATTGTGTTACATCCCTAATAATATAGACAATTCCTCTTTATCTGGATTGATTTTTGAAATGTATGAAGACTGTTTTTCTTTATACGATTCAAAAGCCCCCTCTTTAATAACTGTTAGTTTTAAAGGATCATACCCTAACATAGTATGCACATCACGATAATCAGTGTCAACAATTTTCATTTTCTCGTTGATTTTTTCTCGAATATCATTTAGTGATTTATTATCTTTGTTTTCAAAGAATAAATTGATATACGGACGGTCTTCCCCATATACTTTACATGCTGTCCAGTTATCAATTCCTAGTTCAGCTAATTTAATAGCGTCCCCCATTATTTGCTTGGTAATTCGGGTAAATCCAGCTAAATCAATAATATTGTTTACACGGTCTAAATACTTAACTTGAGGTAATTTGATTTTATCTTCAACATTTTCTAAAGATAAACATCTCATTACATCACCAATTCTATATCTTACAAAAGCTCCACCACGAAGTTTTGTAATTACTAACTCATAAATTTCCCCTGGTTTAATCTCATCTAATAGAATAGTTCTTGGGTTATAGCCAGGTTCTTCTTGTTCTTTTTTCATTTCTGATTCAGGAATAAACTCTAAATAGTTTACATCAGGGAAAAACGTTAATCCATTTCTACTCCATGTTTCAGTAGCTACTCCTGCACTTTCAGTTCCCCCAAAGATTTCAAGAGGAGTTATTCCAAATAAATGCTCAATTTGTGATTTGTATGTATCTGAATCAGTACCTCCACATACAATACCTTTAAACTCAAACATATCTTTTGGAAGTAATTGCTCTTTTTTAATTTTCTTCTTCCACCATGCTTTGATTAATTTAGCCGCTTGTTTGAAGTTTCCTGGCATAATAAAACCGCTAGAACCTTTTGTATTTGCGAATGATTCTCCAATTTTTACTAGAACACTTGAAACACCGTAAAACAAATCAGCACCGTTTTTAATCGCCAATTTAAACCCTACTACATTTCTATCTTTAAAACTAAGTTCTTCTGCTTCGTTCGTTCCAGGTAAATATTCAAAGTCAATTTCATGTTTTAGGATATATGGCGCATATCCAGTTAGGTAAGGACGAGGTGCCATACCATATAAAAACTTATCATAATTTCGTAAATTAAAATGCCCTCGACCTTTACTTGTTGATAAGATAAGGCTAGACAAGAACATTTTTGTGTTTTCTTCTACCATTGATTTTGAATAAGGTGCTAGTTTAATTGAACCAGCTCCACCTCTCCAAGAAGTTTGAACCCAATGTAATGGTTCACTAGGTAATTCATCACTTTTTTTATTTAGAAGTGTCTCAGCATAATCATCATACGTAGTTAGAGGAACATGTTTCCTAAACTCCTCTACTGTGTTAATTTTATGTCTCCCAAATAGTTTTTTACCAAGGTTACAGTTCTTTAGTAATTCAATTTGCTCAAGAAGTAAACGGTTTTGAATTTCCATGAACTCCTCAATCGATAAATCTAGGAAACCTAAATATGCCTTCCAGATTCGATCATAATCCTCATCGCGTAACATTTCTCTTAGTGTTTTCATTCTTTCCTCCAGTTTTTAGTAGTAACAAATTTTCTTAAACTCATAATGTTTGGAATAACCATTGGTGTTGTTCTGATATACTCATTATAATCTTTAAACAGTTTCGTTAAGATGAAACGTTCCTGTAAGATTACATATCCAGCATTTACCATAGACCAAATAATCGCAGTAAATACTAAATAGCTATTTTCATTGTACATAGCAAGGAATAAATAGGCTAAGAACAACCAAATTACACCAGGATGTCTTACTAAAGAGTAAGTCCCATTTGTAACTAAATGTGGTTCCGCAAATTTTTTATAGGTATTTCCCCCAACCTCTATGAAAACCGAATATATAAGTAATGCCATAAATACAATGGCAAACAACAAACTAGTGTTACGAAGAAATGCATTTATAATAAAATCACTTTCTAGTTGAATTAATTCAAAAGTGGAGTAGACAATTAAACCTAATCCTAAAAATGCAAAAAAGTATTTCCCAAAAACACGATTCTTAAGTGACATAAAATCAAATGCAAGTAGTGAGACAAAACCAAATATTCCTATAATAGTGTATAACATGGTAAACACTCCTTTCTTTTTAGGTTATTACTAGTATATTAATTTATATTATATATATGAAAAAGGTCATATATGACCCTTTTTTTTTATTTTTTTTTAGTTTATCAAATTAAAGTGCCTTTAAAGCGCTATATTAAGCCCTATAACCCTTAAATAAAAAAATATCAAAATATCTGTTGTAGTGAAAACGCTATCATGTTATAATGTAGTCGAAATTAAGGAATTATACATTATTAGGAGGATACATTATGTTTAGAATACTAGCGATTAATCCTGGTAGTACATCTACTAAAATCGCCATTTACGAAGATGAAAATTTAATTACAAAAAAAAGCATACGCCATAGCACTGAGTTGATATCATCATTTGATCGAATCTACGACCAATATGATTTTCGAAAAAGTGCTATTTTAGATACACTTAAAGAAACGGGAATAAGCATTGACTCATTTGATGCAATAGTTGGTCGTGGAGGATTATTCAAACCAATTGAAGGTGGCACATATTTAGTAACAGATGATATGATTGAGTTTGTTAAAGAAGCCCCTAGAGGAGAACATGCTAGTAATCTTGGTTGTGTTATTGCAAAAGACTTAGCTGATAGCATTGGAAAACCATCATTTATCGTTGATCCAGTTGCCGTTGATGAAATGAATGACATTGCAAGATTTACAGGAATGCCTCATATAAAAAGACAAAGTTTATTTCATGCACTTAATCAAAAAGCAGTTGCTTTAAAAGCTGCTAAAAAGCTTAATAAAGACTATAATGAGTTAAACATGATTATTGCACATTTAGGTGGAGGAATCAGTGTAGGTGCTCATGAATTAGGTAAGGTAATAGATGTTAATAACGCTCTTGATGGTGATGGTCCAATGTCACCTGAACGTAGTGGTAGTGTTCCAATGGGACCACTATATAAAATGGCTTTAAGTGGTAAACATACTTTAAAAGAAATTCAAAGAATGAACTATGGTAATGGTGGACTAGTTGCATACTTAGGTACAAACGATGGTTTTGAGATTGAGAAACGTATTAAAGCAGGTGACCATGAGGCTAAATTCATGTTAGAAGTTATGTGTTACCAAATTGCCAAAGAAATAGGTAGTTGTGCAACTGTTTTAAAAGGAAAAGTTGATGCAATTGTTATTACTGGTGGACTAGCCTATGATAAATTTATAACAAACTATATTGAAGAACGTGTTGGCTTCATTTCACAAGTATTAGTCTTCCCTGGAGAAGATGAAATGGAAGCATTGGCATTTGGTGCTTTACGTGTCCTAAAAAAACAAGAAAAACATAAATTATATAACTAGGAGGTCATCATGATAAAAACAATAAACGATTTAGTTTTAAAAGCCAAAAAAATCCAAACAAAAACACTTGTTGTTGCATGTGCTGCAGATGAACATGTTTTAGAAGCAGTTGAAATGGCTCGAGAAGAGAATATTATTAATGGTATATTAGTTGGAGATAAAAGTGATATTGAAAGTATTTTAACTAAACTACAATTTGCTAAAAGCAATTATAAGATTATTGATCAACCAGATAAGGAACAAGCTTGTCTAGAAGCAGTTAAATTAGTAAGTAGTAACAACGGATACTTCTTGATGAAAGGTTTAGTTGATACAAGTATTATACTAAGAGCTGCATTGAATAAGGAGTTCGGACTTCGTACTAGTAACCGTATATCACATGTATCGGTAATGGAAGTTCCAACTCATAGTAAATTATTATACATGACTGATGGAGCGATGAACATTGCACCAAACGTAGATGAAAAAAGACAAATCATTGAAAACAGTGTAAAAATTGCTCATGCAGTAGGAAATGAAATGCCTAACGTTGGGATTATTGGTGCAGTAGAAAAAGTAAATCCACAAATGGAAGCAACTTTACATGCAGCTGAATTAGTAAAAATGAATGAAGAAGGAATAATCAAAGAATGTAAAGTAGCTGGACCTTTTGCGATTGACAATGCAATTAGTAAAGAAGCTGCTGCACATAAAGGTATTACAAACCCTATTGCTGGGGATATTGATATATTAGTAATGCCAAGAATTGAAGCAGGGAATGTATTCTACAAAACAATGATGTTCTTAGCAAGTGCTAAAAGTGCAAGTGTAATAGCTGGTGCGAAAAAACCTATTGTTTTAACAAGCCGCGCCGATTCTAAGGAAAGTAAGTTTTATTCAATTGCATTAAGTGCACTTGTAGCAGACTTATAGAGGTAAAAGATTATGTCAACAAGAAGTAATTTAAAAAGAGGAGATATCGGTACTACTACTCCTCACTTATATAATAAAATTAGATCAACAATTGAAACTGCATTTTATCGTAACAATGTAACCAAAGTAACTTCAATTGCACAAGCATATGAATTAGCTAAAAACTCAAAAGGTACAATCGTTAGTGACCTACCAGTTCATGACGCTAAAGAACTAGGATTACCAGAAAAATCAAATGTACTAGTATATAACGATGGGATTATCACTGGGAGACAGGCAAAAGCTAGAAGATTAATCAATCACACAAATCGCGAAAAATATGCTACATTATTACGAGATGCTATTTTTAATTCACAGCACAAAAAAATGTATCACGGTGTTGCATATGTAGGTTTACATGAAGACTTTATGGTTAAAGCTCATCTTCTTATTCCTGAAGGATACGAAAACACGCTATACTCTTGGATGTTAAACTTCCAAAGTAGAAATATTGAAATGGATAAAATGTATGAAAGATCAATTGAAATAGATGAAGGAGACATTTTCTTATACTCTGATCCAGATGAAATAATTAATGATTATGAAAATGGATTAAGTTTATTTGAACACAAATATAACTGTGGTGCTTTACTAGGTTTGCGTTACTTCGGTGAACACAAAAAAGCAACACTAACAATGGGATGGTCAATTGCATCAAGAAATGATTACACAGCATGTCATGGTGGACAAAAAAGATTTAACCTAGAAGATGATAAAACATTTATCGCTGGAGTATTTGGATTAAGTGGTAGTGGGAAATCGACAATTACTCATTCCAAACATCACGGTAAATTTGACGTTACTGTTTTACATGATGATGCATTTATTATTTCAAACAAAGATGCTTCTAGTGTTTCATTAGAGCCATCATATTTTGATAAAGTACAAGATTATCCTACTGATAGTGACGACAACAAGTACTTACTTACAATGCAAAATGTTGCAATGACAATAGATGAAAATGATTTATTAGTACCAGTCACTGAAGATATTAGAAATGGAAATGGTCGTGCACTAAAATCTAAGTTTTGGACTAAAAAACGTGCATATAAATTTGGTAATAAAGTAGATGCAATCTTCTGGATTATGAAAGATGATTCCCTTCCACCATTACTTAAAATTAATTCAAGTACATTAGCTAGTACATTAGGAGCAACACTTGCAACTAAACGGTCAAGTGCAGAACATGGTGCAGTTTCAACACAATTAGTTATTGAACCATACGCAAACCCATTTAGATTATATCCTCTTAGAAGAGACTACAATAAGTTTAAAGATTTATTCGAGAATCAGAAAGTAGATTGTTATGTTATCAACACAGGATTTTTCCTAAATGAAAACATCACACCAAAAATCACACTTGGATTAATCGAAAAAATAGTTACAAATGATATTGATTTTATATCATTTAATGGTCTTAAAGAAATTGAGTATACTTCTATCAAAGGATATAACCCTAACTTCAATGATAAAAAATATATGAATTTGTTTAAAGATAGATTGCAATCAAGAATTGAATTTATTGATAGATTGTTTAGTCAAGACATTCTGCCTAACGAAGCCAGACAAAGTATTCAAAACGTAATAGACAAACTATAAAAAAAGTGCCTAGGCACTTTTTTCTTTTGGAAATATTAATTGCGAAATCATCATGAATACACCTAGTGCAATCATCATTATACCTATATTGAATGTATCACTTATATATCCCAGTACAGGTGCAAATATAATAATGAATAATGATGTTATTTGTGACTCGATTGATAAAACGCTAGCTCTTTTAGTATTATCAGATTGATTCCCAATTTTCTCCACCATAAACGGTTTTCTAGTATTTAGAAACACATAAAATAGGATAAACGAAACCATAACAATATATACATTATTAATAAATATACCAAGTAAAATACACGTTATCGCGGTGAATAACCACATTGATGAAATTATTAAACTTCCCTCAAATCTTTTTTCTAATTTATATGCATTTCTTGTTACAAAGACACTAATTATTTGTGCTGAAGCGTATATCAATCCAATGATAATCTTTAGATTGTCATCCAATGAGAAATTCCCAAACAGCAATATTGTAATACCTAACCCAATAATAATTGGCTGGATATAATCTTTAATTGTTTTAAAAATGGCATTAAATCCTGAAGACTGAATTATAGTTCTATTAAGATTAGGCGTAGTAAAGGCATATTTCACGCTTCTAACATTTTCAACTAAGAAGTCCTTAATTTTAAACTCAGTATCAACTTTATTGTTCAAGTATTCTGGATAGCTCAAAATAAGTAATAAATCAACAATATAAGGAATGATTGCGATTAAGAATAAATATGATAAATCAGGAGTAAATAAGACCAAAACAACTCCTCCTATACTTGAAATTGCTGATCCTATATTAGAATAGCTTCTTGTTAAGCCGTAGATTTGTGTTTTACTTTCCTTCATTTTATTAACATCTAGAAATTGCATAATCATCGCTTTGTGTGTTCCTGACCTAAATGCCTCACCAAACCCATATAAAGCCATCGCCAAGGCAAATAAATAGAAGTTATTAGAAAAGTAAAACACAATAAATGAAATTATATAGAAAACAAAACAAAGTACAAGTTCGTTTTTCTTACCAAATCTATCAGCAAAAACACCTGAGGGAATTTCAAATACGTACACTATCACTTCTCTTACTGAATATAATAACCCTATTTCGAGGAATGATAAACCATTCACTAAAAAATAGAGCCATAAAAATGGTTCAAAAAATTTTAAGTTCTTCAATAATCCATAAAATCCAAATTTATAAATTTGTGTTTTGTTTTGCGCATTTTCCATGATGTCACCTCGTAATAATTATAACTCTACAAAAACCATTCTACAACAAAAAAAATAAGTGAAAGATTCACTTATTCTTATTTATTCCAACCGATAATAACTTCATTATATTCAAAAGATGTTTTCAGTAAGTTTATACCTGTCGCAAAGTACATATCTATTTTCTTACCAGTTTTTTTCCAATGAGAAATAACTGCATTTTCTAGATATTGTTGCATATCAACTAATGTTAAATCTACTTCCATATCTGGTTCATCCTTTTTATTAAGGTCTTGAAGTAATAACTGGTTTAACTTTATACCTTCAAAGATTAACACACAATCTTTAGCTAGAAGGATATCAAAAGTAGTATTTTCAGGATGTCCACCTTTTACCTCAAAACTATTCAAATGCAGTATAAGATCTTTTTCCGTTATTGTAACATCATCAACCATGCTATTACGGAAGATAATTTCTTCAAAGAATCCTGGAGTTAACATTTCATACTCCTCAGCATACTCACTAAATATTTTTTTGGTTTCAGTTTCTGTTTCAATGTCAATTATAGATATTTTATTATCAACTATTTTTACTTCTATTGGACGAATCATATAATCTTTTTCAGGATCAAATGTTTTCCCCTTTGCTTCTAAGATATCAATAATTGGATCAATTTCTTCACGGAACATATCCAGTCCTAATAAGATAGATTTATGTCCTTCTTTAACATTAATACCTTCTTTTGTCAGATTAAACTTAGTTATTTTATCAAAAGTAAGAATCGTAAATTCCATTTTTCCAGTTCGTTGAATTAAATGTAATGGTGTAACAATTATGGCTTCATACTTGCCACCTTTACGTAAAGCCATTGGTATTATTAATAAGATTAATACCAAAAACAATAATATACCTAGGGACATAAAGTTGGCAAAAATACCAGTAGCATCTAGGATGAACAATATAGCAAATATAGCAAACAATATTGATGTTACAAGCAATATTTTACTTTTCTCTCTAGTTATTTCATAACAAGCATATTCCCCTAAATCATACTCATGTTTATTCTTTAAAATACTCTGCAATTTTTCAATCATTTTATCACCTCTTCATTATCATTTTAACATAATTTTAAAAATAAACAATTTGTTATGTGTAATTATTGTAAATATGAGTTGCTAATGCCTTAAATAAAGTTAAAAAATATCGAAAATATAAGTGTTAATTTTATGTAATAATGTTATAATAATTGAAGATAGTAAACTAATTATTTTGAGGTGAAAAAATGGCGTTCTTAAACAGTATTAGTGATGGTAAGAAAATGGTTGATAAAGTCTTCAAAGCAGCTGTAAAAGCTCGGGAGGCAAAAGAAAAATATGGTGACGATGCAGTTGTTGATGCAACACTTGGTACTTTATTTAATGAAGACGGTGTTTTTGTAGCATTTGACAATGTATGGGGACCATATGAGAAGATCGATAAGATTGAAAAAGCTCGTTATGCAAAGAGCATTCAAGGTAACCCATTATACAGAGATGCTGTATATAAATGGTTATTTGGTGAAGAAGAGATGCCTTGTGAAATCGTTGTTTCACCAGGTGGTGCTGGTGCTATATCTAGTACAATGCATAATGTTTTAAATCCAGGACAAACTGTTATTAAACCTTCTCAAGGTTGGGGTCCATATAAAACTATGGCAAAGGAATTTGATTTAAAACTTGGTAGTTACAATATGTTTAAAGATGGTAAGTTTGATATTAGTGATTTCAAGAAGACTTTAACTGATATTATGAGTAAAGAAGGTAAGGCATTCGCAATCATTAATGATCCTTGTCATAACCCAACTGGTTATACAATGAGTTCTGATGAATGGGATCAAGTAATTGATTTTGTTAATGAACTGTCTACAGAAGGTCCAGTTATAATACTAAATGACATTGCATATGTTGATTATTGTACTAACCCTTCATGGAAAGATCATTTTATTAAGTATAAATCTTTAGCTGAAAATGTCCTAGTTGTTATTGCGTTTAGTTTAAGCAAAACATTTACTGCATATGGTGCACGTATTGGTGCTTCTATAGCTATAACTAATAACAAAGATGAATTAGCTAAATTTAAAGATGCTGGTATTTATAGTGCACGTAGTATTTGGTCGACTTGTAACAATAGTGTTATGGAATTGTTTGCGCAAATTACTACTGATGAAACATTATATTCTAATTATATAAATGAGAAACAATATTATATTGAACTGTTAAAAGATAGAGCTAAAATCTTTATCAACGAAAGTAAAGAAGTTAACTTAGAATTATATCCATTCGTTGAAGGTTTCTTCGCAACGATAAAAGTTCAAGACAATGAAGAGAAAGAAAAATTGAATTTAAAACTACAAGAAAATAATATTTTCACAGTTGAGGTTGATGGTGGTTTACGTGTTGCATTATGTAGTGTTCCGAAACGTAAATTACGTGGCTTAGCTAAAAAAATAAAAAAAATAATGGAATAAAAAAAGGCAAATCAATGATTTGCCTTTTTTATTTAGTCTACTTTTACTTCGTATAACCAATCTTTTGGTGGTTCAATATCACCATAGTAGATACCTACTAATAAGTCATATAGTTTTTTGATTGTTGGACCAACTTCACCGTCACCAAATTCATGACGTTCTCCATTGTGTGTTATAGCTTTGATTGGTGTAATGATTGCGGCTGTTCCACAAGCACCTGCTTCTTTAAATTCGCTGATGTTGTCAATGAAACATTCACGTTCCTCTGTTTTTAATCCTAAGTAATGTTCTGCTAAGTAAAGGATTGATCTTCTTGTAATACTTGGTAAGATACTACTACTTTTTGGAGTTACTACAACATTGTCATGTGTAACACCGAAGAAATTAGCTGCTCCTACTTCGTCTATTTTAGTATGTGTTGCTGGGTCTAAGTATATTACTCCAGCATATCCTGCATCTTTAGCTAGTTTTCTTGGATATAAACTTGCACCATAGTTTCCTGCTACTTTTACTTGTCCAGTACCGTTAGTTGCGGCACGATCATATTGTGTTGTAACAAATTCTAATGCACTTAATCCACCTTTAAAATATGTTCCTACAGGAGCACAAAATACACTGTATAAGTACTCTTCTGAAGGTTTAACTCCTAGGTTCATTCCTTGTCCAATTACAAATGGTCTAATATATAAAGATTGTCCTTTTCCATACTCTGGAATATCTTCTTTATTAGCTTTTACTACTTCTGTGATTGCCTCAAAGAACAATTCTTTTGGTAATTCTGGAGCAACGATTCTACATAATCCATCATTGATTCTTTGGTGATTTAATTCAGGTCTGAATAAGAATATTTTACCATTTTCATGTTTATATGCTTTTAAACCTTCAAATAAACCTTGCCCATAATGGAAAACATTAGAACCTTCGTGAATTGTGATATTAGGATCTTCAGTTAAACTACCACCATTCCACTGTCCATCTTTAGTCCAAGCACGGTAACGATATTTAGTTTCTTTTAAAGCGTATCCCATAAAATCACTCCTCTTAATTGGGAATAAATATTAATATTTTCCTTGAGCAATCATTGCGTCTGCAACTTTAGTAAATCCAGCAATGTTAGCTCCTGCGATTAAATCATATCCAAATCCATAACGAGAACTTGCTCTAACGCAAGAGTTATAGATGTTTTTCATGATTCCGCGTAATTTAACGTCTACTTCTTCTGATGTCCAGCTTAAACGCATACTGTTTTGTGACATTTCTAAAGCACTAGTAGCAACCCCACCAGCATTTGCTGCTTTACCAGGACCAATTACTACTCCAGCAGCTTGTAATAAAGCTACTGCTTCATTAGTTGTTGGCATATTTGCACCTTCAACTATATATTTAACACCATTTTTGATAATCATTTCTGCATCAACTGAGTGAATTTCGTTTTGAGTTGCACAAGGCATGATAATATCAACTTCTCTTTCCCAAGGTTTTTTACCAGGGATAAATTCTACACCGAAACGATCAGCATAATCTTGGATTTTACCACTTGTATTAGCTCTCATTTCTAACATAAAGTCGATTTTCTCTTGACTTGTAATTCCTTCTGGATCATAAATATAACCTTCTGGTCCACTTAATGTTACCACTTTTCCACCTAAATCTCTAACTTTTGTACAAACACCCCATGCAACATTACCAAATCCTGATACTGCAACAGTTTTGTTTTTGAAATCTAAGTCATCATGTTTTAACATTTGTTGTGCAAAGTACGTTGCACCAAATCCAGTTGCTTCTGGTCTAATTAAAGATCCACCATAGTCTAAACCTTTACCAGTTAACACACCATTTTCAAATGCACCTTTGATGCGACGATATTGTCCGAACAAGTATCCGATTTCACGTCCACCAACACCAATATCTCCCGCAGGAACATCAGTATTAGGTCCAATGTGGCGATATAATTCTGACATAAAGCTTACACAGAATCTTCTAATTTCTTCATCAGATTTACCTAGAGGACTAAAATCACTACCACCTTTACCTCCACCAATTGGAAGTCCAGTTAAGCTGTTTTTAAAGATTTGTTCAAATCCTAAGAATTTGATTAATCCTAGATATACTGATTGATGGAAACGTAATCCACCTTTATATGGTCCGATAGCACCGTTAAACTGAACACGGAATCCTCTATTTACCTGTGTATTACCTTCATCATCTACCCAAGGTACTCTAAATTGAATAGCTCTTTCAGGTTCAACGATTCTTTCAAGAATATTGTTTTCAATATATTCTGGATGTTGTTCTAGAACTGGTCCTAATGAATGAAGTACTTCGGTAACTGCTTGAATAAACTCATTTTGATGTCCATCACGATGATTTACTACTTTTAAAGTTTCTTCAATATATTCTTTAGTTTCTTGTGAAGTTTCTCCGTCACCTTCTAATGAAGATCCAAAACTATCAAATTTGTGAACAAATAATCCACTACGTAATTTTGGCTCGAACCAAGTTGATTTAGCTGGCATAATTAATCCTGAATCAGATACATCCATAATTTCTTTTATTGTTACTGGGAACATACTGAATCCACAACCATCTAATTCATCAGTTTTATCTTTTAATCCTTTTAATCCACGAATTCCTCCAACAAAACTAATACGAGAAGAATCACGAACGTTTTTAATACCTAGGATATCATTTAATACGTGTTTTTCTAAGATTGCTGCATCGATGCTTTCTAATATGTCGTCTTGATCAACTACACCATCTTTTAATGTTAATTTATACCACTCTTTATTAACATACATACCGAATGTTTGTCTTTCAGTTGGTTTATATGGACTTTTATTTTTTTCTACTGTGAATATCTCTTCCATTTTAGCAAAGAATACATCAATAGGTAATCCATTTGCATCATGTACAACTCGGTTGTAAGGTAAGATATTTAATGATGATTCTGGGAAAATAACACTCATAAAGAAGTTAAACTCTTCTTCACCAGTATAGTTAGGGTTTTCTTGTCTTCTTTTTAAAGCTACTTTTGCAGCTGAAGCACTTCTATGGTGTCCGTCAGCGATATATAAGTTTTCGATTCCACCAAATAATTCAGTGATTTCTTTAACTAATTCTTTGTCATCAATAGTCCACGCACTGTGTCCAACACCGTCATCTGTTACAATATCAAACTCAGGAGCTTTAACTGTCCAAGTTTCTAAAATTTCATTTAATCTTTTATTATCACGATATGTTAAGAAGATAGGAGCTGTATTCGCATCACATCTATCAAAATGATTGATTCTATCTCTCTCTTTGCTTAATAATGTAAGTTCGTGTTTTTTGATTACGTTATTTACATAATCGTCAACTGATGTACATCCTACAAATCCTGTTTGTTGGTTACCGTCCATAATTTGACGATAGATATAAATCATTGGCTCTTCATCTTGTACCAAGATACCGTCATCTTCAAATACACGTAAATTTCTTTGAGCTTTTTTGTAAACTTTTTGATCATAAGGATCTGTTGAAGATGGAAAATCTATTTCAGATCTTACGATATGTAGGAAACTATATGGATTCCCTTTCGCCATTTTTTTAGCTTCTTTACGATCCATAACGTCATATGGTAATGACGCAACTCTTTCGACTAAGTCCTTACGAGGTCTCAGTGCTTGAAAAGGTCTAACTATAGCCATTTTTATCCTCCTATGATAAACTTTCTTTTATAACTTCTATTGTTTCTAACCCAATACGCGCTTGGGCTTCTATAGTTGATGCACCAATATGTGGAGTTAAAGAGATTGAATCATGAGTGTAGATTCTTTCGTTTTTCGTTGGTTCATCTTCGTAAACATCCAACGCCGCTCTTTCGACAATTCCACTATCTAATGCATTAAGAAGTGCTTCTTCATTTACTACACCACCACGTGCAGTATGGATGATGTACATCCCTTTTTTCATTTTACTAAATTCTTCTACTCCTAAATAAGGACCAACTTCCTTAATGAAAGGAATATGAAGACTAATAAAATCACTTTGAGCAAGTAACTCATCTTTACTTACAAATTTACATTCTGGTAAAAGATTACTTTTCCCAGCGATGTCATTATAAATAACATCCATTCCTAAAGCCATTGCTTTTTTAGCAACGCTTCTAGCAATACGTCCAAATCCAACTAGACCTAAAGTTTTACCATTTAGTTCAATTCCTTTGTATTGCTTTTTGTTCCACTTCCCTTGACGCATTGTTACATTTGAAATGTAAATGTGTCTAGCAAGTACAAACATATGTCCAATAGCAAGTTCAGCAACAGCAGCACTTGAACTATTAGGAGTGTTACGAACAATTATTCCTTTTTCTTTGGCATATGGATGATCAATATTATCGATTCCAACACCAGCACGAATAATTAGTTTTAATTGTTTAGTTTTAAGAGCTACATCAATTAATGGTACTCTTATTTTTGTTGCTGAACGAATAATGATACAATCAACTTTTTGAATCATTTCTTCTAATTCAACACCATCATAATGATTTGTATCAACATCATACCCAAGTTCAACTAATTTTTTATATGCTGATTTATCAATTCCGTCATTTGCTAAAATTCTATACATTCATTTCACCTACAGATTCCAAATATCTTCGATTTCTTTTAATAATGCAAGTAAATCTTCTTCTTTACGATCAGCCATGTGTGCGATACGGAACGCTTTTTCTTTCAAGTCCCCATAACCATTACTAATCATATATCCGCGTGTAGCTAATTCTTTATTTAATTCTGCAACGCTATTACCTTTAGTGTTCATAATAGTTGTAACTGTATTAGATCTATAACCATCTAATGCATATAATTCAAAATGTTTTTCTGCCCAATCACGAACGATTTGTGCTAAGTGCGAATGGCGATCAAAACGATTATCTAAGCCTTCAACATTAATAATGCAATCTAATTGATAATCTAACGCCCACATATGAGGTGTTGATGGAGTTGTTGGATATTGGTAATCTTTTTTAGCTCTTTTAACAACATTAATAAGATCTAAATAGAATCCTCTATTTTCAACAGTTTCAGCACGTTTGATAGCTTTTTCACTAACACTTGCTACTGCTAAACCAGGAGGAAGTCCAATACATTTTTGCGTTGATGCTAAACAAATATCAATTCCGCATTTGTCAACTTCAACTTTAGCTCCACCTAAACTTGATACTGTATCTACTAAATAGATAACATCTGGATACTTTTTAATAACTTGTCCAATTTCATAAACAGGATTCATTAATCCACTTGATGTTTCATTGTGAGTAACTGTAACAACATCATACTTTCCAGTTCTTAATGCTTCTTCAACCATTTCAGGTGTAGTAGGCATTCCTGGCTCTGATTTAAAATGATCTGCAGGAATATTATTAGTAGTAGCCATTTTGTACCATCTGTCTCCAAATGCTCCTACACTAAATACTGCAGCACGTTTTTTTGTACATGATTTAATTGCCATTTCCATAACTCCACTACCTGACGTAGTAGATAAAATAATCATGTCTTTTGTATACATCAATTTTTGCAGTTTTTCAGAAATTCCTTTTTGCAACTCCGTAGCAGTTTTACTTCTATGTGCAATCTGTGGAGTAGCTAGTTTTTCTAAAATTTCCGGAGCCACATCTACAGGTCCGGGAATAAATAATTTCAAACTCATAAGCACTATCCTTTCAAATAAAAATTTATCGTTCCAAATACAATAGCATTTTAACAATATTACCTTTTAAAAACAAGCGTTTTCATCAAAAAAAATAAAAAAATTTCAATTAATTTATAAACGGCTATAAATAGCGGTTTTCTTAATGAAAATATTTAAATTTTACCAAAAAATTAATGAAAATATTTTCATAAATATAAATGAGCCTTTCTCAATCAGAAAATATAACGTTTTTTAAACATTGAAAGAGTTTTCATATTGTTGATTTTTTTGTATTGATTTCTATATTTACAAGTGTTACAATATAGTTGATTTTTTGAGAAAGTGGTGAATAAGATGAAATTATCAAAACGTGTACAAGAAATGCAAGAATCACCAGTAAGAAAATTGGTACCGATTGCAACTAGAGTAAAAAAAGAAGGTAAGAAAGTATATCATTTAAACATTGGACAACCAGACATTGAAACTCCTAAGGTGTTCATGGATGCTATTAACAGCTTTGACACTTCAGTTATTAAATATTCTTTTAGTCAAGGTGAACCAGTCCTTATTAATGCTATAAGAGATTACTTCAAAAGAGATGGAATTATCTTTGATGAAAATGACATTCTAATCACAAATGGTGGTAGTGAGGCTATTACATTTGCAGCAATAGCATTATGCGATCCAGATGATGAAATACTTGTCCCTGAACCATTTTATACAAACTATAATGGATTTACTGGTGAAGTAAATGCAAAACTAGTTCCTATTACTACAAAGGCTAGTGAAGGATTCCATTTACCTAAAAAAGAGGATATCGTTAAATTAATCACACCAAAAACAAAAGCTATACTATTTAGTAATCCTGGTAACCCTACTGGAACTATCTTAAATAAAGAAGAAATGGAAATGATTGCTGAAATTGCATTAGAAAACAACATCTTCATTATTAGTGACGAAGTTTATAGAGGAATGGCTTTTGACGGATTAAAAGGTCTTTCAATGGGTAGTATAGAAGGTATTGAAGATCGTTTAATCATCATAGAATCAGTTTCAAAACGTTACAGTGCTTGCGGAGCACGTATTGGAGCTATCTGTTCTCATAATAAAGAATTGACAAAAAACATCTTAAAATTATGTCAAGCGCGACTATGTGTTGCTACATTAGAACAAATTGGTGCTGCTGCTTTATATAGTTTAAGTGATGAATATACACAACAAGTGAAAGACGAGTACCAAGCTCGTCGTGATATCGTATATAAAACATTAAGTAATATTCCAGGCGTAGTTTGTGAAAAACCAACAGGTGCATTCTATGTTGTAGTTAAACTACCTGTAGAAGATGCAGAAAAATTTATTATTTGGATGTTAGAAGATTTCAGTTTAAATGGTGAAACAATCATGTTGGCACCTGCTGAAGGTTTTTATGCAACTGAAGGTTTAGGTAAAGATGAAGCAAGAATTGCCTATGTTTTAAACACAGAAGATATGAAAAAAGCAATGCACATATTAGCAAAAGGTTTAGAAGCTTACAACAAAAAATAAACTGAGGTAACCCCTCAGTTTTTTAGGAGGAAACAATATGTTATTTGATGCACATGGAGATATCCTTACAGATATGTATGAACAGACTAAAAAAGGTAATAAAAATTCATTTAAATCGCGCCATCTTGATTACTATAAACAAGCAGGTATAACACACAGTATTTTCGTGAATTGGACAAGTCCAAAAACAGAAAACCCTAATGAATTTAATGAAATCTTTGAAAATGCATTTGTCGAATTACGTGATAATAGTGATATATTCAATATCTGTCTAAACTACTCTGATATTATTAATTCAACTACTACTGACAAAATAGGTGTCATTATTGGTATGGAAGGTATTATGCAATTAGAAGATGTCAATCACCTCAAAGAGTTATATCAAAAAGGAGTTCGACATGCTGGATTAACTTGGAATGAAGTTAACAAATATGCTGCAGGATTATCTAGTGAAACTGAAGGTCTTACTTTACTTGGTAAAGAGATTTTAAAAGAGATGGAATCACTTGGTATGATCATCGATTTAGCACACGCCAATCCACGTACATTTAATGAGATTTTCGAGAATACAACTCAGCCATTAATTATCTCACATGGAAATACAAAGACCTTATGTAATCATATTAGAAACTACACAGATGAACAACTACATATGATTAAAAATAGAAATGGTGTTATAGGTATTTGCGGTATTGCTCCATTCATTTCTGAGGATAAAGAGAATCAAACAGTTAAGTTTATGGCAAAACATATTGATCATGCTGTTAAAACTATCGGTATTGATCATGTTGGTATTGGGTTTGACGTATGTTACTATCTATACGAAAATGTAACACACAATCATGTAGTTGGTTTTGACAATATTGGAGAAGCTCCTAATCTTTTTATTGAACTTGAAAAATTAGGATACTCACAAGATGATATCAATAAAATAAAATATAAAAACTTCTTTAGAGTATTTAAAGAAGTACTAAAGTAGAGGTGTACTTATGTATATTGAAGAATATAAAGGAATTAAACCAAAAATATCACCAAAGGCCAAGATATTAAGAAACGCTGTAATCAGTGGTGATGTTACAGTAAGTGATAATGTTAATATTTGGTTCAATGCTAGTTTAAGGGGAGATATGGCTCCGATATTTATTGGTGAAAACACAAATATCCAAGATAATGCAGTTGTTCATACCAACCTAGGATTACCTACTACAATTGGTAAAAACGTAACTGTAGGACACGGTGCAATCATCCATGCTTGCACTATTGAGGATGATTGTCTAATTGGAATGGGTAGTATTATTTTAGATGGTGCAGTTATAGGAAAAGGTACTTTAGTAGGTGCTGGTGCAGTTATCCCACCTAGAAAAGTAATCCCAAGTAATGTACTAGTTGTTGGGAACCCAATGCAAATAGTTAGAGAACTGTCTAAAAAAGAACTTGAAGCTAATAAAAAGAACAAAAACTACTACTTGCAATTAATGGCAGAATATGAGTAACGAGAAATCGTTACTTTTTTTTTGATTTTTGATTTAAACCACTATATTTGATATAATAAAGATGTAATAATGTGAGGTGATTTTATGAATTCAAGAGAACATTCATTAACTCGAGCACACGAATTACAACAAAAAGTCAAAGAGTACAAAACTTATAAAAACTTTCAGTTAAATGTAATTAAAAACCGAATGGATAACTATGCTATCCAAAAAGCCAACTTACTTCACTTTTTTGAAGGAACTGAAGTCGATTGGAACAATTGGCATTGGCAAATAAAAAATCGCATTACAGATGCCGTTTCTTTAAGTAGGTTTATTCCCTTATCAAAACAAGAAATCATGCAAATAAACGAAATATCAAAAACGAACCGCTTTGCGATTGTCCCCTACTACTTGTCCCTAATAACTGGTGAAGACGATCCTATCAAAAAGATTTCTGTACCCAGTTCATTTGAAATACTTAATCCAGAAGGGGAAATTGATCCAATGGATGAAAAAAACACAAACCCTGCTGGTAGTATCACAAGAAGATATCCTGATCGATTAATCATCAATGTAACTAACAAATGTGCATCGTATTGTCGTCATTGTCAAAGAAGACGTCTAATCAATGAACAAGACATCCACACAGGCAAAGAACTACTCAAAGAATCAATTAACTACATCAAAGAAAACCCAGAGATAAGAGATGTTTTACTAACTGGTGGAGATGCATTATTATTGTCAAATAATCAATTAGAAAAAATTATAAAAGCGATTAGGGAAATACCTCATGTAGAAATCATAAGAATCGGTACAAGAACTCCTGTAACAATGCCAATGAGAATTACCAATAATCTGGTAAACATGTTAAAGCAATACCATCCTATTTATCTAAATGTTCACTTTAACCATCCATATGAGATCACCACTGACAGCAAACTAGCTTGTGATAAACTAGCAGATGCAGGTATTGTTTTGGGCAATCAAGCAGTTTTATTAAGAGATATCAATGATGACCCATATACTATGGCTTTATTGAATCAAAGATTGCTTGAACTAAGAGTTAAACCATATTATTTATTCCATGCAAAAAACGTAAAAGGTACAATGCATTTTATTCCACGACTTGAGGATGGTTTAAGAATCATGGAATTCCTTAGAGGAAACACTTCAGGTCTCGCAATTCCAACATATATTATGAATGCTCCTAAAGGGCTAGGTAAAGTACCACTTCTTCCTGAATATATTGTAGATAAAACAAACGATACATATACAATTAGAACTTGGGAAGGTAAAGAATTTAAATATACGGAAAAGTGACTATTCACTTTTCCGTATATTTAAATTCACATTTTATTCATAAAAAATAAAAACATATATTTTATAATATATGTGTAGAATAATAAAGAGAGTAGGATGATTAATAATGAAAAAACTATTATTAGTAGTTACAACTTTCTTCTTTGCATTTAGTTTGAGTGGTTGTTTCTTAGAACCTGACGACATTGAAGAAGTTAGTGAAAAGTACTGTACAGAGAATCCAGAAAGTGATATTTGCCAAGGTGAGAACGTTGGTGACTTAGAGGATGATGTTGTTCGTAATATTTTTAGTACAATATTAGAAGAACATGATAACTCTACAAACGATACTTTCTGTGAAACTTATTTCTCAATTACTAATTTAGCCTTGCTTGATCAATGTCGTGAAGATAGATCAGGCTTTTTCCCTAATGGTTATGAAACTTTCAATATCGTAGAAATATCAAAAGATTTAGCGTTAGATGACGAAGATATATACAAAATCTATGTAACAACTGATGATATTACAATGGACATTGTTTTCACTATTTACCTTACTGAGTTAGATGGTGTTATTTATATTAGCCAATGGGATTATGAAGAAGAAACAGTAAATCCTGAAACTAAAACAGTAAGTTACGAAGACGCTCGATCTCATTTTGTGCAATTTATTGAGGACTATAATAATGAAAACATAGATTCATCAACAATTTGTCAAAAATATTTCCCAAATGATGAAGCTGCTTCATGCATTGAAGCACGTGAAGAAGCTTTTAATGATGGAATCACCTATGAACTTGATTCATTTGATGGTGATGGTGATTTATATACAGCAGGTATATTCATCAAAGAAGATACTACTGCATTAGAAACTATCTATCAAAATGCAACATTCAGTTATGATTCAGATGGTAATATCATTATGACCTTTACTGATGAAGAAGACGATTACTCAATTAGTACCATCACAGATTTTTATAAACAGTTGTTAACTGATTTTCAAGATCCAACACTAAACATCAATGATGTATGTAATTATGGGTATGATCCTGATAACGTGACAGATTGTCTTGAAGGATATCAAATGATGATTGATGAAGGGTATACAATTGAACTAATCGATTTATATGAATACGAAGATCACTTTATGATAGAATTACGTTTAGTCTATTCTGATTACGTATCTGAAATTAAACTTGAAGGATGGTTCTTCTACATTGATGGAGAACTTAAAGTCAGAACAGTAGGTACAGAAGGAAATGAAGAATCTGAGTACTTAGAGATAATCAAAAATATGATATCTGACTATAACGATCATACAATAGATACATTCGATTTCTGTATCACATACTTCTTCGCTGAAAGCATTGCGGGTTGTATGAATGATAGAGATGAAGCGATTTATAGTCATACATTTGTCGAACTAGATGTCTTCAAAGCTGATGAAACAGGTTTATATCGTTTATCATTACACTACTACAATAATGACAGTTCATATACAAAAGAATTTGAAGTAAACTTTGTCGTAGATGAAGATAATAATATTAAAATGGAATTCTTTAATCCATATGGCGAGAATATCGAATGGAATACTGCACAAGAATTCCTCGATAACTTTGTTATAGATTTTAACTCTACAATGCCAACAACTGATTTTGTTGATAAATACATTGATGATACAAATAAATTAATTATTAGCCAATTTAGGAATGACCAAATCAATATGAGTAATTTTATAACTAGTTACTATTTATATTATGATAATGAAATCAATCAATATAGCTTTGAGTTCATTATGACAGACAACGCTACTTATAAGTTTATTGCTCATTTCTCAAGTTTAGATCCATTATTAGTTGATTTACTTCCATTAGGTAACCTTGATGAAATCACACATAGTCAAGCTTTTAACCTAGTGACACAAATGATAGATTCGATTTACAACCATATGACACCTACAGATATCTGTAATATGTACTTTGACGATGATAGTTTTGAATACTGCTTCTCTGAAATGACAAGAATAATCTATAGTGATTATGAGATTTATCTAGAAAATCTAATTGAAGAGAACAATTATTACACAATTGAACTAAAACTAATAAAACCTGATAGTACAGTTGAAGAACTCAGTTTATCAGTATTCTTCTATCGAGATAATGGTCAAATCAAAATGAGTTTTGCTAATCCAGATGATTTCATCTCAACTAGCGATAAAACATCACTAGTTTGGATGTTTGCGGATTATTTAGATGATCCAGATACTCCAATAGATGAAGTATGTAATATGGCTGCACCTGAAGTTTATAGTTTCTGTACAAGTTTACGTCAGGAATTATTTGATAACGATTATACAATCAATCCATATATGGATGAGCTACTATTCACACCATACTATATTGATTACGCAGTTTATAATAATCAAAACAATATAGTCTATATGATTAGTTTTGAGCCAGAATTTTACTTTAACTCTGATAACGAAGTAACAATGAGTTTACACAATCCTGTGAAATTCGCATATTATGTAGATTCATCAGTAGGTATTGATGTCATTAATAACTTTGTGATCACATTTAACGATCAATCAATTACCCACGATGAGTTCTGTGATATTTATGGACAAGTATTTACTCATTGTACAGGATTTAGACAAGGTTTCTTTGACAACAACGAACAGCTTAAATTAGAAGAAATTCTAGAGCCATTAGATTCAAAAGATTACATTGCTAGATTATATGTAGTTGATTTAGAAGACAACATCTTAGCTGATATTACATGGCAATTCTATATTTATTTACTACTTGATGACACATTAGTAGTTGAAGGCTGGCAATCCCAAAGATATGAAAGATATTATGATATCAACGATATCCAAACTCTCTTCAATAACCTACTAGTAGATTACTTTGATCCAACAATCACAAATGATCAAATTGCAGAGATATATGGTAATGGGTGGTACTTTAATGGAATTATAGGTCGTGAAGATCTACTTGCTGAGAACTATATCCTTGAAATTGGAAATGTATCTATAAGTAGTGATTACGAGTATCATGGTTCGTTTACTTTAAACAATAATTACCATGAGTTCAATTTTACTGTATTCCATGATGTAGCAGGTAATATGAAGTTGCAAATTAACTTCGATTATATAATGCCTTCTTCTGAAATTGTCGAGCTTATCGCAAACAATTTTGTTCTTGCCTTAGGTGATGAAACTATGACAAATGAATACTTTTGTGAAAATTACTTTAATGATTATGAATATGACCTTTGTCTGAGTGGTCGTGAGGAATACTCTGCTGAACTATTCGCAAGTATAGTTACTGAGGTATATAGAACAGATGAGTATGCATATTTCAAAGTTGAATTTAGAGATCCTGATGGTGTGTTTGTTTCCGAAAGACAATTTAACTTAATGCTAGAATATAATATTTTAAAAACGGGTTATATTACTATTTTCCTTAATAATGAATCATCGTTATTACAGGAAGAGGCAATTACACATGTTAACTACTTAGTTACTGAATTAAACAACGGTAATATCGATGTTGCTTCATTCTGCTTAGATTTCGCTGTATGCGAAAACTCATTAGATGGTAAAACCATCGATTCAGCTTTCTTTGAATATATAAGTGTTCATAATGACTTCTATAATACTTTCTTACAAACTGAAATACATTATATCTTTACTGATGGTACAGAAGAAACTCATTTATATGAAATAATCTATGAAACTGATAATGGTTTAACATTTACACTTCTATATGAAGGAAAATTAGTTGCTCTACCTGATAATGCTGAACGAGTACAATCAATAAATGAAATCGAGACATTACTAAATCAATTTATCCTTGATGTTACAGATAGTACAATCACAGCCAATGAACTATGTGAAACGTACTTCGGTGGTAGTATGAGAGATCCTGAATGTTTAGAAGGGCGTAATAATATGTTTACTGCCACTGTTACATATTCACCAGTAACTATTAAATACGATGAACTAAATGATGAAATATATAGTACAACATTCACAGTTGATTACGGTACAGAAACTGAGGAACATGAAGTATTATTAGTTGTTTTCTATTTACCAACTACAAGTACCTACAGTATGATGTTCTTAGAACCATATGATAACTAAATTTAAAGGACTCACAATAATTGTGAGTCCTCTTTTTTTATATTTATGTATCGTTTTCCTTGCTCTGTGTGTTTTCATTTTATTAGAGTAGTTTGATTGTCAAGACGACAAATCTAATACTTGTGTCGTTTGTACTCATATTACCTGTTACAAGTAGTTAGCTTTGGAAACTTCATCGTGTGTCACAAAAAACATCCTACTAAACATAGCTGATGACAGTTTTTACCTTGTTATTATAGAAGTTAGACATTTACTGAGAGTACCAGAGTTTTTCCAAACTTTCTATCTACTGAATTTGTTTTGAGTATTGATGATACTAATTATATACATCTAATACCTACAAGTTTCATTGGAGGATTAACGTTCAGACCTGAATTCACTCTTGAGGATAGTTATTATTACGATTTTTATCAGACAAGAATTGAAATATCTTGTACTAAATTTTTGTAAGCTGATTTGTCCCCGACAACTGAAAAGCTATGATATAATTAATAACTTACAGTACAAAGAGATGCAAGTCCTTGCATCTCTTTTCTTTATGTTTTGGTTAACAATACTCTATGAGTATTCATTTTGACGAATCAAGTATTTCCAACAGTTTTGCAAAGTTCTATCTGAAATGCATATCCTTTTTCTTTCAATATATTTTTAAACGTTTCCTCCAACAGTGACAAAATCTAGGTTAGTAAATCAATAAACTCTAATCTTAATATTAAATCAGAGTAGTTTTCCTCTTTAGAGTTAGATATATGAATATGTATCTCTCTTTCACTAATTTTCTTATAAAACATCCCTTGCCCAACTGCTTGAAGCATTTGAAATCTATATCCATTATTATCCTGATAATAATATCCACTATTAATAATAAACCAAGAGTCTTCAAGAGTCACCTCAATATCGAATGGTACACTATAGTCTTTTACATGCACTATCATTCCACTATTCTTGCCTTTAGGTTTGAATGTTTTTTTGCCAACACAAAAATTACCTTTTTTACCCTTACCTATTGAAAGAGTAAAAAACTGATCCATTATTTTATGATTATACTCTATAATAGATAACTTAATACTACATTTAAATGGTTTGTTAAAAAGTATTCGATGCGATATTACACCTTCTGAGTTTCCTATCAATTTTTTAATTTCCATTACTTATATCATGCAAATCAAGAAACTGCTTTATGGCATCTTTACTCCACTCAAAGATTTTATCAAAATGGTCCTCATCATTTACAATAAGAGGATATCCTATTATCTCCCATTTCTCTTCTGGATACTCAAAAACTTTTGAAATCCAGTTGTCGTCATACTCATTATCAATTATTTCAAAGCAGTCCTCCTCAATAAACTCTAAATAATCATTTACATATAATAAGAATCTTGTGGAATATGGTGATTTCAAAATAGCATAAACTTTATACACTTCATTAATCTTCACATCATCAGTAAAGTCTATCATTTTCTGGCTCTTTCCACTCTTCGAAATCATTTGATCAACTACTATAGTTCTTATACATTTTACCCTCATAGTCCCTCCTTATATTGAGTCGTAAACTTAAAATCTGCTGTTATGCCTGTTATCTTATTATAATTGAAGTGAATAATTGATACTACATCGCGATTAAATTTCATTTATGAATGACGTTTAAACCATCCATTTGCTGTATTCCATCTAAAGTCATTATTATATTTGCCAGCACTTTTAGATAGTCCTTCTGGATCAGTCTCTTTTTTTTTAGTGTCCATTTTTAACGAACTAATTCAATCTGCTCATCTTTTTTAATTGAATAACCTATCATCACATTCGTCACAAATAAAATAAGACAATTCTTTTATCAGATTATCGTTCTCTTCTTTAATATGTCCTTCATTAAGTAAGTTGACAATTTGCACAAAATCACTATTACTTATTCTAATATTTTCTTCTATGATTATTTTTACAGACATGTACAAAGTTACAATATGTTCGCCATAATCCATATGTTCCTTTACCATAATACAATCTTTGTCTTCTGTTATTAAGTACAAGTTATTAATAAGTTTCTCCACTCTCATACAAAACATTTTATTATTCACATTTACCTCCTTAATTTTTTATCGGATATGCTGTTACTAATTCACCATTTTGTCTTGTTACAACTCGAATATACATACCATCATACTTCCCTTCTGTAACAATATAACCCCTACTATAATATACGTTTGAACTTGGCGAGATATATACTTGAGATATAGCTGTCATTATCATACCTGATCCATAATGTTTTGGGAATGATGTTTTGTTAGTTTTAGCAGGATACATATGCCCACCTCTCCCAGGTCCCTCACCATATAATGTGTGGTTAATACCATTTCCTGAAAACAGAGTGGAATTCCATGTTTTTGTGTCTTTAAAACCTTTCAAACCATATATATACTCTCCAGATGTCCATGAGTTTAGTCCATAAGTTGATCCATATCTATTAATCATATTCCCCATTCCAGAATTAATTCCAGTTGGATTTATATCATTATACGAATAATTACTATGTGAAGTCCCTGGAGAAATGTAACCATAGGTATTTGCGAAAGTTCCTCCATTTGTCCAATAAGTACTTCCTCCACAAGTTCCACCATCTGAATCAGTAGCATCTCCATCTCCATCCAAATCTTGATAATAACAATTATACCCACTTGGATCAATGTTCATTACAGGATTATTTTCTGCATAGGAAAACATATTAAACCCAAGTACAGTTTCGCTCGATTTAATTATACCATCTGAGTTTATAAATCTTCCGGTATCTGGATTATAATATCTTGATTGTAAATAATAAAGTCCAGTCTCTTCATCAAATCTATAACCTCTATATCTATATGGATTAATTAGACCCAAACCTAATCCTGAATCATACTCTATTTTACATCTACCATATGAATCATAGCTATATTCTACCACAATTGTTGATGTTGAATCAATTATGTATGTTATATCACCAAATAAATTAGTGACATAATAGTATTCAGTACCATTATAATTCATAGCAATTAATGATCCATCAACATCATATACATAAGAAACATAGTCTGTTCCATTAGTTTCATATAAAACTTTGTCTCCATCTAGATAATATTCTGTTGTAACTCCATTTACTGTTTTAGATGTTCTGATTCCATTTTGACTATATTTATAAGTGATTACTGTGGAACCCTTTGATATAGATACTAGATTTCTTCCTTCCCAGTCGTAATTCACATCATAATTTGATCCCCTAGTATCATCAATAAGTATAACATTCCCAATCTCATCATAAGTATATGTAAGAACGAATATTTCAGATGTAATTGAATTAACATATGTATCAGTACTCAACTTGTCTTTCCATACTGTATCATATGTATACGTGTTTGAAGTTCTCTCAGTTGTTTGAATAGGGGTGTCTCCAATACTATGGTCATAATAAAATTTTGTTTGAACATTTCCATAACTATCATAAGAGTATATTATTGAGTAATTATGTTCTTCATTATTTTCTCGTAAAACTTGGTTTTTGTTATCGTAGAAGTACTCTTTAAGATATGTAATAGAGTTTGTTTCTTTCGTGATGCTAATTATATTACCTACATTATCGTAATCATACGTCTCTTTAAAGGCATTGGTACCAACTCCATAATCAACACTCTTAATTCGATATGAAGTATTCCCCATTAGTGGGTCTGCAATACTATAATACTCATAGTCCTTTGAATACTTCACTTGACTATTAATTTTTAAGCTTACATTAACTAATCTTCTTAGTCCGGTCGTTTCATACGTATAGTCAAATTCATTAAGACCAAACACAGTTTTATCATATTTCGTACTCGTAGTTTCATGTTGATATAAAACATTGTTTTGTACACCATCAATATTATAATAATATACACTTAAATTACCATAATCATCATATGAATACTCAATTATATTATTTGATTCATCTGTGATTTTAGATATTCGTCCAACTATGTCATAACTATAATAATACTCTTTTTCTGCAAGAATATCATATACAACTGCTAACATATCTGTACTATTATACTCAAATCTAAACTTCATATCTGTTAAACTTTGTCCAGTTGTAGGATTATATATTCCATACTCAACACTCTCAATCAACTCTCTATCATTATAGTTGAATATTAGAGTATCATTATTACCATAAGTTCCCTGAGATAATTGCCCACTGGAATAGAACTCATCATCAATTTGATCGCCATTTGTATCTACTCCATACTCTCTATAGACATATTGTTTCAAGAAAACATTATTTACTAAAACATTTTGCAACCTATCTAGATTATCATACTCTAGAGTGTATATCATTCCATTAATAGTAACTTCTGTCAGAAGATTATCCTGATATGTATACTCATAAGTTGTTCCATCTTTACTTTCAGATAACTTTCTACCCAACTTGTCATATGTGTATGTGCTTTCAACACTGTTTTCGTCTTTAAATGAGTCTAGAAGCCCGGTTAAAATGCTGAAATCAAAATCCTTACTATCATCAAACTCATTCGTTTGAAGATCCAAGTACTGCTGATTATGACTATATGAGTAAAAATTATTGAAGAAACTTCCATCAATAACTCCATCTTGATTACTATCATATCCATGTGTTACTGCAGTTACCTTCCTCTCTGCATTTCTTGTTAGTTTATTTGCAATGTAGTTAACACCTGTTGCAGCTAAATACTCACCATTCTCTCGCACATGCCATTTCTTTAGATACATATACTCTGTGTACTCATTCCAAAATCTGTCTTCAAGACTATAGCTATAACTTACTACTTCTCCCGATTCAGCAATCTTAATTTTACTAATGTTACCAAAATCGTCATACTCATATTCATTACCAAAAGATTCCTTATAAACCTGAACTCCATCAAAATATGCTGTTCCTTCACCTTGATAAACTACTTTTATACTTATTGACGTAACATCATCAGTAATATGGAACTTGTTGGCCTGATACTGCCACGTTTCTATATTCGAGTTAAATGGGAAGTATAGTTCTATAGGAGTTACTCCACCTATCATTGTTACAATTATCCCGTACACTTTATCATCCTCTGAATCAAGATTACCTGAAATTGCAGATAGGTTACCTTTAGACCATCCTGCAACAATGTAATTATTTCCGGCATCAAACTCATATGTACCAATAGTTTTCTCAAAATATCTACGTGAAGTTGGGCTTCCTATAATTTTCATACTATAATTGCCAAGAATGCTATCATGAAGTTCTCCCTCTAAAAGCTCAGCATTATTTGCAACTCTAGTAGCACCATACAACGTCCACCCTGTTGTGTTTGACTCAAATGAAGGATTATCTAACACATTTACTCTCGTGTCAATGAAAGCATCCGTTACTTGAATATCATCAAAATATGCTATCCCCTCTTCTGCGTTAAATAACTTAATCTTAACTATAGAATCATCACTAATCACATCAAAAGTTACCTCAAGATATATCCATTTTCCTGATGAACTTGTTGAACTTGAACTCGCTGTTACACCATTAGCAGTAACAGATAAATATGCATCAGTTGTGTTAACACCATATACATATCCTGATAACTTGTATCCAATTGCCTCATCAAGAATTATGTCTTGCTCAATATGAGCACTTTGTCCTAAGTTCACATCAATAAATGCTGCCTTCTCTCCAGATAAACTTCTTGAACTTGAATATGATGCAGTTGGCGCAATGGTAGACCCAGCATTGTCATCAATTACCAAGTCCCAATTATCATCATTATGAAGTATACTATACTCAAAACTATGATTACTTATCGGATTTAATTGAGTGTTTTGAGGTAAAGATGATTCGACAAGTTTATGATGAAGGAACTTGTTTCCAGAAGAGTTTATCCCATTTGAATATGCATTTAGGTATCTGTTAAAAGTTGAATATCCAAAGCTATCCAGAGTGTTGACAGTATGTCCATAACTATCAAAAGTATAAACAATACTATCTCCCTTGTGATCAGTAAACTTTGTTTGATAAACAGAAAAATTAACATCAATATCAATATATCCAAGGTTCTCTGCACCTTTTGTAAATACATACTTAGATACAGAATTATCCAAATTATACTCTATTTCAGTCTTATACTCATTTGACGACAATGCAGATTTGACTCTGTTATCCTCATTGGTAGAATCAAAATAAGTATATGTAATTGATAATTTTTCTGCGTAATACAAAAAGTCTGTAAAAGCTTGACTTAATGTGCTTGATCTAATATCTGTGTAATCGTGGATCCCATTTAAATCGCTATACTCTCTGTAGTAATTGATATTTGATAGGTTATAATCAATACTTCCAGAACTTATACTATATATAAATTCAACAACTTCTATTAGATTAGTTTTTGTACATTCATCCTCTTGATTCCATTCTTGACATAAGTTAACAAGTTCATACTTTAGATTATTATCAGAATCATACTCAAACAGAATCTCATTACCATAATGATCAACAATTGATCCAATTTGTCCATTATCAAATAATATGTCAATGAAGTATTCAGTTTTTAAATCCTCAATTTTTGATAATGCTCCTAATTCATACACATACCTAAACCTATCAGTTGTATAAACTATTATCTCATCAGTATTATCACCATCATAATCAAAACTGATTAGAATTTGTCTACTTCCATCATTGGCAAGATAACATACGGATGTGTTATCTCTTATTTCTGGTTCATCTGTAACATCAGAACAAAGAACTTGTTCATAACGAGTTACATTACCACTAGGTTCAGTAACAACATACTCATTTGAATCCAGTACAACAAACGAGTTATAGTTAGTTCTCCATCCTAGACCATAACCGATATTTTGCTCCTTAAGATTTTCACTATAAAACATTCCTAATTCTATTACCATACCTCCATGAGAACCTGTATAATCATTTCTCACTAGATTTAACTCACCAGTAAAATCAGATATCATAAACACTCCAGCATCGCCAGCAGGAGCACTATGATATGTCATATAATTATTTATCCCTGTGTTTGATTGATATCCAATAATTACATTAGGTCCAGTCACTAATGAATATGATTCACTTGCGAACGAAACATAATTATCTTTGATTGCATAGTCCATACTAAGTTCGATAATACCAATACTACTTCCAAGATTACTCCAATCAAATAACGCTTTTGAAATATCCCATCTACTAATACCTAGTCCTTCATCATATTCAAAAATGTTGTAGTCCTCCACAAAATTCTCTACATCACTAAAGTAACTATTAGTTATATCATTCCAGTCTGAAGTTCCATTAACTTTCTTCAGTTCAACTACACATCCATCACTATCACTACATGTAGTGGAAGGACTAGAGTATGTTCCTAAAAGTAAATGCGAATAAGTGATAGTTGTATCATCAGGAACAGTGGAAAAATCAATCTCAATATAAGTTTTGTAATTTTTTGAAGAATATCTTCCAACACGTTGATAATTTGCGTTTTCATTGACTCCTGTAGGTGTTGCTTCTTTATCTCTTATACTAGGGTTATTGTATGTTGGGTCTGGGTCTGGATCAGGAAAGGGATCCTCAAACATAGGATCAATAATAACTGGATATGTAGCAGTTTTCAACCAGTCATTACTTGGCCTAATAGTAATCTCATATACCTTATCACCCAGTTCAATCACATTCATCTCAACATCATAAGATAGATTTTGTGTATTGTCATACATGAATAAATCAGCAAACTTATATATTATCTCACCATTATCATTAACAAAGACGTAGGTTTCCTCATATTTTTCTAATTTCAGATTCTTCAACTTATATTCAAATGTTAAACTGAAATCTTCCAAATACTCCTTTAAGATAATATTTTCTTTCACTTTATCTCCAAGCAAAATATACTCTAAATCAACATTCTCTAATACATTCTCATAAATGACTCTTTGGTTTAAGTTGATTACTTCTTTAATACTATTTGGCTCAACTACTTCATCGTTATAGAAAATTTCTGTTTTATCAATGTTTTTTACAGTCCAATCGATTCCATAATTCCCCTCTTTATACTTGATTTCTTTATTTTCACCTAATGTTTTCGGTATTTTAAGTTTAAATCGATTTGCCTTATTCTCTAAATCAGTCCCCAAATCATTTAAACTGTTATTAATTTGCATCCATCGGCCTGAATCAAAATAATGAACACTCTGATCATACAATGATATTTCATAAGTCCCATCTATTTTCCTAAATGTCTTCGTTGTCCTTGTTCTTTGATTAACATCTTCACTTAGAAGAGCTACTGTAGATGGATCGAAATCATCATCAGTTGTTGATTTATATTTTTTTAGCTCAATTTCTTTTTGAAGCTCTGTATTTTCTGTTGTTATAGCATCAATAAAAGTCCATGGAACATAACTCCATAGTAAAGATATTATTGCTGCAATTGTTAATAATTTCTTTGATTTTTTTACTACTTCAGTACATAGCTGAATAAATTTTTTTGTTATATTACCTCTTAAAAATTTCATCATTTTTTCTCCCTCTTTCTTAAGTTATATAAATAAAAATCCAAAATAGTCTTCTTGGATTTACATTACATATACATAAACATTCCCCCTTCCACATCAATTTCTACAATATACTATAACATATACTTAGTAAGTTTATCTCTACACTAATGCAACACTTAAATCCTATAATCTTACAGAAATAGTGTATACGAGTTATCAGACACACGCTATATTCTTCCATAATTCTCATGAACACATTCCCCTCTTTTGGGTATAAAAATAGCGACATGCAACTTTCCTTGATACTTATATGTTAACATATATACATAAGTTTGATACAATTATAATTAAATCCATTCGTTGTTTTATACTCAACTTGGGCTAATTAATTAAATACCTAATCGTTCTAATAATGATTAGTTCATCAAAAATATAACTCTATTAAAGTATTTAATTATAGTCTTCATCAGTGAATGATAGAAATCTTCTCTACTGAATAATAAAAGATAGGATATGGTGAATAACAAAAAACCTCAATCCAAGTTAGACTTGAACTGAGGTTTGATTTATCTCTCACTATTTTTGTCAACTACCTGGTGGTAAGTTTACAATAATGGCAGACTTTTTTCTTTTACTTGATACCTCTTTGTTTAGGGGTTAATTTTGGTGTATTATCTTTTGCTGCTTGACGCATTGCTTTTAATGTGTCTGAACTTTTAGCTTTTTTAGCATTTTTATATAAAAACTCATCAATTCCTTGAGCCGCTCTATGTCCATCAGCAACACCGCTGATTAGATCAGGACCACGGAAAATGTCTCCACCAACGAATAACCATTCATTGTTTTCAACTTGTCCAAACTCATTAGCTAAGATTTTACCACGGTTAAATTCAAGTTTACTTTGAAGTGATTCAGGAATGTAGTCATAATCAGGTGATTGTCCAATTGCGATATACACTTGTTTACCATTAATGACTTGTTCACACTCTTTATCAAACTCAGGATTGAAATGACCTTTGGTATCGAAGATACATAAACATTTCCATAAGCGTAATCCTGTGATTTCGCCTTTTTTATTTTGCATAACTTCTTGAGGACCATTTCCACAGAAGAACTCAATACCTTCTTCTGCTCCTTCAATTAACTCATCTTCACTTGCAGGTAAACCATCTTCATTTTCTAATGAAGTTAATTTTACATCTGTTTTACCATATTTAAGCATTTGTAATCTTGTAGCACTTCTAGCAACATCAAAGGCAACATCTCCACCACCGATAACAACGATGCTTTCAGCAACATCAATATCATCTAGTTTTAAGTTTCCTCTTTCATACTCACGTACTTTAGGTAAGAAGTCCATTGCTCCAATAACGTCTTTATGGTCGCTACCTGGAATATTTAAATCACGAGGTTTAAAGAATCCAGTTCCTAAGAATACCGCATCATAATCAGTTTCTAGTTGTTCCATTGTAACATCTTTACCAACACGAGTATTAGTATGAATTTTAACACCAATACTTTCAATAAAGTTAATATCTTTATCGATTGCTGTATCTGGTAAACGATATGCAGGTATACCATAACGCATAACTCCACCAGCTTGTGGCATCTCTTCATATACATCTACTTTGTAACCCATTACACGTAAGTAATATGCAGCACCTAAACCAGCAGGTCCAGCACCTACAACAGCAACTTTCGCATCAATTACTTCACTAACAGGTTCATTTAATATTTTTTCATACATATCATTTGGTGCACTGTCAATAATATAACGCTTTAACCATCTAATAGCGATAGCTTCCCCGCGTACAGCTATAGCACAACTTGTTTCACAGTTATGAGTACATACACGACCACAAACACCTGGTAATGGGTTTGTTTCATAAATAGCTCTTAAGCCACCTTCAATGTCATCTTCCCAAATAGCCTTAATGTATTCAGGGATATGCATTTGTACAGGACAGCTTGAAGTACATACACCACATTCAACACAACGTGCTGCTTCTTGCATTGCGTACTCTTTACTAAATCCACGAACGATTTCAACAAAACTTCCTTTTCTTTCTTTTGGATCTTCATGTTCCATGTCAACACGTTCTAGGTCTAATAAATCAGAGTTTTCATCTTTAACCCATCCTTCTTTTACTTCTTCACCTAAAAATGTTTTTTCAGGCATAAATAAGAAAGCATCAGGATCCGTATTTGCATATATATACTCTTTACTCATTTTTAATGATCCAGTAGTACAAGTATCTACACATAAAGCGCAGAAACAGCATCTACCATAATCAATAATTGGTCTTTGTTGTAATTCTCCTGGTTTTTCATCAATATCTAGTCTTTCTACCATTGTGATTGCCTCTGTAGGACAAATTTCTTCACAAGTTGAACAACCGATACACTCTTCCCAGTCATTTGTATGGAAACCACGTAAGTTATCCGCAGCTTCACGAGGTGATGATTCTAATCTTTTTTTATCTTTAATAATTGAGTTTTGGTTTAAATAGTTGGCGTTTTTCTTAGTCATTATTTCTTCAAAAGGAATTGTTACAGGTTCTTTAAACAAGTATTTCCATAATCTTATTGGATTAAAGATACTTGCTTTTGGGTATTTTTTACTCATAATATACTCCTATCTATCAATCTCAGGAGAACATACACCCATTGTGTCTACCCATAAGGCAGCATCATCAATACGTGTTCCTGGAAGATATTTTTCAATTCCTAATAAACCTTGTGGATAACTAGCACCACGTACACCAACTCGGTACGGATGAGTATCTTTACCATCACTTACCATATAATAACCAAACTCACCACGACTGCTTTCAACGCAACTATAAACATGTCCTTTAGGTACAGACCATCTCATTGATTGTCCTCTTGATACAGGGACACGGACAGGACCTTCAGGCATTTTTTCTAAACATTGACGAATTATTCCAATACATTGAACTAACTCTTTTAATTTAATATCAACACGACTACGTGCATCACTATAATCACTGACAGGTACTTCAAAATCAATTTGATCATAACGAGCATAAGGCATTACCTTACGTAAATCATATGGTTTATTAACCGCACTTCTCATTCCAACTCCTGTAACTCCTAAGTTCCATACAACTTCTTCAGGAAGCATAATAGTATCTTTAATACGAGCAACAATACTTGGGTTTTCTATACCTAAATCACGGTATTCAGTATAACGACTTTCTAAATCATCTAAAAAAGCATGAATATCTTTTTCAATTCCTACAGGTAAATCTTTTCTAACTCCACCAGGAACGATATATTGATGGTAAATACGATGACCTGTGATTTTTTCAAAAATATTTAAAATAGTATTTCTATCAGCGTGTGCATGATACATTAGTGTATAATTCCCAGTAGGACTTCCAAGTCCACCATAAGCCATTAAATGGATACTAATACGTGCTAATTCTAAGATGATCATTCTAATATAGTGAGCACGTTCTGGGACTTCTAAATTAGCTAATTTTTCAACACCCATCGCAAATGCCATTTCATTGATATCCGGCTCAACAACACAAACACGAGGAATTAATGAAATATTATTAACCCATGTGTGTCGTTCCATACCTTTTTCAAAACCACGGTGTAACATCCCTGGAAGTAGATAAGACTTTTTAATAATGTCTCCTTCAACAAACATATGGATTGAAGCATTCCCATGCATCCCTGGATGCTGAGGTCCTAAAAATAATTTAAGTTCTCTCATTATTTACGACCTCCTTTTAATAAATTAACGATTCGCTCTTTACGAGTTTTACGTTCTTCTTGTTTACTTTTTTGTCCATTTAAATTACTAAAATCTGTTGTATACTCTCTTTTTGCGAAATGAGCATCACTATAAGCACGAGGATCAAAATCTTTTCTTAAAGGTGGCATATCATCCCAGTTCTCTAAAATTAATTGTTTCATATAATCAGGATTACCAGGGAACTTAATCCCAAAGAACTCATGTGCTTCACGTTCATAGTATTTACATCCTTCAAAAATTGGTAAAATACTTTCCATTACTGGATTTTCACGATCAATTCTTGTACGGATTTGAACATGAACAGGTTTTTCCCAGTTCATAACGATATATACTAACTCAAACTCATTTTCATCAATCCAATCAATTGCGCTTAAGTAGGATAATTGAATCCATCCTTCAAGCTTTAAAACTGATAACACTTGATGAACATCATCTTTATTAACTTCAAAAGATACTTGATATTGATCGATTACTTCTTTTTTATTAATCTTAAATTTACTTTCAACTACGTTCGATACGTATTCAACATTATTGATGGAATTCATCTTTAACACGCACCTCTCCTAAAGAATCAACTTGATTCTTTTTATACCACTCATAGTTATCTCTATATCTTTTCCAACCATCAGCTTTTTTCGTTTTGATTAATTCCATTAAATCAATAAAACCATTCATTACTGCTTCTGTATTTGGCATACAACCAGCAACATAAGAATCAACTGGAATATATTGGTCTAATTGATTAATTACTGCATGAGAATCATGATAGATACCACCATTAATAGTGCAACTACCAAATCCTACTACGTATTTTGGTTCACTCATTTGCTCATATGTGTAGATTAAACGACGTAATGTTTTAAGTGATAAATATCCTGTTACTAATAAAACATCTGCTTGTCTAGGAGTAGCCATAGGCCCCATCCCTAAACGTTCCATATCGTATGCTGAAGTCATTGCTGGTGGTAGCTCAATTGCACAACAACCTGTACAATACATTAACATCCATAGTGAATTTCTTCTGAAGAAATCACCAATTTCCCACCATTTACGATCTGTTTCTTCTTTTGTTAATTTGGTTATTGGACTAAATTTACTAGAAATCATATTATATCACCCACTTAAAATAAATTGCGATTACAGCTTGTGTTATAGCTAATAACAATGGCCATTTATAGAAGAATAAAACTACTTGATCTATTTTAAAACGACCATTTACATTACTAATTAAATTAACACCTGTATATACTAAGAAGTACTTAACTAAGAAGATTCCTATATTAGGAGCTCCTCCTAAGAATAAATGTACAAATAAACTAACTTCGATAAAGATTGTAATTTCATGCATAATGAATAACATACCGAGTTGTTTTCCACCATATTCAACCATAGGTCCTGATGCAATTTCTGCTGGCGCTATATATGTTTCAAACGGTTTCTTACCTAACATTCCCATTAAGCTTAATACAGAAACAACAAAACCAATTGGTAAGGCAATCATAAACCAATTATTACCTGCTAGTTGTTGGAATTCAGCAATTCCACTTAAACTTGATGTTCCTGTTAACTTAATAATAGTCATTACAACAATCATAAACGGAACCTCATATGCAAGCATCGTAGTTAATGCTCTCATAACTCCAATACTAGCTAGTGGATTACCACTACCAGATGCACTCATTGCCATTCCTAACATCCCAACAGCAATTAAGTATACAAAGATAAAGAAGTTATCAAAATTAGCAAATGCAACTATATCATTTGTCACCGGCATGAACATCGCAGTTGCAATGATTCCACCTAAAGCCATTATTACACCAAAGTCAAATATCCAACCATGGCTTGTTGCTCTTTTAGATAATAATTTAAAAATATCTAAGAACTCTTGGTACCATTTAGGTCCTCTTCTTTTTTGCAATCTAGCGATTACTTTACGGTTGATACCACCAATTGAAGTTTGTAAAACAAATCCAAATAAGGCAACACCTACACCTATTAAAACGTTAATCATAAGATATCACCCCACAGTAAGAATACAAGAACAATGATAATCCAAAACACAGTCACTTCTGGTTTATTCGTAAAGAAGAAATACTTCACAAATGCTCCAAATTCTCTTACTTTATTTGCCAAATTTTTATAAAAGTTTTTCATTATATTAATATATTTCTCATATAATCTTTCCAATGGTGCGTAGAAATCAACACTATAGTGTAGTAACTCTTCAGTATATACAAAGTTACCTGCAGTATAAGTATCCATTAAATCAACTTTACGAGATTTTTTAAGAACGATAAAGATTAAGAATGCAATAAATACACCCAAACCAAACATCGCACTAATTAATGCTGGATTTAAATCACCATTATTACCAGTAATTACCCAAGTACTAATTGTCAACTGATCAATTCCAAGTTCACCTAATATTCTATTAATGAAAGTTAAAATATCAGTTGGATATACACCAGTAAATACATTTAATCCACTTAAAATCAACATCGGGATTAACATTAGAACTGGTGCTTCTTTAATCGTTTTCTTAAACTCAGGTAATTCCTGACCTAAGAATAACGCAGCTAGTGGTCTAAATACATATAAGAAACTACCAATACTACCAAAGAAAGCAGCTACTGCAATAAAGATTAAACCTTCATTAATAACGCTTTGGAAGATCAACCATTTACTAATAAATCCACCCATGGGTGGGATACCAGCCATACTGATTATTGCGATTAAGTAAACCATATAAGTAATTGGCATTTTATGAATCATACCTCCAAGTTCACTCATTTTAGCAGTACCAGTTTGTCTTTTAACAGCACCAATTGCTAAGAACGCAGCAGTACTTGCCAAAGCATGTGCCAATACATGATATAATGCTCCACTTACAGAAGTATCTGTCATAACTGCTAAGGCAACTAAGATATAACCACCATTACTCATTGATGAGTAGGCTAATAACTTCTTAGCATCATCTTGTCTAATTGCCATCAAAGTACCAAACACAATTGTTAAAGCACCTAACAATGCAATAATATAGTGAGATAAACTCATTCCAATAACATCAATTTGAATTCCCACAGGAGCTATCTTCAATAAACCAATAACAGCCACAAAAGCTCCAAGTTTCTCTAATCCCCCACTAAATACTGAAGATACAGGATCTGGTGAAGATTTTAATACTTTAGGTAACCATATATGTAACGGAAATGCTCCTAATTTAGCAAATCCAGCTACCATAAATAAGATTAAGACTAAAGTCGAATGCCCACTACTTAAACTAGTTAAACCTGTTTCAATATCAAATGAATTACCATTAGATACATACATCACAAAGATTGCAAATAGTAAGCTGAAACTACCAAAGGCACTAAATCCATAATACCAAGAAGCAGCTCTTTTTCCTTTTTTACCCATTGGTATTAGGAATAAACTAGTCCAAACAACTAATTCAAAGAAGAAAAACAATTGTAAGAAATCACTTGTAAAGAATACTCCGATTACTCCTGCTAAACTAAACAAGAATAACATTGAATATAATCCTGGGTACTTATATTTCTCAACAAAGTAAGGATTAAAAAATGAAACCATAAAGAATACAAATGAAACTAATATCCCAAAATAAACTCCTAAGTTAGTAACTCCAAAACTTAAATATGGAATCATACTGACAGTCGAATCTAACGATCCATTAAATCCATAATATGCGATACTTACAAAAGCAAACCCCGTAACAAAAATCGTTAATGTTGCCCCAATAATTTTATTAATTCTACCTAATAAATACGCTAATACTCCACCAAGAAGTACTCCTAATAATACTAACTCTAAACTAGCCATTATAAGATCCCTCCTACGATGTAAATAACAAAATCATTAACAGCATCAATATATAATCCAAATACAACCAATAACAATGATACTACTACTGCTAAATACGTAATTGGAAAACTAAACTTAACTTTAACTGCTTCATGTTTGCTATACCATAATTTAATCAATAATTTAATGAAGTAAACACCTTCTACAACACTAGCCAATAAAATAACAGTTGGCATGAAGAAGTTATTTGCTTCAAATAACTCTCTTAACACATTCATCTTAACAACAAAACCAACGAATAAAGGTAATCCTAGCACACTTAATGTAACTGCACTAAAACTAGCACCAACTACTTTATTATTACTAAACACACCTCGTAAACCATTTATCTCATCAGTATCAGTTTCTTCAACTAGATGGTTTGCAATTAAGAATAAAACCAATTTACTAAATCCATTAACAATAGCCATAACTACTGCAATACCAGTAAATCCTAAACTAAACACTAAAACTACTAAAGCTGCTTGCGCAATACTACTAAACAATAAGATTTCTCTTAATTTAGAACTTGCATATGCCATCGCTTCACCAGCTAAAATACTAAACACAATAACAATACTAACAATTAACATCAGCTGATCACTAAATACAAATACACTTGTCAATAATCGACCCAATACCAATCCAATAGTCGTCGCATAAACACTCGCAATCATTGGCCCAGATAACATATTAGAACTTCCTAATACTCCTTTAACCCATGAATTGAAAGGTAACAACTTAGCTTCAACACCAAGTCCAATGAACATCAATAAGAACGGTAAAGCGGTAACTAAACTACTTGCACCACTTGTACTAATATTGTTAGCTAAATCTGCCATATTCAATGTCCCAAACATCGCATATAACATAATTAATCCCAATAAATATAAACTACTACCAACAGTACCTAAAACCAGATAGTTAAATGTTGCTAAAGGTTTTTTATTAGTTGTAGTTATTAAATATGCAGCAATACCTGACACTTCAATAAATACAAACAAGTTAAATAAATCACCAGTTAACAGTAAACCATTTAAACCAGCTAAAGCTACTAATAAAATACTACTTAACTTCTTATATTGCCAAATCGTAATTAAACTTACTAAGAAGAACAATACATTAACAACATAAACACCAACATAACTATAACTATCTAATACTAAGTTAATTCCATAAGGTGCTGTAAATCCACCAATCATTACTACTTCTTGAGGAATAAATCTTAATAAAACAATTAACCCTAAAGAAACTACTAGTAATAAATAAGGTGCCATCTTTTTATTCAAAATACTTAAGAACGCTGCAAGTAATGGGACAGCAATTAACAATACACTACTCATTATTCTTCCCCCATTTCATCAAGTTCAAAAGTACCATACTTTTGATATATGTTTTTAGCTAAAGCTAAACCTAAAGCTGTTGTTCCAACCCCAATAACAATCGCTGTTAAAACTAAAGCTTGTGGTAAAGGATCAACAAAATTAACAGCGTTAGTTAAAGCATTATCACCAAATATAGGTGCAACACCATCTTTAACATACCCAACACTAATAATAAAAATATTAACCCCAATCTCTAAAACATTTAAAGAGATAATAATTTTAATAATATTTCTTTGTGATAATATTCCATATAGCCCTAACACAATTAGGATAATAGCTGCATATTGTAACATACTACACACCCTCCTCTGTCAAGAAATTATCAATGATACCAGAAATTTCACTACCAACTTTTAATCCAATTAGTACATAAATAATAGGAATAATACCAGCACTGAACAACTCTCCTAAAATACCATTATCTAAGAAGTTTACTAGGAAATAATCAAACATAAACAATCCTACTAAACCAATGATTACATATAAGCTACCAGCAATACTCTCTAATACTTTAAAGCCAGTAACTTTTGTTCTAAACTCATCATCTGCAAGATAAAGTAATAAAATACTACTAGCAATCATCGTTCCACCAGGGAATCCTCCCCCAGGAGTTAAATGTCCATGTACAGTAACAAATACACCAGTCATTAAGATAATCCCAAATAACGCTCTACTACCAACTCTTAACATAAAATTAGGTTTAAAGTTTAACTCCAAACGTTTTTTACTAATACCACCTAACAATAAGGCAATACCCAAACTACTAACAAATAATACGGTAATTTCCCCCAAAGTATCAAAACTACGATAATCAGCAACAATAGCTGTAACAATATTAGCAGGTCCACTTTCTAAATTATCACTAACCCCAAATTCAACATCAGTATTAGTTTCAGTTGCATCACGATCAATGTAACTACCAGATACTCTATTATCAACATCTGCTTCACCATAATTAGGGAAAAACTCATTATTGCTTAAACTAACAATAATTAAAACACCAAGTAATAAAGACAGAACTAAAGCTAAGAAATTTTTCATTATTCTTGTCCCACCTTTCTAACACCTAACAAAGTAAAGACAAATAAACTAGTTACAAGTCCACTCCCAATAACTGCCTCTGTAACAGCCACATCAGGTGCACGCATAATCACAAAAGCAATTACACTTAACATACTTAATGAAGATATGAACATAACACTCTTAATTAACGTCTTCGCATTAATAGCTAAAAACGCCAATACAATTAATAAAACACTTACAAATAAACTCAGGTAATCAACAATCCCTGCATCATTGAAAAAATCAACTATACTATTCATTACCTTCACCTCCAGCTAAATCATCTTGAACCAAATTACTTGGAAGTGGTTCACTTCTATATGCAGCTTTCGCTAATACACTAGATCCAATTGGATTACTAATTGCTATAAACACAATAATTAACCCGACCTTTAATAACCACTCAGGATTATTAATTCCAACACCAATTAATAAACTAAATGCACCTAATGTAGTTGCCTTTGTACCCGCTTGAATACGATTAAACACATCGGGCATACGTAAAATCCCAAGACCGCCAAGAAGATAGAATAATCCACCGATTATCATAAATACATAACTAACGATTTCCATTTTTACCCTCCAAATATCTTGCGAACACAATTGTTTCCAAAAATGCCAAAATAGCATATACAATCGCAATATCAAGATATAAACCATTTTCAAATTGATTAGCCAATAACGCTATAACTCCAATAACAATAATATTCAATGTATCCAACGATACAACACGATTAGCAGGTGTTGGTCCTTTAACTAATCTAATTACTGCTAACAAAATTCCGATTCCTACAAGAGAAAATACAACAACATCTAAAATCATCATTTATAAATCCCTCCTAAAATCTTCTCAAATGGTTCACTAATATTTTTTGCCTTTTCCTCAGGTGTTTCTCCTTTTACTTCAACAGTGTGAACATATAAGTTCTCTCCATCAACATCAATTGACAAAGTCCCCGGTGTCAAAGTAATCGAATTCGCAAGTGTTAACTTCCCAAAATCACCTTGTAAATCAGTCTTAACCTTAACAATCCCTGGTTTTAAAGGAATTTTTGGGCTAAGCACTCTTCGTGCTACATCAAAGTTTGCTAAAATTAATTGCCATATGAACACAAACATATAAACAAAAACAAACTTTAGAAGCTTAACAGGAAACATATAATCAATTTTATAATCAACATACTTAGCGATTATAACAGTTAAAATCAAACTGATTACAGCTCCTAGTATCAACTCTTGAACGACAAATCCAGCCAACATAACGTAAACTAGAAACAATACAAGAAAAGTTGCTACATACTTCATTTTTGTACCTCCTCAAAATATTCTTTTTTTGTGTATATTTTTAACTTAACGACAAAACTAGTTTCTTTAGTAAATGGCCAAATCAACCACCTACCAGCTGCACTTTCAAATTTATCATCAAGATTGTAAAGACCATAATCCCCAAGACCCATACCATACATGTCCTTATAGCTATTATAAATATCATTCATAATCTCAACACTCTTAATACTACTACGAACACGTAACTCAAAATTACTACCATTATTCAATTGTAAAATATCTGACAAAACAAACATCGTACCATTAATCTTTAATAACTTATCCAAATTATCATTAAATCGATTAATAATGTTTATCATTTCATCTAACATCTTATTTTCAATATATTTCAATAAATGTTCAGGATATCCTTTTTCTCGCAACATTGAACACTCCATTAAAACCTGATTATAAATTAACTGAGTATAAATTGGTGAAACATAAATAAAATCAAAAGACCCGATATATTCATCTAAAAAATAATAATTATCAATCTCACTCAATTTCTGATCAATAATCATATCAAGTTTTTTAAAGTCTCTCGCATTCACAGTTCTTTCCTTAAAATCGTCAAAGAAACCAGTCTTACTAAACCCAGTATACTCAACATCTCTATAACTCAATTTACTCTTCTCTATCTTACTTAAGTCCATATCATTTACAACACTCTTACATGTTTCAATATCAACATCAGTAATAACAACTTCATCAAAATATTTCATAAAAAAATACAGAGAAAAATCCTCCATCTTCCCTGCTCCAATTATGCAAACCCGTTTAAAACCATTTGCCTTCAATATCGCTGATTTCAAAAACGAATCAACCTGATTTTTAAAACTGTTTTTACTGCCATCTCTGTACGTTACACTTTTGTTTAAAGAACTATTAAAAGTCTTAATTTTCGACATATAAAATCACCACTAGTTATATTATAACTAAGAATGTAACCCCTAACAAGATATTATTTTGTATACGAAACAATCATAACACACCTCTCAAAACGGCCAAACTGCTCCATAAAGCCCTATTTACTCATTTTAGGTTCGTATACTAATTAAAATCATTATATTTAACAATGTGCATATGCACAAATGATGATTATTATATATAATTACTCCCCATTTATTTATAAAAAAAGGACTAGTTTAATATTAAACTAGTCCTTTAAATCTATATTTTTTGTATTCGAATATAATTGAGAATATCACTTTGTTTTTCCGCTTTTGGATCAAATTTCAATATTCTAAAGAAGAACTGAACCATATATCCCGATACAAAAGTAATAATGATTGTCCCTATCCCAAATTTTCCACCTAATAACACACCAATAAGTAAAACTGTTAACTCAATTGAAGGCTTAATGTATTTAACGTCTATTTTAGTAATTCTAGCTAAACCTACAAACAATCCATCTCTAGGCCCTGGTCCTAGTTTTGAAGTTATGTATAAACTTCTCCCAAACGTAGTAAATAATATTCCAAATAATAATATAATTGATTTTATTAATATATCATCTGGAGCAACAGGATATAAGAACTCAAAAAAATCAATAAAGAATCCTACCAATACAACATTAAGTATTGTTTCTATACCTATTTTGGTTTTTAAGAAAAAAATAGATAACACCATTATAACTAGTCCTAATAGTTGTGTTACCCGTCCAAATGTTAAACCACTAACATTTGTTAATCCATCATGTAAGACACTCCAACTAGACATTCCTAATAATGATAACTTTGTCAGATATATACCTAAAGCTAGAATGATATATCCCACTAATAACAACGGGATGCTTTTAGCATCTTCTTTAAAAAGTTCCATATAAGCACCTTCTTACAAAACGCATTATACATTAGGCCATAATCTTTAACAAGAAAAAACTTATGCAATTGTATTTGCGTTTATAAAAAGATTTGATATGATGAATTAAGAGGTGATTATATGCTTACAGTTATCAAAGAAAAAGCAAAGACAAAAAACAATATTATTATGCTTTCATTACTATTTGTTATCTTCTTATGTTTATATATATTCCTTGATTTTGAAGGAAATACAAGTTATCAAGTAATGACAGCAAACTTTGGAATTGGTGTTACTATACTTCACATATCAATAAACATTATAATTGCTCTTCTAACAGCAATCATGGTTGGATTTAGTATTATCAACTATAACCTAACAAAAGTTGAACCAAAAGGTTCTAATGCAATTCCCTTTATAACTTTCTTATTTGGGTTATTGACATTTGGTTGTACTTCTTGTGTTGTTGCATTTTTAGCAGCAGTCGGAATTGCCTTTACTCCACTTGTATTGCCAAACGGAAATTTATTATGGAAATTGGTTGCACTTGCATTTGTATCGATTGGGTTTATTTGGATCATGTATTCAATTAATAACGCAAAATGTGAAATTAAGAAATAGCTTCTATATGAAGCTTTTTTTATTTCATTTTAACCATATTTCTTATATAATATACTAGAGGTGAAAATATGAAAAACCATGCAAAATTACAAATATTACATACAAGTGATGTTCATGGATATGTATATCCTGAAAGTTACTCTACAAGAAAACAAGAAAATGTTGGTATCGCAAAACTATCAACTCTGATTAACAAATTGCGAGATGATTCAACGATGCTGATTGATTCAGGGGACACTATTCAAGGAAGTCCTTTAACATATTTCCACTCAAAAGAAAAACAAGGTATTATCAACCCAATGGCATTAGTATTTAACAAAATCGGTTATGATTATATATCAATTGGAAATCATGAGTTCAATTATGGTAAAGATTACTTGTTTGATTATCTAAACCATGTTGAAGCAGATATCTTAAACTGTAACTTATTAAATAAAACAACAAAAGAACCAATTAAAGGAATCACCCATGACATTATTGAATTAGATGATGGTCCTATTATTGGTTTGATTGGTGTAACTACACACTATATCCCTAACTGGGAACAGCCATCTCATATCGAAAACATCGAAATATTAGACGCATTTGAAAGTACAAAAAAATATGTAAATGATTTAAAAGATCAAGTTGATTTCATTATTGTTAATTATCATGGTGGATTTGAAAGAGATTTTGATACATGGCAATTAACTAATGAAGATACTGGTGAAAATCAAGGTAGTAAAATGTTAGAAGAAATTGATGGGATAGATCTTCTTCTCACAGGACACCAACATCGTCAATTGAACGGTAGAAAGTTTAATACAATATATTCACAACCAGGATTTAATGCTCAAAACATGTCCCAAATCATCATTGAGTTTAACTTCACAGATGAATGGAACTACAGTTTAATAGAAAACAAACTTCTAAATACTGATGGTATTGAGGCAAATCAGGAAATACTTGATTTGTTGCAAACTGAGGAAAATGAAACTCAAAACTTTCTAGATACTCCAGTGGGTTCTATGAAACAGGATTTACTAATCAATAACCAATTAGATGCAAGAGTAAATAAACATCCATTAGTATCATTAATAAATCACATTCAACTCGATTATACAAAGGCAGATATTGCCAGTTGTAGTTTAGGAAATAATGTCTCAGGATTTAGAAAAAACATTACAATTAGAGACGTTATCGGTACCTACATTTATCCAAACACACTTATAATAAAAAAGATGAGTGGTGCTGTCATTAAAAAGGCATTAGAAAAAACTGCGGAATTCTTTAAACTTGAAAACAATGAAATTCAGATTGCTGATGAGTTTAATACTCCTAAATTACAGTTGTATGCTTATGATATGTATGATGGGATAGAATATACAATCAAAGTAGGTAATTCAAAAGGAAATAAAATAACATCTCTAACAAAAAATGGCTTACCATTAGAAATGAGTAAAGATTACAGTGTTGTAATGAATAATTACCGTAGTAGTGGTGGTGGAGATTACTTCTTCATTCGTGATTGCGAAATTATCAATGACACACAAACAGAGGCAATTGAATTACTAATCGATTATATAGTAAAAAACAAGGCAATCGATATACATCATAAAGATAATATTAAAGTCATCAAATAACTATTGTCTAATCCTTTGTTTTAGAGTAAAATAGAATGTTAAATTGAATAAGAAGGGTGACTAACATGAAAAGAAAATACTTACTAATTTTATTACTATTTTTAACAATTATTTTAGCAGCTTGCGGACCAAAAACTGAAGATGAAGAAACATCGGTTTTAGACACTGTAAGAAGTGAAATGGTTGTTCCAGAAGAAATTGGAGATTACCAATTTCCAACTGAACTAAATGGTGTAACAATTACATGGAGTTCAAATATCGTAGGAACATTAACTGACGATTATAAAACAGTTCAAGGAGAACATAATCAAAGTGTTTCTATTACCGCATCTTTCAGTTATGAAGGTACTGTTAGAACAAAACTATACAATACTGTAATTTTAGCAGATCCAGCTTTAAATCAAGATGCTGAAGTTATTCAAGCTACTAAAGATGCTTTGACATTACCATTAGAAACAAATGATGATTTAGATTTAATTACTGCAAGTGGTGAAGTATCTATCACTTGGGTATCAAGTGATACCCAACATATTACTACTACAGGGATTATAACTCGACCAGAAGATGGAGAAGGTGATGCAGTAGTAACTCTAACTGCTACACTTACTTTAAATGATGAAACATTAACTAAAACATTTACTATTACAGTACTAGAAGCTACTTTATCAGTAGAGTATACAGGTTACTACGCTGGCGCTGATGGTTTAGAAGGGGAAGTTTTAAAAACTTTTCTTCATGAGTTAATTGATGATCACACAGAATTATCATATGACGATTTACGTCAAGCATTACAAGTGACAGATGAAGACCCACAAAACCCAGACAATGTTATTTTAATTTATACAGGTGATTCTGTACCTAGTACATGGGACTATGGAGCTACATGGAATAGAGAACATGTATGGCCAAGAAGTTTAGGTGACATGGATCGCGGAGATGCTGAACACAATGATATGCATCATGTTCGTCCTAGCCATCCATCAGTAAATAGTTCTCGTGGAAACTTGGACTTTGATGAAGGTGGAAGTTTAGTAGGTAATACAGATGACTGTTACAGAGATAGTGATTCATTTGAACCTCGTGATGAAGTAAAAGGTGATGTAGCTAGAATGATTTTCTACATGGCAGTTCGTTATGAAGGTGGCGGTGGAGAAATCGACTTAGAGATTAACGAATACGTTAATAATGATGCACCAAACATCGGTGTATTATCAGTATTAATTGAATGGCATTTAAATGATTTACCAGATGCATTTGAAATAAATAGAAATGATCTAATCTTTGGTTACCAAGGAAACCGTAATCCATTTATTGATCATCCAGAATTTGTTGAACTAATTTGGGGTACAAACTAAAGAAAAGGAGCTAATTTAGCTCCTTTATTTTTTGTAGGTGTATTATTTTTTTTATTCTACTTCTATTTCAATTTCTTTAAATATTGGTGCTTCTACGACAACAACTTTATATAGATCATCTTCAATTTTGAAAATGTCAATTTGATGTCCTTCTTCACCTTTTTCATTTACAAATGCCACTAACTCATCTTTACTAGTAAACATTTTAGTTTTTGATTTTCTAAATCCAAAATGTTTATGTGGTTTTGGTGGTCTTGGACGTCTCGGTTCTCTTGGTTGTTCTGGACGTCTTGGCTTTCTTGGTTCTTCAGGTCTTCTAGGACCCCTATCTTCGTCAAAATGACGGTGTTTATACACTCTTACTTCTGGTTCTCTATGACCACGATGACTTCGATCATCTCTTCTTCTTGGTCTGTCTTCGCGACCAAACTCTTCTATAATTACTTTCTTTTCCATGTGATTTTCTCTCTCTCTCACACCTACATTATATATTATACACCTAATCAAAAAAAAAGTGAAAATATTATATAATTTTCACTTTTTTAGTTATCAAATAAATACTGCCTAGAATTACAATCAATCCAAATACAATATTAACGCTGACTGCCTCTTTTAAAAATATATAAGCCCATACAATTCCAAACACAGGCATCATATAAGTAGTCATTAATGTTTTTACAGGTCCAATATCTTTTAATAATTTATAATATATTAAATATGGAGTTGCAGTACATAATACTCCAAATGTAACAATCATGAAAATATGATATAACTCTATATTAATATCAATCTGCGTAAAAAGTCCAAAAGGTAAGACAACTAATCCGGCGAAGAACATTGATCCCAAAGTTAATTGCCTTGTATCAATTTCAGATGCGTACTTCTTAACCAAGGTTCCACTTAAACCGTATAAACTAGCGGAGAATATACATGCAAGTATTGATAGATACAACATCAATGAGTTTTTTTCAAAAGTAACACTACTGATAATTATTACTCCAATTGTACCTAACACTAATCCAATTATTTTATTTAACTTAAACTTATCTCCAAGAAACATTACACTAAATATCATCCCAAACATTGGGGCAGTAGAGTTTAAGATAACACTCAAATTTGCAGGTAAGTATAACGCTGCAAAAGCATATAAAGTAAACGGAATAGATGAGTTTAAGATTCCTATTATAAGTAACCATTTCCAATCTTTTTTCCAGCTAACTCTTTCCTTCGTAAACCGAAAAACAATGAACAAAAATAAAGATGCACTTAATAACCTAATACTACTTGTATATATTGGACCAAACAAAGGAGCTAACACCCTCATAAATATAAATGATGAACCCCATAAAGCACTAATAAGTACTAATAATAGAAATTGTCTTTTTGTCATATCCGTTCTTTTCTTTCTTTAAAAACATCAAGATCAATTTCACTTAGAATAATTCCCGCAAATACAAGAAACATCCCTAAAAATTTAAAACCATCAAAATCATCACCTAAAAGCATTATGGCAAATAGAGGTCCAAATAAACTTTCTGTAGAAATCAAAATTGCCGCTTCTGCTTCATTTGTGTTTTTCTGTCCAATACTTTGGAATAAGAAAGCGACAAAACTTGCAAAAAATCCAATTATAATTGCATAAACCAAATACTTATAACTATTAACATCACTAAAATTAACAGGTGGTAATCCATCTTTTAACATCATAACAATAAATGCTACAATACTAAATAATAATAACTGAAATGCCATTAATACAAACAAGTCTACCTGTTTTGCCTTTTTACCTAAGAAATAAATATGAATAGCATAGAAAAAAGCGCCAATAAATGTCAGCATATCACCATATGAAATCCCTGCACTTAAATCATCAAACTTCACAGTAATCAAAGATATACCAATAAGAGTAATAACACCAGCTGCAATTGTTTTTATATGAATATGTTTTCTTTCAAAAACAAATATAATCAAAGGCATTAATACAATGTATCCCGCAGTTATCAAAGCATTATTTGAGGCAGTTGTATTTGCAAGTCCCCATGTTTGAAAGTAAAACCCCAGATACAAAAAGACTCCTAAAAACAAACCCCATTTAATAGTTGTTTTATCTGTTTTAATTATCCTTTTAAAATAAATAATAAATATCGCGATTGTTGCAGTAAAAAAACGGACAAAAAGAAGTTGTGATTCCGTCCAGTTATTATCCAATATTGTTTTATTAACAACAAATCCTATTCCCCAAATAAGCCCAGCAGTAATTAATACGATTCTAGCTAATGTCCGATTCATAATGTCACCTCATAAACAACTGTATTATAGACTATAATAGCAACAAAAAAAAGGATTTTCAATCCTTATTTTTTTGATAATGGAATACTTCATTAATATCAACATTAAAAACTTCTGCAATTTTAAATCCTAACAGCAGTGAAGGATTATATTTATTCTTTTCAATTGAGTTAATTGTTTGCCTTGTACACCCTACTTTTAGCCCTAAGTCTTCCTGGGTTAAATCATTTATCGTTCGTAAAACTTTTATTCTATTTTCCATACTAGTTTTCCTTTAAATAAAGATAAAAGTTTGCAAAACTAGTTATAAAGTAGGTAAAACTAAATGTTGAATAGGCAATAAACCACATCCAACTTACATTAACAAAACCAATAGTTCTATATGAAATAAACAATATCATTGACAAGGCAAAGACATACAAGGCTGTAACAAGTAATCCAGTACTTGTTGCCTTTCTTTGTATAGTATAATCTCTTTCATCAACAATATTAGTTTTCTTATTGGTAATTAGAACATTGGCAGCTATAGCAACCATCACAACAAAGACAACTATTGAGTTTATTACTAAATGTATCTTTTCTTCTAAAAAATTACTAGGTCCTACTATTAAAAAGTAGACAACTATAAAAATGAATAAGAAACCTGATAAAAACATTATAAATCTAGATCTTAATTCGGAAATACTCATAAAACCACCTCACACTATAAATGTACAATATTTTTTACATTATGTCAACTATTTTTTACATTAAGTCATATACCTTTTTCTTAGGAATTCCTTTACATTTTAAACTATTTGTAATAAAATATAAAGTCACACACAATTTTTAGGAGGTGTTGTTATGTTTGAAATTAATTTTAATAATAATACACAAAAATTTGAAAATGAAATAAGAGTAAGAGACCTTATTGAAGACGTTAATAAAGAATACCCTGTTGCGCTTGTAAACAACCGTTTACGAGAACTTTCTTATCGTTTTAACTATGATGCTGATGTTGAGTTTTTAGAGTTAAGTAATATCGAAGCAGTACATATTTATGAGGCAAGCCTAAGATTTTTAATTGCAATGGCATTTAAGAATATATATCCAAAATACGAAATAAAATTTAAATATAGTATCAGTCGTAGTATATTTTGTTATATCGTAAATAATCCAGATCCAAATATAGAAGAAGTACTTGCAAATCTTGATCATGAGTTAAAAAGACTTATTGATTTAGATTTACCTTTTGAGAGAATAACGGCAACAACAAAAGATGCAGAGGAATTTTATATCGAGAACAACTATCAAGATAGAATTGATATCTTAGAGTATCGTCCAGATAGTAAAGTACACTTCTACTGCTGTGGTAACTATAAAAACTATATGTATAGTTATATGGTTCCAAGCACAGGATACTTAAAAACTTACCGTATGAGACCATATGATATTGGGTTCTTAATTCAGTATCCTCGTGCAGAAGCTAACAAGGGAATTCCTAAATTTAAGAATGCTCCTAAATATGTTGATACATTGAGAAAAGCAAGTGAATGGGCTCATTTAGTTGAAGCTGATACAATTGCCAACTTAAATCGCCATGTCGAAAACCAAAGTGTTATAGAGTTTGTCCATATGTGTGAGGCTAAACATAATGCAATGTTGACTGAATTAGGAGATTTAATTAAGGGAAATCAAGATATTAGATTAATTGCCATCGCAGGTCCATCTAGTAGTGGTAAAACAACTTTCTCTAATAGATTACGTATCGAGTTAATGACTCGTGGTATTAAGCCTGTCACTATTTCTTTAGATGATTACTATTTAAATAGAGATGATATACCAGTAGGTGAAGATGGTAAAGTTGATTTAGAACATATCAATACATTAGACATTAAATTATTTAATCAAAATATGTCTGATTTGATTAACGGTTTAGAAGTTGATATGCCTATCTTTGATTTTACTACTAAAAACCGTGGTGGATACCGTAAATTAAAAGTGGCAAAAGGAAGTCCTATTATTATTGAAGGAATTCATGCTTTAAATGATTTGTTAACTAGTAGTATCCCTAAAAAGCAAACATTCAAAATCTATATTAGTCCACAATTGCAAATGAACTTAGATAATCATAATCCAATTAGCATTACCAATTTACGATTATTAAGAAGAATCGTACGTGATAAGCAATTTAGAAATGCAAGTGCATTAAGAACCATTAGTATGTGGGGAAGTGTTCGTGCTGGAGAATTTAAATGGATTTATCCAAACCAAGAACATGCTGATTATATATATAATTCTGGTTTACAGTATGAGTTAAGCGTTATGAAGAAATATGCACTACCTACACTTATGGAAATTCCAAATGATAGTGAATTCTACATAACTGCAAATAGATTAATTAAATTTATTAAGTACTTTGTAGATATTTCTGATGATGTGGTTCCAAACAATAGTTTACTACGTGAATTTATAGGTGGAAGTTGCTTTTCAGATTAATTGACCAATAAATATAATAATAAAACACTATATCGTAGATACGTCTATTTATAGTGTTTTTTTAATTGATGTATTCAATTAACCTAATTTTAAGAGTTATGTAAAAAGGCTATCAAAACGATAGCCTTTTGATTTTTAGTACTGTGTTTTTTTTTCCATTTCTTTCCATTCTTTAAATGGCTTTTGACACTCCTCACAGTCAATTGTATGAATAGCAACTTGTTGATGATCAGCTGTTTTGTTAATTACATCATAAATATATTGATCATCAAATCCAATGTTTGCTGCGTCATATCTTGAAGCTCCGATGTAGAGACTTTTCATTTTTGCCCAGTGAATTGCTGCAAAGCACATTGGGCATGGTTCACATGATGAATAAATCTCGCAGTCAGATAAATCAAAACGTCCTAATAGTTTAGTTGCTTTTCTAATTGCATTTACTTCTGCATGCATTGTTGGATCGTTGGTTTTTAGAACTTCATTATGTGCTCTAGCGATAATTTTTCCATCTTTAACAATAACTGCTCCAAAAGGACCACCGTCTCCTTTACGCATACCTTCAAATGCTTCTTTTACTGCTTCACTCATAAATTTATTCATAGTTTACCTTCTTTCTACTTGTCCCCCATTGTCATTACCATAACTGCTTTTGCGGTATGTAGTCTATTTTCTGCTTCTTGATATACTATTGAATGTTTACCATCAATAACACTATCTACTACTTCATTTCCTCTGTCAGCAGGTAATGCATGCATATAATGTACATTGGGACTAGCCATACTAATCATTTCTTCTGTACACTTCCATGATTTATAAGATTCTAATAAATCATCTACTACTGCATCTGATTGGTTGTTTACCCAACTACCCCAGTTTTTAGGAATAACGATGTCAGCATCCTTATACGCTTCCCCCATATTATGAGTAATTCTAAACGAACCACCATTTTCTAATGCATTCTTCTTAGCTTTTTCAACTGCCCAGTCTGGCATATTGTATCCCTCAGGATACGCTAATGTTACATCCATACCATAACGTGGGAAGAGTAAAATTTGTGTTAATGGTACACTGATAGGTTTTTTATGACTTGTCGCGTATGCCCATATTACTGAAACTTTAAGATTTTTAGTTTGGGGATGAAATTCCTGAATAGTCATTAAATCTGCTAATCCTTGCATTGGATGATATAAATCACATTGCAAGTTCATGATTGGCACAGTTGAATGTTTTGCCATATTGTTTAAAAATTTGTTTCCAATTTCCCAAAAACAATTACGGCAGGCAATTCCGTGTCCATAACTAGATAGAATAACTGCAGTATCTTTCGCGCTTTCACCATGTGATATTTGCATTGTAGACGTATCTAAGAAGTTAGCGTGACCTCCTAATTGAGCGATTCCTGCTTCCATTGAGTTTCTTGTTCTTGTTGATTGCTCAAAGAACATAAGGAATGATGTTTTATTGTGTAAATAATCGGTATCATCATTATTGTAGAACTTCTTTTTTAGATCAAAAGATACTTCAAGTAATTTATCTATTTCTGTTTTTTTCCAATCTTCTAATGTTATAAAATGTTTCCCTTTAAAAAGTGGTTTCATTATTTTTCCTCCTTGTTTATTTGTTTTAGGTATGATAGGGGTATTGTTGCATACATTGCACTTGCCTTAACAAGTTCACTTTTCCATTGTTTTTCATTTGGAGCGTGTGCTTCTTCTTCATGCCCTGGTCCAAATCCGATACAAGGAATATTGTATCTTCCCATTATACTTACTGCGTTTGTACTAAATGTCCACTTATCTACCAGTGGTTTTTCATTAAATAATCCTTGGTAAGCTTTTACTGTACTATTACATACTTCATGATCTTCCGGCAATACCCACGTTGGGAAGTAGGATTTAGTTGGATAAACTAACCCTGTATATGACGGTCTATCATAGTCATACATTTCAACTACAGCATTTGCAGCTTTAACTGAAGGTAGATTTCTTATTTCTTCCAATGCACTTTCAAATGTTTCACCATCTGTTAATCGGCGATCAATTGATACTGAACAACCGTCAGCTACTGCACATCTTGATGGTGATGAATAAAATATTTCACTAACCGTTAATGATCCTTTTCCTAAAAAATCATTATTTAATAATTTCGGATGTAAATTTTGTAGTTCTAATAAGATAGGAGCCATTTTAAAGATTGCATTATCTCCTCTTTCCGGAGCGCTACCATGGCAACTTATTCCACTAACTGAGACCTTTATTTCCATTCTACCGCGATGTCCACGATAAATGTTTAATGATGTTGGTTCAGTTATTACTACAAATTCAGGTTTTATCTTTGATTCATTAACAATATACTGCCAGCATAACCCATCACAATCTTCTTCTTGGACTGTTCCTGTGATTAGCAATGTATAATCATCTTCTAAATCTAAGTCCTTGATTATCTTGGCAGCATACACCATAGAAGCCATTCCACCTTCTTGATCGCTACCACCACGTCCATATATAATGTCACCATCAACATGACCTAGATATGGATCATGTTCCCAGTTATTAATTTCACCAACACCTACGGTGTCTATATGGGCATCCATTGCGATAAGGTGTTTCCCCTTACCGATATAGCCAAGCACATTACCCATTGGATCAATTTCAATTTTATCAAATCCCACTTTTTCCATTTCTTCCTTGATTCTTAGAACAACTTTTTCTTCATCACATGATTCACTAGGTATTTTAATCATATCTCTTAAAAACTGAGACATATCCTCTTTATAAAATTCAGCTTTTTCAAGGATTTTATCATAGGGTATTTTCATTATTCTTCCCTCATTTTAGCGATTAACTTGTCATAGTGCTCATGTTTTTTATATTCGTTATCCCAAAACTTTTGTGATTTCATACTATCCAAATATGCCTTATCATATCCGAATTTTAACCAGTCTTTTTCCTTTTGGATAAACAATTTTTCTTTCATTTTATCACTTCTAAAGTCAACAACATCTGTATCATCAATTTTTCTAAAGATATCATTAAACCATCTTCTTAAAACAAAGTCTTCTGTTTCTAAATATCTATTTTCTAAATCTTCTAAAACACTACTATAGCGATCAAAACTGTCTGTGGCAACTGTGACTACATTATCTTTTGGTCCCAATTTTAGATGTTTAGCGATTTTAATTGCACCAATAATATTACACAGACCAGATGGTCCAAATAGTTCTTCGAGGTCTTTGGCTTGTGTTTCTGATACACCATTTTCAACTAATATACCTCCGCCGTCATGGATTACTTTTAATCCTTTAATTGTGTCATCATCTTTTATTAAAGCGATAAAATCAGTATTTAGTACATTGTGTATCAATGTACACATTTTATCTCCAATCCCTTCGATACGATGTTGTCCTCTTCCCCCGTTCATCAGTGTTGAACATTCATACGGTTCTAGGGCAACTACTTTACATTCAGGATATACTTCTTTTATTTGATCACCTGCTGCGATTGTACCGGCACTACCAACAGCGCTTGTAAATGCAGCAATTCTTGAATTACCAATACCTTTTACAGCTTCAATGGCACTATTTCCTGTTACATGGCGATGGAAACGATAATTTGGCAGTAGTTCAAATTGCGCTAATGAACGATTTTTCGGATCTTCTTTTAGCTCATAATTTCTTTCAAGTGTTAAGATTACATCACTTTCAGTACCAGGTGTTAAATCTAACTTAGCTCCATACTTTTCAATTCTTTCATAACGTTCCTTACTCATATTATCTGGCATAATTACGATTGCATCATATTTCATTAAGTTACAGACATATGAAACACCAATCCCAAAATTACCTGTAGAAGGTCCTAATATTGTGTGCTTATGCGGTAGTATTGTTTGATCAACACAACCTTCAATTAATGTTGAATAAGCAGGTCCCACTTTATGACTACCTGATGGAAAATCCTTACCTAACATTACAACAATATTAGCATCAACTCCTGTTAATGCTTTTGGTAGGACAATTTTGTTGACCTCCCCGATATCATTTTTCCATGTGATATTAAATAAATTGATTGGGTCAAGTTCATCTATTTTACCTTTTAAAGCTCTTTTTCTGATTTCTTGACTTAGTTTCGATGGATGTAACATTTCTTCATATGTTGGTCCAAATGGTATTTTACTCATAGTCTTTCACCTCGTTTGTTTTGGTATTGATAAGTAATTTTTCTATTTCATCATCATTTAATCCTGGTAATTTATGATTGATTAATTCATGGTCTGTGATTTGATAGATATTACTCACTCTATTCAAAACACTTTGTTGATCTTTAAGTCCATTTCCTGTCGAAATTATTACTGTTTTTTCTGATTTTTGAATCATATTGTTTTTTGCAGCTTTAATCAGTCCTGCGGTAACTGCTGCTGCTGCAGGTTCACTAAATATCCCCTCAGTACGGCCAAGTATAGCTATTCCATTAAGTATCTCTTTATCTGTTACTGTCATAAAGAAACCATTAGTTTTCTTTACTGCATTTAATCCTTTTACTGGATTTCTTGGAATACCAACAGCAATACTATCAGCGATTGTATTTTCTTCTTCCTCTTTCATTTCTTGATCATTTAACCAGGCATTATAAAATGGAGAACATCCTTGGCTTTGCACACCTATAATTCGTGGAATCTTCGAGATAATATTTAGTTCTCTTAAATCATAAAAACCTTTATAAACACCAGCAATAGTACAACCGTCACCTACACTTACAAAGACATTGTCAATATCGGTGAAATTAAGTTGTTCTGCAATTTCAAAGGCAACTGTTTTTTTACCTTCAACTAAATGCGGATTAACTGCGGCATTCCTGTTATAAAGTCTAAACTTATCAATTACTGCTTTTGATGCATTGTATGTATCTTTATAATCACCATCTATTTTTCTTACATTTGCTCCATATGTTACTAATTGAGCTAATTTACCAATAGGTGCTCTCCCAGGTACAAATATTAATGTTCTTAGTCCTAGTTTTGCAGCATTACCTGCTAAACTTGAGGCAGCATTTCCAGTAGAACTACAGCAAATAATATTTTGATTTTTTTCGATAGCTTTTAAACAGGCAACTAGACTTGCTCTGTCCTTTAATGAAGCGGTCGGATTCAGTCCCTCGTCTTTAATATACAAGTCATGCAATCCTATTTCTAAAGATAGATTATTCGCCTTATAAAGAGGCGTCCATCCTACCTTAAGTGTTTCCATATTTGTCTCATTTATACTCATTAAGGGTGTGTATCTTAACATTGAGTAATTACCATTATTTTTGAAATAATCCTTATTGATTTCTTTTTTCATTTCATTATAATCATAGATTACATCTAATATTCCCTTTTCTCCACACTGTGGACAAGTCATCAAATCCTGTGTTTTATCATACTTTGAATCACATAGCGTGCAGGAATATCCTTTTACATACCGCATTAGTCTTCACCCTCAATCTCAACAAGGGTGAACTTAGATACATCAAATAATCCTATATCAGTTAATTTTAACTCTGGGATAACTGGTAAACTCATAAACGCCAGAGATAAAAACGCATCGTCAACTATAGGATTAACGCCTAGTTTATGCGCTTCATTCTCTAAATGTCTAAGTTTTTCTGATACTGAACTGATTGGATCATTAGTCATCAATCCAGCTATCGACAATTGTAGACTGTCAATAACTTTTCCATTTGAAACTAATGTTAAACCACCTTGCATTTTTTTGATTTCTCTTATGGCAATATGCATGTCATTATCATTATCACCCAGTACAATGACATTGTGCGAGTCATGAGCTACTGACATTGCTACTGCGCCATTTTTAAGTCCATATCCTTCAAGTAATCCAATCCCTACATTACCTGTATAATGATGTCTTTCTACAACTGCTATTTTCAAAATATCATCTTGTGGATTATTTACATATTTTCCTTTTTCAACTGTAACTTTTCTTATTACTTTTTTGGTAGTTACATTATTAGGGATTAATTTAATTACTTTTACATTCTCATCTTTCAACTCCAAATCAAAGCTAATATCACTAGGATTAAACTTTACAGAGTTTGTAACATGTAGATTTTCATATTTTTTTGTCTCAAAGTTTACTGAGCCATTTTCACTAACTATAGAGCCATTAATAATAACTAAATTAGGCTGTATATCATTGAGATCATCAAAGGCAATAATATCAGCAGAGTAACCAGGAGCAATTGCACCAACATGCTGTAACTGATAGCATAAAGCCGTATTTATAGTAGCCATTTGAATAGAAGTGATTGGATCTACTCCATTCTTAATAGCTAAATTTACATTATAGTTAATATGTCCTTCTTCAACAATATCCATAGGATGTTTATCATCAGTACAAAACATTAATCTATGTGAGTTATGTTTTGTAACTGCTTTTGACAATACTGAAACGTTACGTGTTGCTGAACCTTCTCTTAGGTGAACGTACATTCCACGAGAAACTTTTTCATTTAATTCCTCTTCATTAGTACATTCATGATCAGTTTTTATATGTTCAAGTAGATAAGAATTTAGCTCTTTACCAGTAATTAAAGGAGCATGACCATCTATAACTCTATCACTCATTAACTTAAGTTTATCCATCATAAATCTATTCGCACTAATTACACTTGGATAATCCATTACTTCACCTAGTCCAAGAATACCATCTCTGTTCTTCAAACTGAATACATCCTCATTTGAAATTGATGCACCACTAGTTTCAAAAAGCGTAGCTGGCACACATGATGGTATCATAATATGAACATTTAGCGGAGTATCCAAACTTGATTTAAACATAAATCCAATACCCTTTACACCTAGTACATTAGCAATTTCATGTGGGTCAGCTATAATTCGTGTTGTACCTCTAGGTATGATTATTTTTGAAAATTCAGAAGGTGTCAGCATAGAAGACTCAATATGAACATGTCCATCAATAAATCCTGGACATACATAACGTCCTTTCATATCTTTTTCATTTACTCCATCATAACTACCTATCCCTACTACTGTTCCATTATAGATTGCAATGTCAACTTCCTCAATCGAGTGAGTGAAAACATTGACCATTTTACAGTTCTTAAGAACTAACTCTGCTTTTTCTTTACCTAAGGCTATTTGGTGATTCCTCATAAATATCACCCTTTCATCTTTATAATGTTTCTATGAAATTCTCCAGTATATTAAGTGCTACTTTTTTTCTATACTCTTTGTTTGACCTTTGATCATCAATTGGAATAATGATTTTTTCGTATTTTTTTAATATGTCGTTTTTGTGTTCTTTTAGGCCAGTTTGAGTCATATTCACATACTCTTTTTCTAGCTCTTGGTTTCGAATGACTGTAGGTGCTACTGCACCAAAGGCAAACCGAACTGATTTGATTAGGTTATCTTTTAGGATAATTGCTCCTGCGAACGAGACTTTACTTATCGCATCGGCTTTTCTACCCCCGATTTTTTCGAAGTGAATTTTGGAGAAATCTGTTAGTGGAATGATTATTTCTGTGATGATTTCATCATCTTCAATTATAGTTTTATGAGGTCCTGTGATAACCTCTTTAATAGGTAAAATCCTACTATTACTAGATGTTTCAATAACAATTAACGCTTCTAGTACATAAAGTACAGGCAATGTATCTCCTGCTGGAGATGCATTTACAATATTCCCAGCAATTGTTGCACAATTCCTTAACGCTGGAGATGCCATAATTTCAATTGCATCTTTTAATATCTTTGGTGTATCTGTAAATTCTAAAACATCTGATATTGGAGTAACTGCTCCAATGTGAAGATGGTTATCTATTTTTTTTATATAGTTTAGTTCATTTAGGTTTGCGATATACATTACTTTATTTGGAAACTTGGCTGGTGTTTCTGCCCAGTTTCTTTTTTGTACCATTATGTCGGTACCACCAGCTATGATTGTTGCGTTATATTTATTCTTAAATTCAAGGGCTTGAACTAAAGTTTCTGGGATATAGTGTTTTACCATAAGCCGTCACCTTCTTTACTAGCTCTTTGAACTGCTTTTACTATCATGTTATACCCTGTGCAGCGACATAAGTTACCTGACAATCCAATTCTTATTTCTTCATCGTTTGGATGAGGATTACTACTTAGTAGGGCATGTGATGCCATTAACATTCCCGGTGTACAGAACCCACATTGAACTGCTCCTTCTTTACTATATGCTTCTGTGAGTAGTTTACCTTGTTTGGATTCACTTAATCCTTCGATTGTTAATACTTTTTGATTGTGTACATTTCCTAAAGGTACTAAACAAGAATTGATGATTCTATTATTGATTAATACAGAGCAAGCTCCACATTCTCCTTCACCACAACCTTCTTTAACACCAATCAAATTAAATTCTTCACGTAATACGTCTAGTAATCTACTACTAGGTATTTTTTCGGTTGTTACTTCTTTATTGTTTAAAGTGAATTTAATCATTGTTCATCAACTCCATTATGTATTCCGGTGTAACTGGAATTTTAGTAATTTTTTTACCAATTGCATTTTCAATTGCCAAGGCAACTGCTGGTGCTCCACCTACTAATGTAAGTTCACCAGCACCTTTTGCACCATATGGTCCTAATGGATAAGGGTTATCCATTAAATAGTTATTCATTATTGGTGTATCTACAGAAGTAGGGATTATATAGTTAGTAACATTTTTTTGTTGGATTTTACCATCTTTATGATTCATAACTTCTAAGTAACCATAACCGATACCTTGAAGTTGTCCACCATCTGCTTGTCCTAAAATTATTTGTTCATCAATTGCCTTACCAACATCATAAATATTCCATGATTCCTTAACTGATACTTGGTAAGTTACTTTATCAACTTCAACTTCAACAATATTAATTCCCCAAGAATATGCAGGATATGCATCTCCGCTGAATTTGTCTTCATCCCATTTAATATATGCAGGTTGTTTAAATCTTTCTTCAGCTAATTGATGTTTCCCATCAACCCATTTTTCTTTTAGTTTAAGGGCTGCTCTTGCAATTAAACCACCAACAATCATCGTCGTTCTTGATGCTACTGTTGGTCCTGAATCAGGGACTCTATTAGTATCAGGGAAGTTGTAAACTACTTTTTCAATTGGAATATTTAAAACATTGGCTACTAATTTACGCATAGTTGTTTTAACACCTTGTCCCATATCGACTGCAGCGATTAAGATTTCGACATTATCTTGTTTGTCTTTTTCTAATTTTACCAATGCTTTAATATGTGTTGCCTCACCACTACCTGTGAAACCACAACCATGTAAAAACCAACTCATACCAATACCTCGATAACTATTATCGTTTTTATATGTGTTTACTTTTTCTACATAATTAGCTTCTTTTAATACTTTTTCTAACATTTCAGGCATGATGATTGGATCTCTAAATTTACCATTTGTTGAGGTCGCATCATTCTGTTTAGCTAAATGTTTTTTTCTTAATTCTAATGGATCTATATCTAGTTCCTTTGCGACGTGATGGATAAACATCTCAACAGCAAATAACATTTGAGGTGCACCAAATCCTCTAAATGCGCCATTAGGTACTGTATTTGTTATAAATACATCTCCGTTCACTTCAAGATTATCAATTGTATAAGCTCCTGTCGAGGCAATTAATGCACGTGATAAAACTACACCACTTAACCCAATATATGCTCCTGCATCAATTCCGACATTACTTGAGATACCTAAGATGTTTTTGTCTTTAACATATGCTTTTAAAGTTATTTTTGCTGGATGTCTTTTTGTGGTTACTTCCATATCTTCTTCACGTTCATAAATCAATTTAATAGGCTTTTGTACTTTTTCAATTGCCACTGCCAATTGACACGCGATTAAAGATGGAAATTCTTCTTTTCCACCAAATGCTCCCCCTACAGTAGATTGAATAACACGAACATAGTCTTCCTCGCAGTCTAAAATTGATATTACAGCGTTTTTTACATAATAAGGACACTGAATACTCCCAACTAAAGTAACTTGATTATCCTCTAAATAACCAATCATTCCCTGTGGTTCAATATATAGTTGTTCTTGATATGGTGTTTCATAGTGATATTCTATTTCATCTGTTGCGTTTTCTTTTGCATTACTAATATCACCTTTAGTGAAGTGATAGTTTATGGCACTATTCACAAACTCGTATTCTGCATCAAGAACTTCATATTCTATTTCTATTTGATTAACGATTTCTAATATCTTCAGTTTATCTGGTCCAACAACTAAAAGGATTGGTTCCATATAATAATTAATTTCCGTTTCTACAAATACTGGCATATCATCAAAAATTATTTTCACAAAGTTTTTACCAGGAATATCTTTATAATCCACAATGAAATAACCCTCTTCTAAAGATGGATAATTTCTTTTAATAATCTTTGCCTTTTGATAAGGACTTCGTAAAGTTTTAGCGTATAACATTCCCGGAATTTTAATATCGGAAATATATATTGCCTTACCAGTTGCTTTTTCATCACTATCAACTTTTTTGATAGGGATCGAAATGTCTTTCATAAGAATCACTCCTATTTTAGTGCTTTAGTTGGGCATTTAGAAATACATAAGCCACAACCAAAACATTTGTTTTCATCAAATGTGATTTTATCTTTCATTGTTATTGCGAAATATGGGCATACTTTGACACATAGTTCACACTTAGTACACTTTTCTTCAATTAGTTCAGGTACTCGTGGGGTATAAGTTACTGGATTTTTTAGTTTTGTAATATTAACATCAGCGATACTTAAAAATCCGTACTTTTCTAATTTTTTTGGAAGATCATTAATAATTCTTTTATATAAATCCTTTCCTTTTAATAATGCTCCACTTAACATTTGAACTGCATCTGCACCAACTAATAAAAATTCAATAACATCATCAGCACTTTTAATCCCACCAACTCCGATAACAGTGAAATCAGGCATTTGTTTTTTAATATTATAAACAGTTGCAAGTGCAAGGTTTTTTATGACTGGACCACTTGTCCAGACATAACCACTTTCTGGGGCATACATTATTCTTTTTTCTTCTAAGTTTATTTTCATTGTTGGTCCTAAACTGTTAATTGCAACTAATCCGCTAGCCCCAGCTGCTTTGACAACTTGCGCAAATCCAACTGGATCAGGTATATGAGGACTTATCTTCATATACACAGGTTTTGTTGTATGTTTTCTTATTACCTTTACTGTATTAGAAATAACTGATAAATCAGTTCCAACATAATGAGTACTAACTTCAAAAGCATCGGCGAATTTATCAAGTTTAGGAATTAAAACTTCCATATCTTCTTTTGTGTATCCAACACTAATGATTAGTGGACGATCCCGTTTCTCTTCAAGTTCAGGTAGAAATACATTTAACCATTTTTCCAACGAATGTTCACTCCATAACTCACTATTCATTACATATTCTTTATCACCGTATATACAAGGTCTTGGGATGTGTGGTTCTTTAGTTGAGATTGTTTTAGTAACTAAAGCACCAACACCTTCATTTTGCAGAAATAATAACTTATCGCTATCTCCTACAATTGGACCTGAAGCAGGCATTAAAGGGTTGTCTAGTTTGATTCCATCAAATTGTACTTTTAAGTTCATAATTTTCCTTCTTTCTCAACTTTTTTCCATAACTCTTGTGCTTTATTTTTTGCCTCTTTATATTTGTTGTTTAATTCAGAACTAACTTGGTAGTTATTTAGAATATGTTTCCCTCTAACAAATACTTCTTTAGGTTTGTAATCATTAAATAAGCCAAAGAATAAATGTCCAAAAATATTGTCTTCATTTAGTGGAGTCGGATTAATGTAAGGTATCACAGATAGATCAGCTTGATATCCTTTTTTTATCTTTCCTAACTTCGTATTTAAGATTTCACTTGTGTAGATATATGTATTATTTATTAGATTGATTAAATCATCAAAATTAAATTTTGTGGGCGATAAAGATAAGTGATGCATTGCGTAGTATAACATCTTGTATTCACTTGCCATGTTCATTGAGATTCCATCATTACCAATAATCATTTTTACTTGTGCATCTTTCATTTTAAAGTAATTAGGTAGACCAACAGCATTATTCATATTTGAAGTTACGTTCAAAGCTACAACAGCCTTGTTTTCATTGATTATTTCTAATTCCTCTTCATGAAGATATAATCCATGAGTGATAATTGAATTTTCAGTAATTAAGTTATGTCTATTTAATCTGTAGATTACTCTTTCATGATGCTTTTTAATTGAGTGTTCTTGATCTAGTTTACTTTCAGCTACATGGATATGAATTGGATTATTATCTAATTTATCACTAATTTTTTCTAATGATTCATTTGATAATGTGAATGCAGCATGCATTCCAAATAACCCTTTTGAGTGATTTGTGTTGTTTGTTTGAATAAAGTTTATGTTTTCTAAAATACAATCATCAACATCAAAACGATCACTCGTTTCAAAACAGAATACACCTCGTAAATTAACTTCATCACATACAGCTTTTTTTAAGTGGTTTAGTGAGTTTTTAATTTCACCAGATGCGTGATGATCGATAATTGTTGTTACTCCATTTTTTAAGTAATCAACTCCGGAAACAATCCCACTATAGTAAGTCATTTCATTTGTTAAATTGCGATCTAGTTTCCACCATAATTGTTCTAAAAGTTCTTTAAAGTCTTTTGGATTAAATGGTACATTCATACCTCTGGCAAAGGTGCTATATATATGACTATGCCCATTAATTAAGCCTGGCATTACAATTTGATTTATTGCGTCAATTTCTTCATAGTTATCATCAACATAATCTTTCATTTTTCCTACTTCATGAATAACTTCATCAAAAACAATATACATGTCTTCTTGAAATGTATTGAAATCATATATTGTCGCATTCTTAATAACAAACATATTACTCACCACCTTTGTTTAGTAGATGTCCTTTTCGATTGATGAAGATACCATTTTTTACAATGAACTTTCCGTTAGAAATGGTTGAGACTATTTCGCCTTTTACAGGGAAATTTTTATATAGTGTGTGATCAGTAAATCCATGATTTTTAGTTATAAATGATGGATTTAAATGATAGATAAACATATCAGCATCGCTTCCTTCGGAAATTATTCCTTTTTGCGGATATAGCTTATGTGTTTTTGCAACATTTATAGTCATTTTATCAATTATCTTGTCCCCAAATATTTGATACAATACATTAAATGAATACTCGATTCCACCGATACCTAAAGGTATATCTTTAAGATAACGGACATCTTTATCTCGACGGTTGAAACTACAATGATCAGTTCCAATAGTGTATACATCATCTATGAGCTTATGAAGTAGTTTAGCTTCAGTTTGACTTCTTAATGGTGGTGCCATTGTATATAGGTAACCATCTTTTTCTTTTAGTTTTTTCTCACTAAACAGAAAGTAATGAGGACAACTTTCTATAAAGAGGTTTTTATTTAGTATATCTTCATAGTTTTCCTTAAGTTGTCGTAGAGTTTCACCACTACTTAGATGTACCATATATAAGTTTCCACCGGTTTCTTTTACATACTTAGCCAATTTTAATGCCTCTGTTGTTTCTGAAGCAGTTGGACGACTTTTTGGTAAGTCTTTATATGTATAGTTTTTATTTAGATCAATTAGCTCATCATTTTCAATGTGTGCAGTTACTAGGAAGTCATTTATCTTTGATTGTTTTAATAGTTCGATTATTTCGTTATCATATGTTCTTCGACCTGAGTCTGAATAAGTAGTGAATATTTTCACGGTATTCATTCCGAGTTCTTTCATTTTTTTTACTATTGATTCAATATTTCCTTCTGGGTTCATTAAGCAAGCATGTAGTTTATAATCAACTACGCTTCTTTTTGCCTGTTTAACACGTTTATTAAATGCTCCTTCTAAATCAATACTATTACTAACAGGTTCAATGAAATCGATGATTGTAGTTACACCACCAAATGCAGCTGCCTTTGTTCCATACAAAAAGTCATCTCGGGATGTAATTCTTCCTAGATGTAGTTGGAAGTGGGTGTGAGGATCGATGATCCCTGGAAAGACTAAATCACCTTGTGCATCAAATGTTTCTGCTGATTTATAGAGTAATGGTGAGATGTCTTTGATGATTCCTTCTTTTATGTAAATGTTAGTTTTATGATATCTGTTATCAAAGTAGACTTTTCCATTTACAATAGCTAAGTCATACATAGATTCACCCCTATAATGTAATGATTTTTGGATTGATTAAGTTGTATTTATTAGTTACTTTTTCTACTAAATCTTCACGAACGGTTATTACTGCATCAATATTATTTGAAGTTATGAATTTGAAGATATTATCAAAACATTGATCATATAGTTCTAACTGTCCTACTTCATCAAGATATATTGGTGAGATGTTGTTTTTCACCATTTGTTTGATTTCCTTTTCAACATAATCAAGAGTATCTTTCAAGAATAAATATGGACCAATATGACATACTACTTCTTGGTTTTCATTTAAGTACTCTTCTCTTACGACAAATGTCCTAGTAGAATTGTCACTTAACTTCATTAAGTCATAACCATGAACTTGATCATAATGCATTCTTTTTACAGAGATAAAACCATCTCCTAGTTGATTATCTTGATAGTGTTTTAAAATTGTTGAAGATTTTCCGGAATTAATTTTCCCAGTAACGATTGTTACCATCATTTAACGCCTCCCTCATATGAAGATGTCCTTGTTTTTTGTGACTAATAGCCAATATCTCAGATGTTATACTTATTGCTATTTCTTCGGGGCTTCCTCCTCCTAAATCAAGTCCTATAGGAGAATAGAAATTACTTAAATCTATTTTTTTTCCATGTAATTGATATGTTTTTCCAAGATAGTCTTTTAATTTCTCTGTTGAACATAACATACCGATGTATTTTAGTGCTATTTGCTTTTCAATTACTTTATTTATTACGTTATAATCGTGTTTATGTGAAGGTGTACATACTACAACAAAACTGTTTTCTTCAAGACCCTTTTTTTCAATGTATTCAACAAAAGGCATATTGACAACTTTGTCTCCACCAATAAATTGATTTATTACGGCTTCTCTTTCATCAACTACCGTGACATGGAAGTTCATTGTTTTTAATATGTTTGTTAAAGCCTGGCCAACATGTCCTGCACCAAAAATATATATGAATTCTTTAGGACCGATGTATTCAAAGAATAGTTTGACAACACCACCACATGTCATTGGCAATGTTTCCATATTTTCAACTACTTTTCCCTCATTTAATAAGTACGTTTTCATGATACTTTTTCTTGATTTTAAGAGGTCTTTACATAGTTCTCTTGCATTATATTCTAACGCTCCTCCTCCAACCGTACCAAAAGCATGATCATCTTTTGTAACGATCATTTTTTTACCTACTTCAACAGGTCCATCTCCACTTTTTTCAACAACACTTACGATGATTAAAGGGATGCCTTTTTGGTTATATTCAGTTATTTTATTGTAGATATTCATAGTGTACCTCCTATAGTGTATATGTAGCGATTAAGGCAATTACAAGCAATAGTGATGTTAGTGCTGGTGAATAATCAAGTTTACTAAATGAAAACTTGATTTTACTTTCAATATAAATTAATCCTGAAGCGATTGCTCCACTTAATAGTCCACTTATGACAACAAATTCAAATCCTGCGTTAAATGATTTGATATAAGGTGCTAAGTTACCTGTTAGTACAAATTGTAAACTCATCCAAAGAATGAACATTGTACGCCATGAAATACTAGCTATTGGTAATGCTAAGTATTTATTAACTGGTTTTTTACTTGTTAACATTGTGATTACTAGTACAACTACTAATGATTCAAATAAGATTGAGATCATCGGATTAATCGTTTTATATACTGATAGTTGCGGTAATAAGAAATCTACTGATTTAATTGTTGCTGCAACTATTCCAATATAGAATAAGGCCATTTTACTATTTGTCTTGTTATAGGCTTTATATAAAATTAATCCAGCAATTGGGAACATTATACTTCCCGCTATTGTAATTGGGATAAAGTGTAATACATGTCCCAGTGTTGCTTCTATGAATCCCCATAGTGCTCCATAAAAGATTATTTGAGTAAATAGTTTAAGATTATTTTTCATTGTGATTTTCCTTTCCTTTTAAAGCTTGTAAGATTTTTTCGGGAGTAATAGGTAATGATGTAATTCTTACTCCTACTGCGTTATATATAGCGTTTGCGATAGCTGCTGGTGGTGTATCAATTCCAATTTCACCAACACTTTTTGCTCCATATGGACCACTTTTTTCATAACTATCCGCAAACTCAGTTGTTAGTTTATGGACTTCTTGTCTTGTTGGAATACGGTAATTCATTAAATCATTAGTAATTAGTTGTCCTTTTTTTGTATAAAGAACTTCTTCAAACATTGCCATACCAATTCCTTGAACAATTCCACCTTCAACTTGGCCTCTTGCCAACATTGGGTTGATTGTCGTTCCACAATCAACTACACTAACGTAGTTCTGGATATCCACTTCACCAGTTTCAATATCAACATCTAGTTCAACATAACCTGCCATAAATGGTGGTGGTGATTTATGTCCAACATAACTTTCAGTTGCCAATAATTGTTTTTGGTCCTCGTTGTAATATAAACGATTTGACAATTCATTGATTGTCATTGATTTATCTTTTGCCTTAAATGTTTTACCGTCAAAATTAATTTCTTCTTTTGGAATATTTAAGGCAATACTTGCCTCATCTAATAACATTTCACGCATTTTTTTTGCAGCTTTATAAACCGCATTACCACTTACATAAGTGGTACTAGATGCGTAAGCTCCCGTATCAAATGGTGTTAAATCACTATCAGAAGAATAAACAATCATATCATCAATTTTACATCCAAGAGTCTCTGCGGCAATTTGCGCTAAAATTGTATCGCTTCCTTGTCCGATATCAGTTGCTCCAACAAGTAAGTTGTAGAAACCATCATCGTTAAGTTTTATCGCAGCACTACCCATGTCAATATAAGGAATTCCACTTCCTTGCATTGCAATTGCCATACCGACACCTTTCACTTTAGTATCTGATACTTTTTTGTTTGGATAGATATTATTCCAACCAATTAGTTTTTTACCTTGATGTAGACAGTATTCCAATTTACACGACTCCATAATCATGGCTGTACCTTCAGTACCTTCACCCATGATTGCGAAAATAGGAGAAGTTTCATTTTCTTTAATCATGTTCTTATCTCTAAATTCTATTGGATCAACACCAAGTTTATCAATCAACATATCAATTGCAGATTCTAATGCATAATTACCTTGGATTGCACCATAACCTCTGTATGCACCTGCTGGTGTATGGTTTGTATAAACCACGTGCCCGTGGAATCTAACAGATTTCACTTTATTATATAGAGGCAACACTTTACTACCAGCAACCATAAATACGGTTAGAGCGTGTTCTCCATATGCTCCAGTATCACTTACTACATAACAATCAATACTTTCTAAGATACCATCTTTAGTAGCACCTAATTTAACATCAAAACGCATTGGATGTCTTGAGTAACTAGATTCAAATACTTCTTTTCTAGTAAATACCATTTTCGAAGGCATACCTGTTTTTAAAGTTACCCAACTAACAAACATTTCACCATGAAGTGCTTGTTTTCCACCAAATCCACCACCAACACGTGGTTTTATAACACGGATTCTACTCAAAGGAATATCTAATGTTTGTGATAAAATTCTCCTTACATGAACTGGTGTTTGTGTTGAAGAATAAAGCACTAATCGATCTTGAAAATCAAGACGAGCATTAACTGTATGAGGTTCTAACATTACATGAGCTTGTGCTTGTGTATAAAAACTCTGTTCAATAACTACTTCTGATTTTTTGATATCTTCAGCTGCGTTACCAACTTCCATATGATAACTTGCAGCAATATTTCTTTTAGGTTCAAAACCTATAGGAAACATTTCATGAATTTCATCCTCAGGATGAACTACATTTTCGTTATCCATAGCATTTTCAAAATCTAAAACTGGTTCTAATATTTCATATTCAACATTTATTAGATCTAATGCTTGATTACATATTTCATTGTTTACAGCAGCGACACAACATACTTCATCACCGATATATCTTACATACTCATCTAAAACAAACTTATCATGTGGTGAAGGTTCTGGATATCCTTGTCCGGCACGAGTAAATGGCTTTCTTGGAAAATCCTTATGTGTAAGAATTAACTTCACTCCTGGTAATTTACTAGCTTCTTCTGAGTCAATTTTCACTATTTTTGCATATGGATGTGGACTTCTTAATACTTTAACTATTAATGAATTTTTTTCTGCTAAATCATCCGTATAAGCAGGACGACCCATCATTAATCCTTTACCATCAATTGAAGGAATTTTCTTATTTACAACTTTCATTTACTTTTCCTCCAAATATCTTTTAATTGCGATATGTTGTCCTTGATATCCTGTACAACGACATAAGTTCCCAATTAAAAATTCTCTTATTTCATGATCGGTAGGATTAGGTTTCGCTTGTTTTAAAGCAAAAACATTTAATGCTAAGGAAGGATTACAAAAACCACATTGGTCTGCACCTTCATGTCCCATATGTTTACTCAGTTTTGCAGCTTCATTTGCAATACCTTCAACAGTAGTTACATGTCTATTTTCTGCCATAACCGTTAGTAACGTACATGATGCAGTTGGATTTCCATCAACTAGTACAGTACAAACTCCACAACTTGAACTGTCACAACCACGTTTCACACTTAAATAGTTATTACTTCTCAATGTATCTAATAAATACTCATCTGGTTTAATATCAAATACTTGTTCTAAATTATTAACTATGATTTTAACTTTCATTTGATATCACCTCTTTTAATCCTCGTTTTATATATACTTCAGTTACCATCTCACGGTATTCTTTACTACTTCTTGAGTTAGTTCCAAACTTAGTTTCTTTTACTGCAAGTTCTGCGGTTTTATTTATGACTTCATCAGTAATACTTTTTTGATTATTAATGAATTCTAAAGCTTGAACTGGGCGCATACTAACACTAGGTCTTGCACCGATCGCGATATCAATGAGTTCACCTTTTGTGACAGCTACATTAATAACTGCAAAATCCAATCTTGTTTTTTGTACTTTGTAGAAAAACCCTTTTTTTTCATTTTTGGGTATTACTATTTTCGTAAGAATATCTTTACTGATTCTTTTTGTATTTAAAAAGTCAGCTAGTGACATTTCACCTTGTTTATAAAAAATAAGTGAAGCATCCATAGTCAAAAGTGGTGTCAATATATCAGAAAAGGCATATTTACCCATTACGCTACCTCCAATTGTAGCGATATTTCTGATTCCCACACCCATTATCTGGCTTATTGCTTCACTTAATATCCCGTTACTCTGATTTTTGATTATATCACTTTCTTCAATTTGCCTAAGTGATGTCATTGCGCCAATTTCGATAAAATCTTTTGTAGCGATAATTTCATTTAAACCAATTTTAGTGATATCAACTGCTGTTTCTACATCTTTCTTTGTTAATTTCAACCAAGCTCCTCCACCAATAATGATATTTTTTTCATTATCTAGTAGTATTTCATAAGCTTCGTCTAAACTTTGAGCTTTATAATACTCATTAATCTTCAATAGAATCATTCCTCTCTTGAGTGATTATTTTCTCATAATCATTTATTGTATCAACGTCGAGTACTACTCCTTCATCATCAACGTTTATATAATTTACTTTATATTTATCTCTGAAAGCTTTTAAACTTGATTCAATTGGCTCTTTTTTTAATTCCTCAACAATCTCTTTCTTAAAAAATATAGGATGTCCTTTTCTATCCTTATATATAGGAACTCGTACAACTCCTTCTTCAAGTAATATTTTCTTGTAAGTTTCTAATTTGACCAAAGGATAATCCCCTGGAATTATAAAACAATCGTTTTGAACATCTTCAATTCCTTTTTTTACTGATGAAAACATTCCTTTTAAATGATTGATATTTTGCACAATTTTTAAATTCTTAACTCCTGGGAAATATGACATATAATCTATATTATAATATCCTGTTACGATAGTAACATTTTCACAAATCTGTAATAATTTAGATACAGAATGGTAAATCAAAGGTTGACCTTTATAGCTTAAGAGCATCTTATTTTGCTTCATTCTACTAGCCTTACCACCAGCTAGAATTACACCATCAACAATGATAACCAACTCCCTACTTTTTATTTTTTTACAATAGTTTATTTTCTAAATCATTTAAAGGGCTTAAATTAGCCATTTTAAATCGTAAACGCTTACATTGTTTTGTCACAAATCTCTAGTGTTTCCTTTTATTATACCATAAATTGACCAAAATTTAAATAGCCAAAAAATGAGCAAAAAAAAAGAGGAATTAATCCTCTTTTGCGAATTGTTCTAATTCTTTGCCGTCCATTCTAAACGGAATCCATCCACGTAATGGTTTAGCACCTAAATTCTCATAAAATCTGATAGATGGTTTATTCCATTCTAAACAGTTCCACTCAAATCTTAAGCAATCATTTTCCAAAGCAGTTCTAGCTAAGTACTTTAATACTTTTTTCCCTAATCCTTTACCTCTTTCTTTATCAATCATAAAGAAATCTTCTAAGTGCAAAGTAGGCCTTGCTAAGAATGTAGAAAAAGAGTAATTATAAACTGCGAATCCGATTGGCTCACCATCTCTTCTAATAAAGATTACTTCTGCACGTTTATCATCGAAGATGTTTTTCTGAATATCTTCTACAGAAGCTTTTACATATTTTCTCATTCTTTCATATCTTGCTAATTCCTTAATAAAGTATAAAACTTTGTCAGCTTCTTCACGTTTCGCTTTTGTAATAGTAATTTCACTCATTCAATCATCACTTCCTTTTCTAAATATCTTTGTTAATTTTATTTTACCACAGATTGGCCATTTTTTCATACTTTTTGCCACTAGATTAAAAAAAGTAAAAAAAGTCTTTTACTAAATAGTCTTTATGATATAATGTGCTGTGTGTAAGCGTTTTATTTTTTATAAGAAAAAGGAGTATATAATATGTTTAAGAATATTGAGGAAATGATTAAGTACGTTAATCAAGAAAATGTAGAGGTTATTGATTTCAAAGTTGTCGACATGAAAGGTCGTTGGCACCGCCTTACTATTACTAGTCAAAAACTAAGAAAAGACATCATGGAAAAGGGAATTGGATTTGATGGAAGTAGTTATGGTTTTTTAACTGTAGAAAAATCTGATATGGTTATGATTCCAGATGTAACTAGTTGTTATATTGATAGTTATAAGGAACATAAAACTATTGTTGTTATAGCTAATATCTATGTTATAAAAGGCGATAAATTAGAAAGATTTGAAGATGATCCAAGATATATAGCTCATAAAACAGAAAAATATATGAGAGCAAACAAAATAGCTGATGAATGTTTATTAGGTCCTGAGTTTGAGTTCTTTGTATTAGATCATGTATCATATAGAAATACCAATCAACATATGGAAGTAAAATTAGACAGTGCTCAAGCTAACTGGAATAGTAGTGATGACACTTATAAGAATATTGGATATACGGTTCCTCATCATGGTGGATACCATGTCGACAGTCCTTGGGATGCAAGTTATGAGTTTAGAACCGCAGTAAGTATTGAAGCAGAAAAAATTAATATTCCAATCAAATATCATCATAGTGAAAACGGTGGACCAGGGCAAGTTGAAATTGAGGTAAACTTTGCCGGAATCAAAGAGATGGCTGACCGTACTATGAAAATGAAAAACTTGTTAAACTTAACAGCATTCAGTATGCGTAAAAGTGTAACATTCATGCCAAAACCTTTTGTTGACGAATGTGGTAATGGAATGCATGTTCATATTCAATTTAAGAACAAAGACTCTTGGCCAATGTATGATAAAGACGGATACGCAGGTTTATCTAGATTAGCCCATTACGCAATGGGGGGGATTTTAAAACACGCTAAAGCTATTACCGCTTTAACAAATCCATCAACAAACTCGTACAAACGTTTAGTACCAGGATATGAAGCTCCTGTAACTGTAGGATACGCGACAGCTAATAGATCTGCAGTAATCAGAATTCCTGGATATACTATCCAAGAAGATGAAAAACGTTTTGAATTAAGAAGTCCTGATGCGACAGCTAATCCATACCTAGCATATTCGGCAATTATGATGGCTGCATTTGATGGAATTAAAAACAAACTTGATCCAAAAGAACTTGGCTTCGGACCTTATGATTTTAACTTATATACATTGACACCTGAGGAGCAAGAAAAAGTAAATACATTACCAACAAGTTTATGGCAAGCAGCTAAAGAATTAGAAAAAGACTACAAATTCTTACTAGAAGGTGGAGTATTCTCAGAAAACATCATCAAAAATCACATCAAACGTATCAGAGAAGAATACTTATTAGTAAATAAAATGCCTCACCCAATTGAATTTGAAATGTACTACAGTTTATAAGAACACTCAATTTGAGTGTTCTTTTTTTTACAACTAACAGTTGATAGGAATATTTATTTATCTGTAATATAATTTAATTGACAAGGAGATATCTATCCATATTCCCTTCCCTATTAAAAAAGGAGCATTTGCTCCTTTTTAATTTGATATAACTATTTTTTTTGGATATTCCCTAAATATAAAATAATTTTTTGTTTGTCAGTTAATGTAAACTGATGACTACTATCTTTTTGAAACTCAATTAAATGAGCTTCTTCTAATACTTTGTAGATTGCCTTAAACTTTTTAAATTTTGTTTGTGATAAGTTTAAGTTTTCATCTATTTGTCTAAATCTATTATTAGTATCTAAAGTAGTATATATTTTTTCTTCTTGGTATGAACGCATTACTTTTAACATATTTGTTATCGCACGGCGATTAACTTTATTAGTTAGATATGGTTTCATTTTTGTGTAATCTGTTTGTTTAGTTTTAGTTACACCTTTTTTAGTTATTGTTGTTTTACCGTTAAGTGGTTTAGCTTCCTGTATAATTTTAAAGTCATCAATAATCAATATTTTATCAGTTGATGATTTAAATACAATTCTTTGTGAATCTTCTGGTGTTGCTACTAACCAAACTCTTTTGTTGAATTTACGCAATGTATTCATTACGATTGAATAATCGCTATCACTTGTTAAAAACACAAATAAATCAAATGCTGGGTTACCAACATGTAGTTTCTCTAAAGCGTCAACACTAATCATTAAGTCAGCACGATTCTTTTTACCTGTAATATGAGGTGCATCTTCTATTGTAAAGTTTAGTTCACTTAACTGCCCTCTAAATCTTTTTAAGTTATTACTATCACCAATGGCTTTTTTAAGACCAAAAACCGCCTTTTCTGCACCATCAAATTCATTGATTACTTGTAATCTAATATCATCTAATAAATCCTCTAAATTTATCATACCTTGAATGTTTTCTACGTCTAAGTATATAGCTACTGAAATTGTCTTCATAATTTCCTCCTTTTACTACTAATTAATTATACCATAAATCAAAGAAAAAGAACTATATAACTAATAGTTCTCTTATTTTTTATAGTGTTTTGCAAGTCCACCAACACTGGTTTCTCGGTAATGTTCATTTATATCTTTACCTGTTTCCATCATTGTTTGAACTACACAATCAAATGATATTTTACGACTCCCCATTAACAAGAAGGCTAACTCAGATGCATTAATTGCTCTATGAGCTGCAACTGCGTTCCTTTCAATGCAGGGAATTTGAACATATCCTTTAACCGGATCACAAGTTAGCCCTAAATGGTGTTCTAAGGCAATTTCTGCCGCGTACTCAATATTATCCAAACTATTATCAAATAACTCACTATGAGCTGCTGCTGCCATTGAACAAGCTGTACCAACCTCTGCTTGACAACCAGCTTCTGCTCCACTGATTGATGCATTTTGTTTTACAATGTTACCAATAATACCTGCTGTAGCTAATGCATCCAATATTTTTATATCACTAAACTTATAAATATCTCTTAAGTAATATAATACACTAGGTAATACTCCACTAGCTCCACATGTTGGTGCAGTAACAACTGTACCACTACTAGCATTAACTTCACTTACCGCATATGCATAAGCGCTAACTAATCTTAACTCATTACTTGATTTAAGATTTTGATTATACAATAAACTTCTCGCTTTTCTACTTACTTCTAAATCCCCAGGTAATATCCCCTCAGTGTGTAATCCAATATTAATAGATTCCTTCATAACATTCCAAACATCCTCTAAAAATGTTTTTATATCATCATCTTCAAAACGATAAACGTACTCATATAATCTAATATTACTATCTTCACAATACTGTTTAATCTCTTCAAAGTTCTTATGAGGATAAATATGTTGTTTTTTTTCTTTACTTTCACCTTGTTTTAAAATACTTCCTCCCCCAACAGAATAGTATCTGTCTGTGGCAATTAACTCATTATTGTTATACACCAAAATATCCATTGTATTGGGATGTTCAATATTAATATCTGAACTAAAATCAACTTCAACATTTTCTAATACGTCCTTAATAACTTGATCAGTTAAATGACCTTTACCAGTTAAGCTTAAAGAACCATATAAAACAACCTTATAACGGTCTCCTTTATACTCCTCTAATACTCTCTTACATATTCTTTCAGGACCAATTGTATGAGAACTTGAAGGTCCTCTACCAATCTTAAATAACTCTCTTATTGATTCCAAAATATCACCTACTCATTAGTATTCAAGTTCATAATAACATTAAAAACTAATATTACAAGATATAAGAATAAAGATATTAAAAAAACTCGGAAATCCGAGTTTTAGTTTGGCATTTCTCCTGCATCTAATTTTATAAGAAATTCATACAGTTTTTGCTGAGGAACAAATCCTACATTTTGTCCTAATACTTCTTGTCCTTTAAAGAACAATAATGTTGGAACACTTGATACTCCATATTGATAAGCTTGTGGATGACTATTTGCATCTGCCGCAATAAATACAACATTATCTAAATCATCAAAGTCACTTAACTTTTCAAAAATAGGTTTTAACATCTTACATGGCGGACATGTAGTTGTCGCAAACTTTACTATCGCAATCTTTCCTTCTTCTAAATAATCTTGAACTTTTTCACTAGGTTTTAATTCTACTAACATAATAAACACTCCTTTTCTAAATTACAGTGATATTGTACACCTAATTAAAATCATTTTCAATTAGTTTGCTCACAAACTATATAATAATATAATCTTTATAATTTGTGTTATAATTAGTTGAGGTGATTTGATGATTAAAAATGTAGTACCCTTTGTTCATGATTTATTAAAGGATACACTAAATATAAATGATATAACAGTAGATGCAACTTGTGGAAATGGGCATGATACTTTATTTTTGGCAACAAACTCAAAGTTTGTATATGGTTTTGATATTCAAGAATTAGCTATCAATAATACTGATAGACTATTACAGGATAATGGAAAATCAAACTATAAATTAATCAAAGATACACATGCAATGATGAGTAACTACATTACTGTAAAAGTAAAGGCAATCACATTTAATCTTGGATATTTACCAGGTAGTGATAAATCGATTATTACTAGAACTGCTTCAACACTAGATGCTATTAAAAATGGTCTCTCTATATTAAAAACAGGTGGTCTAATAACAATCATTTTATATATAGGACATCCAGGCGGATTTCAAGAGGCAACTAAATTGGAAGAGTATTTAAAAGGACTCCCAAAAAATAATTATAATGTTGTTAAATATGATTTTATCAACGCAAATATGTCACCATATGTATTGGTGATTGAAAAGCGTTAAATTGTGCTTTATTTAAGTATTGTTTAATGATACAATGATATGTTAATGAAAGGTGATTATGATGAAAAAAATACTGAGTTTATTACTAGTTTTACTATTAAGTTTTACACTAACTTCATGTAAAGAGGAAACTCCTTTTGAAGTTGATTGCGATTTATTCCCAACACATAATGAATGTTTGGCTGATCCAGACCCTAATCCAGAACCTGAAGAATGTGATGATGGATATGAATTAATCAATGAAGAGTGTATTTTAATAGAAACAGCTGAAGATTATTTAGAAGTTTACTATCTAAATGATTTCCATGGTGCGTTATTACAGGATGATGACCAAATAGGTGCATCATTTATTGCAAACCTAATCAATACTAAAAAAGCGGCAAATCCTGACAATGTTTTATTTATTGTTGGAGGAGATATCTTACAAGGTTCTGCATTATCAAACTATTATAATGGTTTATCAACAATCAACATTTTTAATGAAATGCAGTTAGATGCATTTACAGTCGGTAATCATGAATTTGATTGGGGATTAGATGTTTTGTTAGATTATGCTGATGGTAATGAAGAAAACGGTGAAGCCGATTTCCCATTCTTAGGAGCAAACATATTCTATAAAGGAACTACTGATATCCCTGATGGAATAGACCCATATACAATCATTCAAAAAGGTGATCATAAAGTAGGAATAATTGGAACTATGGGTTATGGTTTAGAATATGCGATAGCTGAAAGCAAGATATCGGATTATGAATTTGGTGATCCTTTAGTACAAATTGAATACTATTCTCACTATCTAAGAACTGTAGAAGACTGTGACATAATAATTGTTTCAGCACATGACTCTGGTAGTAGATTAAATGACAATGTTCTTGCATTATCAGGAGATTATAAAGTTGACGCTATCTTTAATGGACATTCACATAGTAAATACGCCAACATCAACGATGGTGTTCCTGTTGTACAATCAGGAGATAATGGTGAGTTTGTTGGTTATGTAAAATGGACGTTTACTGATGGAAATATAAATGTAGAAGCTGATAATTTAAGCAAATTTTCTGATTCATTATTACGTAATGAAGATCAGGATGTCAAGACATTGTTGGACACATATATTTTAGAAACCGATGAATTATTAGGTGGCGAAATCATTGTAAGTGGTGATTACTATTCCAAAGGTGATTTAAGTGGTTGGTTGACAGAGTTAATGTTACAATCAACAAATAGTGATATTGCCTTCCATAATTATGGGGGAACAAGAAACACACTTGATAATGGGCAATCAATATCTTTGGCTGTCTTATATCAAATATGGCCATTTGATAACGTTATAAAAACTGTAGAACTTCAGGGTAGTGTTATTAATTCTCTAATTCAATCGAGTGGAATGGCATATTCTGCATCAACAAGTACATTTGACAATGATACTTATTATAAAGTAGCTACCAATGACTATGTATTTGATAAACCTGATAATCCATTCATAGATGGACAAAACCCAGAAAATACAGGAATTGTTTTAAGAGACCTTGTTGAAAACGAGCTAGAACTTCAAGCTTTACTGTATAGTGAGTTTTTAATCTCAAATGCAATTCTTACTACACATACAACATACCAGCAATCAAGCAACCCAATTAAAAAGGAGAATTAATTTTCTCCTTTTTTTAATTACCCATATCAAAGACGATTTTCCATTCACCATCTTCTTTTTTCCATGTTGTCATATACTTACCAATCTCTGTATACTCTTCTTCTTCAATCTTATACGTTCTTTTATAAGTACCAGTAGTCACACCTAAACTACTATCATCACTAATAAAAGCATGTACAGGTTCCCATTTAAAATCAATATCCTCTAAAGCATAAACTATCGCAATCAAACTAACAATTTTATTTTTACCCTCAATATATGCTTCATGTTTACCAGTTCCCATTATTGCCTTTTTACTTAAAAATTTATCCCAACCGTCTTTTCCAACTTTTTGTGACAATTCACAAAACCTAATATCTGTATCCATTAACTCTCTTATTTCTTTTTTCATATTATCACCTATCTTCATTATAATACACTCCATATAATTATGTAAGCAGTTTCTTATTGTATTACATCATAATAAATGTATGATATAATTAGATGTTCTGGAGGTATAATTATGAAAAAAATCAGTATTATATTATTAGCGCTTATCTCAGTTTTACTATTAAGTGCATGTAAAGAAGATAACAAGGCAATTTCGTTTAACATTAACCATGGTGAAACACTAACACAGTACGTTGATGAAGATGAAGTTATTTTAGATGAATTAGAAGTATATGATTATTTGGGAAACAGTCTTGTTTCTGAAGTAATGATTAGTGGTTCTTATAGTTTGGATACTCCAGGCCGATATGAAATTAACTTATATGTAACTGATGCAGAAGGAAATGAAGGAGAACGAACAGTAAATCTTGAAATCCTTGAAAAAACTTGTGAAATGGATAGTACACAAGATAAATGTATCATCGTTGTTGAAAGTATTGATTTCACAACTGAAATGGATGATATTACATCAGTTTACATTGATGATTTTATTTATCTAGATTATGTGATTACTCCTCTTGACGCAGCTAATCAAGATATTAGAGTATCTACTAGCAATGAGGATATTGCGACAGTATCTGATTATGGCTACGTGTTTGGTAAAAGTGAAGGTACAGTTACAATCACATTTACGACAGTTGATGGAAATCACAGTGTATCAAAGCAAATTGAAGTATTAAGTAAAACATGTGAAATTGATCCTTTACAGGATAAATGTGCAATGGATATTTTAGGGGATGATTCAAGAATCGTCACATTAAGTGCCGCAAACCAAAGTGGTACTGATTATACCGAAATATACGTGAACAATAAAATTTACTATGAAATATACGTTAGAACTTTTGCTGATAGCGATGGCAATAATAAAGGTGATTTCCAAGGAATCATCGATAATCTAGCTTACTTAAAAAGTATTGGTGTTGGGGGAATATGGTTAATGCCTATTACTGAATCAAGAAGTGATCATGGGTATGAAGTGGATGATTATATGGACGTTGATTCTGAATATGGAACTATGGTTGATTTTGAAGAACTAATCAGTGTTGCTCATTCAATGGATATAGACATAATTATTGATTTAGTTGTAAACCATATGGGAGCATATAATGACATCTTCCAAAACGTTCTACAAAATGGTGTGAATAGTTCTTATTATGATTGGTTTACATGGATTGATAGTTCAGATCCCCGTTATGGAACAAAAGGTTCTTGGGGGCAAACAATATGGTATAACCCAACTTCAAGAACATGGTTAAGAGATGGTTCATATACAATCCACTCAAGTTTAGAAGGAATATACTACTGTGCATACTTCAGTGACTGGATGCCTGACTTAAACTTAGAAAACCCTGAAGTTAGAGATTACTTAAAAGATGTCGCAGAGTTTTGGTTAGTTGATAAAGGTATTGATGGATTTAGAATGGACGCTACATCTCATTTCTACGGGCAAAATGAACACCTTGGTTTAAATAACCACCATGAAAATTTAGACTTTTTAGATGAATACAATACCTATATGAAAACACTAAATCCAGATGTGTTTGTTACTGTAGAAGCATGGGAAAGTTATCAAACATATACTGAGTACCATAGTACAGGTGTTACTGCCTTTAACTTCCAAGCCAAGTACACTATTGCTGATGCAGTTAGAGGATACTTATCACAAGATATTGGTACATCACTAAATTATGTATATAACGAAATCGAAAAATATTCAGCTGATTATATCGACGCTCCATTTATTTCAAACCATGATATGGACCGTATTGCGAGAAGTGCAAATGCTGATTTAGCCGCAGAAATATTACTAACATTACCAGGTAATCCATTTATCTACTACGGTGATGAAATCGGGATGATTGGAACTCGTACAAATATGGTATGGGGAGACTATTATGATAGTTTATACGCAAATCACGAAGATAGAAACATTCAAACTGTAAGTGAACAACTTACTAATCCTGTTTCAATCTTAAATACATATAAGAACCTCGGACAAGCTAGAAACAATTCTTTAGCTCTAAGTTATGGGGACTTTATCCCTTACGAGTCAGAACATATTGAAGGATACTACCGTGTCTTTGAGAACGGTGAAGATAAAGAACTTGTAGTTGTCTTATTTAACTTTACAAGTGTCTTCTACGTTCCTATTCCAAGTGAATTTACAAGTTATGAAATACTATATGCATCAAATGATACAAACCTTGGAGGAATCTCACCAAAAAGCACAATGGTGATAAGATTACCTTGGGACTTAAAAGACGATTTAATCAATTAAAAAAGGTCTGAATTTTAATTTCAGACCTTTTTATTTTACTCTTATTCTCCCGCAATACCAGATTTATCAATCGATTCAATAAAGTATCGTTGAACAAATCCATACATTACAATTAACGGTACAATTGAAAGAATTGTTCCAGCAAATGATTTTGCCTCAGTATAATCAATATTAACATTATCACCACTGGTTGAATAATCAGCAACACTACTCCACGCATTTTGTAAACCTTGTAAGAGCATTGGTATTGTTTTAATATTACCTTCTAAATAAGCATTGGTTAAGAATAGTTCGTTCCAATTGACGGCGAAACCGTATATAATCGCAATAACGAATGCTGGTAAAGCCATTGGAATCGCAATTTTCACAAAGATTGTGAAACTATTCGCACCATCTAAGTATGCTGATTCCTCAATTTGTGCAGGCATCATATGGAAAAACTGATAGAAAATCAAGATAAAGAATGTAGCTTGAATACCTTGTCCAAAGAACGCCGGTATCCATAAGGCAAACATTGTACCTTTAATTCCTAAATCCCCATACATTAATGCTCGAGGAATAAATAGTAAAGTTTTAGGTAAGATATAAATTAATAGTAACATTACAAAGATAAATCCTTTTAATTTGAAATTAAATCTTGCAAGTCCATAACCAATAATCGCACTACTTATAACAGTTACAAAGGTCACTGTACCACTAACATATAAACTATCAACATAACTTTTTGGTAATAGAACTATTATTATTAGAATAAAGAAACTAGTTCCAAACAATTTACTCTTATCTTCAAAATAAATTCCACCTAACCAAGTTACAAGTACTGGTAATGACATAAAGAAGATTAACTTTCTTAGTTCAACTGCAAATGGCGCAGTTAACTCTGTTGGGTTAAATATTAATCTATGAATTGTTACATAATATGTCTCATCTAGTAATAATCCACGAATCGCAAAAATATAGTTTTTGCTATAAATTTCACTAGGGATCCACATAATTGTACTATCAACTAAATCTGTATTTGACATTAAACTAATCATAAACATATAGAAAATAGGATAAATAAACACAAATGCAAAAGTAATACTTAAGAAGTAAACTAATACATAATATACAATACCTTTACGGTCTCCGCTACCAAATAACTTCGCTTTATGATGTGGCCAATTACGTCTAAAATTCTTAATAAATTCTTGTATTTTTTTCATAATTATGCCCCCTCTTCACTCATGGCTAATTTTTGATTCTTAGACAAGAGTTTTTTCTTTCTATTTCGACCAAATAATGTATCTCTTACATTTTTACTTGAGATAAATAATAAGATTGTAATAACTAATATTTGGACAAAACTATATATAAGGGCCATCGCCGAAGCATAACCATTCTGCCTCGATAAATCATTCGCAGAATCATCGATATTTCCATTAATAGGGTTACCATCAAAGTTTCCTAAGAATACAACAATGAAAACAATTGAAACAGTGATTGCTGGAGCGATTATTGGAAGTGTAATCTTCCAAAACATACTCCATGCATTTGCACCATCAATACTCGCAGCTTCATATAAAGATTTATCTACTTTTTGTAACATTGCTAAGAAGATTAAGATTGGCACACCTGTATACCATAAAATCTCAATAATAATTCCAAACAATTCAATAAATAAATCAACTGCAAATTCAGGTACTAATGTTGTAATAATATCCAATACAAAGAAACTGATATTAATATCCATTCCCCCGTACTCACTCATATTAGCAAGTAATTCACCATTTAAAATGATGATAGGTAGGAAGAAGATGATACGGAAAATACCTTTTCCCTTAATATTTTGATTCAATAACATCGCAATAATAATTGCCAATGTAATAATTACTGGTGTAAACAAGAACGCTCTAACAATAAAATCTTGAACTTGTAAAACAAAATCAATATCGATTTGTAAAATACGATTAAAGTTCTCTAGTCCTACCCAGTTGTACTCAAATGTTTGTTGATACTGAATAACATCATTAAAACTCATGTATATTACTCTACCAAATGGATAAACAACTAATGCTGCAAACCCAATAATCCATGGCATCAAAAACATATACCCAGTAAATGCTTTTTTCTTTTCCATACTTGATTTACCATAAAGTTTTTTAAAGAACCTAATGATTGGACCAAATAAAAAGTATAAACCTTTACCTAAGTATTTAAATACATAAGCTAAAGTATATTGATATAGAGCTTTCCCGATGAATGTTCCAAACTGTACAATCCATCCACATATTCTCATATACCAATCATAAACAAATTTTAAACCATGACCAACTGTTTTTAACACTTTTAATAATCCTTCTTTTAATTTACTCATTGTATCACCACATATCCTACTGCTTCAATGACAATATCATTTACTGTCACATCTTCATTATTATAATTGATGATAATTTGGGAAGCATCATCGTACTCAACAAGAACAACACCTTCAGCAAGGAATGTGTGGTCAATCATTTCCTTTTGAATTGAATTTGTTAATCCTGCATCTATTTTATTAAAGTAAATATCCATTCTATTTTGCAGAATTTCATACTCACTTATATACACATTACTTGAGTTAGTACGTTTTAAATCATACGCACTTCCTCCTGATAAAATATAACTTGGGTACACACCATACTCAACTAATCTTAACAATGTTACATCTTCATCAGATGCAAAGTTTAAATATGGGGAATACATATCCATATAGCCACCTATAACAAGTTGCAAGAACGGAATTGATGCACTGGCAAATGAATAATCACTACTACTGATTGGAGTATCATAATAAGCATTAACATACTTATACATATAAACATCAGGTAAATACATTCCTGTGTTGATATTATTAGTATCATAATATGCTAACATTTCACTAACTTCTTCCATATTCTCAGTAGCGTATTTAACACGGTTATCCCAACTAGTATATAGTGCTCGGTCAAGTCCTGCTAAAGCGATATTTTCAATACCATATTTTTGTAAATCATCTAAGTCATCTTTAGCATAGTCAATATAATATTCAGTATCATTCACTAAATGTGCAAAGAACATTCTTGATAACTCAACATGATATATTTCACGTTTACTCAGTGTTTGTGCATGCTGTCTTGAATACTCTTCATAACTACGTAAATAATCAATATAATAACTAAACTCAATATCAGATGTTTCAAAATATTCCATTAAATCTTTAAAATCGTTTTTACCACCAAGCTTACGATATACATCAAAACGGTAACCTCGGTAATCCATATCAAATGTTTTTAATGAAACTATCAGTTCATTATATCCATCTTCTTGTAAAGTGTTTAATGTACTCTGTATCTCATCATATGTAGTTATTTCAGTACTAGTTTCTGTTAATATACCTTGCGTAATCTCTGTACCAATAAAATCTATTTTAGTTGGTGTTTCATCATAATCATTACGGTAATCAGTACCTAAATCACCACGACTCACCAAATACTCTTGATAAGACTTTGCCATACCAACATAATCAGCGTCTGTACCACTTAAGAAAATATATCTAAGTGCAGAATCATATTGGTTAGGATCATCTTGGAAACTAATACGGTATTGATCCTCATTTGAACGAGACTGATATTGCTCATAACTTTGACGATATCTGAAGTTAAAGTATGAACTGTAATAATTATTTATCAGACCTTTTGACTTAAAATTAAACTCAGCATATGGTGCTCCTTCTTCAGCAATAACATAAAATCCAGTATTACCAGCATTATGGAAAACACCAAATACAGGCATAGTTACACGTTCTGGGTCTTTAATACTTAAAGCTCTTTCTCTAAATGATGGAGACATATACCCTAAATCTTCACCATAAACATCTAACTTAAATGTCGTTTTAATTTCCGGAACATTATCTAGCGGAATTAATGCTCCACTTCCATCAGGAATCATCACATATCCATCACTTTCAGATTGTGTTGATCCAAAATATTGAAAGGCAACGATATTTTGTAGTAAGTAATAATTTACACCTTGTGAGTTATCCCATAAATCTGGATTGTATTCTTCAATACTATCCAATGGCACATCTACTACTAAACTTCCATTATCTAAATAAACATTCATATCAAATCGAATACTAATATCTGGATGATTAAAATCAATTTTAGCACGATATCCATTAGTAATTGGCTGTATCGTTGATGAGGCAACAGGTAATGGATTACCCAAAGCGTCAGGTAAAGTATCCAAATAACTTTTAACTACTGGTGTACCTTTAATTAATAACTCTAAATTCACACCTGATTTAATTGGATTAGATACAGCACTACTTAAACCACCAAATGAATCGTTGAAGTTATAAGAACTGTATACATAACCATTATCCTTAACTCTAACAGCGATAGCCAAAGTTTCAGGTTCTAAATATAATTCTAACTCCTCGTCTTCTGCCATTTTGTCAAAAGAACTAGGAATTAATACATTGTAATCAATAATATCTTTATCAAGTGTTTCAATATATGTGTTACTATCAAACTCAACGCCCGATAAACTATTTCCTAAATATAAATCATAATCAACGTCATTATCAGCATTTACTCGTGAAATGACAAATGCACCTGTAATAAACAGAGGAATTAATAATCCTATAAGTAGTTTTTTCATCGCTCAATCAACTCCCTTGCTATTTGCTCAGTCACTGTGAATATTTGTGTATTAAGTGAATAAACAACAAAGACAAATATACCCATTATTAACATTGTAAATACACTAATACCAATAATTCCAAATGTTTCTCCTACTTCATAATTATGAATTTCTTTAATCATAAAGAAGAAATAAATAGCCACCCAAATGTACGTAAATACAAGTGGACCATTATAAAATACAGCTTCTTGGTAAGTTAATACATTACTTAATAAAGTAACAACTGGTACAACAATTAATAATGGTGTTAAACTCATTGCAGTTGCAACAAATACATTTTTAAATGAACCTTCTCCATCACGAATTAAACATACAAAGTAATTGGCAATCACCCATAATGACATAATACTTAATAATATAATTAGTTCATATAATACATTAGGATGTGCATCATCTAAGAAAATTACATTTGTTACTGTTTGATACATGACATATACACAGGCTAATAAGAAATATATCAATGTTGCTGTTTTTGCACTTACAGCGTTATGTCTTTTTATTTCATAATACCCATCTAATGGATGTTTTAAGAAATACTTAATATATAATAATTCATCAAGAATCTTACTTCTCTTACGTAATTTCTTCCAACTATTTTCTAACCCTTTTGTGAAATGTTTACGTTTATTAATGAAGTTAAATATTCCTCTTACAAGCATTAGAATAACAATACCCATAATTACATATTCTAAGTTCTTCTCCATCCATGTCTGACGAATTTGCCAATATGTATTACTAATACCATCATTATATGATGCTAATTGGTAGTGATGTAAAGCATCTTCATAATTATCTTCTCTAACATATGCATCTCCTAACCCTTCATGAGCAACATCAAAGATAGTCGCATATTCTAGGCTATATTCCCAGTTTTCACGAGCCACATCTTCATCACCATCTTGATAAGCTTGGAATGCAGTATGTACTGCATTTGTAAATTCAGTTGGTTCATACATCTGTAATAGTTTATTACCTTGATCTACTACATATAGTTGATCATTAGAATCTACTGCAATACTTTTTGGTAAACTTAACAATCCTTCTCTATCTGCACCAACATCACTAACACTAAACGTAAATATTAGTTCACCTTCAGCGTTATACTCAGTTATCCAACCATATTCTTCAACAATAATAACATTATTATACTGTCCTACAGCTAAATCTACAGCACCAACATATCCATGAGTTGAGCTAAAATAGTTTTTACCTGATACATTAAATTTCTTAATATTGTTATCATCAAGAGTTGAAGTAACAGTATAAATAAATCCTTTTTCATCAATTGCCACACTACTTACATAATCAATATAAATATTAGACTCACTACGTAGTTTCTCTTTTTGAATATCAGTAAGTAATAGTGATCTTATTTGATCAATTAAAGGTAATCTAATTGGGTTACCACCAAAGAAAGTAATATATTCACCTTCACTGTCTAACATGATTAATCCAGCGTCACTTTGTGCCCCAACGATATACATGTTACCACGTGTATCAGCAACTACTTTTTTAGGAGCAAAAGTATATCCATCAAATGGATCTTCAGGATCACCAGTAAATACTGGATGATCTGGAGTTTTAATTATTTGTGTAGGTTTATTTTTTTCCTTGTAAACTGTGTGTTTTAATAATGTTTTACCATCATATTCAGCAGTAACCCAAGAGAGGATTTTACCTAACATTTCTTCTTTATCTGTCTTTGAGAATAAAATCTCTTTTGTATCAAAATCTTTAAAAGCAACAATGTCATTTCCACTAGCAGACTCACCAGTAATTTCAATCTCATAAACTGGAGTTCCTACAGGTTCACCTGTTTCATTGTTATTCAAATAGAACAAGTCTCCAGTAGTCATTGAATCACTACCATCAACATCATCTAACCATAAACTATATTGCTGAGGACGATTTAATATTTGTTCACGATCAAAGATAAATATACTTTTTCTGAAACTATCTGGTACATATACTTTATCTTCAGAAACATAAATACTATTAACAGCAAAGAATCCAATATCATTGTCTTCTTCATCAGTATCAAAATACTCAATTACATCAACAAAATTACGGTCTTTATCAAAAATAAATACTTTAGCCAGTCCACTATCAGTTACATAAATGTAATCTTCATGATCGACATAAACATATTCCAAAATATTAAATGTTTCACCATTTGCATCTAAGATTTGCCCATTAGGAGTGTATGCATCACTCGTTTTAACCCAACCGTCTTCGTTATCGGTTGTCCATGTATAATATGGTGTTGATCCGGCAATTACTTTAGTAGTTGCTGTTCCAAAAGCAATTAATACTACCAAACTAAATAAACCAACTATTACTGCGTTAACTAATCTTTTCTTCATTATTTAATACCTGAAGTTGCCATTGAGGCCATTACTTTGTTTTGCATAAAGATGAAGATAATTAAGTTTGGAACAAACATGATTAACTGAGCAGCAGCCCCAACACCCGCAGTAACGACGATGTTTCCTACTTGGCTAACTACTGTACTCATGTAGAATGGTAGAGTTCTTAATGCTTCTTGATCAACGAAGAGGTTTGAACCTTCTGTATATCCCCAAGATACTTGGAAGGCTAAAATTGCCACAGTTACTAATGCTGGCATAACTAATGGAAGGGCAATGTTCCAATAAATACGCCAGTTACCAGCACCATCAATTTTCGCAGCTTCTAAAAGCTCTTTAGGTACATTGGTATCCATAAACTGTTTTACTAAGAATAATCCTACAGGCATTGCTAGTAAAGGAATAATATGAGCAAAGTAAGTATTGTATATACCAACATTAATTAATACTAAGAAACGTGGTATAGCAACAGCTACCGGTACAAACATTAAACTATATTGATTAATTTTATTTAATGTATGTTTTCCTTTAAACTCTAATTTACTTAACGCAAATGCTGCTAAGGAACTAATAATTACACTTAAAATTACAACGATCAATGTCGTAAATACACTATTGAAAATGTAACGGCTGATTGGAATACCTGATTCTTGACTGAATGCAGCTAATCTAACAAAGTTTTCAATAGTAGGTCTTCTTACGAAGAACTTTGGTGGGTACGCGAATAATTCACTGAAAGGTTTGAATGCATGATTAATAATGAATACAATCGGTAATCCCATAAATATTGATAATGTGATTAAAAATCCGTGAAACCCGTTTTGATTTTTATGATAACGATCAGGGTTAAAAGTTATACCAGACTTAGCCATGATATCAGTCCCTTTCTCCGAATAATCGGTAAGATATTTGGTTAAATAAGATTACTACTAAAAGCAAGATTACTGTTACAGCAGAAGCGTAACCCATCTCGAACCTTGTAAAACCAAAGTCATTTGCATGGTCGACAATAAGCCAACCAGCATATTGTGGTGGAGCCGTTCCACCGGCAAGTGCACTCGCAAGTCCAGCACTATTAAAAGTACCAATTATTGCCATTACTGCACCAAATAACATTTGTGGTTTCATTGAAGGAATTGTAATATAGAAGATTTCTTGCCATCTATTTCTCATTCCATCAATCGCTGCTGCTTCATATAAACTACGATCAATATTTAAAACACCAGCTAACATTGCTAAGAATCCAAGTCCCATACTACTCCATAATGATACAACTATCATAATTGGGAATAAAATATCAGCATCTTGTAAAAACTGAATAGGACTTTCAGTGATGTTCATGGTATACATTAAGAAGTTATTTAAATATCCGGTCTCATCACCACTAAAAACAATACGCCATACATTAGCCATCATTATTGGTCCTGTGATTGATGGAGAATAAATGATTACTGCATAAATTGTTCTTGCTCTATGTGGTACTTGAGCAAGCATCCATGCTAAACCAAAACTCATCATATAACCTATTGGTCCAACAATAATACTAAATAAAATTGTATTAGATAAAGCTTTCTGTAAAAATACACTATCACCAGTAATAATATCTACATAATTCTGTAGACCAATAAAAACAGGTGCTTGAATTGTATTAAACGATGTAAAACTCAATACTAAAGCTGCTAATACTGGTAAGGCAATAATTAATATAAATAACGTTGCATAAGGAGCTATAAATAAATATGGTGATTGGAAAAAATTATTCTTTTTCTTTTTCTTAATTGCTAATTCTGCCATATTAGTCGTCTCCTTCCGTCATCCATAAATGGATGTTATCAGAAGTAGGAACTATAAATGGCTTAACCATTTCACCATCTTTATAATAACCAAACTCCGTTAATTTACGTTTAAGTTCTCGATTAATAATAATTACTGCATCATCAATCGCTACCCGAGGATTAGTACCATCATTAACAACTTTATTCCACGCATTACTTAACTCTCTTTCCACTAAGTAATCTCCAGGAACTTTACCAGTTGTTCGTACCCAATCCCATTGTTTTAATATTTCATATTTACTATCACTAGGCCAAGCTGAAGTTTTAAATGCTTCAACATTAGCTGTCATATGTAAAAACTCATCTCCTAATAATGATTGTAATTGATAAGTAAACTTACTTTGAACTTCACTATCAAACCACCATTTGAAGTATTCCCAAGATAAATCTTGTTTGCTACTATCATTAAAGATTACACTACTTGTACCATATGTTGGATCCCATCTTTCGATACAACGACCATCTGTTAAAGGTCCAGGACAAGTTGTTTCATCTTTATCTTCATATTCAATACCAGGAATCGGCATAACATCCCATTGTCCTGCTAATTCAGGTGCTGCATATTTTAGTTGGATATAAGTATTTCCATCTCCAATTCCGATAGGTGTTTGTCCATCACGGAATTTTTGGAAGAAGTTTGAAGTTGTAATTGGCACATTGTAAACACTAAACAAATCAGTCATAAACTCAAATGCATCATATGCCCCATTTTCATTCAATAATACTTTGTCTCCGGTTTCATTATATATAATACCTTGATGTTGGTAGATAAACGGTGTAGTTTCACCAAATGTTTTAAAGGCATTATCTCCACCAAGAGGTGTGTAGAACGAATAGTTAAATTTCTGCATGATTGGAATTAAACTAACTACTTCTTCCCATGTTTGTGGTGGATCTACATTTAAAAACTCTAAAATATCAGTACGGTAGAATAATAACTTAACATCCATTGTTTCTGGGATAGAGTATACCCCTTCTTCATAAACATATGGAATAAAACTATTTGGATTAAATTCACTTGTTAAATCATAAAAGCCATCAAGTGTACTTAAATCAACTACCATATCCCTAATCGCAAACTCAAACGGTCTTGTAACACTAAGACCCATCGCCGCATCAGGTGTTGTATTGGCAGCATTTGCCAAAACAATTTTATTTTCATCAGGCATTACTGATAATTGTACTTTGATTCCAGTTTCTGCCGTAAACTCTTCATCTATCATTCTCTGCATAACTTGGATATATAAACGACTTTGTCGTACCCAAATTTCTACAGTTTCATCATCAACTTGAGCTGATTCATTATATTTAGGATCAAAGAATGAATAAGTAAATGCTTTGATTCCCTCCCATGCTTTAACAAAAATATTCGCTGTTGCACGTGGTAATTCTTCAGTTTCGTTATGTAAATATAGTGCATCTAATTGTAAAGGTGAATCAATTAATCTAGGCAAAATAACATTTATTCTTCCATAAATACTACTTTCACCTTCATTAAATCTTGCCTTATATGGTGGAATATCATCTGGGTCTTCAATAAAGTAATCTAAATAATCCATACATAGTTCAAGCTCATTTACAATTGATAAATCATCAGTACCATATATCTCAATAATTTCACTTTTTGCAGTATTAATTTCTGTTTTTAAGTAATTTAAATCATCTAATAATGTTGGAATATAAATATCTAATTTATAATTACGATCTCGGTCTGTTAAACCACCAGTAATTTTATTAACTTCTCTTGAGATATCATCAATTTCTTTTAATACATTTAGTAAACGATGATACACGTCTCTAACTTCATTATTAATTACTTTTAAAGTTAAAGTATGTTCACCAGCTTCTAAATAAACTTGATATGGATTGTCTCCATCATTTAAAGTCACAGTTTTCCATCCTCTTGAATAGGCAAAAGGATAATTTGCAAACTCTTCAAAAGGGATTTCTCCATCAATATATATAGCTCTGAATGAATCCAACTCATCATTCTCACTTTGCATATACTTAAGGCTTAAATTATAATATCCTGTTTCTTCAACATCAATAACATAAGTTACCCCATCACCACTCTTACGATATGATGATTGGTCTAAAACATTTAAAACACGGTTTTTATAAGAGTATGGTGTTAATGAGGGATCTCTCATAAATTTAGAACGAATATTTTGTCTTGATTCGTAAGTGTAACGCTCAGCAGCTATTTCAATTAAGCTAACTTCTGTATCATCACTTGGTGATTCACTAAGATATTCGGAATAAGTCAAAGGTGCTGTGTATAGGTTACCAATAGTTATATCTCCAAATAAGATATGTCCTTCATTGGTTTTTACACTTATACTGTTTTCCCCTTGCGCTAAATAAACTTTTAAAGGTTCAGCGAAATAGTAGTTTGGATCGCTCAAGGCAAAACTGCTCCACTCATTCAATAGTTCAGAGTTTGGTGTTAACTCATCTCCAAAACGATCAAAAACAGGCTCATCATTAATCAGCCACTTGGTTGGAACTTCTATGTTTGCCATTTCGTTATATTGTATTTCATCATTAATCTCAACTGAGATTGTTGGTCTTAATAAGGTTTCAGGTAATAAGTAATAATCAAAATATATTTCATATAACCCTTCTTCATTTGTAGTAACATCAAATGTTATTACATCTTCAGGTGCTACTTGAACAACATTTTTCTCATAGCCTAAACTATCATTTCCAAAAACGATTGTTCCTCCTGTTATGTGTTGACTTTCAATTGTATATACATCTGTTGGCAATGAACCTTCAACTTCTTGCCAATTAGTATAGACCCCATAATAACTACTACTCTCATCAAAGCCTTCAACGTAAGTAATACTCCCCTCAACGATAGTATTTATTTTTACGTCATTTAATAGTTCATCATCGTTATATGCGTTAATTTTATTAACATCAACGACAATACTTGCTCCGAATACTAATGAAAGTAATAGAGTAAATATTAGTATTTTTTTCATAATATCACTCCTCAAATCAATAATAAACCAACAACCCTTCAAGCGAGTTCTTGAAGAGTTATTGGCTATTTTTATTATTTTGTCTTAATTATTCTTCTTCGTCATTAACTCCAATATAGTATTGTAAGTACTCTACGATTTGTGCATTTAGGTCTTCTTGAATCGCTGGAGCGATATCAATGAAGCTTAATCCTTCGTCTCTCATTTGGTCTTTAATAGTCCAAGGTTCGAATGCATTGGCAACTGATGCGAATGCAGGAATGTGACGTGGATAAGGGTTACCATTAGATAATTGATATTGGAATGCTTCATTTTGGAATGCAGCAAAGTTATATCTATCTAGTCCACCACTGTTTTCTGGGAATCCAGCAACAAGTGGATGAATTGCCATAACATCTGGATTTGATGTAATTGGCCATCCTTGAATGAAGTCCATTAAGTATCTGTCTCCGTTGATGAATGGAGAAACTCCGTCACCGTCAAGAACGTTAAGTTCGTCTAGTAAACTCCATCTAGAAGCAAGACCTTCTTCACCAAATGTTAACCATTTTACTAATTGGAATGCAGCTTCTGCTTTTACTCTATCGTCTTCTAAAACTTTAGAAATACTGTAATAGTCATGATAGATATATGTAGCAGTTTGTCCACCTTCAGGTGCAACTGGATAAGGATATACGTCGATATCGAAACCTTTGTTTACCATTGTGTTTACAGAACTGTTAAATTCCCATAAGTAGATAGTGTTAATTCCACGCACACCATCAGTCCAAGAATCAGTGATACCAGGACAAACAGTTTCACGAGTAGTTTCGTCTAAGTCCCAATAATGCCAACCTTGTTTAGCTTCAGCAGCAACACCTTCTAACCAAGATCCAAATCCCGTAGCTTCTGCGAAATCAAATCTTTGTGTAACTGTGTTATATCCACGATAACCATTAGGTACGCTATCAAAGTAGTTTGCACCAAAATAACTAAAGTCGATTACACCAGGGAATACACATTGATCAGCATCGTTTAATGCACCAATTTGGTCACGAATTGCTTCGTACTCATCATAAGTCCAGTCATAGCCTGGAGCATCAATATTAAGTGTGTCCAATAATCCAACGTTTACAGCAACTAATGGTCCAACACCTTGCCATGGGATACCCCACATTTCAAGGTTGTCGTATGTCATCATACCGCTTAACGCATTTGGAGTAATAAATTGTGCTTCTTCATCAGTATCGATATAAGGTTTTAAATCGATTGTCATACCAGCGTCATAAGTCTCTGCCCCTTTAGGGTTAAAGAATACGTCAGGTAAACTTCCTTCAGATAAAGCTTGTTTTTGGATTAACAATAATCCATCGTCACCGTTTTCCCAACCACTTGAATAAACTGGGTTACGTGTAACTGTAATATTGTCATACTCTTCCATAAATTTAAGAACATTCATCCATACAGCATTGTCTTCATCAACATCACCGTAATAGCTAAATCCCATGTCTAATGCAAGTTCAACTTCTTGCCAATCAGGAGTTCCATTTTCGTCATTATCAACGTTATAAATAGAACCTTCATATAATTCACGGGCACGGTCTAAATCAGTTTTACAAATTTCTTGTTCTGGATCTTCGTCACAAGTAAGAGCTAATACTGTTAATTTAGCATCAAAACTTACTTTATATCCATCTTCATCAGTAGCACTAACAACAATGTCGTACTCTCCGATTTCATTTAGATTGAAACGTCCAGTAATTTTAACTTCTAAGGCATTTCCATCTTTATCAGATGCAGAAATTCCTGTTAAGTCGATTGTATCTGCACCAACTTTAACTTCAAGTATTCCATTTTCGGCAATACCTGTAATTGTAGGAGGTGTAGTATCTGTTGTATCACCACATGCAGCAAGTACAAAAGTAAAAGCAACAGCAGTAATTAATAATAATATTTTTTTCATGTATTTATCCTCCTTATTTTTTTCTTACGAAGAATAATGCAGCTCCACCAAGTGCAGCAACTAATACTACAATTGAGCTTCCTAATCCGAATGATCCAAAACATCCTGTGTCAGCAGGTTCTGGTTCTTCAACAGCTTCGATTGTTACTTCTAAGCTATCAGTACTTGTATTTCCAGCTTCATCTTCAGCAGTATAAGTAACGTAGAATGTTCCAGCGTTATCCATATCTACTTGTGAGTCGTCAACTGTAATAGTACCTTCGTTTGTAGTAGCATACATTGTCCAGTCTGGTTCTTCTTCTCCAGCGTTAAATGTCATTGCGTCATCAATAGTTAATTCAGGAGCAATTACATCAACAACTGTAATCATTATGTCAAATGTAGCTTCATTCATCCACATATCTACTGCTTTAATAGTTACTGTTTGTTCACCAATAACATCAAAATCAATATTAGTAACGAACTCATAAGCTAATTCACCCTCACGGTTATCTAAGAATTGAATTTTTGTGTAATAATCTAATAAGTCTAACTCAGTTTCGTCATTGTTAATTTCAAATGCAACATCAGGGATGACTGCAAAGTCAACAACAGGAGCTTCATTATCAATATCTAAATCAACGAATACATCAAATCCATTTTCATCAATGAATTTTAATTTATAAGTATTTTCTACTAATAAAGGTTTCCAGTCAGCAACAATGATTACATGGTTCATTGAGCTATCTAATGCACTTGCACCTTCAACTACTAAGTAGTTAGGTCCGTCAGCAACAGTAAATGCAACATTACCAGGAGTTAATTCAGGATCAGTTCCACCGTCCCAAGTAAATCCGTCAGTATCTGGATCATATTTAACTTTAAATTCTCCACCAGTTGCGTTATCTACTTTAGCTTGTTCAGCATCTTTAGTAGCTTGAGCATCATCTTTTGCAGTTAATGCAGCAGCAGTAACAGCAGCAGCGTCATCTTTTTCTTGTTGTGTACTTTCAACATCAGCATCAACTAATGCTTGAGCAGCAACAGCATCATCATATGCAGTAGTAGCAGCATCTAATGCAGTAACAGCAGCATCTAATAATGGTTGAACAACTTCAATGTCCCATACACAAACTTCAAATACATAATTTCCTTCACTATCCATACCAACAGCAGGAATTGTATTTCCAATATCCCAACCATTAATTGTTCCAACTAATCCAAGTTGAGCTAAGTCATACTCCATATCAGTTGCTAAATGGATGTAAATCATTTCTTTATCAGTGTCACAAGTATTAGTACTTGTATAAGTTCCTAACATTTCAGCTAAACCATAAGTTTGGAATATTAATTCTTGTCCAAATTGGTTAACTAACATTAAGTTTTCTAATACAGGAGTATATCCTTGGAATTCAACAACTACTTCAGTAGGAGTAACTGCATAAGTTCCCATACCTTCAACAGGCATTCCAGGTTCGAAGTTTAATGATACGCCAAATTCTAATACTTCAGACATAATCATTTCTTCAGGATCTACTACTTCTGTGTAATAAACCATATATTCTTTTCCAAATTTTAATGTTTCTTCAGCAAAGTTTAACTCAACTGTAGTTGTTTGGATTCCTTCAATGTCAACACCGATATCAGTGAATGTCATTGCCATTTCAGCATCGATCATTGCATATTGTACTAAACTACTTTCAGCACCTAATTCAACAGCAATATTTGCGTCTCCAGAAATTTTATCATCCCAGTCGAATCCATTGTCATTTGCATCATATAATACTAAGTATTCTTGTGATTTAGCATCTAATTCAATATCAAAGATATGGTTACCAAATGCATCTGTTTTAGTACTAACGATTGCTTCTGCAGGAGTCCAGTCATTAGCTTGAACATTACCTACGATACCAACTTTAGTCCAGTCAACATCACCAGTCATATAAACACTTAATAAGTAAACACTATTAGGAGTTAATGTAGGTTCATAATCTCCTAAAGTCATAATTGAACCATTAATTAAATGAGCGATTTCACCATCAGTAGTACCTTCTCCAAAGTCTACAACAGTATTAGCAGTAACTAATTCTCTGTCACCCCAGTTGAATCCACTTTCGTCATCTTCTGTAGTTTCTGGATTATCAACACCATCATTATATAATACTTTGTATTCAACGTTTGTATCAGTCATACATACTTCAAATACTACTAAACCTTCATCTGTTTCACCAGTAGGAACAATTGCCTCACCAGGAGTCCAATCATTTACTTGGATAGATCCAACTAAACCAATCATAGTGTGGTCTAATTCAGTATCTAAGAATAAAGTAAATAGGTTTTCTCCACCAGCACATGTAACACCACTTGTGTAAGTATAGGCAGTAATATCAACATCTTGTGCTATATTATCTAACGTAGCATAAGAATCATCAGTATCATTGAAGTATACTTCAACAGTTCCACCAGCACTTAAATCAACAACGATATTGTTATCTGGATGAGAAATTTTAGTATCTCCCCATGATAATACAGTTGATTCATCAACATCTAAAGTTTCAACATCGTCAACACCATTTTCTACTAAGATTACGAATTCAACACTTGATTCGAATGTAGTAAATTCAAATACAGCATATCCATTAATATCGTCACCCATAGTTGTAACAGCGTTTTCTGGTGACCATCCTTGGAAGTTACCAGCAATACCTAAATCAGCATGAACTTCTGCAGTTTCAACAAATACTACAACAGAAGTTTCAGATTGAATAGTTACATCACTTTCATAACTACCTAATGCAGTTACTGGGTAAGTAATACTTTCAATCGGAATCATAACACCATTTGCATCTTTAACCATAAATCTTTCAGCAACAAGATCTTCAGGTTTTTTAGGCATAATCATTTCAACAGTAATCATTGACGGACTGCTTACGATAGTATTTTCACTGAATCTGTTTCCAGAGTTCATTTCATATTTCGTAGCAACGTCAGTTAACCATGCGTTGTAATCAGTTTCTAAGTCACAGCTTCCTGCTTGATAGAAGTAAACTAATGTTCCACTACCTCTTACAGTAGTATTGTCAATAGTAATATCGTTACCACATTGTTTAGCCCAGTCTTCAGTTCTTACTATAAATCCTGAATCTTGGTCTGCAGTATCATCAACTTCTAATACAGCAAGTTTCATTGGAATATCATATCCTCCGCTTGATAGTTCGATGTCTAAAGCAAAATCTACACCGTCAGCACTACCACCAGAACCATTATTCCAAGTCCATACGTTCCATAAGTCATATGCAGTTTCATCTGCAGCAACAGTAGGATCAGCGTAAACCACAAAGATTAATCCTCTATCATCTGCTGGTACATATAAATCTTTTGCACCTTCAATGAAATAAGCATGTAACTCAGTTTGAGTTCCAGCTGCACTACCAGCTTTTAAATCAACAACGTCCAAGAATACTTGTCCGTTACCAGGAGCTAGTAAACTATCTCCATCAGCTGCAGTAGTTGCATCTGTATTTGGTTTTAGTTCGATTGAATCTGCAACAGCAGCAATTTCAGCAGCCGTATAAGCTAACTCAATAACTCCACCAAATGAATCTTCACTTGAAACAGCGTCAGCATAATCATTCCAGTTAACACCATCCCAAACACCAGTGTTCGTACCAGTGTAATCTCCATCATATTCATGGATGTGTAAGTAAATCGTTACATCAACAGCATCAGCACTTACATCTTGTGAAATCCCAAGCACTGTTAATGAAAACATGAAAATCAATAAAAAACTTAAAACTTTCTTCATTTTTCTTTCCTCTCCATTCTTGTAATTTTAAAACGCTTACATAAATCTTCATTCTAATTTTACATTTTTTTATCTTTATAGTCAACGAATTGACATAAATGTGATAGCGGTTCCACATTGTAAATTAAGCCGTTTATAAGCACTTTAGCAACAAAAAGTGACGCATATTTAGTGAAAGATAAATGACTTATAACGGCTTAACTGTTTACTTTCGTGAAAATGCTTTCATACGTTTTTTTTGTTTACATAAAAACAGTCAAAAAAAAGTGCAAAAATTTGCACTTTATTTATTATTTTCTTCTAAAGAAGAATAATACCCCAGCAATACTTGCCATTACAAGACCAATAATAGATCTTCCAATTGTAATTGATGAGAAACATCCAGTTTTTGGTTCTGGTTCAGGTTCAATTAAAACACATTCACCTTCAACTTCTTCATATCCATCATCACAAACTAATGGTTCTTCAATTAATACACATTCACCATCAACCTCTTCATAGCCCGTTTCACAAACTAAAGGTTCTGGTTCACATTTATCTTGATCTGGATTTTCTTCACAGGTTTCTTCTGCTTTCGCAAGAACTGTAACAGTAAATGGATCACTAATACCTCCAAATGAATCTTTAATTCTGATTTGGTGAGAACCGACAGATAAATTCGGAATATAGGCATATAATGCAGGTGTATCAACTTCAACAAAATCCCCACCATCAACGCTGTATGCAGCTATAGTTGATGTTGAGTTCACTCTAAATGAAGCACCTTCATAAACAACAGCCAAGTTGTTAGTAATTTCAGGTTTATGTGAAGGTGATTCAGTAACATCACTAATATTACCTTCAACAAAGATTAGCGTCTCTGCTTCTTCAATTGGATAGCGTGTTTGGTAAGTTCCTAAACTATCTAATCCTGCTTCATCTCTGTCAGCTATTAACTTCCATGCTCCACTTGGTAAAGTTATATCATTTGCATATGCTCCACCATTGTGATAAACAAGTATGTTTTCATTATTTTTAGTTAATTGATACCCAATCAATCCATATCCATCTGGATAAAGGAATGTTAGGTTATTTGCTATATCACTTCGATCACTCATTCTGAATGATTCAAACGCTTTTCTTATTTCAATAATACCTTTATAATACTCAAATGAATCTACATAATTAGCTTTTCTTACCCAGTTTAGTTGATTCACTTGATCACTAGCATCATAACTATTATGATTACCACCTTTAGTTCTTAGGAAATCAACTCCAGCATGTAAGAATGGAACCCCTTGTGATAGTAATACAATACTGTTAGCTAATCTTTGTTCATAATCTAGTTCTTCATAATACCCATATGATGAATAACCATGAACACTTATTAATTTATCATATAATGTCTTATTATCATGGGCAGTAACGTAGTTAATTGATTGTGAAGTGCTTGAACCATAGTTCCAGTTTCCACTACCTTCAATCCCACTCATAATATCATAAATACCTTGTCCGTTAGTAACAAACCCAGCATCGTCACCATCAGGTGAACCTTTGATTGCGTTACGGAAGTTATCATTAAATGCCGCAACTAAAGGCATATTAACTAAATTGTGTTTTCCAGCTTGTTGATTCCAATCTAAAGCGATTGTTCCTCCACCCCAAGGTTCCCCATAAACGAAGATATCAGGATCGATTGCCTCAACTGTATTAGCTACATCGTTCATCGTGTTGTAATCATGGATTGCCATTAAGTCAAATCTAAATCCATCAATATGGAACTCTTCTGCCCAATATTCAACACTATCAACGATAAATTTATTAACCATATATCTTTCACTAGCAGTTTCATTACCAACACCACTACCATTACTATATGAACCATCATTATTTAAACGATAGAAATAGTTAGGTACTATCCGGTTAAAACTATAGTAAGACCCTGGTCCTGTATGATTGTATACAACGTCATTGATAACATTGATCCCATTATCATGTAAAGCCATAACCATTTGTTTATATTCATTAATTCTAACAGCTCCATCGTATGGATCAGTTGAATATCCACCCTCAGGTGAGTTATAGTTTTGTGGATTATATCCCCAGTTAAATTGGAAGTTTCTTTCATCATTCCAATCTTGATCATATGTAGGTAATAAGTGTAAATGAGTAATTCCTAATTCTATTAAATGATCTAAACCGGTTGAAACAGTTACTCCTGAAGAAGGATGTGTGTAACTGGTTTCAGCCACAGTAAGTCCCATATATAAACCTTGATATTCACTTGGTCCACCCCATGAGTCTTGGCTTGTTAAATCACGAACATGTAATTCATAAATAATCGCATCATTAACATTTTCATATCCATTAATTCCTTCGTCAGTATCCCAACCAACAGGATTAGTTTCTTCCATATCAACAACCATTGCACGTTGTCCATTCAATCCAAATGTAACTCCATAAGGATCTTGTATATCATACACTTTGGTTCCTGAGTTTACTACATTAAATGTATAATATACACCATGTAAATCTCCCGGTACAGTTGTCTGCCATACACCTTTTTCTAAGTATTCCATTTCAATAACACTATAAGCTACATCGGCCCCATCACTTCTAACACTAATAGGGTGCCCTGCTGTATATAAGTTAACTTCTACTTTACTAGAAACAGGAGCCCATAATTTAAAAGTTGTTTCTGTTTCACCATAAATATGACCTAAAGTCCCATTATAGTTATATGCTTGATTAAATGCTTGAGAATCATAATCAACATTTAAACGAATAACACTTTCTACTGTCTCAGTCCCATAAGTAACTTCAATTGTATATGTTTTAGTAAGATCAACACTATCATTCAGTTGCAATGAACCTGTAGTACCACTACTAAATCCTGTGAATCCTACTTCTACTCCATCTTTATATATAGTAATGTCACTAGCTGAAATACTATCTGTAGATATAAAATTAACATCATAACTACTATCAAAATATACATCCAGTAAACCACTAGCCATAACTTGAGCACATAAGTTAGGATCAGGATTATCAGGGTCACAACCCACTTGATCAGTTTCTACATAACTCATATATCCTTCACCTTGTAAGAAGTAAACATGCACTTCACCACTACCGTTAGGATTAGTCATATCAATAAAACGATCTGCCTCATAGTCCTTTGCCCATGAACCATCCTTTATCAATATACCAATACTATCAGCGCCATTTAATGACGTTGAACTTAAATCAATTGTAGCTTTTGTTCCATAACTATCACTACCATTAAACGCATAATCACTACCTTCGTTACCCTCAGGCCATAACCAAAGGTCCCAATCAGAATACTCATTATCGTATCTGTGGTAATGGATTACTAATGTATCCGCTGTACTCGCAAATACTCCAGAAATGTCAAACGTAAAAATTAAAGTAATTGCCAGTAATAAACTTAATAATAACTTTCTTAATTTCATAATAATACTCTCCTAAAAAACCAAATTTCTTTTCTTATATATTCTATCTTATATTCGTATGATTTACCACACCGACAACTCATCATATGTATACAAAAAACGACTCATTACTATTGTAGCATAGTAATAACGCCGTTTTGTTAGTTGTTGAAACCCTTTACATCTTTTTAGTCAAATATAACATCTGCGCTTAAAATATCGTTTTTCGCCATTTCAATAAAATATAGATTGAACGCATCATCATCAGTATGTCTTAAACTCCACTCACTTTTTACTTTGATAATTTCACTATTATCCATACTCCAATAATAATCATGGAAACTTTTAGGAACCTTTTGTGCTCCACCATTATAATAATAGACTACAAATACATCATTACTAAAGTAATCTTCATCATAATCAAAAGTTGCTGTTATCTCACACGTTTCTAAAAACTCACTATAAATCTCAACATTAGATATAACTTCTCCATGATACGCCATACAAGTAGCTTTATCATCTTCAAGATTTGAAAACTTGAACATATTAAGAGTTTCATATTCTAGTTCAGGTCCGTAAGAAGATTGCACCCCAAAAATTATTAACAAAATACAAATATAAACACTCATTACAATTGCCGCTATTTTATACATACCCTTTTTCCTCCTTTAAACAACTTTTTTAAATTAAGTAGACAAAGACTAATAACATCCCCAAAAACGTTCCTATGGCGTAACCAATACTACCTGTGATTAAACCAGGAACAGTTAAATCATCATTTTTTATTTGCTTAGTGATTGCCGGTACAAAAGCTGGACCATATAATCCGGCAGTTAAAGTAACCATCGTACAATCAACATCAATATTTAAAAACTTACTAAATACAACATGTAGAATAAATACACCAACAGTTATAGCCCCATACAGTATTAAAGTGTCTCCAATAATACCAGTTAACAATTTAAAATCTAAACTGCTTGCTAAGGCAAAACTAAAAACTAAAATACCATATTGACCAACTACATTCATTCCCTTAGTTTCTCTAATCTTTTTATTAAATGATCCAACAATACCAAACACAGTAACAGTGATCATCATTGTCGGAACTAATAAATCAATCATCTTACCGTCAACCATACCCAATATTACCCATACTATTATTCCAAATCCAGCACCAATAAGAGTTATTATAAATGCCAGCAAAACTCGATTACCAAGTTGTCTTCCAAACTTAAATGTACTTAAATCTAATTCATCAGTATTTGTTATATCACTATCATTTTTCAAATAAACATCATCGTTTCTAGTTCGTAAAAACTTAGATAACAACGGTTTACAAAGAACTAATAAAAACACATAAAATACCGCTCCAATAATCATATCTGAGAGATTAGCCGAAGAGATTACTTCAGCTGTTAATCCAAAAATATTCCCAATCGCATTTAAATTAGGGGTACCACCTGTATATAATCCAATTGCCATACCAGATAACTCAGCACCATTTGTAATATTTTTAGCATAGACATAAAATACTATAGTTGAAACAATCACCGCACTTAATATTAAAGATGCAAATGATTTTAAAACTGTTTTCGATAATTTTTTTGCTTCCTTTAAATTCGCACTAAATAGTAATAGTGGTATTGCTACACTAATAGCTAACATTGATCCTACTTCACCAACATCTTTATTGACCGTTATGTCTAATCCAAGTTCATTTAAACCAAATAAAACCAATGCTACTATAATACCTAAAGCATATGCACTACCAATAGTTCCTAACCATCTCGTTATAAAAAAGTTATGATACTTAATAATAAGTATTGGAACAAGAAATATAGCTACTACTTGTAATATCATCATCACAATTTCCATTTTAAAAGTCCTTTCCGTACAAACGATAAACTTTTATAATCTCTCCACCAAACTTTTTAAAAGCATTAATTGGTTTCGGATTATCTTCCATCATTGTTCCACCCTCAAAATGAGTGTAACCATCACGTTTAAATACATTGAACAGAGTTTGATACATATGAGCTATTAATCCAGTATTTTGATATTCAGGAACTATATACTGCATCATTCCTCTAGCTTTAGTAATTTTTCTTCTTTCAATTAAGAATTTAATAGGTCTTAATTTACCTCTAGTCTTTTTAAAGACTTGATTGTAATCCGGAAGTACAAAACAGAATCCTACAGGTTTATTAGTTTCATTCTCTCGAGCAATTCTTACAAACTCAGGATTAATAAAAATTCTCATTTGTTTTGCCACATTTTCAATCAATTCCATTGTAGGAGCATCTTGATAAACAATTTCAGTAGTAGCTGCATCCAATATAATTTTTATATCTTTTAAGTCTTCATTCAATCTTTTAAAATCCAAAGCATCTACTCTAACATCATGCGAACGTTCAAAGTATTTTGAAAAAATATTTAATCTTTTTTGTGATTTCTCACCAACTTCTGCGTTCAACAACAAAGTATCAATTGCCTTATAACACCCTACACCCTCTAAAAGCGTTTGGTAATACTCATAATTATATGTTGTAAAGATAATTGGTGAAGAATCAAACCCTTTGATTAAAACACCACGTCTATTATCAGGATCATAAGGAGCAAAAGCACCCTCTAAATAATCAATATTTTTCTTTTTCATATCCATTTCCATATAATCAAACAACTCTTTGGCAACTGCTAAATCATTTATACAATCAAAATACTGAAAATAACAGATTTCTTTCCCTTGTTTTTTCGATTCATCAATGGTGTACATAATTCTTCCCACAATCTCATTATCTCTGTATGCTAACAAAGCAGTATAAGTTTTGTCTTTTAATACTTCCTTTGTTAATTCTTTAGTTAATACAGAGAAGATTGGATATACCATGTATGGATCATCATTATACAATTTCTCAACAAAATGAATAAATAGTTTTAACTCACCTTTAGTTGTAACTCTTCTAATCATAATACTACCTCCAAAATGCGAAATCTATCATATTTTACCATATATAACCTTTTCAAACAAGTTGGATATAACAAACCAATAAATGGCTCTATGATTAGATAACTTACTGTATTACAACCATTTTTGGGGCTATTTATGTAATAAATTTTACATAAATAATAGTTGCTAAATTAAAAACGGTCAACTATCTATTAACTAACCATTACAGTGCAACCACTTACTTTACAGTATTAAAGCATTGTAATATATATTAATCTACTCAAACAAGGTCACTAATAATTCATAAATATGCAACCAGTTTTAGTAATTTTTTATAAAAAAATGGCTTAAATAGTGGTAAAATATTTATGTGAGTTATTCACAAAAAAATTAGGAGGGCAATATGAAAAAATTATTATTAGTTTTAACTGTATTTATGTTTGTATTTACACTTGCTTCTTGTCAAAGAGAAGAAAAAACTCTGACAGTAATGTTTGTACCATCTAGGGATTCACAAAAAATCTTAGATGCAACTGAACCACTAAAGAGAATGTTAAAAGAAGAATTATCTGCTGCAGGTTATGATTTTGATGAAATCGTAATTGAAGTTGGTACTTCTTATGAAGCAGCTGGTGAGGCAATGAACGCTGGTACAGCTGATATCGGATTCTTACCTGGGGGAACTTATGTTCTTTACGCTGAAGACGGAAACATCAACGTTGCATTAACTGCTACACGTGCTGGTTTATCTAAAGATTATCCAGACGCAGTTGATTGGAATGATGATATGGCTACAGAGGGAGACAGCGAATCTCAAGTAACTTATTACAGAGGATTAATTATTGCTGGTACTAGCGCAAAAGCTAGAGCTATCTCTACAAAAGTAAATAATGAAGAAACTATTACTTGGGAAGATATGAACGACCTACAATGGTGTGTTAGATCTGCTTCTTCATCAAGTGGATATATCTATCCTACATTATGGTTAATGGAAAACTTTGACGGTAAAAAAATTACTGACTTAGACAATGTAACTACTACTGGTGGATATGGTGAATCTATGGCTGCATTAGCATCTGGTAACTGTGATGTTGCTACATTCTATGCAGACGCTCGTAGAACTTATGAAGATACTTGGGTTGGAGACAGCACTGATGCTGACAATCCTGGATACGACAGAGAAGATACAATTTGGGCTGAAACTGACGTTATCGGTGTAACTGATAAAATTTATAATGATACTATTTCTGTTTCAACTATTACTGTTGATCAAGATTTATTAGAAGCTATCCAACAAGCATTTATAAACATTGCTGCAACGGATGATGGAGCACTTGTTCTTGCAATCTATTCACATGAGGGATATGTTGAAGCATTAGATGCAGATTATGACACTGAAAGAGACGCACAAGAAGCATTAGGTGACTAATCAAAGCAATTAACTTTACAAAAAATCGAATATATAGACAAGGCTTGCAATCTTGCAAGCCTGTTTTTATAACAAAGAGGCGAAGATATGATTAAATTTAACAAAGTAGGAAAGATTTATCCTAATGGTACTGAAGCATTAAGAGATGTTTCTGTAGAAATTCCCCAAGGTGACTTTGTTGCCATTATAGGTTTAAGTGGAGCTGGTAAATCCACTTTAATCAAATTAGTAAATAAAATGCATGAGCCAACAGCAGGTGAGTTAATTGTAAATGATACTTTAGTAGATCATTCACTTCGAGGTAAAACTTTACGTAGGTTCAGAAGAAAAATCGGAATGGTATTCCAATCATTTAATTTAATTGGAAGAACTACCGTAATTAAAAATGTCCTTGCAGCTCGTGTAGCTGATATGGGCTTCATTCCAAGTATTTTAGGCTTATATAATTCTGAAGATAAAAAAATAGCACTTGAAGCTTTAAATCAAGTTGGTATTTTAGAAAAAGCATATATTAGGGCAGATCAGTTAAGTGGAGGACAACAACAACGTGTTGCCTTAGCTAGAACAATCGCTCAAAACCCTGATATCATCTTAGCAGATGAACCAGTTGCTAGTTTAGACCCAATTACTGCCAATCAAGTAATGAAAGACTTTGAAAAGATTAACAAAGACTTAAACATTACCGTAATCGCAAATATGCATCACGTAGATATGGCTTTAAAATACGCTAGAAGAGTAATTGGTATTAGAGAAGGTGTAGTAGTATTTGACGGACCAAGTGATAAAGTAACTGAAGACTTATTAAAAGAAATATATGGTCGCGATCTTTCAGATGAGGATATAATGTTTAAAACAGATGAAGATTAAAGACGATTTATTTAAAGAGCAAAGAACGATTGTATTAGATGATGGTTCAATAGTAATTGCTCCATTGTCAAAAACACCTCTCATTTTATTAGGATTATTAACAATATCGGTTATATCTTGGATCGTAACCGATATTAATCTTTACAATTTTTTCACTCGTTTTACTAATTTCTTTGATTTATTAGAACGTATGTTAAAACCAGATTGGACATATTTTGAAAGAGTTATATCAGTTGAAGGATTCAGTATAACTGGACCACTAATTGATACAATTCAAATGTCATTCTTAGGTAGTGTTATCGGGGTATTATTAGCACTTCCTGCAGCAATCTTATCATCAAGTAACATCAATAAATTTAAACCTTTATTGGTTCTTGTTAGATTCTTTTTAAGTATAGTTAGAACTTTACCAGTTCTTGTATATGCTGCTATCTTAGCATTTATATTTGGTTATGGACCAATACCTGGGGTTATCGCAATCACGATATTCACTTTTGCGATTATGTCAAAAATGTTATATGAAAAAATCGAAACAATTGATATGGGTGCTTATACTGCGTTAGAAGCTACAGGTGCTACAAAAGTTCAGGCATTCTTTAGAGCAGTAATCCCTCAAATCATGGGAACATATTTATCACTAAGTCTATATAGTTTTGAAATCAATATCCGTTATGCTGCTATCTTAGGATATGTAGGTGCAGGTGGTATTGGTATCCTACTAGATGAAAGAATGCAATTAAGACATTATGATGACGTTATCGTTGTTCTAATAGTACTGTTCTTTACAGTATTAGCCATCGAAAACCTATCTAGATACTTAAGAAGGAGGTTGGGTTAATGGAACAATTAAGTAAAGACGTTACTGTTGCTGAAGCATTTGCCTTAGAACCAAAACATCGTCTTAGAAACTTTACAGTTGCTGCAATTATTATTGGAATGTTAATATGGAGTTTTGCTGCAATTGAATACAAAGGAATAAATGAGTATGGACTTATTATCTTCCAAAGTATTAGAACTTCACTATTAAATCCAAATATGGATTGGTTACTTACATTAGATAATACAGGTGTGCCATACTTAATGTTTGAAACTGTTTGTATCGCATTCTTGGGTACAATTGTCGGAGCTATTTTGGCTATTCCATTCGCATTCTTCAGTAGTAGAAATATTACTGGTAAAAGCAGCATCCTAGGAATTATCGCAATTACCATGGTACGTACATTCCCTGTATTCATTTTAGGGTTAATGTTTATTAAAGTAACTGGTCCAGGACCATTTGCTGGTGTACTAACAATTGGTGTTTCAAGTGTTGGAATGATTACTAAATTATATATTGAGGCAATTGAAGATATCGATTCAGGTATCATCGACGCCCTTGACAGTGCCGGATGTACAACATTACAAAAGATTAGATTCGGGATTATTCCACAGTTAAATGCAAGTTTTATCTCAACGGCAATTTACCGTTTTGAAATCAATGTAAGAAATGCTACTGTACTTGGTTTAGTAGGTGCTGGTGGTATTGGTGCCCAATTAATCTTTGCAATGCGTGCATATCGTTGGAAAGATGCTGGTGCATGTTTAATAGGTATCGTTGTAGTTGTATTATTTATTGAGTTTATCTCTACTAAAATTAGAACGAAACTTTCGACAGGAGAATAATTATATAAAAAGCTGTGATTTCACAGCTTTTTTTTATGCAAATAAAAAAGTCGTGAAGTTAATTCACGACTTTTATAAATTTAAAATTGTGTGTACGAGATAATAGCTGTAACAATTACAAACAGTAAACCAATCACTAACATTGGAACTCCTGTTGTTTTCTCACGATCTCGTTCTTTAGAACGTTTGTAGTCATAAAACGCCATATGTGTTTGTTGTTTACGACCAAACATTTGTTTAAAGGCAAAGGTAATTCCATGGAATACTTGTGTTGCGTTTGACAGTGTTATTAGACCGAATGAAGCAAGGATAAACCCAACTAAGAACCCGGCATCAATAATGTTTTTAAGAACATATTCACCATCATAGGCTGTTTCTAATAAGATGAAGCTACCCAGTAAACCAACAAATAAACTACCAATTGTACGTTTAATCATTACTTAAGAACTTTTTTGTATTTTGCCATTTCTGCATCGTTAGCCAAAATGAAATGTCCTGGTTTAACTTCTTGCAGAGTTGGAGCTTGAACTGAATAATCGTGAGCTGTCATAGGATTATATCTTTGACGTACTCTGTTTTTCTCATAACGAGGGTCTGGAAGTGGTACTGCAGATAATAAACTACGAGTATATGGGTGTAATGGATTTTTGAATAATTCTTCTGCTGTTGTTAATTCAACCATACGTCCATAATACATTACTCCGATTCTATCACTGAAGTATTTTACTACAGATAAGTCATGAGCGATAAATAAGATTGTAATACCTAAATTTTCACGTAAATCATTTAATAAGTTAATAACTTGCGCTTGAATCGATACATCTAATGCACTGATAGGCTCATCTGCAATGATGAAATCTGGTACTACGATTAATGCACGAGCAATCCCAATTCTTTGACGTTGTCCACCTGAGAATTCATGTGGGTAACGTGATGCATGTTCTGGTAATAATCCAACAGTTTCTAATGCTTCGTTTACTTTACGGTTAATAACATTTTCGTTATTTTCCCCTGCAATTCTTAAACCTTCAGCTACAATTTCTTTAACTGTCATACGAGGGTTTAATGAAGCAATTGGATCCTGGAAGATCATTTGCATTTTACGCATTAAGTCATTGTCATTTTTCGGACTACCTTGGCGCAATATTTTTATCTCTTTTTTGATATTAAAGATTAGGTCATGTTTTTCAGCAGCTTCCAATGTAGTATTAGCTTTTGCATCTTCTAGTTTTTGCTTAAGAGCTTGGAATTGCTCACCTTGACGTAATTCTTTCATCTCAGCACGACGTAATTTAAGTTCGTTACGTACTTCGTTAATTTTTACTTTTTTCTCAGCTTGAGGTAAAACGCCAGCTTGGATTTCATCCATTCTATCATATAGATCTTGGAATTCTTCCCCACGACGGATACCTGCATTATCTCTTTTACGTTGTCTAATTTCTAATTTTTTCTCAGTGATTAATCTTGCTTTTTCTTCGTTAGGAAGATCACTTCGTTTAATCTCTTTTATTTCTTCTCTTAATCCTTGATATCCTGCACCGATACGAGTACCCATGAAGTATATTTCACCATCAGTTGGTTCATGTAATTTGATAATAGTACGACCAGTTGTAGTTTTACCACATCCTGATTCACCTACTAAACCAAATACTTCACCTTTATAAATATCAAAACTTACATCATCAATTGCCTTAACAACTAATTTATTTTTCCCGCGACCATTTACAAAATATTCTTTTAAGTTTCTAACACTTAAAATAGGTTGTTGTGTATTTTCCATTATTTTGTCACCTCTTCTGAAGCTTTTAGCATTCGACCAATACGATCCTTAATGATTTTTGGCATTTCAACCGGCGGAGCATCTTCATGTAGCAACCAAGTTGCCGCACTATGAGTTTCCGAAACTTTAAACATAGGAGGTTGAGCCTCAAGATCAATCTTCATAGCATATTTACTACGCTCTGCAAATGCATCTCCTTTTGGAGGGAATAACATGTTTGGTGGCGTACCTGGGATAGCTGTAAGTCTTTCTTTTGAATCTAAATCTGGCATACTTGATAATAATGCCCATGTATATGGGTGTCTTGGATCATAGAATACATCTTCAGCAGTACCAATCTCAACGATTTTACCTGCGTACATAACACCGATTCTGTCAGCCATATTAGCTACAACACCAAGGTCATGCGTGATGAAGATTACACTTAAGTTTCTTTCTACTTTTAAATCATTAATTAACTCTAGGATTTGTGCTTGAATTGTAACGTCTAAAGCTGTAGTTGGCTCATCACAGATTAATACTTCTGGACTTGCTGTTAAAGCGATAGCGATAACGATTCTTTGACGCATTCCTCCTGAGAATTGGAATGGGTATTGTACAAAACGTTTTTCTGGTTCTGGAATACCTACTTCTGTCATAACTTCGATTGCTCTTTCACGAGCTTCTTTCTTAGTTACTTTTTTATAACGTCTTAATTGTTCTTTTAATTCGTCTTTTTCTTCTTTAGTTGCAGCAGCATTAACTAATAATCTAACACGAGCTTTTTCTTCTTTCCACTCTTTTTTGATTGCAACTGTTGCTACTTTTTTTGCAGCTCTTAAAGCTTTTTTAGCAGCTGGTTTTTGTGCTGAAAACTCTGCTTTTTTGATTTTATTTTCTGCTTTTAAAGCAACTAAATCAGTTTCTGCAGATCCAACTTTAACTTTAAACTGTTCGTTTTTATAATTTTCTTTAAGTTGTTTAATTTGACGTCTTAGCGAGTTAACTTTTGCACGTTCTAATTGGAACATTGCTTTACGTTTATTCTCTAAATGTTTACCGTTTAATATCATACCTTCAGTAATTTGTTGCCCTATTCTCATAATCGGGTTTAAACTACTCATTGGATCCTGGAAGATCATTCCAATACGATTACCACGGATTTCGTGGAAGTGTTCTTCATCCACTTGTGTTAAGTCTTCACCTTCATAGATGATTTGACCTTTATCGATCATACCGTTACCAGCAAGGATACCCATGATAGCACGGCTTGATACTGATTTACCACTACCTGATTCACCTACGATTGCTAATGTTTCACCTTCGATTAAATCGAATGATACACCACGAACCGCACGAACTAAACCTTGTGTAGTTTTAAATGATACTGTTAAGTCTTTTACTGATAATTTAACGTTGTCCATTATTCAGACCCCCTTAAAGCTGGGTTAAACGCATCTCTAAGAGCGTTACCGAACATATTAAATGTAATCATTAATATTGAAATTAACAATGCTGGGAAGATTGTTAAGTATGGTCTATCTAATAAGTAGTTACGACCATCTGATAGTAATACCCCAACACTTACACCACTAAATGTAAGTCCTAATACATGGAATTCTTGTCCATGTCCAACACCAAATCCTAAGTAAGAAATTGTCGACTCACTAAAGATTGCGTAAGGAATCATTAAAATACTTGATGTAATGATAGTTCCGATACCATTTGGTAAGATATGTCTAAAGATTAAACGGCTATCTTTTGCACCTAATGTTCTCGAAGCTAATACATATTCTCGACCTTTGTAACGATAGAACTGTGTTCTTGTTACAGCTTGTGGTCCGATCCATCCTGATACAATTAAGATCAGGATCAATGTCTGAATACCTGGTCCGAAGAAGGAAACAAATATCGACAGTGTTACTAACCATGGAATACGTCCGATAACCTCAGTAATACGTTGTAATACTAAGTCGACTGTTCCACCGTAATAACCACTAATAGCTCCATAAACGATACCTACAGTAACGTTAATTAATGCAACTGTTAATCCAATTAATAATGAAGTTCTTAATGCAACCCATAATAATGTGAATAAGTCACGTCCATTAAAGTCTGTACCAAAGATAAAGTTAGGAATTTCATCATATCCTGCATATAATTGATAGTTAATTACTGCGTTATAACTGAAATACTCAATACCCTCTACAACTACAACTTCTGTTTGGCTGTAAATTTGTGTAATAGGACATCCTTCACTGAATACCCAACCATCAGGATAGTTAACAGTATCTGGATGAGGTGATTGAATACATACATCAGCATGTTCTTCTACTATTGTTAAATACTCACTATTAGGCATGAATAATTCATGCTCACCAAATGCAGCTACGTAATTACGGAATTTAAAGTCTGCCATTAATACAGAACCTTTAGATCTTACCCATAATCCTCCACCTTCACTTGCGTCAGTATTTGGATCTTCAGGAGTAATAACTAACAAACTCATTTCATATCCTGAATACTCAAATATCGGAGTATCACTAGAATCATCATTAGCTTCCCAACTATTAAATGAAACTTTGTCAGAGTTAGTTGAGCTAACTAATTCAACCTTGATTTGTGTAATTAGTGACATTGGTACTTCATCAAATCCATCAGTTTCATATGGACTTATGTTATGTACACCAGCTTCAGTGATTGAACCAATTAATATCCATTCACCAAGACTTTTTAAATATACGTTTAATACAGAATTATTTTCATTAACGAACTCTTCTATATCCAATGTTACAACTGGATTTTGTGTTTCGTATAAAGTCATAAATCTTGATGAGATTATACTTACTAATTCTTCACCAGAGTCAACACTTAACTGGTTTTGTCCTCCAGCACATACTTCTACTTTATCAATACATTCTTGTTCATAATTAACTAATGTATCCATAACGATTTGATCTACCGGATAACCGGCAGGTAATCCTAATCCAGTTTCTGGATCAATTGTAGATACATCGACAGGTACTTCTTCTTTCATTGATGTACCATCTAAGATTCCCCAGTTTTCAAGAATTGGTACTTTAGGTGGTAAGAACGCTAATTCTGATTCTAAATCCTTATAGTTTCTATTACTTAAGATAGGAACTAAAATAGCCATTAAAATGATTATACCTAAAATTGTTGATGCGATTACATTAGTTTTGTTTTTCCCAAAACGAATCATTGCATCTTTAAAATAACCGATTGGTTTAGTTTCAAACTTTTTATCATAGATTTTTTGATCTGCTTGTACAAACTCAAAATCCGTAGCTTGAAGATTTCTTTTGTCTTGTTCGTTCATTATCTTCTAGCCCCCATTCTAATACGTGGATCTACGATTCCGTAAGATAAGTCTACTAGTAATACAGCAAATAAACTAATAATTGTATAGAATGCCGTAATACCTAATATTAAGTTAAAGTCATACTGTCCCTCTGTCATTGCTGTTAAGTAAATTAACCCAGTTCCCGGAACACCATAAATTTTTTCGATAATAACTGAACCACTTAATAGTCCTACAAATGACCCGATAATACCAGGTACAAGAGGAACCATTGAGTTTCTCATTGCGTGGCGAATTACTGATTGTCTTCTTGTTAAACCTTTAGTTCTAGCTAATAATAAGAACTCACTAGTTAATACCTCTGTTAATTCGGCACGTGTTGTTCTTGTTAATCCGGCAATTGCACCGAATGATAACCCAAGTACAGGTAATATATAAGCTTTCACTTGTAAACTTGTGTCAACGAATGTTGCTTGCCATTGATCTGGCACCCACTGTAATTGGAAACCAAAGATCATTACAAGCATTGTCATTACAACAAAACTTGGTACAGAAATAAAGACCATTACAAAGAATGAGATTAAGTTATCAATCCATGAGTTTTTATTTAATGCAGCAATAATTCCTAAAGTAAATCCGATTGGAATATAAAAGAATAATGCGATTAAATTCAATCTCATAGTTGTTCCTATACGGCTAGCTCCTGAATAAGATCCATCCGCGTTTCTCCCTATTAATACGTCAAATACTGGCGTATTTACTTTCACTTGCGTTGAAAGCCCCCAATTCCATTTTGTTATGATGTTTCCTACCCATTTAAAATACTGTTGAGCTAGTGGAACTGGCTCAAACACAGTGTATTCCTGTGGATTTAAAGAATCATCTGGTTTGTAATAACATTTGTCACAATCCGAAGTACCTTCTAATATCATTGTTTCTATAGCTTCTACCTCAGCTTCATCCGTAACTTTTCTTTTTGTCATATAGCCATCAGTTACCTGTTGTTGGTAATAGATGTCCCTGTCATCTTCCGTTGTTGGCGGAAACTCAGGTGCTAACTTTAAAAGCAGGAAGTTTAAAGATAAGATGATATAGATAATGATAAAAATCCATACTGTTCTGACTAAAATATATCTACCCATAATTTGTCAGTACAGTGATTTTAATAATCACCATACTCTCCTTTCTAAATATTATATATTATACTTTTTATTTCTTAATATTCTTTTGCATTTTTTCATTAAATAATTCTCTCTCAAACCGTCTTTTGGCGATAATGATATACAAATCGATGAGTACTAAGAAATTAAAAGTGAGTTTTCAAATTTATGTTTGAAACGATATTTCTTCTCACAACTCAAAAAAAATAAATCTTTTTATAAAATTTAGACTACAGAGCCACACATTACTGTATGACTCTTGTAATCTTCATTTCCTAAACATACAACAAGCAAACCATCCCTAGAATGCAAGATGGTTTGCATGTATTTTATTTAATTGTATTTAATGCTTTAGATTATGCAGCAGGCGTAACTCTTGATAAGAATACGAATTGCACTGATCCGTCAGCATAAGTAATTTCTAATACATAGTTAGTTTCTGCAACTAAACCAGTAGCAGTCATTTGAAGACCTGCAACAGTTACAGCAATACCAGTATCAGTATGATCACCAACAACTAATAACTTAGCACTAGCGATAGTAGTATCATGATCTTCATGTAGAACTACAGTGTAGTCTAATGTAGTATCAGTACCAGCGTCAGTTGCGTCAGCGATAGTAGATGGTAAGTAGATGTCTGCAGATGGAGAGCTTCCGTCTTTAGTAGTATCTACAGCGTATGTATAACCAATAACTACTTGGTAGTCACCTGTATAGAATGATGGATATTCTGCATCATAATAAGTGTCTAAACCAGAAATAGTTACAGTAGCAGCGTCGATAGCAACATCTTCAATATCAGTAGCAAGATATGCACCAGCAGCGCTGTCCCAGTAATTTAATGTATAAGTTAAGTTACTGAAGTCATCATTTCCAAATTGGTCTACGTCAAATGTAATTGTAGTAGGAGTTGCAACGATATTTTTAGGAGCAGGAACTACAGCTTCTGCACCAGAAGATACGTATACTTCACCATTTAATACAGATGAGATCGCATTGAATGACCACATTTCGTTATGACGAACACCTTCGAAGTCATTGTAAACTACGTTGATGTTAGCAGTTGTAGTATCGATACCCCAGTTAAGAGTAAATCCACCACGGTTGTCATCACAGTAAGTATCTAAGAAACTTGCAGCGTCTAATGTAGAACCACTGATACCACCGATTGATAAGTCAAATTCTCCAACCATCATGTAGTTGTAATAAATTTGTGGGAAGTCTTTTGCTTCACCAATTAATTTAACACGTACATAGTTTTCGAAGTCAACGAATGCTAATTCGTAAGCACCTTTAATGTATTCAAACATTGTAACTTGGCTGTCAGATCCTTGGAAATAGTTGAATTGTAATTCAATTTCAGTCCACTCTGCAGCTGTACCAGCTTCATAGTTTCCAGCAGCGATTTCAGCAGCAACAGCTATTTTGAATAAAGCTTGTGCAGCATCGAAGTTATATCCAAATGTACTTGGAGATAATCCTTCGCCAACTGTTTCTCCCTCAGGAGTTGAACGATAAGGAATACCTAAGTCTCCATCAACAACATAAGCATCTGAGAATAAGTACATGTTAGAAGTTCTAACTTTTAATACAGATTCAGCTAAGTATTGTCTATTTAATGCGAAGAACATAGCCATTTTGAAATCGTCATTTGCTAAGATAGGTTCAGGTGTCCAAGTGCTGTCAGGGAAGATTTCTCTTAAAGCAGCTTCAGTACCAGTACCATTAATCATGATTCTATAAGTAGTCGCACCAGGAATTTGTTTAATTGATGGGTGATCTTTATAAGAATCATATTTTTCTGTAGGTAAACCAATAGCTTCTAATTTTCCAGCTTCATAAGTTTGGAAAGCAACTTCCGTATCAGTAATGATTTGGAAAGTTTTATGAGTATAGAAGTCTAATTCAGGTAATGCATAATTAGGGTTTTTCTCTAATGTTAAGATTACACCAGTTTCATATGCAGTAATTACATAAGGACCATGGTAAGCGATTGATTCAGGTGATGTAGCATAATTTTCACCTAATTCTTCGTACATTTCCATATGAACAGGAGCCATAACGAATGAGCTTAACCAATATTTAACGTTCCACTCTGATTGTGCATCAACGAATGTAAATTGGATGTTTCCATCAACAACTTTAATTCCTACGTCTGCCCATTCAGCATCTCCGTCAACAAACTCTTCTGCGTTAACGATAGCTTGAGTCTTAGCGATGAAGTCTCCACCACCAGATACAGCACGGAACCATTCTTCTGTTAATGCTAATTCATAAGTATCAACAAAGTCTTCAGCAGTAATATCATTGTCAGTAACGTAAGAAGGTGCTGCTCCATTTGCAAAGTAAGACCATTCTAAACCGTCTTTAACAGGAATTTGCCATACAGTTGAAACTTCTTTACCAGTTTCAGTAACATAAGAATCAATTGGTGTTGGAAGAGCATCTGCCATAGCAGGTACTAACTCAAATCCAGTTTTGTCTGCATTGAATACGAAGTCATATAATGCACCATAGTATTCAGACATGTATGTACTGTCAGTTGAAGTATCATAGATCCATTGGTTAAATGTTACAGGATCTGTACTATTTTGAGTTCTATAAGTATACTCTCCAGCATTACCAGCATTACCATCATACATAATAACATTACTGTCATCAGCACTCATAGTAGCGAAACGTGTACCATACCCCATAACAGGAATGTATGTTTCTACAGGTAATTGTAAACGAGGACTATATAAAGCGAACGATCCACTAGCGAATAGAGGAACTCCACCATACATATTGTTCATCAAGTATGCTTCAGCAGCAGCCATGAATGTATGTCTCATTTCAGTAGTTGCGAATTTATAGTTATAGAATCCAGTTGGATAAGCTAAATCCGCTTCTTCAATTGTAACGTCACGTGTAACTGTACTTACTTCTCCACCACTGTCAGTAACAGTATAAGTTAAAGTGTAAGTTCCAGCAGTAGTTAGGTCAAGATTTCCACTAACTTCGATGTCAGATGTAATATCTCCATCTTCAGGGTCACTTGCAGTAACTCCTCCTTTTGGATCAAATGTATTCCCGATGAATAAACTTACGTCGTCTGCACCAGAAATCGATGGGCTTTCGTTATCTTCAGGTTCTGGATCAACACATTCTCCATCTACTAATGTTTGTTCATCAGTACAAGTTGGATCTTCGTCATCTCCGCCACCACAAGCAGCAAGTCCGAACACTAAAGCAAAAGCAGTTAATAATAAAAATAACTTTTTCAAATCTCTTTCTCCTCTCTTTTTCTCTTTTTTTATTTAGATTTTTTCAATCTCTCTTTTATATATAAATTCCATACTGCAAGAAGCAATATAGAAAGTTATATTGTTATTTAATTGTACATAATGGTTCGCATCCAAATTAAATCAAACCAAAATGCTTACTTATTTTTGGATTATATCACACAATTAAGCCAATGGCAAGTATCTGTGCATAAATGATTTATGTAAATGCTTACTATATTCATTTTTGCAACAAATGGCTTAAACAGCAGTATGTAGCACAACATATGAATTTGTACGCATACAAAATATGCCAAAAACAGTCCAAAAATAAAGATTAAAATATTTTTTTTATAATTAATAATAGACTATATAATGATACATCTATATTATATTATACGTATGAAAATGCTTTCATTACATAAAAGGGGCACTAAATTAATAATACCCCTTTACATTTTATAAATTAATTAGTTTGACTAGCCTGATGTTCTTCAATAACAGAAATAATTTCATTATCACTTGTTACATCACCCATCGTATAATCTACTTCAATACCATTTTCTACACTTAAGTATTCATAACCATCTACTTCATTACCAACACGTGTACTTAATACATTGTTAGTAGAAATCATCATAACAGTTCCATCAGGAGCAATAATTACACCAATTGATGAAGCTCCACCACTTGAAGCTTGTCCCATAACTGGATATCCTAATTCTTTTGCCATAGAAACCATCATATTTGCAGCACTAAATGTAACGCTACTACTTACAAAGTAATAATCATATTGATCATATGCATCATAAGAACTTTCAATAAAGTAAGTTACAGCAGCACCATCAGCAGGGTTTTGTGAATGATACATAAATTGTTCTTCAGTAATATATCCAAAGATTCTCATTACTGCACCAATATTACCACCTGTGTTATAAGATAAATCAATAACTACATTTTCAACAGTCACTGGCAATGCATCCATTAATGCTTTATATGCATCAGGAGTATCAATACTGAATCCATATATATAGATTACTGCAGTTTTTCCGTCATCAATTAATCTGTAATCAGGTAATTCTGATTCAGTACTTGTACCATACTTAGCTTCTAATAAGTCTTGTACAGCCCATAATCCTTCGTAGAACGCAACTGTTCTTGGACCTAAGTCATTAAGTGATAATCCCATTGTAGTTGAAGGGTCGTCAATATAGTACCCAACAAATGAATGTGATGTATGTAAATCATCTAAGTCATAAGCGATATCGAACATTTTATTATAAAATTGATTATCTGTAGCGTTCATTAAGTACTCAACACGTAAGTTCATCATTTCATAATAATCTTCAACACCTCTATCCATTTTTAATCCATAGAAATAATTTAATGTTAAAGCCATAAAGTTAAATGTAGCTAATTTAACATCTTGTGGTATATTTTCACTATTTAAACTACTAGTTCTTACAGTTTCTTGTAATACTAAATCATCTTCACCAGAACTACTAATTCCAAATGTATCAATACCATATAAAGTATCTCCATTGTAATAAACATCAAAATAAATTCCACCTGCAAATAATAAGTTTGCAATATGAAGTGGCATTAAATAGTTATCTTTCGTTCCATCATTATAAATAGTTAAGTCAAAGTTATAATCTCCAAGAGGAATAGTAACTTCTTCTCCATCTACATATGATGCATCAACATAAGTTAACCCTTCACCATAATCACTTTCAGTTGAAGCAATATAACTTTCAAAGAAATCAAAGTTATTTACCGTAAAAGTATTCTCCGTAAAATCAATTTCTGCCCAGTATTCTTCGGTAATTTCTGTAACCTCATCAAAATCAAGGAAAGTTACTTCATAATCAATTCTTAATACATCAGCTTCAGGCATTGAATAAACTAATTCGTCTGATTCAATTGCTCCATCAATCATATCGATAAAAGTTTCAACATCCATATAAGGTACATTACCATTATCCACATAAAATACTTCAACTTCTGCAGCATCAGTTGTTACGTATTCATCACTAGTTCCATCATATGGCATTAATTCCATAGAAGTAACTGTTACTTCTGGATTAGGTTCAACAGTAACATCAAATGTTACAGTCTCTGAATAAGTACCATTAACACAACGTGCACTTAAAGTAACAACAGCAGCATCACTACCAACATGTGGGTTGATAATAAATCCATTTGCAGTAATTACATAAGAATCACTTGTACTCCAATAGAAGAAAGTACCATTACTACCAAATCCTGGTAAAGCTAATTTACCTGAACTAGGTAATGCAGTATTTACACCATCAGGAATACTTAATGCAGCGATATCTAATGCAGCTAAATCAGCATTAGGATTTACAGCAGCCGTAACAACTACATAAAATGTATCAGTTGCTTCATTTCCTGCTTCATCACTTACAGTTAAAGTAACAGTGTAAGTACCTTCTACAGTTAAATCAACTGCACTACTATCAACTACAACGTCATCTTTAACATTTCCATCAACATCATCAGTAACACTAAATCCTGCTGTATAATCTGGATCTGCATCACCAATTGTATACGCAATATCTCCCACGTTACTAAACACAGGAGCTGTTTCATCTACTTCTGGTTCTGGTTCATTATCAACACATTCCCCATCTACCAAAGTTTGATCATCTGTACATGTAGGATCTTCCGGACCATCATCACAAGCCGCCAAACCTACTACTAATACTAATCCTAATAAAAGTATTAACAATTTTTTCATATTATTTCTCATCTTCTCCTCCTCTAACTTTCTCTATGTATAAAAACACACATAAATATTTTAGCACAAATCAAGTAAAAAAAGAACGCTTTTTCAAATTACTGTGAAAACGCGTACATTACCTAATAAAGCCATTTAAAACACCTTCTTGAATCTTTGGACATGGAAAAGAAAAAGAAAACCCAATATTTAGGGTTTTCCTAACCAATTTTTTCAAGCTTTAATTCATAGGCAATTGCATCTTGATGTGTAAAGACAACAATGTAATAAGTTCCAGCATATAGATAGCCATCTTTCAACTCGTTACCAGTTTCACCAACAACATACTCTGCAAGGAAATCGTAGTTTTCACCGTACAGTGCAAATAGAATCGTATGTTCATATCTTCCACTATTATAATCAATATTATAAATACCACCTTCAGGAATAAATATTTTTAATACATCCTGATCATCAGTATATTCTAAATCACCATTAATTTCGTCGCCAACATAAATCATTTTATATCCAACATAATCTCCATCTTCAAAGAAATTAACATAGTCATCAAACACTAACTCATTATCACTAGGATAAAAATAAGTTAACTCATCAGTATACTCTGTTTGAGAAATCCTAATATAATACTCATTTAAATCAATATCCATCCCAAAGTTCTCTGAATAGATTAGTTTCATAACATCAGTATTATCAATAATGAAACTAGTAAACATTTCAGCTTCTTTATCATAAACAGCTGATATTAATACCGGTACCTCTGGAAATGCCAACTCAAAACCTTGAGTAATCACAGTTTTAATTGATTCGTCAAAAAGATTATAGTTCATCCATTTACGGAAAATAACTTCATTATCATCATCTGATTCAATAATATCTTCATCAACAAAGTAAGTTAAAAGAATATTTTCAATAGTATCCGGATTATACAAACGATGAGCAGTATAATCACCATCTATATTCTTATAAGGAATAATTCCTCGATAATTACCTTCAAACTTACCATAAAAAGCTAAACACTCAGCAGTGTACTCCTCAATACTTAAAGGGTCGTTTTCTTTTGTTGCAACACATTCTTGATTTGCCACATTATCTTTATACACATATGAATCCAAAACAGTTTCATGTTCTCCAATCAAATAGGCAACATCAGTTTGTGTCTCAATCACATCAAACTCATCTAATGTATCCTCATGATTATTCGTGTATTTCTCGATTAAACTACTTTCAGTCTTACACCCAGTTAAGGTTAACACTAAAACAAAAATTAATACTAAACTTAGTTTTTTCATGTTATCAAACTCCTCTTGTTACTTATTATATAATAGCTACTTTTTTAAAAAAAGGCAATACATTATTTAAACAACCCAACCTTAATCTTTATTGTAGGATATTTAAAAAAATGATAAAATTAAACATGTAGGAAAACAAATACAGGGGGTTAACAAATGAATGATAATACTTCAAACATCCAAAAGAAGGCCTTTTTAAGTGCAATAATCATTCTTTTTATTTTGCTTATTTCAACAGGTATCTTAACATATTTTGTTCCAAGTGGTAGTTACCAATACGAGATAATTGATGGGGTTGAAACTGTAATACCCGAATCATTCGAGTACACAAATCAAGATAATATTCAATTTTATAGAATATTTACTGCTCCTTTTGAAGTTCTTGTAAGTGATGGTAGTGCAATAGTGATTGCAATCATTCTCTTCTTACTTATAATAGGAGGTTCTATAAAAATTCTTAATAAAATCGGTGCCATAGAACATATTATCTACATCATCATCCAGAAATTCAAAAACAATAAATACTTATTACTTTCCTTAATTACATTAATTTTTATGTCAATAGGTGCATTCATTGGTGTATTTGAAGAAGTTGTTCCCCTCGTACCAATCATGATTATTCTCAGTAAAAAACTAGGATGGGATACAAAAATCGGTCTAGGAATGAGTATTTTAGCCGCAGGATTTGGATTTAGTGCTGCAATAACCAATCCTTTCACAATTGGTGTAGCCCAAGAATTAGCACATCTTCCAATCTTTAGTGGATTACTTTATAGATTAATAATCTTCATTATTGTTTACATAATTCTTAATTTATTTTTAATCTATAATGCAAAAAAAATTGATACTAATCCATCATTTGATGATTTTAGTTTCGAATATCAAAAGCCAAACAAAAAAAGTTTACTATGGACTTCGATCTGTTTTGGATTAATGTTTATTAGTATTATACTTTCACCATTTATCACATTCTTACAAGATTACAATCTAATCCTTATCGCTTTTTACTTCCTACTCGCAGGAATTGGTGCTGGATTATTTAGTGCTTTAGATAATAAAACTGCATTAAAAACCTATTTATCAGGTTCATTAGATATGGCACCAGGAGTTATTCTAATAATGTTAGCTACTGGGGTTAAACACTTAATCACAATCAGTGGAGTTATGGATACTATATTATTCAACGTCGTTGAACAAGTAAGTAATGAATCAAATTTCATTGTTATCTTAGGTGCTTTCTTCTTTACCCTTGCTGCTAATTTCTTTATCGGTAGCGGAAGTGCAAAAGCATTTATCATCATTCCTATATTAAATCCATTACTAGATTTATCAAATATATCAAGACAACTTGGAGTCCTTGCCTTTCAATTAGGTGACGGCTTCAGCAATATGTTTTATCCAACGAATGCCGTTTTACTAGTTGCCTTAGGTTTAGGTAGCTTCTCATATACAAAATGGTTTAAATGGACAATTTTATTACAAATAACGATGATTGTATTATCAATACTATTTCTATTCATCGGATTAAAGGTGGGATATTAATGTTTCATTACGCAAAAGATTACCAAACAAGTAAAGATCAATTATACGCAAAAGTAAAAGAACTTAAAAAACAAGGATATACAGTATTCACAAGTAAACACCCTATAATCGATGATCTATCAATCGATAAAATCACAATAAAAGCTAAATCAGAGACTAAAAATAGACTAATTTTCAATATCGGTCTTCACGGGATTGAAGGGTATGTTGGTCATTCATGCATAATGACATTTATCGATGAGTTCCTTCCAACAATAAAAGATGATACTGAAATTATCCTTTATCATCCATTAAATCCATTTGGGATGGCAAATTACCGAAGAACTAACGAAAACAATGTCGATCTAAACAGAAACTTCACAACTAACAATTTCACTAGTGAAAATCCTGGTTACGACAAAGTACAAGATTTCTTTAAACCTAAAAAATACTCTGGAATCAAAAGAGCTAATTTAAGTTACTACGCTAGTTTAACTAAGCTAATAACCAAATATGGCACAAAAGCTCTTAAAGAGGCAACTCTTCTAGGACAAAAAGTTTTACCTGAAGGTATATACTATAGTAGTGATGAGCATCAAAATTCAACAAAATATATACTTGATGAATCTAAAAAGAACTTAACTGATATAGATCAAGTAGTTTGGATCGATTTACATACAGGATACGGACCAAGATTCCAAATGAGTATTGTTAACTCCCGATTCGAAAAAGATAGTACAAAAGAAATCATCGAAAACATCGGTTATCCACTGGTACTTGGTTTAAATGCCGAAGACTTCTACGAAATTGATGGTGATATGATTGAAATGATATATACAATCAACAACAAAATGAAAAAGCCAACAAACCTATATGCAACATGTTTTGAGTTTGGTACTTTGGGAGAACCAACACTAAAAACAATTGAAAGCTTAAAAGCAATGATTTTTGAAAACTCTTCATATTTCATAGAACAAAATCCCAAATTCAAAAAATACACAGATGAACTAATCAAAGAGCAGTTTTTACCTTCTGCTATCGAATGGCGTAATAAATCATATCACGATTTCAAACAAGCACTAACAGGGATTCTTAAATACAAAAAGTTAGTAAAATAACTATATATCTTGCATTTTTATAAAAAATTGTTATAATACAACTATCAAATCAAAACCTTAGAGTATTTTTTCATTACCCTAAGATTGCGAGTCTGATAAAGCTAAAACTGGAGCAATCCAGTGACAGAAAACTACAGGGTCTTACCGAGACAGCCAGTTACCTTACTAAAGCATTCTATAGGAGTGATATCTATGAAAAAAATGATACTTGTTATGGTTTTGATTTTTTGTTTACTGACTACAACACAAACCGCATATGGTTTCTTTAAACAAGATGAAAAAATAGTAATCGGAACCGAAAATGAGATTTATAAAATCAAGCAAACAATGGGAAACGCCACTAATAAATTAATCCCCCTAGGATCAGTATTAAAAGAGGGAGATACTTATTATAAAACATTCAAATATGAAGTATATGTTGAAGATGGTGTTAATTTAGAATCAGAAATCACCAATATTGATTTGGAGAATAGTGACTATACAAGCGAAGAACTAAATCTTATATTTAACTTTGATATGCGTATTGACCACATCAAAACAGTTCAAATATCAAACGGTTTATTTTCTGACACAACTGAAGGTGAATTAGTTCAAATCACAGTAACAATTTCGATGAATAATCTCGAAATTATAGACAATCCAAGCACTATGCATGGCCATAATTTATCATTTTCTTACCTCTTAAGGGTATCAAAGTCGTAAAGTTTAATTTTTCTAGTCTTTTTTGTTGACTTGTCTTGACTCGTATAGTAGAATTGTTACAGAACACTAAAAAGAAAACGCCAAAGTAGGAGCGATCCTATGACGGAAAACTACAGGGTCTCATGAAGACAGCCAGTTGCCTTTTAAATTAGGGCAACTTTTTTTTTGTTGCTACAAAATAAAAGGAGATCATAAAGATGATAAAAAAATTAGCAATCGCATTAGTAGCATTATTAGCATTAGGAGGAACTGTATCAGCATTCGCATGGTGGGATACACTTCAAGAAACACAAAACGAAACATTAACAGTTGGTGAAGGTACCGATTTAGTATTAGCAACAGTTGCAACAGCACCTGCAGGTAAAGTATTAGTACCAAGCGGTGTAATTTTAAAAACAAACGATGTTAACGAAATCACATTAACTTATAATGTAAATTTAGACCAAACATTAGCAACTGCACTTAACTTAAATGTAGCAGCATCAAACGTACAAGTTGGTGGAGCTACAACACACGCTGGTCTTGTAAACATAAATATTACACAAGCTTCAAGCACAGTTAACAATACACAAGTATTAGTAACAGTCGTTGTTACATTAACAGAACCTGCTGATGAAGCAGCTTATAACGCAATTATCAATCAAGATATTACATTTGATTTAACATTTAGCGCATCGTAATAAACTTACAATAAAAAAGCCAGCAATGGCTTTTTTGTAATTATACTTAAAGGAGGTGGTATTTATGACAAAATATCGAAAACTACTAATCGTTTTTCTATTCATCTTCTTTATCTCAGTAAATACCATATCACAAGGGTATAGTTACTGGGACAATCAAAATGAAGCAAGTAATGAAACATTGCCTATCGGAACATGGAACTTCTTAACAGAAGTCATTAGTTCACAAGTAGCAACAGACATTACAAGTTATGTAGATTCAATTCTTGCAGGTAACTCTAACTCAAGTTTACAATATATTTATTCACAGAGTGGTAACTTCGCAGGAACAACAGCCACAGTTCAAGATATAGACATATATGAGGTTATATGGGATATTACAGGAACAGGTACAAACAATCCAGATACAATGGGATATGTTTCACTAATTGATCGTGCTGAAGATGGTAGTAACAACTTAATCCATCCAACACTAACCGATTATACAACCTCACCTAGTTATCCAGAATATAACTATTTCACATCATCTGACGTAAATAATACATTAACAAATAACCAATACAGTTTACGATTAAATTATGGTGTCACAATGACATCTGATACAGCCATTTCAAACTTATCAAACATAAGTTTTTACGCTTCAAGAGGTTTATCCGCTTCAAACGATCCATTTACAATGACAACAGGTAGAACATTTACAGTTTCTATCTCTACTGATGGTGTTAACTGGGTTCAAATAGGTTCAGGAACTCCTTCTGCTCCTTCAAGTAGTGATGTTGCATTTACTCATTATAGTTATGATGTACCAGTGGGTTATCAAGGACAAAACCTATACTTACAAATTCTCTTTAATGGACAAGGTGTAAAATCTGGTAAAAATAAGTTATTCTCAAGAATGGTAATCGATGAATTAATCGTTACAACAAACTAGTGATTTTATGAATAAGATTACTCTAAAAAAAGAAACAATAGACACATTAAAATTTATTGGTATTCTAGTTTTTATTTACTTCGTAATCACCCTATCATTTACGTATATCCCATTCTTGAATCAATACAATACATTCTCAATCCAAACAAACAGTATGGAACCCGTAATAAACGTTGGTGATGTTGTCATTACAAAGACAATTGATCCAGAAGGTATTGAAATTGGTGATATCATTGCATTTAACGTGGATATTAGTAATGATGGTAAAGATGATGTAGTTGTTCATTATATTGATGAAATCAAAATCCATAATAACCAACTAATCTTCAAAACAAAACCTCACATCAGTGATGAACAAGATAGTTGGACAATAGAGGAACATGATATTATTGGAATATATATGTATCAAATTAATAGCATTGGTAGAATCCTGCTATTTGCCCAGTCATGGGTAGGTAGAGTAGTTATCTTAGTGGATATTATAATTATATCAGTTGTGTATGACATCTTATTCGGTAAAAAGAAACCAAAAGAATCTACAGAAGAAATAGAAGAAATTGACGATCAAACCAAACAAAAAGTCTCTAGCTAGAGACTTTTTTTATTATATTCAATTCTTCAACATAACTATCATAATTATCTTTTTCAATAATCCTTCCAAAAATAATCATTTCAAGGCTCTTTCTTATTAAATGTAACGCACTAAAATGATCGTTATTCCAAACATTCTTCAACGTAGAAACCGTTAAATCAAGTGCTTCAAATACTTTTGATTGATCAAACGATTTAATCGTTATATTCTTTAAATACGATAAATCTATATCTTCACCTTTAAGTGCTTTTTTCACCACATTTTTCGTATAACCTAATAAACATTCATCTCCATCACATTTACCACAATGCACTTCTCCAAGGCAAATTGTATCCAAATGTTTTTGAACCTTAGAAAAATAAATTTTAAGTTTATCTGCAGTTTCTTGATACACTGTTTTATCTTTACTTTTAAAAATTTTACGATATCTCATAAAGAATAATATATAACTAACAACTAATACTGTTAAGACAGGAACATAATAATAAACTTCCAAGTATTCAAGTGGTAAATTTACATATATCTTTGATAATCCAAATACAACAAATACAACACTAGATAGTACTTTAATAGTATACTCAGGAATTTTAGAACCAAATTTATTTCCTATGTAGATACCGATTAAACTAGTAAATATCATACCTAAAACAGTTCCAACTAAAATAAATATAGGATAACTAGCATCACTAGCTAATGCAATTGCTGTTAACTGTGTTTTATCTCCAAGTTCACCTAAGAAAAAGGCAACTGCTACAGTGATAATTGGTCCATATTTAGTAAATTTTACTTCACCTAAATCCTCACCTTCATTTAATGTATAAAACCCAAATACTATAAACAATAAACCAGCAACTAAACTGATATTGCCTAGAGGAAAAATATCAGTAATCATACTTCCAAATAAAACAGCTAAAACATGATTAAAAAAGATACCGATCGATAAACCGATAATAACATTTCGTACTTTGTATTTTGATGCAAACGACATTGCCAATATCTGGCTTTTGTCACCCATTTCAGCTACAAAGATCAATATAAAAGCTCTAACAAGTTCAACAAACATAGTAATCACCTAATTTTTATTCAAACTATTATAACACATTATTTTACGACTACACATATAAAAAAACAGACATTTTAAATGTCTGTTTTTAAGTTTAGTCTTCTTTTGTAAACTCTTCGATAATACTATCAATTAAATGATTAGGAACTTCTTCATATCTTACAAACTCACGTCTGAAAATACCAGTACCTTGAGTCATCGCTTTTAAATCAATTGTATAACTTACGATTTCAGCTTCAGGAATTTCAGCTACAATACGTTGTTTACCATTTAAAGGATCCATACCTAATAATTGACCACGACGCTTGTTGATGTCACCCATTACATCTCCAACATACTCGTCACGAACCATGATATCTACTTTCATAATTGGTTCTAAGATTGTTGGTTTACAGTCTTTTAATGCATTTTTAAATGCCAAAGCAGCAGCTAATTTAAATGAGATTTCATTTGAATCTACACTATGATAAGACCCATCATATAAAACAGCCTTAACTCCAATAACTGGGAATCCAGCCAATGGTCCAACTTGGAAGTGTTCGATTAATCCTTTTTCTACTGCTGGCCAGTATCCTCTTGGAACTGATCCACCATGGATTTCTTCATCAAATTCAAATTCTTTTTCATTTGGATTCATCGGTTCGAAACGGATTTTAACAACACCAAATTGTCCTGATCCACCAGATTGTTTTTTATGTCTACCTTCTGCTTCTGCAGTTTTCTTAATTGTTTCACGATATACGATTTTTGGATCTAATTGATCCACTTCTACTTTATAAGCATTTTTAAGTTTTTCAATTTGTAAATTAATGTGAGCCATCCCTTGACCACCGATTAGTAATTGTGATGTTTCACGATTTCTTTTATATTCAAACGAAGGATCTTCAAGAACTAGTTTATGTAAAGCTGTTGAGATCTTGTCTTCATCTTTTTTGCTTTTTGGATGGATTGCGATAAAGATAGTTGCTCCAGGGATTGGAGGTGCATCAATTACAATTGGAGCTTTAGGATCACTAATTGTAAATCCTGTTTTAATTTCTTCCATTTTTGTAACTACACCGATGTCTCCAGCGCATAATTTATCTGTATCTAATTGTTCTTTACCTCTTAGTAATGATAATGTACCAATTTTGATAGTTTCTCCAGTATTAGATACTAATACTTTTTGTCCACTTTCCAAAGTTCCACTGAATACTTTAATCATACTAATAACACCAATAAATGGATCAATAATAGTATTGAAACAGTAACCACTAAATGGTTCATCATTTGATGATTGTCTCTCAACAACTGTTTCTGATTTAGGCTCATGACCTTTAACTGGTTTTAATTCATTTGGAGCAGGTAAGAATTTTTCAATCATTTCTAATAAATCAGGTACACCAATATTTTTTAAAGCAGTACCTACTAATACAGGTTTTAAATCTCCTGACATAACACCTTTACGTAAACCACCAACGATTTCGTCACGTGTTAATTCTTCACCACCGAAATATTTATCTAATAACTCTTCTGATGTTTCAGCTACACTTTCCATGATGCTTTCTCTTAAGTCACCAACTACTTCCATTAATTCTGGTGATACTTCTTTTTCAACGATTTTTCCATCTTCTAATACGCGAGTTTTCATATCAACTAAATCAACGTATCCTTTGAATTTTTCACCTTCAACGATTGGCCATAAAAATGGCACAGCTTTGTTACCTAAATTATCTTTTAATTTTTGGACAAGACCTTCAAACTTAACGTTTTCTTTATCCATCTTATTTAAGAAAATTATAGTTGGAATATTTCTTTCTTCAAGTTCTGATAAAACTTGATCAGTACCAATATCAATACCTTTACTTCCGTCGATCATAATAACAGCACCTTTAACTACTGATAATGCTTGATCAACTTCACTGATTAATTCTCTGTTTCCTGGTGTATCTAAAAAGTTCAATTTGTATCCGTTGTATTCAACAGGAATTATACTAGTAGAGATTGATGATTGATGGTCTTTTTCTTCTGGCAGGTAATCTGAAGTTGTTGTTTTTTGTTCTACAGTACCCTTTTTCTCTTTTGCGCCAGTTACTTGTAGTACTGATTCGATAAATGTTGTTTTACCAGAACCAGCGGCCCCTACGACGGCAATAGCGCGTAAATGTTCAATGTCATATTGTTTCATTTTATGCATTCCTCCGTTTTATAAAAATTTTTATTTCTGAAAGCCTTTACTCTATTATAGCAAAAACACTACTTTAGTGATAGCGTTTTTATTAAAAAGTCACGTTTTTTCATATGTGGTTAAAAATAGAAAAAAATGATTCCTTAAAATGTAAGGAATCATTCATCAAGTTTTAATTTTCCATCTTTATAATCATCAAGTATTTTTTGGATTCTTTTGCGCATTGCAGCGTCCCCAGGTTTACAACTTGTTAACGGTTGATTATTGTTAACAATCTCATCAGCATTCGCCATACAACCAGGTGTTCCACAAGCACCACAATTAAAGTGTGGTAACTCATCATAAACAGCTTGTACTAAAGGATGTGCTTTTACTTCTAAATATTTATTAGCAACACCAATAGCTACTCCTAATATAAGTCCAATTAATCCAATTTCAAGTATCGCTATCCACATTATATCAACCCCACAAATCCTTTAAAAATAAAGGCCATAATTGAAGCTGCTACTAATCCAGCAGGAATACCTTTAAATCCTTCAGGGATTGGTGCTTTATTCATTGCCTCACGAATATAACTAAAAGTAAATATTACAGCAGTATATCCTAAAGAAGTAAATGCACTAAACACCAATACTTCTGATGCTGTCGTAAATCCATGTTGGATATTTAATAATGCAACACCAAGCACTGCACAGTTTGTAGTTATTAAAGGCAAGTAAACACCTAAAGCACTGTATAAACTAGGTGAGAATTTTTTAATTGCCATTTCCAATATTTGTACCATCGCAGCAATTACTAAAATAAAGACGATTGTACTCATAAACGTTAGATCAGTCCCTTGGTTAAACTCAGTTGGTGATAATATCTTATAATATATCACCCATGTAATTAATCCGGAGAATGTTATAACTACAAAAACAGCTAAGCCCATTCCTAATGCTTTTGAACGTTTATTCGAAACCCCTAAAAATGAACAGATACCTAAGAACTGATTTAAAATAATATTTTGAACTAAAAATGAAGTAAATGCTAAAGTTAATAAATCACTCATGTACTGCCACCTCCTTTAGGGTAATTGGTTCTGAAAGTTTTTGCTCTTCTAATTCTTTTTGCTTAGCCTCTTCTGCAGCTTTTTTCTTCGCAGCTTTAATAGCTAATGCTTTTTTAATTTTTTCATCCAAAATTGCCTGTTTCTTTTTCTCTTTATCAATTCGGATAGTATTAATAATTCCAATCAATAGTCCAAGAGTTAAAAATGCCCCTGGAGGAGAAACTAAGAATTGTGCAGCAACACTAGATTCAAATAATGTAAATCCTAATATTGCAACACTACCAGTACCTAATAATTCACGAGTAAATGCTAATGTACTAAGACCTAAAGTAAATCCTAATCCCATACCCATTCCATCAAAGATAGAATCAAATATAGTATTATCACTAGCATAAGCTTCAGCACGACCCAAAATTATACAGTTAACTACAATTAATGGTAAATAAATACCTAATGCATCATATAAATCAGGCATAAATGCGTTTAATAACCATTCAATTAATGTAACTACTAAGGCAATAACAACAATATAAACAGGTATTCTAATTTCATTTGGAACAATATTCCTAATCGATGCGATTAATGCGTTTGTTAAGATTAAAACAAAGACAACACTTAACCCCATCCCCAAAGCATTTTCTAAACTAGTTGTAACACCTAAAGTTGGACACATACCTAAGACTAATACAAATGTTGGGTTTTCTTTAAGCAACCCTTTTATAAGATTTTGTTTAGGTGTTAATCTTTTTTTCTTACGTCCTTTTTTCTTCTCAGCCATCAATATGCACCTCCTCATCACGGTAATGGATATCAATTATATTAAAAATATCATTAATAGCTCCCCAAGTTACAGAAGCTCCAACTATTTTATCAACAATTACGTCACCTACAACTTGTCCTAGTAACTTGCTTGTTTCTGTTTCTTCAGTGTATAACTCACCCAAGTTTGGTGTTTCACCGTGTTCATAATATGTTACTGCAACAATAGTATTTGAGTAAGGATCAACTGCAATTAAGACATTAACTAATCCATTTCTACCTTGAGCGTTAACGTTATATATAATTGCATGTAGCTCACCATCACCATCTAACACTTCATATATACCACTGATATTTCCACTAGAATTATCAGTGTATTTACGGTTTAACTCATTATATGTATTTGATTCTTGATTATCGTTCCTACTATATCCTTCATCAGGATTAAATAGTAAAGCAATATTCGCCTCAATTTTAGCAGCTCTATTTCTTTCTATAATCGGGTTTGTAAACTCATACCCTAAATAGGCAATCAAAGTTACAATCGATGCAGTAACTGTTAAAAAGAAGGCAAAATACAAAGTTTTCTTCATCCTATACACCTACCTTTTTAGGTGTAGTTTTTTTTGCTGGTTTCTTTTTCAAAGATTGATTAATCATTGGTGTTAACATCATCATAAATCCAATTGCGAAATAAACACCCTCAGGATATTCACCAGCATTCCTAATCAACATCGTCAAAGCACCAACTATAACTCCAAATATGATTTTACCTTTATCATCAATTGGTGTTGTAATTGGATCTGTTGCAATAAACACAGCAACAAACAAGAATGAACCTGTAAATAACTGTACAAGTATATACTCAAAACCATAACCATTAACTAAACTAATAATTACTGAAACTATAATAAATGAGGTAATCATTGTAACAGGAGTAATCCAGTTAACCGCTTTTTTAAAACTTAGAAATAAAAACATACCAACAATAACTAATCCACTACCAACAACACCAGGAACTACTCCTAATGATATAGCAGTAAAAGAATATGCAGGATTATTAGTTAATATATCCATAGCACTTACTACACCACTTGGTTCATAAATACTCCCAATTGCCAATGTCTCATTGAAGAATGGATTATCAAATAATAGTCTTAATAAATAATTATCAAACGAGGTCATAAATGTAACACCATCAACTAACTGTGGCCATCCCATAGTAACAAAGATAACCCCAACCAATGATGAATGAAACACCATATGCGCAAATCCTCCGAAGATAAGTTTACCTAATAAAGTTGCCAAAATGGCCCCTAATCCAACCAACCATAAAGGTGTTCCAATTGGAATCAATAAAGCGTATATAATCGCTGTAAGTTCGGGATATGATTTTTTAATTAACTCTTTTGCCTCATGACGATTTATATCCTTATCATGAGAATAAAATAATATTTCCGATTCTTTAGTCAATACAATTGCAACAAGAACCATTAAAGCTAGTTTTACACCATACATAAAACCATACATGTAGTAATTAAGAAATACCATTACAAAAGTAAGAACTAACAATGTACGATAAATCAATTTCATATTTCCTTCTTTCACGAACTTACTTCGTGCTGAAGGCCATAACATAATTTTCTTTGCCATAGTATTCCCTCCTATTCGTCGTTTAATTTTACTTTATCTTTAAATCTAAGATATTTCCAAGATTGATATCCGATAATTACTGGGAAGAATATAGCTACTACCCAGAAAATAATTGATAATGCTTTTTGTCCGCTCATCGCATCAGTTATTGTTATTGCATACATTGAGTCAACACTAGAAGGAATAACATTTGGATATATTCCCACAAACCCAGTAATCATAAATAACACCATAACTGCTATTGAGTGTATAAACAGTTGTCTTGCCTTTTCTTTGTATCCATAATAAATAACCATTAACCCTGCCAAAACTGTTAAACCAGGTAAAATAAACAAGGCTGGTGCCTTTGTAAATAGTTCACCAGTAAATAATGATGTATGGGAATTATTTAACCCCATTATAACTAATAAAACTAACACAGGAACCATAACCGGTAACGCAACACGTTTAATAAACTTCATCGCTCTATCCCCAATATCACCTGTAGTCATTAACTTAGTCCACGCTGCACCAGATACAAAACTCAATGCAGTAAACAATAACCCACCACTTATCGTTGTAACGTTAAATAAATGTAAGATACCTTCTTCCATTCCTTCTGCCCCAATTGGGAAACCTTGGAATAAATGAGTGTGGTACACTCCAAAGATAAACACAATTAAAATACTTGATATTAACCAAACAATAAAATTAAATTTAACCCATCTTGGATCATCAAGTTTGTAAATTACTTCAATAGATACCCCACGTCCAATAATCGCAAAAATCAATAAGAACATTGGAATATATAAATATGTAAATGTCATTGCATATGCTAATGGAAACACTCCAAATAGTAATGATTCCGCTGCGATAAACCACACTTCCATTCCATCAAAATGTAATCCTGATATAACTTGAAGTTGTTTTCTTTCTTTATCGTTTTTAGGTAGTCCCCCATTTAATAACCCAGCACCACTAATAAATATTTCTTGTGATAAATAAATTATCCATGCAAAACCAATCAAGAAGAATAATAAAATTCCTAATAGCTCATTACTCATTATCACTACCTCCTAATGGTTCATTAATTCCTTTTTTAATTCTTGTGATTGTTAAAATATAATCCATCACAAAGAGTATGCCATAAAAGACAGTAATTGATATTATACTAAACCATACTTGATTTACTGGTACATCACTTATCGCATCGCTAACATACATTGTATTATAAATAATCCACGGTTGACGACCCATTTCAGTAACCATCCATCCGGTAATTATCGCAATATATGGTAATGGTACTAAATAAATATAATACTTTTGAATTGTTGGTGATTTAAGATATTTCTTAAAGAATACAATTGTATATATACTAATCAAAATAAAGATTGTACCTAAACTCACCATAACCCCAAACGCAATTCTAACCACAGTCTTTAAACCACCAGTTGCTTCACCAGTAATCATTGCTATTTTATCAGGTTGAATACCATTTATATAATCCATATATGAATTACCAATCAAAGGCATTAACAAAGAAGAAACAAGTAAAATCCATGCTGCGTATTTTGCAGCTATTTTAAATAATTCCTTATCTTCTGCTTTACCTTTTAGCAAATGCCATGAACTAATTGCAAGTACCACAAATCCACTAAGAACTAATGCACTTGTATGGTTATGGAAGAACATATACCACGCATAAGGATTTAATATTAACTTCCCAAAGTTCTCCAGTACCATTTTACTTCCATCCCAATATGCCCCAACCGGATTTTGCATAAATCCATTTGCCGTTATAATCCATAACGCACTCAAAGTTGTTCCTAATAAAATCATAGAAACAGTAATCAAACGTAATTTTTTAGATATCCGATTTCTTCTAAACAACCAAATTCCATTAAAGGTTGATTCTAAGAAAAACGCTAAAATCGCTTCTAGTATTAAGGGACTCCCAAATACGCCCCCCATAGCTATACTATAGTTCCCCCAGTTAGTTCCAAACTGAATTGTCATTGCAATCCCCGTTACAATTCCAAACGCATAATTAATTAAGAAAATATCACTAAAATAATTCGATAATTTTCTAAATTTTTCATCATCTTTAAAATAATACTTCATCTCAAAGATAAAGATGATAATAATTAATCCCACTGTAAGTGGAACAAAGATAAAATGAAATGCAATTGTAAACGCAAACTGCACTCTTGATAAAATCTCTACCATAAATTTTCCTCCTGTAACCTCATAAGTCTATTTTACCATACTCTATTTTTTAACCAATAAATACATAAACAATCCAACACCAAATACAGTAGCTAACAAACCACCAATTAAATGAGAATTGTATACACTAGTAACTTCAAACGCTCTTAATCCTACTGATATAATCGTATATAGAACCAAAAACAAAATCCCTGAATAAATAAATTTCTCTAATAACTTCATTTTCTAAACTCCTTTAATAACTTATTATTCAAATACAATGTCAAAATCACTGCATAAATGATTTTATCAGGATAACTTGCTACAAGTAACAAATGAGCAAACAAGATACCATAGATTAAATAAGCACCTTTCTGAATCTTTATCCAGTCTTTAACATCAATTTCTTTACGAATAACTTGAAAAGATATAATTGTTAAAGGAACCATTACAACATAAGCTGCAATCCCAAATAAATTAACACTTCCAAGTAATCCAAATACTCTTAATAACGCATGTGGGCTAATAAGGATAAACGCTAAAATCGAGAAAACACCTCGATACATTTTAATGTTTCTACTTACAGTCCACTTATTAGGTAAAGCACCAACAAACATCACAACAAGTAAAAAGCCATATCCAATTATCCCTTTTGTAACAACATATGTCCAACTCTCTTCATAAAAATAAGCAGACACAGCAGCTAACAAAATCGCAATAATATAAAAGATATATGCTTTCTTAAAAAACGTTTTATATTTATAACTAACCAAAGTAACAATTCCACTAACAGCTAAAATACTCAGTGAATTAGACACCAAGTTCAAAACAACAATTGCCACTAATATCAAAATAACCCCAATCATACTTGCACCACTCTCTTAATTATAAATTATCTAAAATAATTATAACATACCAAATACTATAAACCCCGTTTAATACTCATAAAAAAAAGCCCATAAGGGCTTTTATCAAAATAATCTATTCGGAATCACTTCTTCTATACATTTTGGTGATTCATTTTTAACACTATTTACAAAATCACTTACCTCTATTTTAAACAAATCAGCATTATCATTATTATCTAAAATACTTATAAGCCTTTTTTCATCCTTTATCGTACGATCTAACCACATCTTAGCATTTTCCTCACTTAGAATAATTGGCATACGATGATGAACATCACTTAACAGCTCATTTGCCTGAGTTGTTATAATCGTTGTTGTATATAATGTTTCTGTATCATTCTCAAACTTACTCCATAATCCAGCAAACATAAACATCTGTTTTCTATTTTTTTGAATTAAATACGGTATTTTCTTTTGTCCATCTTTTTGCCATTCATAATAACCATCAGCTAAAATAACACATCGTTTATTAACAAAAGAATCCTTAAAAGCAACCTTATCTTTAATTCCTTCAACTCGAGCATTAATCATTTTGTAACCAATATTTTTATCTTTTGCAAATCCAGGAATGAAGCCCCATTTAAAAGTACCAGTTCGAAACTTCTCACCATCACTAATCACACTAATAACTTGTTGTCCTGGCGCTACATTATATCGAGGAACTTGAATATCTGAATCTAAATCAAAGATATCAAATGTATTAGACATAAAATTAACAAGTTCATCATATGTATAGCTAACAATAAACCTACCACACATTATTTATACCCCAATGACCAATATGTCCATATATACCATACAGAATAAACTTGGTTAATAACAATCAAATTGATTAACGGAAAGCCAACTATTATCGAAAACCTAGCAATCCCTGCATGACGATTACTAACAGAAACCAACTTCAAGATAGTAATAATACCTAAACCAATATAATAGATTTCACCAATATAAGGTAAATGCCATAATGGTCTTCCTGTTCTTGCCATTAATACAGTATAAAGTATCGGTAAAGCTAACATATAAAGTAAATCAAAAACCAATACATCATATCTAACGTAGTTATATTCCATATTATTATTTTTATGTAAGTATCTCAACATAAAACCTAATATAATTATCGGCACAATAACAACTAGTGAAAACCAATAATATGAATACTCAAAAAAATCAGTTGGCACTAAAAAACAAGCACCAATCATACCTAAAAATATTAATAGTCCAATTTTTGAATGCGTATTAAGTTTAAACAACATACAATCACTCCTTTAAATACAAGATAATTATATCATCTTTTAAACATATGATATATATTACATTCCCACTTTTGTTATAAATGTGGAAAAAAACCACCAAAAACTTGGTGGTTTTCACATCTCAGATTTCTTTCTATCGCCAAAAAAATTTCTTAAAATTTACTTAAAAATTCTTTCAATCTCTCTTCTGTAGGATTATTAAACACTTCTTTACTATTTCCACTTTCTTTAATAACACCTTGATCAATAAAAATTACATTATCAGATACCTCTTCAGCAAATGCCATCTCATGGGTAACAACAACCAAAGTATAACCCTCTTGTGAAATATCTCTAATAACTTCTAAAACTTCTTTAACCATTTCAGGATCAAGCGCACTTGTAGGTTCATCAAATAAAATTACTTCTGGATTCATCGACAAAGTTCTCGCAATTGCGACTCTTTGTTTTTGGCCACCAGATAACTTTGATACATTACGATCTTTAAAATCAATCATTCCTACTTTATCTAAAAAACCTAGAGCTACTTCAATACTTTCTTCTTTACTTCGATGCAAAACTTTCATTTGACCAACAACACAATTTCCTAAAACTGACATATTGCTAAACAAGTTAAAAGATTGAAATACCATTCCGATTCTTGTACGAATATTATTGATGTTAGTTTTTCTAGAAACAACTGATTCTCCGTCAAATAAAATATCTCCTGAACTAACATTTTCCAATTGATTTATACATCTTAACATAGTACTTTTACCACTACCACTAGGTCCAATTATTGAAGTAACTGTTCCCTTTTCAAATGAGTGATTAATGTTACTTAAAACAACAACCCCATCAAAATCCTTAGTTACATTATTAAATTCTATAATACTCATAATATCAACTCATTACTCCTGTTTGGCTTCTAGGTATAGAAACTTTTTCTTTATTAATTAACGAAACTACCTTAGTTAGGATCCTAGTAGTTATTAATACTAATACCAAATATATTAGGGCTACTAATACAAACGATTCAGTATATCTGTAATGGGTCCCTGCCACTGATTTTCCCATATAAAATAACTCACTTACTCCTATAACACTCAATACTGCTGTATCTTTAATATTTACAACAAGTTCATTCCCAATAGCAGGAATCATATTTTTAATGACTTGGGGAAATATAACATATCTATACGCTTGACCACGAGTCAATCCAATAGACCTTGATGCTTCCATTTGTCCTTTGTCAATCGCATTGATACCTGATCTTAAAACTTCAACTAAATATGCTGCTGTATTCAAAGTTACAACAATAACTCCCGCTACAATAATTGGTAGTCTGACTCCAAGCATAGCTAGTCCATAATAGAAAATTGCGGCTTGAACCATCATTGGTGTTCCTCTAAAAAACTCAACATATGATGTACTTAGAAAAACACTTATTCTTTTTAAGATAATGTTTATTCTTAAATCTCTCTGATCATTTTCTTGGATACGAAATACAATTATAAACAGTGCAAGTAATAACCCAAGGATAGTACCCGTTATGGCAATTAGCAAGGTAAATGATGCACCTTCTATATACAGTTTATAATTATTTCTTAGGATATATAATAAACCTCCTACAAAATCCTGAGGAATACTAGACACTAACATCGTTTTAAGGTTGAATATCTAGTGAATTATTCATCCACTCATTTCTCGATTCAACTGATAATCCTTCCAATATCTCATTAATACTTTCTAATAGATTAGTTTCTTCTTGTCTAACTGCAACACTTACACTAACATCACTATCTTCTACAGTAAATCCATTTTCTCCAAGTTGAATAATAGTTAAGTCACTATTAGACGCAACAATGCTTTCAGCTACTGGTAATTCAGCCACTAATGCACTACTAACACCACTAATTAGTGATGCTACTAAACTAGGATAATCCCCTAGTGGGTTCATATGATTTACACCATTGATTTGATCAATTAAACCATCCTGTAGGGTACCCATTTGGGCAATAACGCTAGCATCTGCAAAATCACTTAAACTTGTTGCACTAGCATAAACACCAGATGTTTGTACTACTAATACTTGTTCACTACGATAATACTCATTAGTAAAACTAACAGTAAGTGCTCGTTCAGGTGTTGGTGACATTCCGGCAATAATAACGTCAATCTCATCACTTAATAATGCTGGAATTAAACCATCCCATTCAATTTTTCTAATTACTAAATCTAATTCTAACTCCTCAGCTATGTAACTAGCTACCATAACATCGTAACCATCACAATAAGCATCAACACCATCAATTGATACAGCTGTACTTGTTTCTTCACTTGTTGTCCAGTTAAACGGGGCATAATTACACTCTAACCCAACAACTAATTCTTCATTACTAGCTTCTGCACATCCACTAAGTAAGAAGATTGATAGAACCCCTAAAATTGTAATAACTCTTTTCATTTTTCTTTCCTCCGATAAGTTTTTTTCACAAAAATTATATAAAAAAAAGCGTCATCGGACGCTTTAAAAACACATACTTGATGTATTGATAGCGCCTCTACTTTTTTATAGTAGGAGTATTATAGGTGTTTCCTATAATCCCATGAAGTATGTATGTCTACATATCTCATTCGGCGATGATTACCTTTCAATTGTTTCTTTGTCTACCGACTCCACAATTTACTAATCTGCATCGCTGCCTCTAAAATTTATGATATTCATATTCTATCGCTTGATTTTAATAAAGTCAATCGTTAATCAAATGAAAGTGTTATCATAACATTTACTTTTTTAGCCTTTTAATATAATTAAAAGCTTTTTGATAAACTGATTTTATTCTTTCTTCAGTAATATGTTCAAACACAGTATCTATGTCAAACCATTTTACTCCTGAGTTTTCATCAGGTTTAACAATTAACACATCATTTTCATCTGCGATCAATAAATAAGTTGTGTTCATATGAAGATGATCATTAACGTATTTTCCATGTTTTTTATGATTAAAAACATATATAACATCAAGTATAAATATCTCTTCTGAGTAAGGATATATATTACTAACCCCAGTTTCCTCTTTTGCTTCTTTCAAAGCCACTCTTAAAGGATTATCGTCACCATCATTATGACCGCCAACCCATCCCCATGAATCATAAATATTATGATGAGCAAACAACACTTTGTCCATACTCTTATTCACAACGATTCCACTTGATGACATATGAGCTGTTAGGTTAGTTCGATACAATGCATCAGGGTTATTTTCGATAAACTGCAATATCGTTTTTTTATCAACTTCTTCTTGTTCGTTTTTTGGTATATACTTTTTTATTAAATCTATGTACATTTTTGTCACCTCAAGTAAAATTATACCACAAAAAAAGACTCATACGAGTCTTTTAATAGTATTGATCAGTCATATTGATACGGGGATCAATTACACGGTGTAATAAATCACATATAAAGATAACAATAAATGATAATCCAGTATAGAATAATGTGATAACCATAACAACTGGAATATCAATATTAACATAATTTGTTTGCATTGGTGATATCGAAACTAGTGAATCATACATTAGTTCAGCAACACCTGGAATATGATATATAAGTTCAACTAAGAATGAACCTGTAAGTGCGTATAAAAACGCAGTTGGAATTTCTGGTAATACTGCAACAAAACTATTCTTAAAAGTATGTTTTAAAATTGCCTGATTTTGTGTTAATCCTTTTGTTCTTGCAAGTAATAAATACTCTGCAGTTAAACTCTCAATAATTTCACCCCTAATAACTCTTATGAAAGTAGCAATAGGCGGTAGAATAAGTGCTATAACAGGAATTAGTAACTGCTCATATGGATTATAAGAATAATGTACTATTTCCCAGAAGAATCCAACATACATTACAAGTAAAAACATCATAATATAAGTAGGTATTGAACCTAAAACCATTGTAATATATCCAATGACTCTATCTATAAAAGTATCTCTAAACAATGCAGCTATTACTCCAAAGAATATTCCAGCAGGGAAATAAATAGCAAAAGCCACTAAATTAATTTTTAATGAAATTGGAATTCTATCTCTTAATACTTCCATAACCGGAGTTCCATCAAGAGCATTCCCCCAGTTCCATGAAGTATATATATCTTTTATATATATTTTGTAATAAGTGTATGTATACTCTAAATACTCTTTGAAAGGTAAATCTGTATATTTTGCATACTTGGCAAATGACAATGCAAAATACATAAAAGTTAAAACGATAAATAAATTTACAATCATACTTATAAATCTGATAATAGTATACTTCTTCACACTGTCACCTTCTTTCCTTAAAGCTTCTTTATAATTATAACATATTTACAAGCTTTAATTATAGGCAATTTTATTTATTTTTGTCATAAGAAAAGGCTTAAATAAGCCTTTATATAAGTTTGTATGTTAAGCATTTGTATCTTAATGAGAAATCAACTATAAAAAAATATCATTTAGGTATAATTGTTATCCAAAAAAAACTGTTATATTTTTCATCTTTTACATCACCATCTGAGTATATTTCAATCTCTGCTTTACCAGCATGATGATAGTTTGAATTAGGTAGCCAATCGTTATGAACATCCATAATTAGATTCTCAATTGCATCTGGCATAGGCCCACTAGTTTCAAAACAAGCATAATTCTGTTTACCTAAAAATAAAGTAGATGTACCCTCAATTTCAAACCCTCTGTTTCTAATCCCAATCATATACTTAAAGTTTCCATTTGTCATATCGTAATCATATCTTACCCCAACTACATTTAACTCGTCACTATTATCATATAAATTGTTATATAAATTTCTTTGAAATATTTCTTTCCAAAAAGATCGAACCATTTGATTATTTGCATTTTCTTTAGCAATGATTTCTTTTACATACCCTGTAAACTCCATACTATCTTTTACTTCTACTATAGGTTTCATATTCCCTCCCCTATTCATCTTCACATATTATTTTATTGTGTTCAATATCCTTGTCATTAGTTATCTCAGTCATATGCCATAATTCACCTGCAGGTCCTATTATATGAAAAGTTCTTCCGTAGTCAGCTATAAATATTGGTTTTAACTTAGTCGCTTCATACTTTTCATTAACATGTTCTGCCACTTTATATAATTTATCTAAGTCTTCTACAAAGAGCTGCATCATAAGATTATCTGCCCATTCTTTTACATAATATTTCTGTAAATAGAAATTATATTCTTTTGATCCAAACTCAATCAATTCATCACCTTGCCAGTTGATATTAAAACCTAAATCTAAATAAAACTGTTTAGATAATTCAAAATCTATACTAGGTAAAAATGTTTTTAGTCCTTTTATTTTCATGAAACACCTCCTATTTTTATAGTATCAAATTTAATTCTTTTTAAGAACGTATATGCAAACAAAAAGTTTGTCAAAATTGACAAACTAATATTTAATTATAACTTGCGATGAGTACCATCACAGAATGGTTGATTACTTGTTTTTTTACAAGTACATAGTTTTCTTGTTTTATCTTCTTCTACAGTAAACAATACAGGTTCACATTCAGAACCCTTATGAGATCCATCACAAAATGGTTGATTATCGCTTTTACCACATTGACACCAATAATATAGTTTACCCTTTTTAAGTTCTACAGGTATCGGTTTAAATTCTTTTTTATCCATATAATCACTCTCCTTAACTTAAGTATATCATACAATATTAAAATGATTCTAAATTAAGCAAGTTCTAGTTTAAAGTAAGTTCCTCTCTTTGACAAGCTAAGTCAGTACATTTAATAATCACAAACATATTTGCTTCTATCATAAGTGTTGTTTCGTAATGATCATCAATTACAATCTTATCAACATATTCACTAAATAAAACATCTTCTCTTTGATAAACGCTTATATGTAATGAACCATGTATTTCCTCTGTCTTTATAATTAAATCATATTGATCTGAAGATAACGTCTCATATTCATATTGAGGATTAGCCAAGTTAAATGCAAGAGTAAATACAGTAAAGAAAATACCAAAAACAGCACCAATCTTCATAAACCCTGAATCACTTCTTAAAACAACTGCAAAAACACTTGTTAAAAACAAGATAAAACAGATAAAAACAAATGATTCATTAACATAAGCCTGGATATTTAAGATATGATAATCGATATACTTTCCTGTTAATAAAAAATATATAATCAAAAAGACAAACCCAACACCCAAAATAATTTTATTAGATTTACTCACATTCATCATCTCCTATTATTTATTTTATCATAAGGACTTTGATTAATTAATGGCATTGTTCAAATACTGTAATAAATGTCTATATTTTAATATCTTTTTATCGCTTCCTCAATAATACTCCAAAACTTCTCGACATCAATTTCTTTAGCTACATATGTGTTCTTATCTAATTTTAAATAATCAAACATATCACAGTTTGTACGACCATAACTAAATCCATGTGAAATATCAATTTCACAATGAACATAATCTACTTCCAATAATGTTGGATCAATTAAATAAGCAATTGTAACAGGATCATGTAGAGGTGATCCTTCAAAACCGAAGACACGTTTTTGATTTTCATTAAACACTTTCATTAATTTTGAAAAAAGTAATGAAGCTTTATTATCAATCTTATCCATTCTATCAATGATATGTGGATAAACAAGAACCTGTCTCGTTACATCTAATCCAATCATTGTAACTTTTAAGTTTGCACTAAAAACAATATGTGCTGCTTCGGGATCACAAAAAATATTAAATTCAGCAGCTGGTGTAACATTTCCATTTTGGTAAGAACCTCCCATTAATACTACTTCCTCAATATTATTAAGAATTTTCGGTTCCATTCTGATAGCTAATGCCAAATTAGTCATTGGTCCTGTCGTAACTACTGTTACTTTTTCATTACTAGATAAAATCTCTTCAATCATAAATTCAACAGCATGTCTTTTATCAAAATCAATTTCTAATTTAGGAAAATCAAACCCATCTAATCCTGTTTCACCGTGTATAGCTTCACAAACTTCTACTTCCTTGATAATTGGATTTGATGCACCTAAACATACAGGAACATCTATATCTAAATACTGTACTAGGTTTAAGGCATTTCTACCAGTTTTTGCTAATGTCTGGTTTCCTGATTCAATCGTTATTCCCAATAAATGAAATCGAGGATTATTTCCTGCTAATAATATTGCTATCGCATCATCATGACCTGGGTCACAATCTAAAATTATTTTTCTTTTATCCATTTTTTTATCCTTTCAACCATCATTTATAACTAGTAATATTTATATCAGCTTTCTTTGCCTGAGATGATAGATCTTTGTATCTTAACTTAAATTCTTGATTATTTTTAATAAAGTAAGTTCCTAATTGTCTTAGTTCAAATAAAGCTTTCTTATTTATACATTGATTTCGTATATTCAGTGCCCATTCATAATTAAATGGTCTTGCATCTTTTCCATATTCCCCACCAACAATTACCTTGATATTAGAATCCAAATATTTCTCTATATCAATTTCTTCGATCAACGGTTGGCAAATGATGTTTTTATGTTTGATCGGTAGTCCTTTAAATATTGATAATCTTTTATCAGCTGTTTCTTGATTTTCAATCGTACAACCTACTAATACATTATCATATCCCTCATTCCAGTCATTTGGAACAACTTCCATAAATCTTTCAATTCTTTTAGTTAGAAAAACAAAAAATAAATCACTTCTTTCTTTGATCATTTCCCAACATTCTTGACGCCATGTATCAGCTTCTTCAAGTAAAAAATCACTTGAGAAACAAACATATATAGTTCTCCCTGATTTAATTTTATACTCGCCATTCTTTAACTTCTCTACAGGGGCATAAAACTTACTTGTTTTAGTAATCAAATTTGTATCAATATTTCTTCTTTTATCACCTTGATGAACATAACAATTTAAACATCCATCACTTATTTTATGACATCCACGCCAAGGTTCCCACATTGCCATATTTCTCACCACCGATATATATTAGATTGTATTGAATTTTATTTTATCATCTTAACAGGAATAAATGTCTCCATTTGTCCCCATCCTTGTTTAACATATAAAACTTTTGGTGTAATAATATGACCCATAGGATAGTGATTTTTTCTTATATCTAACTCGATATTCTCATCATTTTTTATATATTCTAATGCCTCTTTATATAAAATACTATTAGCTTCATCATCACCATCTTTATATACATATGTTACAAAAAGCCCTCCATCAAAATCAATCACTTCATATTCAGATATATCCATATAATCAACCAAGGCAAACATCCAAACTAACCCCTCTTTTTCTTGATCAAAATACAAATAATCTCTTGGTCTAAAATCGTCTCTACTATCTATCACGATATTAGAAAAGAATTTATCAAACTTACCCAAGATACCCTCCTCTGAAAAATTAAAATTCTTATCAACACCTGATATACATGCTTTGAAAGCAGGTAACTTTATAATCTTAAACTTCATATTTATCCTCCAAAATTATTTCCTAAAATTAGTATGTTCTTTATTAAAATCTCTTTGCAAGTTTTTCATATTCTTCTTTTCATATGCTAATGAAAAATCCTCACCAGTTATTTTGTATCTATTTAATACATCTAGGAAGTACATGAAAACATCAACTAACTCTTCTGTAAAATGAGCTTTTAGTTTTTCATCATTCATTATCTCATCTTCACCACGTTTTTTAATAATTGCAATTACTTCCCCAATTTCTTCAATCATCCACAACATCGAGTTTCTAGCAGCTTTCGCCTCCATTGGCGACCATATATCTTTATGTTTTTCCCATAATTTGAATTGATATTCTAACATTTCTGATATTTTAAGTTCTTTCATTATTCATTCTCCTCTAAGTAAACAACTTCTTTTCTGTTAGCATTTATATATTTCATTTCACTTGAAGTGACATCTCCAATAACCATAATCCGATAGATATCATCCGCTAAATCTATTTCTTACAAGGAATTATTTCATGAAATATTTTAGTGTCTTCTATCACATCTACACCTTGTAGGTTTTAAATAGAGAATACAAGATGTCCTTGTAATGTTTTGCTACTTGACTTTTATCATTTTTTTCTAAACCCAGCGCTACCACATTATGTTATGACCATATTGGCTCCTTCACTATCTTAAATAAAATTATTGCCAATCTACTTCATTATATCATATAAAAACTGTGCTTGAAGCACAGTCTTTCGAATAGCCACTGCCATTATATATAAAGTTACTTAATCAAATTAGACTCATCTTTCTTCAAATATACAATAGTAAGTTTAACCAATACTGCTGATATAATTGCACCAACAAATACAGGTATCAAAAAAAATGCCCCAAATACAGCAACTATTGAATCTATAACATCATCTGAATAAGCTATTGCCACTAAGGAAATCACCCCAATAAGTGCTCCTAGAGATACCAAAATCTCGATAATGTATATCCCTCTTGTTTTACTAACAAAGGAGTACCAAAACATTGATATTCCATACATACCAGGAATAAAAAATAATATTGCCAAAGCAATAAATTTTTCAGGACTCACATCATCACCCCCATAAAAATATTATATCATAGGACTACAGTTGGATAAAGAGGTAATAAAGCTCATTTTAAAGTTACTATATACCTTAGGCTTTGAACTATAATAAAATAACCTATCACTACTATCAAAACATTGTAGAAGGAAACAAAATTCCTTTAGAAAAATATGTAACAAAAAAAGGTCCAAGGAAATACCTTAAAACTCTTAATTTATCTTCTCTTACTTCTTACAATATTAATACTGAATACAGTTACAATCAAACCTAACATTCCTAAACCACCATATGCAATAATTGGAGTCCAAACCATTCTTACTGTCCAACCAGCACATCCATTGCCAATGGCTTCTTCTCCAAACTCAACTGCAGTTTCATCAAAAGTATGAGCTATAGAACCAAAATCCTCACCTTCACCATAAAATCCAAAATTTCCCTTGTCATAAGTCGGTGAAATGATAATGACATTGCCATTATCATCGTATACTAAAATCTTATACTCTTGGATAGAGTTTTCTCTCATTGAGTTAAACTCATGATTCCATCCAGATTCCCAAACATCTACATCGCTAGAATAATGAGCTTTATAACTAACCCAATCACCGTCGTCTAGAAATGTGAAGGATTCATAATTAAGATAATCCACCATATACTGTTCATTCACTTCCAATTGGTAGTACTCGGGATAATCATCTTTATTAAACAATAAATCATAGTTATATTTTGGAGAGTTATCAAACTCTTCTCCATCAATGGTAATTATTGTTGTATCAGTGTATATAACTGGGCTACATGCACAAACACCAGTTACATTAATTCCCGTCAAAAATATAAGTATCCATAATAAAACTAATAGTAATTTCCTATTCCACATAGCCATCACCTCTATCATTTTTGTTTTCTCATTTACAATATCTTTCAAAGAAATCTTTTTATAACACTTCGATAATTAGAAGTAGCCACAAAAATTTTCTATTTTTTCTGTCTCATCAACATATTTAACAATTTAAATTATAACATATCATAGGAAAGTAATTACTCATTTATTATCTTATTGAATAAGTACTCACAGAGTCAGAAATCTAAGCAAACACTACTACTACATAAATCATTAGTTCTTTTGAGGTATATTGATGTATCATATTGCGATCAAAAACATCTATATCATCTATCTCTAAGGTTTCGTATAACAGAAACTCTCATCGGCTTATATGTTGAAATATATGTAACCATATATATTAGGCATACATTCATTACAAATAGAATAACCATTTTAAAGAGGTAAATACTATAAATCGCTACTCCTAAGTTGAATTCGCTATAGAAAAAAAGGTCAATTCTGTTTACTAAAACAAATATAATTGGAATAGCTAAAGCATAGGCAATAGATACAATAATGATTGATTCAACTGATAGTATTTTGGTGCAGTCTCTAATCGATATACCAAGACTTCTTAACACACCGGTCTGTTTCTTTCTACTTTGAACAAGCATATTGTAATATGTATAGAGAACTATCATAACAAACACAAAAATGGCTACAAAAATCAAGTTCGCAAAAAGTATCACATATTCTATAATCTCAATAAAGTAGTTAGTTGAGTTACTAACATATGTATCGTGTAAATAATCGTTGGTTACATAATAATCGTAGAGCTCTTCATTCAATGAACTTGTACTGGTAATCAATCCTTTTTTAAAACTTTGGTTATGTTCATCTTCAAGTTTATTATACAGTTCGTCTTCTAGAAATATCTGATTGCTAGAGTTAGAATCAAGTTCATAAGAAACATCATCATACAATCCTACGATAATAAAACTATCACTCAACTCTTGAAAGTTGCCATCAACATTGTTAAGTACTAAATTACTTCCAATATACATATCTAAATACATTTCTCTATTGTCAATAAACGTATCGTAATCAATTTCCTCATAAATTAAAATTTTGGATAGATTTAAAATCACATCCTCCTCATCTGTTGTATAACTTCCATACACTGCATTTTCATCCAAATAGTCTTGAGAAGATATTGTGTAGAAATAAAATCCATAATTTTCTTCATATAAAACAGCTTCAACAGAAATATATTCTTTCACCAATAGTGAATAAGTTTCTGATTGCATATATATCTTAGAATAGAGATTGTCTCTATAATATTCAAACTCTTCTTTCGAATCCATATTCAATCTATAATTAGTTTCATCAAGTAGAAGATATTCTAGATAATTAGTTTTTATTACGCCAGAGATAGTTAAGGTATTATCAAAATATTTATCAAGTGTGATAACTGATCCAACTCCATACACAGTATTCTCAGAGTAAAAATTTAACATTTCAATATAATAATCAGTAACCAAGACTTCTCTCGGACTGTTAGGATATTCACCACTCACCAAATCAAAAATCTGAAAATCATGTTCAGCAATAATTAATCCACTAGAATAATCAGTCAACCAATCAATACTAGTAGGCTCTATGTAATCTTGAATAATATCACTAACATGGTATGTGTCATCAACTGTCAAGTAAGAATCACCTTCAAACTGGGATTGAATATTTTGAATATCCTGAACTGTTTTCAAGTTCTTATCATTACAATTATCACAATCTATAAGATACTCATATTTGATAAACTCCAATTCCTCTTCTAAAAATGCATTATGTACTACTTCATACTCATTATAGGAAAGGTTACTTATAGAAAAATATAGAAACACTGTCATCAAGGTTATCAAAATTGTAATCAATGTTAATCTAACTTTTTTGAACTTTAAGTTACTAGTAACAAGTTTCCACATCACATGTTTAGTTAACTTAGTCTTACTTGATAAGTCCAAGATATTCGCATAAGATTTCTCATTTTCAAAACTAGTTTTATTACTCTGGTGCAAAAATGGTAGTTGTAAAACATAGTCACAAAATGGCTTTGACAACTCTATATCATGTGTTACTAAGATTACTAAAGCATCTTTAGATAATTCTTTTAATATCTTAAAAACCGTTAAGGAATTCTCAACATCTAGGTTTCCTGTAGGTTCATCAGCTAGCAAATACCTTGGTTTTCTCATCAAAACTCTTGCTATTGCAACTCTTTGTTTCTCTCCTCCACTCAACTCTGAAATCCTTTGATTTTTTTGCTCTAACAACCCTACTTTTGTAAGTATTTCTGTAACAAACTGTGCATTCTCATTATGCTTTAAGTTACTGATTGAGATGTTCTCATAAACAGTCAACTCATCAATCAAATTATATTCCTGAAAAATAAATCCCACATAATCCTTTCTAAATGAGTCAAGTTCAGTTTCCGTCAATTGACTCAGGGAATGACCATCTACAATGACATTACCTTTAGTTGGGCTATCTAATCCCCCAATCAAATTCAAAATAGTTGATTTTCCTGTTCCACTTTTTCCTTCAATACAGAAAAATCCTTTATCAGGAAACTCGAAGTTTACATCATCTAGAACTATCTTGTTAGAATCCTCATTAATATAAGTCTTTGTTACATTCAGAAACTCAATCATAATTTCACCTTCTTTAAAATATTAATAACAGCATGCAAGTTATAAATCTTCTATTCTCTAACTAGAGAAATAAAAGTTTGTTTCAAAATACGAATTTTCTCTATAGCCGAAAGGCCAATTGTCCCAATCTGTGAAATGGGCTTTAAACTTAATTAACAAAGTCAGATTATCTGGATCTGTCTCAATTATCATATATCCGTAGTGTGGATGTTCAGAATCTGCATAATCATTGTCTTTCCCATTAGCGTAATTATAAATCGTATAAAAATCAGGGTCTGATGTTGTTGAATCGATTTCCATATCATGAATTGTAATTGTTTCAGACAACTCAAATGAAGCTTCTGGTCCATCAGGGGTTACTCCGAAACCAGATGATATAGTATAAGAATGTGATTCATTAACATCTTCTGGCCCATATTCAAGCAAAATATTGTATTCACCAGAATTTAAGTATTGATCAATATCTGTTGAGACCTCTAAATAATTAGTAAATCCTTGCTCATTATCATATTGAGGTCCTGTAATTACCTTATAAACCACAAGAAATACATCTCTTTGCTTAACATATGGGTAAATAAATACGGACTCATTTTCTATCGTATGGTAAACTCCTACCCAAATTTTGAGATTACCAAAATCTCTATCATTTACACCACTATAAGACGTTGGATCTTCAAGTTCTTTAAAAAACCAACTATATAGTTGCCATGTATCAGTATCTACATCAATATTAAGTTGGCTAGCATAATCACCATAATTACTCCAAGAAGCATAATAACTATAAGAACCAACATCAACTGATTTACCACAAATTACTCCTATCAGTAGAAGCATAAAAATCATAGCTTTTTTCATCTTTTCCTCCTTATTAACTGCATGCTGTTATATAGAGGTAGCCCTCTATCCTCAACATTAAGTCAACAAGTTAATAAAGACAATGGCACATTTGTCGCAATTTAATATAAGTTATTTGTTCATAGTCTTTTGCAAATAATTGGATAGGAAAATGTCAGAATCCAAATTCGTGTACTTCTTTATCTGAAGTTTCATTTCATTATACAGTTCGTCATTATGCATAGATTTTAGTTGAATAATACATTTATATACGTACTTCTCGAACTCTTCTTTATCATTAGAATGATGTTTGACTAAGGCTAATTGATAATAAAACAAGTATAAGCAATAATTACTATGTTTTTTCTTTAATAATCTTATCCCTCTTAGGGAATAATCTTCCGCTTTAGAATAGTTTTCATTCTTTCCATAATCTAAAGCAATATAATAAATGAATAATATCAGTACAAAAAATGATTGTCCAGATAAAAACAAGTCCTGATTTTCATTCATTCTCTTAATTACTTCAATGATTTCACCTTTCTGATCATTTCCGTGTTGATAAATCAACATTAACCCAATAATTTCAACATCCCTTAGTACTTTATATTTTAAAACATTTTCATAGTTAATTAATCTGCTAACACCGCGTATAAAATCACTTTTACTCATATTATTCAATAGATACTCGTTTAGAGTTATTGCCATCTCAAAAATTTCCTTATTTGAATTATCTAAAAAATCATACTTCTTAAAATGTTTAATCAATGTCTTTGTTACACCAAAGTTTTTATACACAACAGAATTATAAAACTCCTCTACCGTTTCTTTTTCTATATACTTTTCCTGTTCATAATCTAAAAAAAGTTTCCTTGTAGCAACACCTAACTTTTCAGAAAGTTTTTCGATACATTCCATGGGAACATCATTTTCACCATTTCTATATCTTTGATATTGTCTTGGTGAAACTATATCATGTAAAAACTCCTCTTGAGTCATGTTTCTAGAATATCGAAGCCTTTCAATATAGTTCATAAGACCTACTGTGTTCATTAAATCACCTTCTTAAAATGCGACAGATGTGCTCTGTTCTATTTTGATTTCTCTTCTTATCCTAAAGATAGGAAGGAGGGATCTTATGCGAAAACTTATTTTACTTGCAATAATAATTTTTGGATTATCATTCTCTTTGAAATCTAATACTCAAAATCTAGACATCAATTATAATAGTAACATTGTTTTAGATGGTAATGGTTTTGATGATCCAGGTATCCCAGTACCAATTGGTTTAGTTTAACCTTGGGAGGTGAGAAACATGACAAAGGTTGAATTTGAGATAGAGTTTGAAGGTATCTACAGCACAATAAAAAACTACACAAATGATCACTATATTCTTGGTTATATTAATAGTCTTCGCACTTCATTAAAGGAAGAAGACACGTCCAAAACAGTCCTATTACTTAACAGACTAATACATTGGTATAATGAAATAATGACTGACTTGGAAGAAGATAAATATGTATATAATAAAGAACAACACACGAAAACCTTTAACATTCTAATTGATTACTCTCAATCAATCAAAGCTAATCAACAACCATAAAATTAACATAAGTTAATTTTATGGTTTTTCCATTATACTTCAAGGTCTTAACTGAACCTTACAATAAATCAGTTACAAGTGAATAAGCCTTCTTAATTTAGCTTGTTTAGTTGGCATTCCGAGAGGAGTTCGAACTGCATCTTTTTTTCAAAATAAAAGCAACTCACAACTCTCCTCTTTTCATTAATTTTACCATAAGTACACTAGAATGAATATAAAAACTGATATGTTCTTAGATTATAAAATTATATCTTAATTGATCAAAATGTATTTAGATACGACTGTCAGGATAGCATACAAACACTAATTTTTGGTCTAATACATAGAGTTGCATTTAAGAAATTAATATAAATGAGTAGTTTATCAAGTAATCAGTATACGTTTTACTAAAATAATTTATATCTGAATTAATTGCATAACTGCCAATACTGGCATATATAAACCTATAATTATAATCATGCGTTTTTAAACACCGCATTTAGATATCTATATTTTTGAAAGTATTATTTCATAGATGTGGCTTTTTTCATAATTTCACTAGCAATTCAACCCTATTCCCCATTATCCAAACTATGATTTTTTATTGACCAAATAGAGAAGACGTTTCAACTAATAATCAGTTAAGAAAAATCAGAATATTTATTAAGTTCATTCTAAATACATCAGCAAGAAAAGATAATGGGATAAATGTGGCACTGATTCAATGGGTGTCCTCATTATTTGATTTATCTTGTGAGAACTATTTCTCATATTCAAGTTGTTTGGCTTTATTGAATGAGTTTTTTTGTTTAAGAATACCCTTTTCGATTTTTTTCATTCAAAATAGTTGACAAATTTATTAATTTTTTTTATACTATAACCGTAATTAGCACTCACCATTTAAAAGTGCTAACAGTATAACATAAGGAGGAATTATTATGTATAGAATTACACCTTATAGAAGTACAATTAAGAGCAATAATCTATTAGATTTATTTGATGATTTCTTTGGTGAAAAAAGAATGAACAGTAATTTTCGTATTGATGTAAGAGATTTTGAGAAAGAGTATCTTATCGAAGCAGAATTACCTGGATTTACGAAAGATGAATTAAGTATCCACTATGAAAACGAACATTTGACTATTGAAGCATTGAAAGATGTTAAAAATGAGAAAGATAATGATACATACTTACATCGTGAACGCTATTATCAAAATTACAAGAGACAATTATATCTAAAAGATGTTGATCCCAAGAAACTAAAGGCAAAATTTGAAAACGGAATTTTGTCAATTACAGCTCTTAAATTGGAATCTTCTGTTAACAAGTACATGGTTAAAATTGATTAATATAAAAAGCTAGGATAAATACACTTTAAATCAAAAAATTAGTGTAAAGAATTCCTAGCTTTTTATTTATATGACTCATTCATACTAACCCATAACTAATACGAAAAATATTCTGATGCCAAAATTGCAATATTTTCAACACCTTTTCCAACACGATTCAAATTGCCAAAAAAAATTAATCTAACTCTTTTGCAATACATAACCTTTCCCACTATCTCAACTTTGGTTTTTATTGATCACATTAAAAAAACCTTTCATCTATAAATCGAGATAAGCGCTTAATAAATTTCTTAAGATAGTGGAGTTGAGGGTCCCTGAACGATACCCTCGTCCATTACAAAAATAGACAAAATAAAAAGGTATAGCCCTGCATCAATTTGCACACCCCGCGTCAAGCCGCCAGGAGACTATCACCTTTATCTATTTCATTACATTCTTTTCAATATGTCATGGTGGCCTATATCTAGCATTAATATTAAATGTTCATCTTGGTATATCCATATTGCTCTTATAGACATATTTATACTAGACTCAAACAATATCTGGCTACCTTTAATCTTTTTAGTTCGAAGGCTAGGGTGTTTGTGGTCATCTATAAATATCACTAGCTTCTTATAGAATATTTTCTTTTCTTGTTCTTGTAATTTTGAAAAGGATTTCTTGAATCTATTCGAAAATAATATTTCATATTTCATTTCCTATTCCCGTTTTCTTTTTTATCACTTTCTTCATCTGACTCTTCTAAATAGTTTATAGCTTCTTCTACAGATTTAAAAGGACCAACATTGTATTTTGAAGGTTCTTCATTTATTCTCATTACTGTACTTTCCAGTTTTTGAATATATGACTTCGAATAAACAGCAACGGGTTCAATTAGAATTGCGCCATCTTTTATAGAGATATCAAGATGATCCCCCTCTAGAAGATTTAATTCAGTAACTATATCTTTTGGTATCGTAATTTGTGATTTTTTTCGTAATTCAATTATCATCAAACCAACTCCTTTTCCTACTTTCTTACTTTCTTACTTTCCAACTTAATTTTATCACTGATTTAATATTTCTGCAAGAAATAACTTTATGAATATACTATATGCATTTCTAATATGTTGTTTAAGGTATATCAAATAATTTAATATAAAAAAAGAAAGGCACATTAGCCTTCATCTAATTTTAATTTTTATAACGACTATTTATCTAAAAATCTAGTTTTTACAACTACTACTGCAACAATTATCCCTATAAGGAGAGAAACTGCTCCAGTTACAATCCATATTTTACTATCGTTACTTAAGCCCATACCTATACTAGTGATACCACCACAAATAAATATTGTTGTAATTATTCTTGTCAAATATTGCTTCATATATATCATCTCCATTCAAAAATTTTATAATATTTATATATTGTAAAACATGATTTCTTTTTAGTATGCAATTCGATTATTCATTTACCACAATGTTGCAATTGGACGGGGATTCAGAGTGCCAAAAATTCATTCTAACCATATTGCAACTATAATCCAGTAAAAAAGCCATCAAAATGTGCTAAATTTGTGTATCTTTTTATTCCAAGCAAAAACCGAGGAATCTATACACAGCTATACATAGCCGTTAAATTCCTCGGACTCAGGTACTATTGGGTCGCATGTTACAAATGGCGGTCATTTGAACCTCGTATGTTGCAAATGACGGTAACCAATAGAAACTTTCGACGAACCTTGTACTTTGTCTATCATAGTAATAGTGTTGTGTTCACATAGGTTGCCAAAAAATCACTATAAAGAATGTTTTCAATTTTCATGAGAAAAGAAAAAGAAACAAACCTTCAAAACTGTTATGTTTAGAAGGTTTGTAAGAGTTGAATCTAAATGTTTAGAAAAACTACAGTACTACTATTTGACTATCCTTTTAAAAATATGTTAAGTATTCTTGACTTTAACAATGAAAGTTATTCCACTCTAATGCCTTTTCCTTATAGGCAATATATATTATTGGTACATACAAAATCGTTGCAAATAATATTAGAAATATGTAACTCAAATTATAATTTATGTTTCCTCGTATTGCATTTGTAACACCAATTGCCAACTTGAACAAAAGGTGTGACAATATCACCATATCTAAAAAAACATACTTTCTATAACGCAAGTTCAATAAATCAAAGACTATTGCTAGTATCAAATACCCTAAAATCATATACTCTACACCTTCAAGTGAGAAATCAATTGTCAAATATATATAATCTTGTTTAGTCAAAACTAATAATATAATTAACAAAGCAACAATGATTCTTAAAAATCTTTTCATAAAACCCTCCTAATTGCACTGCTATGATTTCCTAGGACACATAGGTACCTACCTAGATATAAAAATAGC
>CBFCWG010000001.1:0-609454 GCA_965601565.1 uncultured bacterium | reverse complement strand
TAGCTACAAAAAAACAGTTAATCTAAATGTTTACTTGATTTATTTATAGCTAGCTTCTTATTTAATCTCTATTGAAAAGATCTCTAGTATAAACTTTGTCTTTAACATCAAGTAAATCACCACTAAGTCTGTTTGAAACTATCACATCACTCAAACTCTTAAATTCCTCTAGTTCTTTTATTACTCTACTGTGAAAAAACTCTTTCTCTTTCAATACGGGTTCATAAACAACAACTTCAATACCTTTGGCTTTTATTCTTTTCATGATACCTTGGATTGAGGAAGCTCTAAAGTTATCTGAATCTTTTTTCATAGTTAGTCTATATATACCAACTATCATAGGTTTTTTGCGTAATATCATATCAGCAATATGATCTTTTCTTGTTCTATTTGAATCCACAATAGCTTTCATTATGTTTTGAGGGACATCATTATAGTTTGCTAACAACTGCTTAGTATCTTTTGGAAGACAATAACCTCCATAGCCAAATGATGGATTATTGTAATGATTACCAATTCTTGGGTCTAACCCAACACCTTCTATAATTTGCTTTGTACTTAAGCCTCTAATTTCAGAGTAAGTGTCTAGTTCATTAAAAAAAGCTACTCTCATCGCTAAATATGTATTAGAAAATAATTTGATAGCCTCAGCCTCTGTACTATCAGTGAATAAGACTTCTATGTTTTCTTTTATTGCCCCAGTAACAAGCAACTTCGAAAAAAGTTCTGCTCTTTCACTTTTTTCACCGACAATTATTCTAGATGGATATAAATTGTCATACAGCGCTTTACCTTCTCTTAAAAACTCAGGACTAAAAATCAAATTATCTATTCCAAATTTAGCTTTCATTTCTTTGGTAAAACCAACTGGAACAGTTGATTTAATAATCATCACAGCATTTGGACAATAAGATATAACATCTTCTATGACACTTTCTACTGATGAAGTATCAAAATAATTCATTCGTGGATCATAATTTGTAGGTGTAGCTATTACCACAAAATCTGAATCTCTATAAGCTTCATTTTTATCAAGTGTGGCAAGTAAACTAAGGTTCTCCTCTTCGAAATATCTTGTAATCTCTTTATCAACTATTGGAGATACTCTTGAGTTAATCATTTTTATCTTACTTTCGACAATATCTAGAGCTACAACTTCATTATGTTTGGACAATAATGTCGCTATACTTAGTCCAACATATCCAGTACCAACTATAGTTATTTTACTCTTGTTCATTATTTTTCTCCTTTTTAAACAATTTGCTAATCATTTTCTTAAAATCTATGATTGAAATAATATTATTGATTCTTTTAAAGTTACTTATGTATAGAAATACTAAATATAAGACAAATATAAAAGTTTTATAGAAAAAGTTACTTAAAACAAAACTGTCAATATATGTCACATAACTTGGGTATAATCCAACACCTAAGAATAACATGAATGGAATTAAAATCTTTAACATGGATGATACTTTGTAACCAACATCATTATACTTTCTTGAAATAATAATAACTACAATTACTACAACCATTTTTGCAACCAGAAATGACAATGCTGCACCATAGATGCCATATAATGGAATCATTAAGGATGCAATAACAATATCACTAATGCTTCCAGTTAAAGTGGCAATAAATATCCATCTTGTAGCATTCTTATTGTAGAACAGAATATTAATGTAAAAATAATATATGGATTTAATTGAATATGCAACAACAATTATTGGGATTGGTGTCCAAGCTAACCAAAATGACTTCGCAGTAAGCAAAATCACAATATCCTGACTAAACAATCCAATGAATAGATATATTATGGTGTAAAAAATTAATAAACCTAAAGATATATTAATTATAGATTTCTTACCACTTTCCTTACCTTCATTCATAGTTTCAAAGAACCATGGTTGAAATGCATGATTGACAGATGCTTGTACAATATCTGTTATTGCACCAAACTGTGATGATATACTGTATAATCCAACTGAATCTAGCGAGCCTTCTTTGTTTATAAAAACTCTTGATGCAAGTTGTGCTATATGTGTCGATAGATCATGGGGAATTATCGGTATAGAGTATCTTAGACAATCTTTAATAATACTTCTATCAAAAGTAAAAATCATAAGATTATTCTTTCGTAAATCATAAATCATGAAAAAGAAGTAAAATACATTTACTATCAATGTTGCACTCAAAACACCAAGTGCTTTCATATCAAAAACAATAATGAACAGTAAATTTAATGAAATTTGAATGAAGAAAACAATAATGTTTATGACTGTAAGTCTTTTACCTTCTTGCATTCCTTTCATGATACTTTGATGTATAGAATGCAATACAATAAAAGTCATTGATGTCATTGAAATAAGTATGAATGGAAAGAAACTTACACCCTCAAAAAACATTCTATTTATGTAACCTCTAAATACAAACATTATAGAGAAGAAAACTGCTCCTGAGATCATAACAAAAATAATAATTGTACCAAAAAGTCTTCTTACTTTCTCCTTCTCGTCCTTATAATCAACGTAGAATCGTATTACTGAAGAGTATAAAGAAAATGCTATAAGATAAGTTGCAACATTACTAAAAGAAGTGAGTAAGTTAATTGTACCATAGTCACTCGTTGATAAATATCTTGTATAAATTGGTAGTAGAAAGAAACTAATAGCTTTTACTAATAATGAACTAAAAATGTAAAGAAATGAATTCTGAAAAATTCTTAATTTTGCCTTCATTTATCTAGATTGTGCATATAGGTACTACCTATCTTGGTATTCCAGTATTTTACTATCAATAATTTCTCCATTTTTTATAATTTTACTTCCTTCAAGCTCTTCAGATTCGATTTTATTAGTTATTAACTCATCAATGTATCTAGTACAAATAAAACTTAACGATTTAGATACCGACTTGTACATTAATGCTGGAGTGTGATCTACAACATAATGAAGCACATCATCCACATAATATATAGGATCATCTATTGTTGTTGGTACAGAAGATTCGATTGCTCCATTTTTATCACAACTTATATCAATTATCATAGATTTTCTTTTCATATTTGATAAATCATTTAATGATATGATGTGATCCTCTCTTGATAAGTCCCACAAAACACCATTTACTATTACATCATATTTGCCAATTGATTTTCTTAGTAGATCCTCCGTCTTTCTATCATAAACCTCTATTTTTGCTCCCAAAGCTGAAAGAATTTGATATGCTCCTATTGAAACATTTCCTTTACCAATTATGGCAACAATACACTCTGATGGTAACTTACCATAGTGAAGAAAAGCTTGGTATATTGCACCAACTCCAGCAATTTCATTATTTCTCCAAAAAGTGTGTTTGCCCTTCTCAAACATATCTTCCCATGCATAACATGTAATTCTATTATTTATCATCATACTTGTAAGTTCTCTGTTTTGAACTGCATGAGCCCAACCAAAAACTGTTTGACCATATAATGAACTGATATAATTTGCATCACCAATTTTGGGATCAATGATAATATCCTTTTTCATTGCCTCTTTCCTTGGTACAACATTTACACCTGCATCCATATAGTCCTGATTGCTAAACCCAAGCACTTCACCATATCCTTCTTCTATAAATACATACGAGCGATACCTGATATTCTTTATATCTTTTGGTATTAATGCTCTTCGTCGTTCATTTTCCTTTGAGCTAATCAAAAATCCTACTGTTCTCACAAAATCACCTCTCTAATTTTTTTATAAAATCATCTACTCTTAAATTGCAACTTCCATTTGTATTAAAATATCCTTCTTCGAATACCCAATCATCATTTTTATAGATATACCTTCCTGGTACACCTTCAATATACATTTGGGATTTATCATAACTTCCAAATATAGTTTGAAGTTCATTAACATAAAAATTCCCTTCTACGTCTTCAAAAATATCAACATCCATTGAAGAGAAATTACCTTTCTCACAAACTTCTTTAACAAAATCAAGAAGTTTTTTGGGAGGTTGAATCCAACCAACTCGATCGCTACCACTATGAAAATCTCCCTTTATTAGTTTTTGATGACCAAAGAATGATTCGCCAATTTTTATCATTCGCCATTCAAATAAAACATTAATTTTCTCTTGAAAAATAACATAATTGTACTGTTTATCATCCATATGAGGATATGACACAATAAATTTTGTTTTATGCCATTTTGTATATCCTCTATTATAAAAGAAATACTTTGTAAAGATTTTGTTTACAATACTTCTTGCTCTTCTCTTATTAACAAACTTGACTCCAATTGCTGCAGATCCAATATTAGTTTTAAATACTAAAGGATAATTTTTGCATGTGTTTAAGTAACTAAGTGCCTCACTTTTATCATAAAATATATTCGTTTGTGGATGTGAAATATTATTTGATTCCAACCAGTAAGCCATCATTTTTTTGTTTTCATAAAGCAATATCTCTCTTAGAGAAGGGTATATCGGTTTTTTCATAATTTCATTCAATATATATAGTCTTTCGTTATATAGTTGTTTCCAAGTTTCCTTTTGAAAAGCTGGACGAACTAAATAACCATCACAATTTGATGCCGTAATCTCTTCAATCCAGTTCGAGGATTTAAAATCTAGCAACTCATATTCAACGCCCATTTCCTCGCATGCCTTTATATAGTTCTCATCACCATTTGTAAAACTTGTCAGTATTCCTAACTTCATCTATTTTCTCCCAACAACATCAATAAAAGCACTTAAATCGGCGTTAAAAATATATTTTGAGAAAGATTCACTAATATCTTCACTTGAAGTTCTATAAAACACTGATGGTGAGTTATTAACAACGTAAAAATATTTAGTATCCTTTTTATATATAGGTTTATCAATACTTGTGTATATTGATCCCTCTATAGCATTTCCCGCATCTGCAGCAGCATCAATTATTAATGCGTTATCTTTTATATTATCAATATCTTTCAATGAAATAATATGATGACCAGGAGTATCCACTTCAATTCCATTGACGATAATATCATAATCAGAAATAGTATTATAAAACTCATTCATAGTTTTTCTGTAGAACATTCTAATACTTGCCCCTGTGTTTGCCAATGCATAATAGGATCCCTGAGAAACATTTCCAGATGCTAGTATCGCAGCTTTCACTTCTTTACTAGGAATCAACCCAAATGCTAAAAGAGCATGAACAACACTTGCGTATCCAGCGTTAAAACTATTCTTATATACAAAGTTTCTAGGTATCCAATCTATGTGATGTACTTGATTTTTGTAAAAAACCTGAGGATATATATTGTCTAAATCAACTATGATAAGATTTTTGGGAATTGCAACTTCATTATAAAATTCCCGACCCGATCCTGTTGGGTGTGTCCATCCAATTAAGATTTGGTTATCTCTTAAGTATTTATAATCACTTTCTTGAGTTAATTTGAGATTAAATACTACTTCACATTCATTGTAAATTTCTTGTCTTGTGCAAACTTTGCATCCTTTTTTCTCGTATTCCTTGTCAGGGATGTCAAGAAATTCTCCAAATCCTTTCTCAATAAATATTTCGTTTCTTGATGTAATATCCTTTGGAAGTAGTGCAACTCTCTTTTCATTTACAAAATTTGGTTTAACTAATCCTATTCTCATTTTAATCACCTATGTGCTTTTGCACATCTCCTTTCATTTTACTAGTTTTTTTTCATTCATAACTATAACACCTAATAATATCAATATAATGTTGATATGTTTACTATAATAAAATATCATTGTTGGTGATAATAAAATATACATTATAGTGATTACAATAACTGGTAAGTAGATATCAGTATTTAACTTTTTGTAGTAGTTTTTCATTCCTCTAAATAATAACAGAAGCAAGTTATAGTGATATATTATTGTTCCAATCAACCCTATCCCAACTAATAGTTCAATTATATTGTTGTGTGAGTAAGTCTCAATCCCATATACCTCCTCAGCATATAAAAATCTATAATTATTTATTCCATAGCCAAGGAATGGTTTTTCTAAAAAATAATCAATACCCGACTGAAGCATATAGATTCTTGTGTTTAATGATGAATCAATTTCACTAGGATCGACAAATAATTGAATAAATCCCTCTAATCTTACACCCAATATTTGATAGAGTGGTTCTACATTAAAAGTCACAAAAATCAATAATAGCACTAAAATTATTGCTATTGTTGTCTTCAATACTCTGGATTTAAACACCAACCCTTTTCTAATTACTACCATAAGTAATACTGCTCCTGATATAAGGATAATTGCTTTCCTTGATCCTGTTATTAAGATAACTGGCAACATAATTGTTGCAATAGGTATCAAAGAATACTTCTTTTCGGAACTAATATAGTACGAAGTGAAAATGAATGCAAACCCAATCATCAAACCAACAGAATTAACATTTCCTAATTGCTCACCAAATCTACCTATTGTACTCCAATCTGAAGTAACTAAAATATATAATGATGCAAGTAAGCCGGCAACTATATAATAATTAATGACTTTTCTAACTCCTTTAAAATCATCAATATAATTATATATTGAGAAAATTAGTACCCATATTAATAGTAATGTCCTAGTCATTACTAATGATGTCTCAGATGAAATTGCATAAAATGATGAGATATAGCAAACAATGACAAACACTAAAAAAGATGTAGTGTAAAATGATGTTTTTATTTTTTTCCTAATAACAGCGTTTCTAAACCATATCATAATGATTAAAATACCTGCTATCAAATTGCTTATGTCGTTCAAACCTTCACGGTATGTGAATAAATAAAGACTAACAATGTATACACATAACAATGAATCAATTAAAAAATTTAAATTAACTCTTATTTTACCTATCATTTTTTTCACCACTTCTTCTCAATAATACTCTTAGAAATTCATTTGAGACACTTTCTATATCATATTTTTTTTCATACAGTACCTTATTATCATTGTTTCTAACAAGATTTTCTTTTTTAAGACATTCCTTAACCCATGAATCCGCCTCTTCATTTGATATTCCAATAAGATGAACATTTTCTTTCAAAGCTACTTCATTAGTAATCTTATTCGATATTAAACAAGTTAAACCATTTGCCTGTCCTTCAATAATAACGTTTGGTAATCCTTCAAAGTGTGATGGAAGAACAAATAAATCAAAAGCAGATAATAACTCTTTTACATCAGCTCTTACTCCAGTAAAAGTAACAAACTCATCGAGTCCAAGAGTACTTACATAATCTTTAACCGCATTCTCTAGTTCACCTTTTCCCACAAGTAAAAGTCGATAATTACTATTAACTAAAACTAATTTCTTAAAGAAATCAATTAAAAACAGGTGATTTTTTTGATTTGTAAATCTACCAATGTGTCCAATAACTATATTATTACACAAGCTAAATTCTTTTCTTCTTTCTTCTCTGTTTTTTTCATTGTATTTAAAATCAGTTATTGGAATTCCATTATTAATGATGTCAACTCTTCCGTTAATATATGCTTTATGACCAAACATAAACTCAGCTGCCATCTTTGAAGGAGCTACCATTCCTGTACACATGAATCTAATGAAAGGTTTAAAACATAAGTGTAACAATTGATTGAGCGTATTACCACCAGTATTTGTGTTACTTGATCTAAAAACAGTATTTTTGGCTCCAGCGAATCTTGCTACAAACAAGTCAATAACTGATAGGGAATGTTGTGAAATTCTTAGAACAGAATCATAGTTACCTTTCTTAACGAATTTATATAAGTAATAGAAAGATTTAATTGGGTTCCTTGATTTAGGTATTGAATGAAACACAACACCACCATTTCTCAGTATTTCATCCTCATAGAACCCCTTAGAAACTGAGTTAACATAGAAATCCATCTGATATTCATTTTTGTCTAGCGACCTAAAAATCTTCATAAGAAAAGTTTCAGCACCACCTGCATTCATATTTCCAACAATACAAAGTATTTTCTTCTTCATTGTAAATCACACCTATTTTTCAAGTATTTTTTGAATAGCCTTTTTAAAGAATGCCATAAATCTAAATATTATGTTCTTCTCACTTTTATTCCATTTTTCAAAATAGTATAGTAAAGTTTCATTATTAGTGTACTTATATAAAACATCAAGTTGCGCAATGTGTAATCTATGATAAAATCTGCTACAAATTATCTTACGATTAATATCGTAAAAACTGCAAATTTTAGAATCAAACTTACCCAGCTCCTCAAATAGAGTAATTAAAGTGTCTTCAAGAAATTCAGAGTATGTAGAACTCTTAACGGCTATATTAATGTCAATAAGTCCAAAGACTGCAAATATCCAACCATTCAATACAACAGGTTTATGTGTATACTCTTTCAGATAAGTATAATTTTTATCTTTGAACATAGTTCCACCATTTTCTTGATCCAGAATCATGAAGTCTATTGCTCTTAATGCGGCATCTAAATATTTTTTATCTTTGGTAATAGTATGTGCTCTAAGTAATAGTGAAGCTGCTTCTCCTTGACACATTGCAGAGTATGGATTATCAGGATATATGTGTGAGAAGTTCTTCCATGCTCCAGATAATTCTTGATTCTTTAATGCCCATTCACACATATAAATGAATGAATCGTAGTATTTTTTATCTTGTGTTTCAAGATATAGGTCATAAGCCCCTAATCCGTATTGAAATATTGCAACAGGAAAAAATATTGGTTCGTCGTTTTTTTCCATTAATACTGGTAAATTATTAACTAATTTTTTATTCTTTTTGACCTTTAGGGTAAAGTCGTTATAATATCCTTCAATACTATCAAAACTATAAAATTTCCCTACACCTTGTTCAACATGTAATATACTTTTACCAATAACAAGCAAAAACCATTTTTTTATATTATCTTTTGTAATAGCCATTGATTCTCACCTTCTCTATTTAAGATTACCCAGTAATGGAACTATAGCATTTTCTGAGTAATATAATTCTGCCAATTTATATGCATTATGCTTCATTCTCAATAAAGTATCTTTATCTTCTATGATGTTCAGTAAAGCACTATAGAAGTCATTTTTATTCAAGAATTCATATCCATATCCTGACTCACCTTCAATTATCAGTTCATCAAAACTTTCCCATCTTGATGCTAGAATCGGTAAGCCTGAATAATAAGCGTCTATGAGTGTTCCAGGTATACCTTCAGTGTAAAACTGGGTTGGAAACAATAATAAATCGTACTTCCTAAGAACCTCATTAGATTCATCATTTTCCACAATCCCAATATACTTGCATGAAGTTCTAGCATTCTCTAAATATTTGTAGAGTTTTTCCTCAAAACCATCATATATTTGCCCATATATATCTAGTTCAATGAGTTTTTTTCCATGATCTGCATTAATTTTACTTACAACTTCTATCGCGTCTAATATCCCTTTTTTTTCTATAACTCTAGAAAATGTACATACTTTTATCGGAGAGGATAAATATCTTTTAATATCATCTTCCTTTATTGGCTCTGTTAATTTGAAGTTTCTAAACAATAATGCATTTTGGAAGTTTCTTTCCTCCAAACGTTTTTTCATTACATTTGTCTCTACATATATCCAGTCCACTGATTTTAAATACAACGAGAACTTATGGTCTTCATCAATTTTTGTATGTAACCATCCCCCAATAACAACGTAATGAATACACACCTTTTTTATTCTCTTTAAATAGTAGAATAATCTTGCTAAGATACCTATGCCATTTCGAGCTGGCATAATTATTATGTTATTACTTGTAAAGAATGCATATATTGTTTTAATGAAAATTCTAAATGGTCTTTTCTTCCAATTGTGCATATCTATGCAATAGACATTATTATTTGACTCTTTAAGAGCTTGTATTAGGTTTCTAGTTTTAATTGGTTGTCCACCATAATCAGACATCCCTTCTGCATATGTACCTATTAGAGACAATTTAGTTCTCATTACTATTCTCCATTTTAATTGGTACAATCTCGATTAATACTATCTCCAGGTTATCATTTGAAGTTATTTCAATATCAAAATCATTTGTAAATACATCGCCAGTTTTTAAATTATAGGTTGCATTGTAAGTTTTTCTTTCACCATATCCATTTATTACAAAAAACGTTTTACTAACACCATCATTTTTATCTACTTTATATGTATTATTATTAGAAATAAAAAGTTTTTTTGTAAAAGTTTCATGTGAAGTGTTAATTGAGTGATTCAGGATTTTAAATTCTCCCCAACTTTTTTCTTCTACCATAGGTATAGATGCAACTTTCTCAACTAATGGTTTAATATAGGAACTAGAATCTTTGTCGGAGACAAGTATTCCATCGTGACTACACGCAACAACACAATTATTTACTCCCGTAACTATTAAAGGAATATCCAGTTCATTTATCGCATGTGTATTATCACAATTACTATCTAGAAGAACATTTCCAACAAAGTTTGTATCCATGACTTCTGATAAAGTATTCCAAGTACCTAAATCTCTCCAATCATTTTTATACTCAACACATTTTATATTGTTTTCTCTCTCAACAATCTCGTAATCGATACTGTTTCTAGGTAACTTATCATAGTTATTATAAAGATCCTGGAATGACTCAAAATTATAATATTTCTTTATTATATTTATCATGTATTTTAACTTAAATGCAAAGACACCACCATTCCATAAAGCTCCATCTCTGATCAAAGTTCTAGCAGTTTCTCTATTTGGTTTCTCTTTAAAACTAGTAACATTTCCCTTTTTATCATGTAAAATATATCCATATTTTTCCGAAGGATAAGTTGGTTTGATACCCATCAAGACCAAATTACTGCTTGACAATGTTGTCAATTTTGCCATTTCTTTTAAGAGATTGAAATAATCGTCCTCTGCGTATTGATCTACAGGTATCACAACAACTTCCTCATCTGGATCATTGCTTTGATACAAATAAGCTGAAGCAAGAGCAATTGCTGGAAAAGTGTTTCTCCTAGAGGGTTCAGTAACAATTCTCACGTTTTCTCCAAGTTGATTATAAATTGGATCAACTTGATTTTTACCGGTAACAAAAATAGTATCTTCAGTCAGTCCTGCACTTACTATTTTTTTATGTACTCTCTGAATCATAGATGTAGGGACATCATTATTCTTTTGTCTAAATATTCTAAAGAACTGCTTAGATCTTGTTTCATTTGATAATGGCCAAAGTCTAAGACCTGATCCTCCAGACAAGATAATTACCTTCATTTTGTTTCCTCCAATTTATATTGAACTATTTTAAAGAATCAATGTACTTTTGTTCATACTCTTTTATGTAATTTTTGGGTCTGTCTTTAATTCTTCTTGCTGGTATACCAACATACACTCCCCATTCATCTAAATCCTTGCTAACCAATGTCATACTCCCCGTCACTGAACCTTCCTTCAATACAACTCCAGGATGTATCACCGTATTTGTTCCTGATAAGGTGTGTTTTTCAAATACTACTTTTGATATCTTACAATTGGGTCTAAACTCAATTGGAATTGTTGGGTTAGTGAATGGCCCATTAACAAAATCATCTGATGCACATATAACACGTGTACCTGCTGCCATTCCAGAATAATCCCCCATGATTAACTCTGAGTTTCTTCCACCAATTATAGAACACATAGGAGAAATATGAATGTTGCTTCCTAATTTTACTGATGTAGAAAAAAAGCAAAAATCATCAATTATTACATTATCACCAATTTCAACTTTGTCAGGATATCTAAAATAAACATTCTGACCAATTTCAACATTTTTCCCAATACTTTTAAACTTATACTTAATATCTGTATAACCCATTTATTTCACCTACCTATAAAAATCTTTTATATTCAGACATACATATTCAATCTCTCTATCAGTTAATAATATAGATGATGGCAACCAAAGTCCTTTTTTTGAGATTTCTTCAGTTACAGGAAAATCACCTACTAAATTATAAGCTGGTTCTGAATGGAGTGGTGGATAAAAAGGTCTAGAACCAATATTCTTTTCCTTGAGGAAAGTAATTAATTTCTCTCTATCATCTGCTAAAATATCGAAAAACCAAGGTGTTGTGTTTTCAAAATTAGTATGTATAATCTCCACACCTTTTATATTCTTAAGCAATCTAGCATATAGTTTGCCAATTTCTCTTTTCCTTTGTACTCTATAACTCATTTTTTTCATTTGTTCGATACCAATTACTGCTTGTATATCAGTAAACTTGAAATTCCACCCTTTAACCAAGTAATGATCAGCACCACTTTTTTCACGACCAAAATCCCTTATTTTCTTTATGTTTTCAAATAATTCTTGATTATCAGTAATTAGAGCACCACCCTGACCAGTAGTTATAATTTTGGGTGCACTGAAAGAAAAACTACCAATGTCACCAAATGTTCCTAGATGTTTCTCTTCAATAAAACTTCCTAATGACTGTGCAGCATCCTCAATTAGAAAGATGTTATTGTCTTTACAAGTCTTTACAAATTCTTCAATTTCATCAGGATATCTACCATTTATTGTAACTAAAATAACTGCTTTAGTTTTGTTTGTTATTGCAGCCTTCATTTTATCAATATCCATACACAAAGACTTTCTGTCAATATCTACAAAAACAGCTTTCGCTCCAATTAACTCAGCAGAATTTGGAGTTGCTACCATAGTATAATCTGGAACAATAACTTCATCTCCAATCCCGATATTACATGCCATTAATGCAATTGATAGACTAACTGTTCCATTTGAAACTACTGAACAATGGTTTGCACCTGTATAATCTGCTATCATTGCTTCGAACTCACGTGTTTTCCTAAATTCAGTAACCCATCCTCCTGCAAGCATATATTCATTTAAGGCCTCTAATTCGTTATTGTCAAACGAAGGCTCCATTTGATTAATAAACTTCATTTATATCTCTCCTTTAGAATCTTGTTCTATCAATGTTTGGACCTAAATAAGGACCGTTTTTAACCTCTAATACTTTAGTATTTTCTTCTAACACTTCGTAGCCATGACCCGATTCTAATAGAATCAGTATATCTCCATTTTCAACTACCATATGCCCTTCAAATTTATTATCCAGATCATAAATATTCGCTTTTATGCTACCACTAATAATATAAAGAACTTCGTAAGTTCTTGATATTTTTCTCTCAACTTCATTGTGATAATGTCTCATCAGCTGCTTACCTTTATTATAATTCCAAGTCCCTACCTGAATAAACTCATTATCATTTGAGAAAAAAGAAAGACCATCATTAATATCAGACTTAGCAATATGTCTAGCTAGAACTATACCATTTTTCTTAAACTCTTTCATTTTTTCACTTCTTCCATATTTTTTAGAAACCATTCAACTGTTTCTTTTATACCTTTTTTAAAATCCTTGTTTGGTTTCCAGTTTAACATTTTCTCACCTAGAGAGCCATCAACTGTTTTATAAGCTGCACCGTCTATTTTTGATGTGTCATATACAATATCTCCTTCGTAACCGACAACCTCTTTAATTGTTGTTGCAAGATCACTAATTGATATTCCCAGCCCTTGTCCAACATTAATTGGATAGACATAATTTTCAACATCTAAAGCTCTTATCATTGCCTCTGCACCATCATCCACATGCAACCATTCTCTAACTGGTGTGCCTGTTCCCCATACAACTACCTTGTCCTCTTCATTTATTTTTGCGGTAACAAACTTCATAACTAGAGCACCCAATGCGTGCGATCTTTCAGCTTCAAAGTGGTCTTCAGGACCATACATATTTGATAAAATCAAATTTACTGTATCAAGATTATATTGGTTCTTATATGCATATGAAGCGACAAATGACATTTTTCTCATCATACCATACACAAAAACTGAGTCGTGTAGTGGTCCATTCCAAATCTCTTTTTCCTTAAATAACGTTGCATTAGCCGGATACACACAGTTAGAAATTGGATTAATTATTTTTTTTACACCAAACAATCTACATGCTTCAAACAAGTTCGTTATCATTTTTGAATTGTTTAAGAATATTTCACCTTCATGCTTTAATCCAAATTGTATCCCTCCGACAAAGGATGCACAATTTAATACATAATTTGGTTTAACTTTATCAAATAACTCAAACACTTCAAGTTCATTTCTCAAGTCAGTTCCCAAAGATTTCGAAGTTCTTACATAATCTAAACTTAGATCATCTAGTTTCCTACAAACTCTCTTTCCTAGAAATCCCGTAGCTCCCGTAACTAATATCATATAACCACACAAGATTAACTTGTGCCTTCACCTCCATCTGATTTCATTAGTAGTTTAATTGAATTATAGTCATGCTTAACCATAATTCTTACCAACTCTTCAAAAGAGGTAGCAGTAGGATTCCATCCAAGAATTGTTTTAGCCTTATTTGGATTACCTAATAATGAAACAACATCAGTAGGTCTATAAAACTTAGGATTTACTTCTACTAACACTTCTCCAGTTTTAGTATCTATCCCTACTTCATTAACTCCCTTACCATCCCATTTAATAGTGATCCCTACTTCAGAAAATGCTATTTCACAAAACTCCCTTACACTATGTTGTTCACCAGTTGCGATTACAAAATCTTCGGGTTTATCTTGTTGCAACATCAACCACATACATTCTACATAGTCTTTTGCATATCCCCAATCTCTTAATGAGTTAATGTTTCCCAAATATAATCTATCTTGGTTGCCTAAAGCTATATTTGCAACAGCCAAAGAAATCTTTCTTGTAACAAAATTCTCACCACGTCTTTCAGATTCATGATTAAATAGGATACCATTAACAGCAAACATTCCATAAGCTTCTCTATAATTTTTTATTATCCAATATGCATATTGCTTAGCTGCAGCATATGGTGAGTATGGATAAAATGGCGTAGTTTCTGATTGTGGTACCTCTTGAACTTTTCCATAAAGTTCAGATGTTGATGCTTGATAGATTTTACATTTATCAGTCATGTCCAACATTCTAACAGCTTCTAATACCCTCAACACTCCAACTCCATCAGTATTAGCTGTATACTCAGGAACATCAAAAGAAACCTTCACATGGCTTTGAGCAGCTAAATTATATATCTCATCTGGTTTAACTTCTTTAATAATTCTCATTATGCTTAAGGAGTCATTCATATCTCCGTAATGCAATATGAAATTTTCTTCTCCTCTTAAATGTTCTATTCTTTGTTTGCGCTCGGAAGAGGTTCTTCTATACATTCCATGCACCTCGTATCCTTTGTTTAATAAAAATTCTGCAAGGTATGATCCATCTTGCCCTGTAACACCTGTAATTAATGCTTTTTTCATTTCATTCTCTCCTAACTTATAATTTTATCCATTTTGGATGAACAATATCTATCTTAGTATTATCTGCAAACCATTTCTTAGGTGCAACTACAACCTTTTCCTCATTCTTAATTAACCAAGCTGCCCACCAATGGAATGTACTATTAGGTATTATTGCGTGTTTGCAACTTGACATAATAACAAACTCTTCAAAATCACTAAATCCTAAGTTTCTCTCTATGAAAACAACATTAAAATCAAATTTAAAATTTTCCTTAACTTCGTTAATCCTATTTGAGAATACATAAAATATGGGATTTTCAACTCTTTGCATAATTATCTTAGCAGCTTCATTATAATAATCATCTTTGAACTCACCAAAATGATCAACCCTATTACCGTAATCTCCTAGGCGAATTCCAATAAATACTGAGTTATAACTGACTATTTTCTCAATGAAATCTACTATAGGTTTTCTCAACTTGTTCTTACAACTAAAATCAGACAACAACTGATTTCTAACTTCTTCAGCATATTTCCAAGACTGCCAATAACCATCGTAGTAACTATACTTTGATAAAACTGAATAGTTTTCAAACTCATGATTTCTTTTAAAATAATACTTTGGATTCAATAACCCCTGAACTATTAAATATAACTTATATCTTTTTGTTCTCGGGTGAAACTTATTTAATTTATACACAATTTTCTTCAATCCAGTTTCATTTATTTTGCTATAAGTAACATTTAGTAAATCAATATTGATTATGTCTTCATAATGTCTGTTTTTGTTAGAAAACCAAATATCTAACCAATTAAAATCTAAATAACAATCTACTTTTGATTCTTTCTCAAGATACTTAAGAAATGCATATTGAAATAATTGATTTCCAAACCCTGCTTTTAACTTAACTATTTTCATTTTTATTACCTCTTAAAACAAAATCTAGCTTGTCATAAGAACTAGCTCTATCGAAATTTTCTTCAGCAAATCTGCGATTATTTTTACCCATTTGAATGGCTTTATCCTCATTGTTAATCAAGTATAGAATTTTTTCAGCCATATCTAATGAATTTCCGTTCTCACAATTAACTCCTGCAGAATAATCAGTTAATATATCATTATACTCCAAACAAACCTGATTATTAACCACTGGTAAGCCTGCAGCTGCATAGTCTGCATGCTTATTTATTATACTCTGTGGAGCATTTTTATATAATGAATTAATTGCAATATCGGAGTTGAGTAAAACATCTATCATATCATCGTATGGAAGTCTTCCATAAAAAACAATATTATCACTTACTTCAGAAGCTTTCTCCTTCATCTCGTGCTCGAGCGGACCGTTTCCTAGAATACTTAGAGTAATATTTCCACTATACTTTTGTTCTAGCACCTTAAAAGCATCAAACAACGTTGGCAAATCGTAAGAATGCCCTAAAGTTCCAACATAAACTAATCTTACTTCTTCTTTTGAGACAAATCTTTTCTTATTTCTATTGTAATTCTTGAAATCTTTTAAACTTGTCCCTAAATAAATAGTATGTCCCTCTTTAACTTTTCTATTAACCTTCAAGGCTCTATTCTTATATGTGTTTGAAACCGCTATTATTTCATCAGCATTTCTATATATATAGTTTGCCTTTATCTCTTGAGGAAATAATAATATTCTCGATAAAATATTCTTTCCAAAGATAAGGTAATAAACCTCAGGCCAAAGATCTCTTACATCAATAATCAACTTCTTCCTTCTAATTTTAGATGCAATTACTGCTGATACACCGGCCTCAAGAGATGGTATAAACACATAAAAATCATCAACATTTTTCCTAAATAGTAAATGAAAAAATAGTTTAACAGCAAATACTTTTTGACTAATTATCCTCAATATTGATACATTCTTGAAATATGGTGTTACTTTAATATATTTAATAGTATACGGTGCATTATTTGGGACTTTGACAAAAGATTTAGTGTGATGGTCAAAATTCGGCACACACAATTCAACTTCGTAGCCTTTATCCAATAAAAATCTAGGCAAAAAGTTTGTTCTGTTATTACTAGATAACTTCATACCCATATGAAATGCTGATACAACTACAATGCTCCTCATTTTTGATTCACCCTTAAATCTCTATGTAATACATAGTTAACTTCAATCAACTTATAGCCAAGTCTTTGCCACGTTCTTTGCACAGCTATATTATTGATTTGTGTTCCAACTCTAACCTTACTTGAATGTTCTAATAATTTCTTAGTTCCTTTATGTATCATATTTCCATAAACTCCCATACCTTGAGCCTTTGGATCAACACCACTTAAAACCATTGTTGAGGTATCTTCATCAACATTATTTACGTTATATGTTGTAAATCCTACTATTTTCCCTTTATACATTGGAAGGATACACCCATCAGCAAAACCTTTGAATGAATTTTCAATCCATCTATAGTAATACTTATCGCATAAGGCATCATTTAAGTTAGGATCAGAATGATACCTATCTATCTTAAATAATTTTGATGCAATACTTGCTAATTTCTCTACTTGGGTTTGACTTATTTGACTGGAAAACTCAAACTTATACTCCATATTTTTTAAGTTATTTTTCACTGAGTCAAACTCATATGTAACAAGACAATCTACAATATAAAACCCAGCTTTTTGAAACTCATACAAGGATTTCTGATTAGCTGCATTGATTTTCGCAGACACAAAATCATAATCACTTTTATTTATAATTAATGAAATATCTTTACATTCTAGTTCATCAGATACCTCATATATATTACCAAAATTACATTCAAATATCTCACTGTTAAACTCATCTTTAACTAAAATAAATTTATCCATTTTTATTTACTCCTTCTCGAAATATCACTTTAACAATAGTCTTAAGTAATATTTTCATATCTAGAATAAATGAGCAATTTCTAACATAATGCTCATCCAGCTTGAGTTTTTCATTCCATGATATATTGTTCCGCCCATTCACTTGAGCATAACCTGTAATACCAGGTTTCACCATAAATTTAACGTTATTACTTTCATTGTAATAACCTTTTTGACTTTCCAAATCTGGTCTTGGTCCAACTAAACTCATATTACCAATTAAAACATTGAACAATTGTGGAATCTCGTCAATACTTGTTTTTCTTATGAATCTTCCTAATCTTGTTACTCTAGGATCACTTTTTGAATTAAAAGTTGATCCATCATCATTTCTAACATCTTTTGAATCAGTTTTCATACTTCTAAATTTATACATATTGAATACTTCTTGATTTTCACCAAGCCTTCTAGAAATAAAAATAATTGCTCCTTTATCTTCAAAATAAATCATTGGACCTAAGACTACTATTATTATCATAAGTAAAGGTAATAATAATAACGATAAAACTATATCAATTAGTCTTTTTACAATTTTTTTATACATACTTCACCATCTCAATCAAATTATTTACGTGTTTCGAAACATACTCAACATCTTCTTCAGATAGTCCTGTGTGTAAAGGTAGAGTTATTTCATTACAGAACATCTTATATGCGTTGGGAAAATCACATATCTTAAATCCTAACTTCTTATATGCCGATAACATAGGCAAAGGTTTATAATGAACATTTGATGATATTCCCACCTCTGCAAGTTTCTTGATTAACATATTTCTTTTATCAATATTCAAATTCAATATATTACACACTAACAAGTGCCCAGAACTTGTAAAATTAACACCATTATGACTTAAAACTTTTACTTCTTTCTTGTTTAAGTACTCAATATACTTTTCTATCAAATCGTGTCTATGCTTTAAAAGTTTTGCATATCTTCTAAATTGTGCCAAACCAATAGAAGCTTGTATATCAGTCATATTACATTTATATGCTGGATAAATTATATCATACTCCCAAGAACCCGCTTTAACTTTAGATAATGCATCTTTAGATTGTCCATGTAAACTGTAAAGCATGAAATCATTATATAGTTCCTCATTTGACAATCCCCACGAGTTAGTCCATGATATTGCACCACCTTCTGCTGTAGTTAGATTTTTCACAGCATGAAATGAAAAACATGATATATCCGCTGCAACACCAGATTTTTTTCCATTTCTTATAGCCCCAAATGAATGTGCAGCATCAGCCATAACCAATATTCTACCCAAATGATGTTGTCTTTCATTACGTGGGCAAAATAGATTTCTTTTTTCATTAACGATTTTAAATATCTTATCATAATCACACATTATCCCAGCTATATCTACAGGTATAATAACTTTTGTTTTTTCAGTTATTTTTTCTCTTAGTTTTTCATAATCCATTTCATAACTTCCTTCAGAAGTATCAACTAATATAATCTTCGCTCCAACATGATGAATTACCGAGGCAGAAGCTGTATATGTATATGCTGAAGTGATTACTTCATCACCCGGACCAACACCGAACAATCGAAGTGTAAGTTCCATTGCAGCTGTAGCTGAACTTAGGCAAACAACTTTTTCAACACCAATAAATCCTGCAATCTCATTCTCAAAAAGTTTAGTCTTTGGCCCAGTAGTTATCCATCCTGATTTCAAAGTGTCAATAACCTCGTTAATCTCTGCGGAGGTTATATCTGGTGGAGAAAATGGTATATTCTTTTTTTTGTTCATAATTTTCACCTCATATGTAATTAAAATAAATTTAAAATTTTGGCTTTCTCGTAATTTATCTTATTAAGTTTTTTATTTATCGCATTTCTATTAGTATAACTAGAAACTAATATTCCATCGTGACTAGTACATTTGATATATTCTATCCCATATATTTTTTTATTCAATACATTGCCCCCCTGCTTATTAACGTTGTCATCAATAACACCAATAACATTGATTGGCAAATCTTTTTCAGCATTAATTACATGTAACAATATTTCTGATACTTCTCCAGCCCCATATAGCAAAATGTTCTTAAAACCTCTTTCAATTATTTGGTTTAAGAACATCATAATATTTCCCCTTGCTAATTCATATATATGTTGTGATGAGTTAAGAAAACCAATGTTTAACAATTGCTTTCTTGCCACACCATTTTTTGTGATCATGTATATCACGTTTTTCGAAGATACGTATTCTCTTTTGATATATCCATTCTTCTCGTATTCGTCTAAGTATGAATTAATCATTGAAACCGACACTGAAAGATGATCACTCATCTGTCTTTGAGTGATGTTGTCATTTTTCTCGATTAAATCAAGTATCACAAATTCTTTGTATAAAGGGGTTGGTTTAAAAAACATATTACTTGTATCCATTAAAACTCCTCCTTTGTTCGTTCGGTTATCGAATAATTATATTTTATCATAAAATTAAGTAAAATTGTAGTGGTTTCAGGCATTTATTTATTATATAAATACGCTTTCATTGGTTTTGTCTCATAAATAGTAAAAAAATAGACAACTTTAGTCAGTTGTCTATCTAGTTTTATATAGATTATCGATTATTTCTAACGTTCTATCTTCAATAACACCAATTGGGTGCTTTTCTTTTTTAGTTTCTTTTGGTATTCCTGTGAACTTGTGTGCTACGTTAGCTAAGTCTTTTATTTTTATGATGTTTAGTTTTGTGTCTTTTAATTTATTCAGAAGATCTTTTCTATTTGGATTTATTGCGATTCCTCTTTCAGTAACAAAACAATCAACATTTTTTCCTAAAGTAGTAATTGATGTAACTCTTTCTTTAATAATTGGAATACGACCTTTGATTAATGGTGATACAATAACACATACTTTACTTTCACTAGCTGTATCACTATGTCCACCACTACCACCAATAATTGTTTGATGTGAGTCTGTTGTTACATTTACATTGAAGTTATAATCAATTTCAGTAGCACCTAAAATAACTACATCTAAATCTTTAATGACCATCGTTGGATCACTAGGATTAGCATACTTTGAAGCACTTATTGCATAGTGCTTTTCATTTCTATTTAATGAGTCAATTGCTTCTAAATCAAAACATTGAACGTCATATAATTCATCGACTAAACCTTCTTCTAACATTTCAACATGGTACTTAGTAATACCACCACTGAAGAATGAAGCTTTAATGTTTTCTTTTATCATTATATCTTTTACATCTTTAGTCACTCTTAAACTAACTCCACCAGCTCCACTTTGGAAACTAAATCCTTCTTTAATAAGTCCTAGTTCATTTAATAATTGTGAAGTGTTCTTAGCTATTTTAACTCCAATAGGATTAGTGGTAATGTTAGTGGTTCCACTAACAATACCTTTATTATCACCAATTGAATCTACTTGAACGATGTAATCAACATTATCTCCATCAATCTCTGGATTTTCAATTAATTCATCAGTGATCGTATCAGTAATAAGTACAACTGTTTTTGCCTTTTGTGAATCTGGGATACAGTAACCTAAACTACCACATTTATTCTTACCTTTGTAACCAATTGAGTTACCATGTTTATCTACGTATGGTGTAGCAATAAAGGCAATATCAATTTCACTTTTTTCTTCTAATATAGCTCTTGCTCTACCGCCATGTGTTTGCATTTTAAGTAAACCTGGTAAACCATTTTCACTTATGTATTTAGCAACTGGACCATTACAATAATTAGTAGTAATGTTGTAGATTTGATTATTTTCTAATAAAGTAAGTATTGATGTATAAGAAGGGAAGATTGCACTTGGGAAAAGATTAATTCCTTTAATGTTTTCTTTGATGTAATAATCAAGTACCATATTTAACACAAAATCTCCATTTCGTAAATGATGATGAAATGAAATATTTTTGTTTTCTTCCAAGTTAATTAAATTAAAAAACTCATCAAGGTTATTGATGATTTTTTTATTTGTTTGTGATTTTGTACTTCCCATAAGTTTCACCTACAGTAAATTATATTTTTTAGCTTGTGCTAAAGTCTTTTTAGCTTTTTCAATGATTGGTAAATCAATCATTTTACCGTCTAAACTAAAAGCACCCCTTGTATTGTTTTCAGCCTTTTTTACAATTCGTTTTGCTTCTAAGATTGCTTTTTCACTAGGTGAAAATGCTGTATTAATAATATCAACATGATTTGGGTGAATTGCTGATTTAGAAGTAAACCCTAAACCTCTTGCATATTCACTATCTTGTTTTAATCCTTCTAGGTTATCTTTATCAACCCAAGGAGTATCAATAGATTCTTTGTTGTAAGCTGCACAAGTAAGAATAAGTTTACTTCTTACATAGAGTATTTCACTACCTTCTAAAGTACGTGAAATATTAAGATCTTTTGTTAGATCTTCTGCACCTAGTAATAATCCTTTTACTTGTTTGTGTTTTACAGTATCTTCCATTCTTAAAACAGCCATTGGACATTCAATAATAGCAATTATATCTTTGTTTGTTAACTTCGCAATTTCATCAATATCTTCTGGGAGTGCTTTTGGAAGAACGTACCCTTTAATTGGTAAGTCCTTAGTAGCATTAATATCTTCTAAAAAGAAAGTACTAGTCGCATCGTTGATGCGAATGTAAATATCGATATCTTTTGGTTGATATTGTTTAACATAATTACTCACTAAAATGCGTGCTGCATCTTTATCAAAAGATACAACACTATCTTCAAAATCAATGATAACTGCATCACTTTCAAAGACATCTAGGTTTTGTAACATAGATGGTGTGTTTCCTGGTATAAATAAATAACTTCTACTCAATGTACCCACCTCTTTTTAATGCTGTTTCTAAACGTGATTTTATTGTGTAATCAAGAGCACCTTTGTCAAAACACTCAACTTTAACGTTAGTTATGTTGTGTGTTATTAATGTGTTCATTATTACCTCATTAATTTGCTCACCAAATTGTTCTAAAACAATACTTTCAATTGCTACTTCTAATTTGTCTTGTTTAGTTAAGGTAATTAAGCAATCACTTGATTCATATGTTCCTGCACTTGATTTCATAAACTCACCTATTATTTTCTATTGTGGATTACTGCTAAGATTCTGTTCATTAAATTATTAACAATCATGATACCTTCATCAGTCCCCATACCTGGTTTAGCTAAACATTGTTTAGCATCACAAGCAATCGCGATTGCCGTTGTAACTTCAGCTGAGATATTTGTTTCATTACAAGTACCACCACTATAAGCTCCAACATTTCTTTCTTTACAGTATAATAAACCTTCAATAATGTTATTAACTCCCCCTAAATCAGGAGTTTTTACTTGTAACATATGCCCTGCATTGTTATCAGCAAAATATTTAACATCATCTAAAGTATTACACCATTCATCAGCAACGATTTCAACCGTACGGTTGTTATCGTTAATGATTTTAGTAATATCTCTTAATGCTTCCATTGTTTCTTTACGGTTACCAGCATCAACTGGACCTTCAATACGTAAAGTGAATGGAGCAGCAATTTCTTCTAGTTCTACTAAATAATTATACATCTTTTCTAAATCATTATTAAAGATAATTCCAATTGTTCCATATACATCAATATGGAAAATTGGATTATAGTCTGTTGATTGACGAAGTTTTAATACTCTTCCTCTTAACCAAGAAACATACTCTTTTAAGATTTCACCTTTATATCCTAGTTTTGTTTTAATATTATTAATTAAAGCATGAGGTAAAACCTCAACTTTTTTAATAATCATTTTATCAACGTTAGCGTATCTGTCATCACCACTTTGGGCAAATAATGGAATACGCGAGTAAACATCACTATCAATGTTATATTCTTTTCTTACTATTTCTGACATTGTTAATTTGTTTGATTTAGCTGTTGCATGTAATAATGCTTGTGTTAAACCATAACGTAAAGCAGTATGTAATTTCTTACCATCAATTACTAATGAATCGATTTGCGCTGCTAAATCTCTAAACTCAGAAACATCTTGGCCAATTAATAATGGTCTAATGTGTTCTTTTATTGTTTCAATACCTTCATCACTTAAGAATAAAGGATCGCGTCCTCCAGCTCCACTATACTGTACAGCTGTTGCATCTCCATAAGCAATTTGTCCATCTTCTAAAACTAACATAATACTTACTGCTTCACCTTGTTGACGGATTGCTTGGAATTTATCTGTTACTGGTTTACCTACATATGTAAATCCATCTTGAACTGCTCCATTTTTGATGGCTGCTTGGTCATCGAAATAAAACCCTGTTAAGCTTTTTGAACATATAATATCTACGATTTTCATGATGCTATTCTCCTTTTGCTCCAACTAAGTTACCATTACTAACAGCATAAATGTCGTCGATAACCATTTGAATCTCTAATTTTCTATTTTGTTTAGTTGCTCTTTCACTTAATTTCTTTTTATGGAAATCTTTTATTTCCTCAGTCATTGCCAAATTACCAAATTCTAAAATACGGATTTTACCATCAATATCTCTTGCTGGTAAAATCTTTCCTGCATTTAATTCAGATGGCGCAAAAGGAACATCAATTAAACCATCTTTAAATGCTTTAATAACACCTTGTGCAATATCTCCTTTACCTACTTTAACTATCGCATGCATTAAACTATCAACTTCTTTTTTGATTTGTTCAATTTCAGCAGTTAGTTCTTCAGAATCAGGAGTAGTTTGATCTTTTAAAAGGTTTGTTAAATATTTAGAAGTACGTAATGCTTTTGCATTCGCTTCCTTAGTCGGTACACCAAATGATTCATGAGTTGTTTTAGTAATCATTTTAGTAGCTTTACCTAAACTAGCTACCGTTGAAGCATAACCAATTAATGCTACTGCTTCAGATTCATTAGATGGGAATCCTCCCATCCATTGATGAAATACAGTAGTAACAAACATATCTTTATAACCGAATATTTTTAAATAATGGTTTGTTTGATTTTCTAATGCTCTTAACGCAGCTACATCTTGTACAAGGTTTCCACCTTGTCCATAACCCACAGTAATATTTTTAACACCTTGTTCAGCTGCTAAAATGCTTTCAATAATAGCTACAGTATTACTAATTGATGGGGGTACCAATGTTCCCGTTAAGGGACCATAAGGTTCACGGTTTAATTCAACACCGTGATCTTGATAGTAACCAACTAAACGATCACAATATTGCCAATACTTAATAGTATCTTCTAAAGATATCTTTTTAGCATAAGGAATATTATAACTAATTCCGCCACCTTCATTACTAGTCCAACCTGATGCATGAATGATTTCACTTAGTAATCTTGCGTCAGGTGTACCATGTCTTGCCTGTAACGGTACTTTAATACTATCCAATACTTTTGAACACCCATCAACACCATGGTTAACACACGGGAAACCATTAAGTAATGAACGTCCTTGTTTTTCCGATTCTTGAATTCCATCCTCAGCATTTTGGTAACGATTGTGTCTTGTATAAGAATCAATCGTTGAAGGAAGAAAATCAGCTTTACCTTCATCTTGTAAATACTGTAATAATTCAATGTGTTCATCTAAACGTGCAACACCGGCACGGGGTTGCACTAAAGTAATACCTTTTTCTTTTGCTTCACGTAATTTTAACGCAAAGTTTTTTTCTTTAGGTAATTTTTTTAATTTAGCTACAGCTTTATCTAAATCTAAATCAGGATGTTGTCCTGTTTTCCAATGTCTTAGAATCTCTTTTCTAATCTCTAGAAATTCATCCAAAGGCATCTTTTTATTTTGTACCATATAAACTCTCCTTATTACATCAAGTATTGTTTCATCAATTTAAGAGCAACTTTAGGATATTTTTGACTTAATAATCCCATTGCGCTTAAGATATATGATTTATCTAATAAAATTGAAGGGTTAGTTGGTCTTAACTCTAAGATTTTATTAGATTTTTTATTCACTTGTTTTAAGATTTTTTTTGCATCGTTATTATTGATTAGGACTCCACCTGTACCAATAACATATTTAATTCCTGTTAAATCTTTTCCTGTTTGGTAATACATATCACCTAACGGTGTATGAACTACTTCTACGTGGCCAACATGACGGCTCATTGAAACATCACAACAAATCTTTGCAATTGCTTTATCAAATGATTCTTCATCTTTTGTTTTAGGGATGAAGTCGACATTAGTTGCACGACGCTCTAATGATTTTTCAATATCATGTTCACAATCATCATCTTCTTCAAAATATTTTTTAAACTCATAATTTGAAACAGTACTTAGCAATGCATTAGCACTAAAGCGCATTCCTAAATCTCCTTCAACAGTTCTTTTCGCAAACGGCTCTTCTAAACCTTTTAAAATTACTTCAGTACGTTTAGGGAAACCTTCACCAATTGTATGAACATCTGTGGTTGCACCACCGATGTCAATAATGATTAATTCACCATAACCTTCTTTATCTTCAAAACCTTTAGACAATAACTCTGCAGCTTGTAAAACAGCTTCAGGAGTAGGCATGATAATTTCACCAATCTTTTCTTCTGCTTTTTTAATACCTTTTGCTTCAATGATCTTTTCAATAAAGATCTTTCTAATTTGATGTTTTGCTTCTAATACATCTAGTTTCTTTAATTGAGGCATTACATTTTTAACGAAATAACATTCAACATCTGTACCTTCAAAGATATCTTCGATATCATCGTAAGCATCTTTATTACCTGCAATAATTACTGGAACCTTAATACCTACATCTTTTAACTTTTGAGCATTATGGATGATACATTCTCTGTTTCCTCCATTAGTTCCTCCAGCTAATAAAACAATATCAATATCTGCTTCATAAAGTTCTTTTGCTTCTCTTTTAGTCATATGATATGAGTAAACTTGCTTAACAATAGCACCAGCACCTAAACACGCTCGTTTAGCGGCTTCAACTGTTAATTCTTCAACTAATCCAATCGCAGCCATCTTTAATCCTCCTGCAGCACTACTGCAAGCAGAAATACCAGAAATTTCCTTAATTTCTGGATGATCGTGAATTAAGTATTTGAAGGCTCTATCGTATCCTTCTAATACATTTGTTTCAACAGTTGTTGGTGCTTTCGCTGTACCGATGATATATTCACGGTCTAAATCAACAGCTGTTAATTTTGTATATGTTGAACCAAAGTCGACTAAAAGATAAGGCTTCATTAAATACCAATGTCCTCTCTTAAATGATCAATCGCTTCTTCAATCTTTTGCCCGGGAGCGTAAACGCGATCGAATCCCATTTTTTTGAATCTTTTTTCAACTTCATTAAAATCCTGTTTTCCAACTACTATGTTACCCCCAACATATAGTTTGACATGTCCTAAACCAGCTTCTTCACATTTCTCTTTAAAGAATCTACAGTCCATTTCCCCGTGTCCATAAAGACTAGACACTAAGATTGCCTTTGCATCTGTTTCGATTGCTGCATTGATAAAGTCTTCTTGTGTTGATAGAACCCCGATATTAACAACGTTATAACCTTGTTCAGTCAATACGTAGTCAATTATCTTGTTTCCTACTGCATGTACGTCAGCACCAATAACACCAATAACGACAGTACTCATAATATTTCCTCCCAAAAAATAGAAAAAGGATAAATTCCTGTATAGTGAATTTATTCCTCGTTTTTAGTCAAGTATAAACAAAGGTCGTTTTTCTAAGAAAACGGCAACTATTCTCACAACTTTTAACACTTGTTTAAAGTTCTGATCCATAATCTTAACCTCGCTCATTACTATTTTGTTTTATTAAAACAGTTATATATTATACTAATATAAAATATAAATCAAGAGTTTTTTTTCTTTTTCTGTAAGCGTTTTTAAAAATGATTTATTTTTCATAAAAACGGCTGTCTTAATGATAATTTTACATTGATAGTCAATCATATATCGTATGAAAACTTTTTCATTCATAAAAAAGAATATTTCTACCCGAAATATTCTTTTAATTCTAAGTTCATTCTTAAAGCTAAGTAACGTGTTGGAAATACGCTGATTGTTTGATTATAGATAAGTACCTTCGAGTTGTAAATACGGCGCACTTTCTGTAGTTCATTAAACTCTTTTTTTAATAGTTTAAACTCTGGAGCTTCTTGTTCTTCAATATCATCATAGATGACATTGATTGCATTGAAGAGTTCTTGTCTTGTATTAAGTAATAGTGATCTAAGTCTTTTTTTACGGTATCTAGTTACTCTTTTAAAGAAATCATGATTATCTTCCGTTCGTAAAAGTTCTCTATTTTCATAGAAAAGTTTAGTAACTTTTTCTAGTTGTTTATAGAAGATAACTTCTTTAGAAGATACTTCTTTCCATAACTTTAATAATCTTTTATGTAATCTGGCAACCAGTATACTTAAAATTGCACAAATTACAACAATGATTAGTATATTCCAATACCAAGCCATAAAATCACTCCTTATAAGTATTTTTTAAGAGCTTCTACTTTATCTAGTTTTTCCCATGGCAAATCAAGATCATTACGACCAAAATGTCCATAAGCTGCTGTTTGTTTGTAGATTGGTCTTTTTAATTGTAATGAATCGATGATTCCTTTAGGTGTTAAATCAAAGTTTTCTTCGATTGCTTTTACAATTACTTTCTCATCTACTTTAGCTGTATTAAATGTTTCAACCAAAATACTCATTGGTTTACTAACACCAATTGCATAAGATAATTGGATTTCTAATTTATTAGCAAAACCTGCAGCTACTAAGTTTTTCGCTACATAACGAGCAGCGTATGCTGCACTTCTATCTACTTTTGATGGATCTTTTCCACTAAACGCTCCACCACCATGACGTCCCATACCACCATATGTATCAACAATGATTTTACGTCCAGTTAATCCAGCGTCACCATGTGGTCCACCAATAATGAATTGTCCTGTTGGATTAATGTAGTACTTAGTATCATCAATTAACTCCTTAGGAATAATTGCCTCAATAACATATTTTTGAACATCATTTCTTAAGTCTTCTTGTTGTACATCAGGACTATGTTGGGATGAAACTACAACACTGTCAACTCTAACAGGTTTGAAGTTATCATCAAACTCTACTGTTACTTGTGTTTTACCATCAGGACGTAAATATGGTAATGTACCATTTTTACGTACAGCAGTTAGTTGTTTAGCTAATTTATGAGCTAAAGAAATTGCTATAGGCATATATTCTTCTGTTTCATCACTTGCGTAACCAAACATAATACCTTGATCTCCTGCACCTTGTTCCTTGAACTCACCTTCACCTTCATTTACTCCTTGAGCAATATCAGGTGATTGTGGATCTATTGCTACTAATACTGCTAAATTATCAGCATCGAAACCATATTTACCACGGTCATATCCAATTTCTTTCACTGTTTCTCTTACAACTTTTTGAATATCAATATATGTTTTAGTTGTGATTTCTCCAGCAACTAAAACTAAACCAGTAGTAACGCTTGTTTCACAAGCAACTCTAGCTTCTGGATCTTTCTCAAAAATAGCATCTAAGATTGCATCACTAATCTGATCACAAATTTTATCTGGATGACCTTCTGTTACACTTTCTGATGTAAAAAATTTTCTCATTGTTCTATGCTCCTACTCTGAATATTTATATTTTTCATAAAATGCTTCAAATTCCAATTGATACTTCAAGAATCTATCTAAAATATATGGTTCGAAGTATTCTTTAAATTCTAACTGCAATAAATCAACTGCACGTTTATGTTTAAGTTCTGATTTATAGTTTCTTTCTTGTCTTAAGATATCGTATATCTCAGCTAAAAGAATTACTTGTCCTTCTTGGCTTCTTTGGACACGTTTCATTTTTTCAGTGAAGTTTTGATCAACTGTTTTTTCAAAATGAACACGAACGATATCTTCTGATTTTTGGTTAAGTTGAAGTCGTTTGATAACAACTGAACCTAAAATCGTTTTTTCACGGATTACAGCGTAATCTCGTTCTGTTAATGTCTCTTTACCTTCATATTCTAAAATTGATAAGTCATTTACTTTATCAATGTGAATAACACTGTATTCATATATCTCTGTACAAATATTAGATGATAACCCTAAGATATTTGCGAGTCTACTCGCAAGTTCAGCAACACGGTGAACATCATCAGTACTTTGGGTAATAGTATGTGAGTTAAACACACCAATTACATCAAATACATCCCCTACTACTGCGGTAAAGTCTTTTTCCATTTCACGGCGTTTTATCAGTTCTTCTTTCCGTTTATTATGTAACATCTCACCGATGGTTACATTAGAATATAACGCTATATAGAATACAACTAGGATAACTGTCCGTAATAGTATATCAATTGTGACATTAACGTGATCAATAAACAAGTAATTATATAATCCAGTTATTCCTTCTAGTGAAGCTAAAGGATATAAGACTAATACATGGATCCCAAACATTACTACAAACACCCATCTAAATAATACTCTTAATAGTGTAGCATCTTGATACAAGGATACCACGATTAGTGCAAAGTAAATTAAAACATAACCTGCCTGTGATATTGATATATCAGTCATATAGTTAAAGATTAATCCTGAGTCTCCAGCACCAATCGCATCTGCTAAACTAATATTACCTGCGGATAATCTTAGTTTTGCGTATAGAGCCATTGAAGCTAACAAGATATAAATACTACCTATATACATTGCCATCTGTTGTTTTAGCAATGTTCTTGGTTCTTCATTTATAATTCTTTTTAAGGTTCTACTGATTGATACCATAATAAACGAGATAAAAGCAATGACTAAATAAAACGACTGTTGGTTTCCTATCATACTTAATAGGAAGAACACGACGTTTATTACCAGTAAGATATTCCTGTTTACCTTATTACGACGAAACAAAACAGATGTATCATCTAAAATATCTACACCTGCTTCAAAGTTAAATAAATCGGAAATCTTTTTTGCGATTAGTTTGTAGTAAACTCGAATCCTTCTACGGAATGTTGATGGTTTCTCACTAACAACCTCTTCTTTCTTATTTCTTTTGTAATAAACCCCTACTCTTGCAGCTAGGTTTTTAAAGAAATAAGCAACGCGGTCTGTTACTGTTTGTTTATTAGGATCAACACCCTTATTCAAATCTTCATAATACTTTTTTAGTTCTTCTGGTTCTTCATTAGATTTTTTAAAGAAGTCATCAAGTCGTTTATTATTTTTAGGCATACTAATACCCCCTTAAACATCTAAATCTAAGCTTATCTCCTCAACGTTTGGATCTTTTAATGCTTCATTTTCATTTGTGATTTGAGCAACACGAGTTGACGCTGCTGCTGCAACTGCACCAACAATGTCATCCATAAATGTATGACATAATCCACCAGCATGTTTCCCTTCATCATTTAAACGATCTACAACTAGAGGTTTATTAACATCGATGTCACCAAAATTAGTTTTACCGATTGTTCCATACATACCAGCTAATTCTAATCCAAACAACTCATCAATCCCAAACATCCCTAAATCAGTTTTTAATATGTCTTGGATTGGACCTTTAAAAGCTCCCTCATCAGTTAGACGATCAATCTCAGCACCTAATTGTAGGATATGGAATGCATCTCTTAAACTTAAGATTTTTTCGACTGAGTCGATACAATCCTTCATTGAAATTGTTTTTGACCATTTTGATTGTTGACGGAATGCTACTTCAGCAATTTCTTCAACAGAAATAGTTCTTTCTTTAAGCGTTTGAACATTCATTTTTAACATTTCTTCTCTTGTATACAATGCTTTATGTTTCAACATTATCACCTCTTATAATATTTAATTATAACATAATTACAAATTATTTGAATACTTTATCTTTGATAATTAGATTTCTTCCTGCTCCATTCATAAAAGTTTTTACGTCTTGTCTTTTCTTACCAGCAAGTTGAACTTCAAAGATATTAATTAAACCATTACTAACTTTGACCCCTATACTATCTTGACCTACATTTACTATTGAACCATTTGGCTTATTTAAATTCTCTTCATTTAACCCAATTTTATAAGTAACTTGTAAGACTTTCAACTGCTTATTATCAATCGTTGTATAACAAGTAGGTGTAGGAGTAAATGCTCTTATATGGGCATCTATCATCTCAGCTGATAGATCCCAATCAATCTTTTCTTCATCTCGTTTTAAATTATAAGCATAAGTTACATTAAATTCATCTTGAGCACGTCTTTCATTAGTACCTGCAAAGATACTAGGAAGAGTATCTAACAATAAATCACTTCCAATATAGCTTAACTTCTCAAATAAAGTTCCAGAAGTATCATCTTTTAAAATTGGAATACTTCTTTGTGAAATAATATCCCCACTATCCATTTTCATTGCCATATACATTACAGTAATACCTGTTGTATTATGTAATCTTTTAATCGACCTTTGGATTGGTGCTCCACCACGTAAACTAGGTAACAAACTTCCATGAACATTGATTGCACCAAACTTCGGTGCATCAAGGATAATTTGCGGAATAATTTGTCCATATGCAGCAGTAATAATTATATCAGGATTTTCATGTAAAATTCGTTCATAATCTTGTTTAATATTTTTGGGTTGGAAAACATCAATCCCTAATTCTAGAGCTGTTTGCTTAACAGGAGAATACGTTAATATTTTCTTTCTCCCTACATACTTATCTGGTTGTGTAACAACCAAACTTACCGGGTAAACTTCATGAAGATCTTTTAGTATTCTTGTACTAAAATCTGGTGTCCCCATAAAAACAACCTTTTTATGTTTTTTTACCTCTTGATTTCTCGATTCATTTAATATATTTGATTTTGACATATAATCACCTATCTTCATTCTACGTTTTTTAAGTGTACTATTCAAATTATGCAACATTTTTTAGAACGACTTTTTTCTTGAAATTTACATTTTTTGGAACGACTTTATAGTAATGATGGATTTTTATCAATCGCAATTGTTAATATTTCACTATACTCTTGATAGATATTTTTTAGTACATCATCTATTTTATTTGATTGTTTATACTTAATGATTATTTGAGCTCTAAAGTAATTATTAATTCGCGCTATTTTTGGTAAAACTGGACCTAAAACTTGCGTATCATCTTCCAGATTACGACGCAGTTTTAAGACTATTCTTGTACCTTCTTTTAAAACCTTTTTAACATCCTTATCAGTTATGATGATTTGAGTTAAGTTATAAAATGGTGTATAACCACTTATTTCTCTTATTTTCATCTCTGTATTATAGAATGATTCATAATCATGATTTTGCGCATGTAAGATTGCGTAGTGATCCGGATTATATGTTTGAATTACTACTTCACCATTTAAAACATGTCTACCAGCTCTACCTGATACTTGAGTAAGTAACTGGAATGTTTTTTCAATAGCTTTATAGTCTGGTAAGTTTAAACTCATATCAGCAGCTAAAATACCTACCAATGTAACTTTGGGAAAATCTAATCCTTTAGCAATCATTTGAGTACCGATTAGGATATCACCATTATGTTCAAACTCATATAATAATTTCTCATGAGCATTCTTTGTTTTTGTCGTGTCACTATCCATTCTAATAACTCGAGAAGTTGGGAATGTTTTTTTAACAAATTCTTCAACTTTTTCTGTTCCTATTCCCATATATCTTATATGTTTAGAATTACAGTGGGGACAAACTGTAGGGTTTGGTTCATCGTGCCCACAGTAATGACATTTTAAAGAATTATTTCTTTCATGATATGTTAAAGATATATCACAGTTAGGACACATGATAACTTCACCACAAGTTCGACACATTACAAAAGTAGAATGTCCTCTTCTATTTAGTAAAAGAATTATCTGTTCTTTTTTTGCTAATCTATCTTCGATTAAATCATGTAATCTTCTAGAAAAGATTGAACGATTACCACCTTGAAACTCATATCTCATATCTTCGATATAAGTTATCGGTAATGTTGTTCTATTTGCACGATGTTTTATCTCAAGGAGTTTGTACTCATTATGTAGTGCTTTATAATATGTTTCAACGCTTGGTGTAGCACTTCCTAAGATTAACGGTATATTATAATATTTTGTCCTTAATAAAGCAACATCTTTAGCATGATATGTTGGGTTTGTTTCTTGTTTATATGAATCTGTATGTTCTTCATCAATAATAATTACTCCTAGGTTTTCAAAAGGAGCAAAAATAGCACTTCTAGCACCAACAACAACTTTTACTTCTTTTCTTCTAATCTTACGCCATTCATCATATTTTTCACCTATTGATAAACGACTATGAAGTAATGCAACATCATCACCAAAACGACCTTTAAATCTTGACACCATCATTGGTGTTAGACTGATTTCAGGTACTAACATAATTGCCTCTTTACCCTCATTAACAACATCTTCAATGATATTTAAATATATTTCTGTTTTTCCACTTCCAGTTATACCGTGAAGTAAGAAAACCTCATTCTTATTTATATCTTTTTTTATCACATTGTATACTTCTACTTGTTCATTGTTAAAAGTAACTGTTTTATCATTAACAGCATAAATACTTTCTATTTCACGATACATCTCTATACTTGTTTCTTCAATAATCCCTTTAGTAATTAATGTTTTAATTGTTGAGTTATTTAAATCTAAAGCATGCATTAACTCTTGTTTTAGAACTTCTTCTTGTCCTTCTAAATAGTTTATAACTGCTTGTTGTTTTTTACCTCTTACAGGAATAGTACTATCAACTAGTCTTATTTTCTTAATATATTGTTCTTTATGGACTTGTTTGATTTGTAAAGATAAGGTGATTGAACCTTTTTTTAGTTCATGTTTAATATCTTTTAAATATGGATCTAAATCTTTAGTTAATTCTAATGTTCCATAACGATCAAACTTTAAAGCCAAATCTAAAGGTAACATACTAGTATCATTAGCGACTAATACCTTTTTATATTTAGATTTTAATGCAGTAGGCAACATTGCTTGATAGATACTTACTAAAGGACTTGTATTCGTCATTCTTAAATCTTTTCCCAATTCAATCATTTCTTTAGTTAAGGTTGGGATTAAGTCCATTACTGAATGGACGTTTACTAACTTTTCTACTTCTGTAGTTTCCTTTAAATTAAGAACATAACCCATAATAAAACGCGGTCCAAATGGTATTTTTACCCTTTGGCCGATTTCAATGATATTAGCTAGTTTATCAGGTACATTGTAATCAAATGTACGATCAACAGCTTTAGCTTTAACATCTACTAAAATCTCCGCTATCATATTACTACCTATAATCTTTCTATAAAATTATCTTTGTCATTTAGAAAGTGTTTCATGAACTGAACACTTTCAATATCCTCATATTTTATTTCTTCTATATTTGTTTCAGAGAAATTATATATCTTCGCATCTTTTAATGCCATTAAGATTGGTGAATGAGTGGCGATAATTACTTGGCTACCATTCTTAACTAAGTCAGTAATTAAGACCACTAGTTGATACTGATTTATTGCGCTTAATGGTGTTTCTGGTTCATCTAGTAAATAGATGCCTTTTTGGTGCATTCTTGCTTTAAAGAACTTCAAGAATCCTTCACCATGAGATTTATGTTCAAGTTGTCCATCATACTTTTCATGAAAAGCATGTAATGATCCTTTTAAAGGTCCAAGAGCTAACTGTAATGAATATGGATCTTTACCTATAAACTCTTGTTTAATCTCTGCGATATCTTTATTTAGTTGTTCTTTTAAGTTTTTTATTGTATTTATATAAGTAATAAATTCTTCACCACTAAAGAAAAATCCACTTCTTGTTTTTACTGAGTATATTATCTTCATTTGTTTAGCTAATTTTTTTACTGAATCATAGTAAGCAGAATCAATATCGTTACTTGATACATTGATTGAATTATTGTAGTAAGCAATAGCTTTTAATAAAGTGCTTTTCCCACTACCATTATCTCCTACTAAAACAGTTATTTTATTACTAAAATCTAATTCTTTTGTATTCTTTAAAGGAATAATATTAAAAGGATATTCATCATTAGGAAAATCTTTAAAATTAATTCTTTTAATCATCAAGTAGTCCTAACATTTTAAGACCTTTCATTACTCCGTCTTTTTTAATATCATCAGTTAAATATTTAGCATGTTCTTTTGCCTTAGGACTAGAATTACCCATCGCAACACTGTTAGGGATATAATCTAACATTTCAATGTCATTATCTCCATCACCAAATGCATAACTATTTTCTAAACTAATTCCTTCAATTTCTAATATCTTTTTAATACCTTCTTTTTTACTCATACCCTTACTTAAAACATCAAAACCACCACCTAGCCAACTAACTAGTTGAAGTTCATTGAAGTCCTCACTAAAGATTTTATGACAGTCTCTTTCGCAAAAAGCCCACATTTGAAAGATATCATTATCTAAATAAAAATGAGGGTCAATTCGTGGTAAATTCATATCAACTAATTCAAAGGCAGCTTTCCCTTTTTCATCAACGATATTTAATGTTTCATCAAACTCTCCTAAAAACCCATATTTCATATCTTTTTTATCAAAAGTATCAACTACTTTCAAAACTTTATCTTTATCTATTGGATTTCTAAAGATGGTTTCGCCATCTTTCATAATGATTTGGCCATTAATTAAAACATAAATATTGATATATTCTTTGATTTCATCAATGATATGTAACATATAAAAAGCACGACCAGTCGCAATCGCTATTTCGATTTCAGGATTATCGTGTAATTGTTTTAAAGCTTGTTTTGTAGATTCTGGAATACTTCTTGTATCTGGATCATATAGTGTTCGATCAATATCAAAGAAGATTATTTTTTTGTTAGTCATTAAAAACACCTCATATAGATTATAACATATAATAATACATAATATATGCTTGTAAAAACATTTTCACAAACATATGTGTATTAATTAAGCCATTTGTTTGATATAATGAAAAAGAGAAATAAACGATTCTGTAAGGAGGACTATTAGTAATGCAAAATATTTTGAAAAACAATGAAGTCGGTGTTTTTGCATTAGGTGGTCTTGGTGAAGTAGGAAAAAATATGTATGTCGTGGAATATCAGGATGAAATCATCGTTATTGATGCTGGTATTTTATTCCCAGACGACTCTTTATTGGGTATTGATTACGTAATTCCTGATTATACATATTTGTATGAAAATCAAGATAAAATAAAAGCGTTAATTATAACGCACGGGCATGAAGACCATATCGGTGGAATCCCGTATTTATTACGCCAAGTAAAAATACCAAAGATTTATGCAAGTGGTATTGCAGTAGGATTAATCAAAAACAAAATGGAACAACATAAAGGGTTCCGAGCAAACATTAAAGAATATCAAGAATATGAAAAACTAATATTAGGTAAATTAAGTGTAAGTTTTTTTAGAACCAATCACTCAATTCCTGATTCTTTTGGTGTTGTAATACATACACCTGAAGGTGTAATAGTACATACCGGTGATTTTAAATTTGATTTCACCCCAACGGGACCAGATGCAAACTATCAAAGAATAGCTGAATTAGGTCGTAAAGGAGTACTACTTCTTTTAAGTGATTCAACAAATGCTGAACTAGCTGATTTCACAATAAGTGAAAAAAGAGTTTCAGAAAGCATCAAAGATATCTTCACTAAAATTGAAGGTCGTGCGATTGTTGCTACGTTCGCTTCAAATGTACATCGTGTTCAACAAATTGTTGAGGCAAGTGTTGAATCGAAAAGAAAAATCGCAATCTACGGTAGAAGTATGATTAGAACAGTCGAAGTTGGTAAAGATATGGGTTATATAAAAGCTCCTGCAGGAACTTTTATCGAACCACATCTTATCAAAAAATTCCCAGCAGATAAATTAACAATTATCTGTACCGGTTCTCAAGGTGAACCACTGGCTGCACTAAGTAGAATTGCGGCAGGTACACATCGTCAAATCAAGCTAATGGAAGGTGATACTGTAATATTTAGTAGTAGTCCAATTCCTGGTAACCAAGAAGGTGTAGGTAAAACAATCAATATGTTGTTCCGTAGAGGAGCAAATGTAATAACTAACTCACCTTTAACAGATACCCATACATCAGGTCATGGTGGCCAAGAAGAACAAAAACTAATGTTAAAACTAACAAAACCTAAGTTCTTTATGCCAATTCATGGTGAATATAGAATGTTAAAAATACATTCAAGAATCGGCGTAGAAACAGGTGTTAGAAAAGGACGAGAATTTGTAATGGATAACGGTGATGTTTTAGCAGTTACCAAAAACTCTGCAAGACTTGCAGGTAAAGTTCAAGCAGGTAGTGTTTATATTGATGGTAAAGGTATAGGCGATATAGGTAATATCGTTATTAGAGATCGTAAACTCTTAAGTGAAGATGGTCTTCTAAGTGCAATAATTACAGTTGATAAACAAAACCTGAAAATGATTGGTAATCCAGTAATCATTTCTAGAGGTTTCATCTACATGAAAGAACATGTAGATTTAACAACAGAAATAAGTGAACTCGCTGAAAAGGAGATGACAAAAAAACTATCTCATATGAAATCCCTTAACATAACAGTTCTTAAAAAAACATTAACAAAAGTACTAAACCAGTTCATCTATAATAAAACTGAACGTAGTCCAATGATTATGCCGGTTGTTATGGTTGTAAACGAGTAAATTTAATTAAGTTATAAGATTTGACATCTTATAACTTTTTTTATTGTAAAAAAAAGTAGACCTTTTCTTTAAAAGGATCTACTTTTTTGGCTTTCTTTTCAACTTCGTTTTTATTTTCTATTATGTAACTCTTGAACAAAGAAAGATGCAACATCTTCCGCAAACTTCTTAGGTCCAAATCCAGCATCATACCCAAGTTCTTTTGCAAGTTCATGAGTAATACGAGGTCCACCAACGATTAAGACAAAACGATTACGTAAGTTCTCCGCCTCTAATAATTCAACTAGATTTACTAGGTTTTTAATATGAACATCTTTTTGTGTTACAGTCTGGCTAACTAGTAATACATCTGCATTAACTTCTAAAGCTCTTTTAATCAATAATTCATTCTCTACTTGGCTTCCTAAATTATATGCATCAATGTTTCGATATCTTTCTAAACCATAATGTCCAGCAAAACCTTTCATATTCATGATTGCATCAATACCAACTGTATGAGCATCGGTTCCAGTTGAAGCTCCAACAACTACGATATTATTATCGAAATTCTCATCAATATAATCTTCAATTTCATACTTACTCATTACATCAGTTTCGACTGTTTCAACTTCGATAGTTGTATAGTCTATTGTATGATTGACCCCACCATATAAAATATACATTGTAAAGTCATTATCTAAGGTAATTGATTCAGCAACTAATGGATCAATTATACCCATTTTTTTAGCTAACGCTTTAGCTGCTTCAGCACCTTTTTCATCATTTTTAACTGGTAAAGTAAAACTTAATTGTACTTTACCATCATTCATAGTATCACCGTAAGGTTTTAAATTCTTGAGGTCCAATTCTTTAGAATAATTCTTAGCATTTAGGTCATAACCCATACTATTTTACCTCCTTTAACTCTTTTACCATGTGGTCAAGAACAGGATTGATGTATTGAGCGGCTTTAACGCTAACTCCTCTTAACCCTTTACCACCAGTTTTGGTTCTTTTGATACCTGCAAAGATACCTCTTTCTAATGTTTCAAAGATTCCAATATTGGCAATTTCTTTTAGTAAATCATTCGCATCTTCTAATACTTTATCAGCACGTGATTCAATGATTCCACCTTTTTTAAAGACGATCTCATTTCCAAAATCTTTCATTGTTCTATTAATATAATTGGCATTCTCAATGGCCAAATATCTATCACTCATAAATGGGGTATGAACAGCTTCAGTTAGCATCCCTAATAAATGAATTCTTTGGTTTGTAGTTTTTGTCACAATATTAAATAAAGCGTTTTGTACTTGCCCTTTAAAGATGTTACCAGTCATATGTTTAGTAGGTGGCATATACTTTAATGGTGCTTTAGGAAATATCTCTCTAGCCATCTGTGCTTGAGCTATTTCATATAAGAACCCATTCTCTACATCTGGATCAATTTCGAATGCATGGCCTAGTCCTTGTAACTCCTCAGGCATATGTGCAAGTAAGGCAAACTGTTCATTGATAAATTGTGATGCTAAAACAGTATGTGCTTCCGTTACTGCATCACTTGTAGTAAGGTAATTATCTTCTCCAGTATTGATAATAATACCTGAATACGAGTTAATTACACGTGAAAAGTACTGGTCAACTAGTGTTCGTTGTACGTTGATGTCTCTAAACAATATTCCGTACAAAGAATCATTAAGCATCATGTCTAGTCTTTCAAGTGCTCCCATTGCAGCAATTTCTGGCATACATAACCCTGAAGCATAGTTAACTAATCTAATGTATCTTCCTAATTCTTCTCCTACTTCGTCAAGTGCTAATCTCATAATTTTGAAATTTTCCTGAGTTGCATATGTTCCACCAAAACCTTCAGTTGTTGGACCATATGGAACGAAGTCTAGAAGACTTTGACCAGTAGTACGAATAACAGCTACAACATCAGCTCCAGCTTTCGCTGCAGCCTTAGCCTGAGTAACATCTTCATATATATTTCCGGTAGCTACTATTACATATAATAACGGACCTTCTTTATCTCCATACTTATCGAAGTAACTTTCTCGTTTTGATTTATTACTATCGATCTTAAAAAGAGACTCATCAATATAACTTTGAAGTATTTTAATTACCTTTTTTGGAGTTAAAAGTGGATAACTTGTAATATCAAGTTCATTTTTTGCAACCAACTCTGCAATTTCTTGCATATTATACTCTGTTGCATTCAATGTAGCAGCTAAGTAATTACTAACTCCTAAACCTAAATCTCCATTTTTTAAGATCTGATCCACTATTATATTAGGAAATGGAACGTCAAACTCATCAACGCCATCAATTCCTAATAATCTACAAACTGTTCTTTCCACAGTTACTGTTGTATGTTTATCTATAAAGGCTTGAGTGTCTTCTGCAATTTTCAATGCATATTCTCTTGCCTCTTTTATCTTTGTTTTGCTTAAATTAAGCTTTCCCATCGGAATCACTCCATATCTGTTAACACATTTATGACGTCTACATCAAGGTTGTGTTCTAATTCTTGTCTAAATTCGTTATTGTTAAAAATATACCCATAAGGTGAAAAAGGATTATATGTTACAAACAAAATCTCGATTTGATTGAGGACTTCAACTTTTACCCCTAATTTTGATAGTTTTCGAAAATGTTTAGGATCGATTAAGATGTGAGTAGCGTCCTTAACGATAATTTTAAGATTTTTATAATCATTTCTTTTATCGACCAAAATTTGATAAATTCTATCAGTGAAGGCACCTGGTAAAAATAGATTTTCGTATTTCCCTATGTAATTGAACAATATGTTCTCATTATGTAAAAGTGATTCAGTTATTATCATGTTTTCATTGTTATTTTCATTGTAGAAAACAGTGCTTTCATAGTTTCTTACATCTATCTTTTCAGGTGTTTTTATACTTGATAATGATAGTTGGTCAATAAATATCTTAGTATCTTCTACTACAGTTGTTAAGTTCTTATTATAGCTTGCTCCCGTTGATAATATTATTGCATCTGAAAGGTAACTATTTGCTATAGATTTTCTAAATAATGCACCATCAATAAAGATTTTTTTTGGTGAATACTTTTTAACTAACTTAACAATACGTTTCATATTGTGATTTGAAGATGGTCCAGCGACTAAAACTAAACCTTCTTTAGTGACTTCAACTATAACTATTACCCCTAATGGTGTATTTATATTTGTTTTCTCATGCACTACATATTCAATATCTGATTCATCAAGACAGTTAATAGCAGTAGCTACTAACATCTTTTTGTATACTTTTATCCGTGGTTTTTCTTGGAATGTGACATTGTCTATTTTCTCACCATCTAAGCCAATAGAGGTGATTGCAATACATTGGTTTTTATACTCTTCAATGATTTTATTTAATACTGTTGTTTTACCAGCATTCTTAGCTGTTCCAATTATCGAAATTACCTTATTATCTTTGAAATAAGAATTTAGTTTAATAATTGTTTTTTCTCTTTCTTACTGAATTGTATTGATCTAGTTTTACATGTGATGTAATTTCAGGATCAACAATTCCGTTTCTTGCAGCTACACAGTCTTCACAATCACAGTCGTTGTCATAACTAGTAGGTCCGTAATATGTCGTTATCATACCTTCATAGTTACGTAATATAGTTTTTCCTGGGGCTTGTGAGATAATGTAATTTGGCATTACAGGTATCTTACCTCCACCACCTGGAGCGTCAACAACAAATGTTGGTACTGCGATTCCACTTATGTGGCCTCTTAAACCTTCAATGATTTCGATACCTTTAGAAACGGGTGTTCTAAAGTGTTCGATACCTTTTGATAGGTCACATTGATAAATATAATATGGTCTAACTCGTAATTGGATTAATCTTTTTACTAATTTCTTCATTACGTTAACACAATCATTAACACCTTTTAATAGTACTGATTGATTTCCTAAAGGAATTCCAGCATCAGCCATTAAATCAATTGCTTTTTTGGCTTCAGGAGTTAGTTCTTTTGAATGATTGTAGTGTGTATTAATCCAGATTGGATGATACTTTTTAAGCATATTAACTAGGTCTGGAGTAATACGTTGAGGCATTACTACAGGTGTTCTTGAACCTAATCTAATTACACCTACATGATCAATCTTTCTTAACTCACTAATTATGTATTCAAGCCTTGCATCGCTAACTAGCAAAGCATCTCCTCCAGATAGCAAAACGTCATTGACCTCTGGATGATTCCTAATATATTCGATTGCTTTGTCTACATTGTCCATTTTACTACCAGTATCTTTTTGTCCTGCGAAACGTCTTCTTGTACAATGACGACAGTACATTGAACACATATCTGTAATTAGGAATAGTACTCTATCGGGATAACGGTGCGTTAAACCTGGTACTACAGAATCTCCATCTTCGTGTAAAGGATCATCTAAATCATGTTGTCCGATATGCATTTCATCAACCATAGGAACTGCTTGAAGACGAACTGGATCATATTTATTTTCTGGATTAATAAGCGTTAGATAGTATGGCGTAATAGCCATTCTGAATTGACCAAGCACATTTTCAATGATTTCCAATTCTTCTTTATCTAGCTCAATATATTTTTGTAGATCTTCAACTGTTGTAATTCTGTTTTTTACTTGCCAATGCCAGTTATTCCATTCCTCATCAGTAACATTTGGGAAGTACTTTGCTTTTCTCTCTAAATACTGCGTATATAATTTAGCTGCCATAATCTCACTCCTATGTGTAAATTCTTTCAAATAATGCTTTGATCTTTGGTGCATTGTTAACTAAGTTTAATGTTAAATCAGCATGCCCTTTTGTATAACCATTCCCAATAATCATTGTTACATCACTTCCAACACCTTCAGCACCTAATGCTGCTTTAGTGAATGAAGTTGCCATACTGAAGAAGTAAACTACACCAGTATCCTTAGTAATTAAAATACAACTCATCTCCGTATTTGGGACATTAACAACATTAATTGTTACGTCTACAGCCTCTTTATTTACTCCTAAGACCTTTTCATAAACATCAATAGCATTAGTAGCGTCAGCTAACACAACTTCATGACATAGGTCTAATTCTTGTAATTGAGCAATTTGCTTTTCTTCATTAACAACACCAATAACCTTACCTTTAGGTCCAGCATTGATCATTGCTTGATATGCACATAAAACTCCACTCTTACCTGCAGCTCCAATAATCGCTACAGTATCTCCTTCTTTTACAAGTTTATCAACTTGTGCCGGAGCACCAGCAACATCTAATGCAGCTAATACTAAATGCTCATCCATATCACTTGGAACCTTAGCATAGATACCAGATTCAAACAATACTGCTTGTCCGTCAATATTCACTTGATCATTATCAATATTGACTGAATTGATTTTATTAATCTTAAGAGGTGTTAAAGAAAGTGATACTAAGGTCGCTATTTTATCTCCAACTTGAATTGACTTATCTGGGAAGTCTTTCCCTATCTTCGCTATAGAGCCTATCAACATACCCCCACTACCAGTAACAGGATTCTGCATTTTCCCTTTCGTCTTAACGATATCTAATATCATTTTCTCCATATCTAAAATGTCTTTATTACAGGCATTTTTGATTTGTGTGAATGATGCACTATCAATATTTAATGTAATAACATCAATTAAGATCTCATTATCATAGATTTCCATAGTGTTATCTACCTTAGTTGCAGCTTGTGGTAAAACTCCTTTAGGCTCGATAACACGGTTAGTACCATATTTACAAGTTTTCATGTTATTTCTCCTCTATATGTAATATTCTTCTTGCATCGCTTGGTGTAGCCACCTCACGACCATATTTTTTAGCCATTTCAACAACTTTTTTTACTAAATCAGCATTCCCTTCAGCAGGAACACCTTTAGAAATATAAATATTATCCTCTAAACCAACACGAACATGTCCCCCATGTTTTATTGAAAGTTCCGCAAGAGGAAACTCATATCGTCCAATACCAGCAACACTATATGTTGCATTTTCAGGCAGACTATCTTTTAAGAAAATAAAATCTCTTTCTTCACCAGTCTGTCCGCCATTTACACCAAGCACAAAACTGAAATGTAGATGGTCATGAATGATTCCCTTTTTATATAATCTCAAGACCTGGTCAATATGTGATTTTCCAAAACACTCAAGTTCTGGTAAAATTCCTTTTTCATAAATCTTTTCACTGAAGTATATAATATCACTCTCAGTGTTAATAAATACTTCATCACCACCGAAGTTTACGCTTCCGCAATCAAGTGTACACATTTCAGGTTTTAGAGTAGTTGGTTGTAGTCTTTCATCATTACTCATCCCCACTGCACCACCTGTTGATGGTTGAATAATCACATCTGGAGCCATTTCTTTGATTCTTTTGATCACTTTCTCAAAGCGATTGACATCTTGAGTTGGTGTACCATCATCCTCTCGAACGTGGAGATGGATAATACTTGCACCAGCTTTATAGGCGTTAAACGCCTCAGTTGCGGTCTCTTCCACTGTATAAGGTACGTAAGAATTATGTTCTTTTTTTACTTCAGCTCCGCATATTGCAGCTGTAATAATCAGTTTTTCCATTAGAATCTTTGTTTATCCTTAGGTACTATACATGTTCCAGTCGCTTTTGATACTAATATTTTTTCAGTTAGTACTTCTGCTGCTGAATCATTAATTTCTGGTTTAGCCTGAATTACTTTATACGCTTCAAATGCCATCTTACGAGATGTATTACCTTGTTCAGTTATCCAACCGTATACTTCAATATAGTCTCCAGCGTATAATGGTGCTAAAAACTCAACACTATCATAAGCTCTAAATAAACCTTCATCGCCATCATTTCTAATTAGTAGTTCTGTAGCTACATCTCCATAGACTTGCATACAGAATGCACCATCAACTAGCCCTCCACCATAATGTGCATGATGTGCACTAAGTCTCATTCTTATCATTACTTTTTCCATAATATCACTCCAATTCCATTTTCTTTGGATCATTTATAATCAATGTTGCATGTGTTGCTTCTATAACTTCTTCTATTGTAAACTCAGCATTATATTCAATTAAGTGTAATCCATCTTCTTTTACTTCAATAACACCCATCTCAGTGATTATGAGATTTACTTGATTTTTAGCCGTTAATGGCAATGTACACTCTTTTAAAATCTTAGGTCTTCCTTTGTTAGTATGTGTCATTGCAATGATTACTTTTTTTGCTCCAGTAACTAAATCCATTGCACCACCCATACCAGGAACCATTTTACCTGGGATTATCCAGTTAGCTAAACTACCGCTTTCGTCTACTTGAAGACTTCCAAGTACTGTAACGTCTACATGTCCTCCTCTAATAATTCCAAATGATATTGTACTATCAAAGTACATCCCACCAGGAAGTAAAGTAACAGGTTGACCACCAGCGTTCGTTATGTCTGGATCTAATGTGTCATCAGTTGGTGCAGGTCCAAGACCTATTAAACCGTTCTCTGATTGTAAGTTTATGTGTATATCTTCAGGTACAAAATTACCTACTAGTGTAGGTAAACCAATACCTAAATTAACTACGTCTCCATCGTGTAATTCCTTTGCTACACGCTTTGCAATGAAGTTTTTTAGTTGTTGTTTATCCATTCTTACCCTCCTCAATGATATTGTCTATAAAAATATGAGGGGTCAATACGTTATCAGGGTTAATTTCGTCTACCACTTTGCGCGCTAGAACGATAACATGTTTTGTAGCAGGTGCCATAACTGGGTTGAAATTACGGGTTGTCTTCGTATAAACAACATTTCCGTATTTATCAACTTCACTACCATAAATTAAAGCGAGGTCAGCAGTAAGTGCTTGTTCTAATAAATAGTCTTTGCCCTCCAGAGAGATAACCTGTTTACCTTCTTCAACCACTGTACCAAGACCTGTAGGAGTTAAGAACCCACCAAGTCCAGATCCACCACATCTAATTTGCTCCGCTAAAGTACCCTGTGGAACTAAATCACATTCCATGTCTCCACTACTCATTAACTTACCAGCCATAGGGTTTAACCCGATATGAGAGGCAATCAATTTCTTTACTTGACCATTAGCAATTAATTTCCCTACTCCTCTATCTACAAAACCAGCATCATTACAAATAATTGTTAAGTCTTTAACGTTTATTTTTACTAGTTCATCCATAAGTTCTTCAGGTGTACCTACAGCCATGAATCCTCCAACCATGATACTCATTCCATCGAAAACATAGTTTTTAAGTTCTGACTTTTTAATAATCTTATCCATTCTTATTCCCCTTTCTTAACTGGTGGCATCATTTCTGCTTCTCCAACAATTACCACTTTGTTATCTTGGTTATAAGCTACGCAATCAAAATACACTCGATTACGTTCTACATTCATATCTTTTACTGTTACTTCTGCTTTAATAACATCACCAAAGTAGACAGGACGTTTAAACTTAAGACTTTGGCTTACATAAATTGCACCATTACCCGGTAAATCCATTCCGAAGACTTTACTAAACAATGATCCAACATACATCCCATGACTAATTCTTTTTTTGAACATTGTCTTACTTGCGTAATCACTATCAAAATGTGCAGGATTAAAGTCATTAGTTATCTCACCAAATGTCTCAACATTTTTTTCGGTTATTTCAACTTCCTGAAAAGCTGAATCACCAATCTTAATTTCGTTAATCGTTTTTCCAATCATTTGATATCCTCCTCAATAAAATAAAAAGAGCCATTTATGAAATTAATCATAAACAGCTCATCATTTGAAATGACAATGAATAAAGTGTGTCCTTATTCATCAAATAATATTAAATGAACTTAATATTACCTTCGGCGTTAATCCCATTCCTAAGAAGCTTTTGGAGTTCATTCCATTATCATCTTCTTCATACCTAAATCAACGCACCTCTGTATTATTTGATACCCTTAACGACATAATTATACTAGACTATGTAAGCGTTTGTCAACGCTTATTTAAAGGTTTTTATAAAATAAAAAAGCACACTGAATGTGTGCTTTATTTAACCTCTAATTCTAGTACTTTATCACTATAATTATTTGATGAAATTGTAAGGATTACTTTACCGGTTTCACCGATTGATTTAACATAAAAACCAATACTACCACCGATTAGTGATATGTTCGTTGGACCAATAACTTTGGCAGGTCCATCTACCTTTATATTTATTACTTCATTTGAGTATAATAATGAACTACCTAAATGATCTAAATGTCTCACAATTACTCTTGTGGTTTCATATGTAGATGTTTCTTCAATGATGTTTGAATCAACAGATACATGTAGATCATTTTCGTAACTTGAACCCTTAGTTTTAGTAATAACTACTACTTGATCCTTAATTCCTTCAAATCGATATTCAAGAGATTCAAGTCCCCATTTACCTACATATTTTTCATATAGTTTAGCAGCTTTATCTAGAGACATTTTATACTTCATAAGGATAATTCCCATTTGTATCTTTTTAAATAATGGTAACTTCATACCATACTTCATAATATGTAATAAAATGTTCTTAACTTTAGTTGCATCGTTTTCAGTGAACTTCTCATTCTCATGAATCAAATTACCAATAAAATCATCAATAACAATTGGGGGATGTGGTAAATGATTATATCTTTCACTTGGATAAAAATCTCCAATAAATTCATCATTAATGTAGAACTTCACAGAATCAACATTAGTTAGTAACAATACTTCTTTAATTTCTCCAGCTTCTCTTTCACCAATGTTTAAGTCAGATACAATATCAAGATACGGTTCTTTTAAACCTTGAGAAGCATAAACACCAGCTGCATCTTTAGGAATCCTAAACATGTCCATAACACCGTGATAACAAATTCTATCGCCACTACCAAAGTCTTTATGGGTATTATAATCAAACATACACCATCCAATAGCTCCGCTTATATTATTATGTTTCATAGAATCATTTTGAACCTGAAGATGTCTTTTCACTTGATATTCACGATGAAATTCATCGTCGAATTTTTTAGTTGGATACATATGTCCATTATATTCAGTAACTAAATATGGTACATTCTTTTTACTTATTTTACGTGCTTTAGCAACACCTTCATTTGTCCCTCTGTGGACAAAATCATTATATGTATATACATCTTCAAATAGATGTGAACCAGGGAAGTTTCTTACTCCTCCGGTTGGTCTTGTTTTATCATATAGTTTTGCCACTCTGTTTGTTTCTTTATAGAACTCATCATTATCAGGGGATTCATTAATTCTTGTACCCCATATAAAGATACTTGGATGATTATAATCACGATAAATCATTTCTTTAACATTTTCAATCGCAACTGCTTGCCATTCTTTATCACCAATATGTTGCCATCCTGGGATTTCATTAAATACTAATAAACCAATTTCATCACAACGATTTAAAAAGTGTTTACTAGGTGGATAATGTGAACTCCTTACAACGTTAACCCCAAGTTCATCTTTTAAGATATCAGCATCTAATCTTTGTGCTGATCTTGGCATTGCATACCCAACGTATGGATATGCTTGATGACGGTTTAATCCTATAAGTTTTATGTGTTCTCCATTTAAGAAAAACCCTTCAGTTGTCATTTTAATTGAACGATTGGCAAATGTAGATTTAAAGGCAATTACATCATCCATGATGATTTCTAGTTCATATAAATTAGGATCTGTTAAAGACCATAAATCAATATAAACTTTTTCAAACACTAAAACATCATTTTTCTTTAAATCGTACTCGCGTTCAAAGAAATAAACAAGTTGATTATCTTTATAAATATTTAGCTTAAATACAGTATCTTTTGGTTTATTAACTTCTAAAAACATACGAACATTTAATTCATCATTATCAACATGAATAAAGGCATTATCAATATAGTTCATTTCTTTTTCTTCAATATAAACCTCACGGTAAATACCACCATAAGTTAAGTAGTCTACTACAAAACCATGTGGCGGAATATCTTTACGTTCAGTACTATCAACCATTACGAATAAAGTATTCTCTCCATCTTTTAATCTTCTCGTTATTTCAACTTTAAAAGGTGTATAACCACCTTTATGAGAAGTAACTAATTTCCCGTTTAAATAAACTTCTGCGTAAGTCATTACACCTTCAAAATGAAGGATGTATCTTTTACGAGCAGTCTTTTTAATTGTGAATACTTTTTGGTAACTTGAAATAAACTGATAAAGCTTTTCACTAAAGTTATTAAAAGGTAGTTCAATATTAGTATGTGGTAAATTTACTTTAGTGCTTTTTGGGAATTCTTTAATGTAAGTTTCTTCATAGTTAGGAACATATTCCCAATCATGATTTAAATAAGTTGTGTTAATCTGTAGTTTCCCCACGTATTTCACCTCTTTTATTAAGTTCTTCAATAATTTCAGAGTATTTTTTCTCATCTATAATATGTTTTTTATTAAAAATATATTGTCCAATTAACAGTCCAAATATTGGTAAAATGAACATAATATAATTCATACCACTTAAAGTAGCAGCAGTCTGTTCAAAGATTTCAATATCAATCTCAGAATGTTTAATCGGTGGGATAAAATTAATGATTGCTAATCCAACCCCAATAACTCCAAGGCTTAACCCCATAGCTAATTTTACCACAAAAGTTTGAACACTAAAAGCCAGAGCTTCACTACGTTTACCAGTTTTTAATTGTCCATACTCAACAGTATCGCTTAATAATACGGTTTGTAGCACCATAAATACACCCTGTCCTAAGAAGATAGGCACAGCGAAAACAAATAATAAAATAACATTACTACCTAAGAAAAAGGCATTAATAAATAATAGAACAAAAGATACTAACTGAGTCAAAATAGAAATATTGTATATCTGTTTTCTTTTAAACTTCTTCTTCAATAACCCAAAGACAACTGTCCCAATTACCTGAGCAACACCACCAGCAGCAATAAACGTAAAATACAAACTCTGATTATCAATACTATATGTAATATAATAAATTGCCATACCACTTGTAATATATAACGTAAAGTTAATAATAAGCACAACAATCATAACAACTAGTAACTGATCATTATCTCTTAGTAATCTAAACATATCAACAATCGTTTTTTTCTCATCATTAACTGTTACTTTTTCTTTAACATTTAAAACAGTTACTATCTCACAAATAATAAAGACAACAGCAACAATAATTGATAAATAAAATGCTCCATTTAACATTTCAGGAATATCAGTATCAGTATTACTAGCACCACCTAAAGCACCAACAATCATATAGAACCCACCAGCAATAACAAAGTAACCAACACTAGTCATTAAACGAGTTAAAATCGTTACACTTTCACGTTCTTTTTGACTGCTTGATAAAGTTGGAATCATACTCCAAAATGGAATATCCATCAAAGTATATGTCATTCCCCATAAAGTATATAAAGCAGTAACATAAACAAGTTTCATCGTATCAGCATTTTGGAAGTCTGGATTCGCAAACATCAATACTAAAACTCCAGCATTTAACACTGTACCAATTAATATCCAAGGACGGAATTTACCCCATCTTGTTTTTGTTCTTTCAACAATCGTTCCCATGATTGGATCATTAACTGCATCCCATACACGAACAACTAACATCATAACACCTAAAAATGCTGAACTAATTCCTAAATAAACATTAAAATAGAATAACATGATTGTGCTCATCGCAAACATCATATCTTTCCCGAATCCACCTATTGCAAAGGACCATTTAGTTTTGTTTGTAATTTTATTCATTATCTTTCTCCTCTTTTATAATAAACAATCTACTACCAAAATCTTCAAGCATCATTACACTATCATTTTGCCCTGTCCCGGTAAATGTATGATTAAGTAATAACTCTGTATTTTCTAGTTGATTATTTGTAAGTACTTTATTAAAATCATCTGCTTTAAATAAATATCTATTTGCAACTAAATTATGTAAGAAGTGATTTACTTTTAATTTAATCGGCAATGCTTCATTAACTAAAGAACCAAAAGTTCTTACATTCATAAATTGTTCTCGTGAAGTGATTTGGTATGTTCCATCACTAAATCCTTTAAGTTTGATTGTATCAAACGAAGGATTCGGTTGATTAAGTTTTTGGAAATAACCTAATATAGCTTCAGTGTTATCTTCATTAATAACCATCCATACTGTGTAGTTAGAATCATAGACACTTCTTAATCTAACAAATCTACCGTATTGGAATAAATGTCGATACTCTTTATAAAACTCTGTCTGTTTAAATATTAATTTCTCATCAAATGGTGTTAACTGTGATAAATCAAGTTCATAACCTAACACACCAAAACAAGCAACATTGAATCTTGTTTCTAAAGGTGTATGTCTTAAAACTTGGTGAGATCTATCACCAGAAACATGATTAGAAATACTTGATAATGGGTACAATAAACTTGTCCCTTCTTGGATTAATAATCGTTCATAACTATCAGTGTTATCACTTGTCCATGTTTGCGGCATATAGTATAACATTCCTATATCAAATCTGTTTCCGCCACTACTACAAGATTCAAATAAAATATTAGGAAATTCAGTAACTAAATAATCTAATATTTCATATAATCCTAAAACATATAGATGATTAAATTTTCCTTGTGATTTTACTGGTAAATTATTACTGTATACATCACTGAAATTACGGTTCATATCCCACTTAACATATGTGATATTAGCACTATTAAATAGGTTACTTAATGTTTCCTTTAGATACGCTCTAACTTCAGGGTTAGTTAAATCAAGTATTAGCTGATTACGACCTAAACTAGGCTCTAAAGTAGGTGTTTTAACTGCCCACTCTGGATGTTCAAGATATAAATCGCTATCTTCGTTAACCATTTCCGGTTCAACCCATATCCCAAAACCAAGCCCAAGCTTATTAATTTTATCAGCAATTCCTTTTACTCCTCTAGGCAATTTTTTCTTATTATAGTACCAGTCGCCAAGTGAAGAGTAATCATCATTTCTCTTCCCGAACCATCCATCATCTAAACAGAATAATTCGATACCTAGTTTTTTAGCTTTTTTGGCGATGGCTAATAACTTTTTTTCGTTAAAATCAAAATAAGTTGCTTCCCAGTTATTAACAAGAATTGGTCTTTCTTTATATTGTTGATTCTCACCAATAATTAAATCGTTAATTGTTTTATGAAAATTATTACTTAGTTGATTAATTCCTTTATCAGAAAAAGTTAAAATTACTTCTGGGGTTATAAAAGATTCATCCTTTAATAACGGATATCTAAAATCAAAAGAGTTAACTCCAATATTAGCTCGTAATAAATTGTGTGGACTAACTTCAATATTAGCCTCAAAATTACCACTATAGATTAAGGCAAATCCATAAGCATTTCCGTAATCTTCTAATGTATTTTTTTCTTTTAACATAAAGAACGGATTGTGATCACTACTACTTACACCTTTTTTAGAATCAAAGCGTAAAGTACCTTTAGTTAAATTGTGATTACTTATATGTCTTTCTCTTATCCATGCACCATCAAGTTTTGTTAAGATGTAATCTTTGTTCAACATGTCAATATTCATACTTAAAATTTTGTCTAAGACGATTTCTTCTTCACCATTATTCGTTACTTGTATATTCCTTGTAAACGTATCTGCATCAAAATTAGGGGTATAGAAGAGCTTAACCTCAACTTCATTTTGGACATCTAAAAGTGTGATACATAAGGTATCAAACTTCTTAGTTTGTGGCAAATTTTTAAAACTAAGATGTTTAATAATTTCATGGCTTTGATAGGTCAAATCAACTGTTCTACTACCATTTGATAACTCTAAGTGGATAGTAGGTTCACGATAATCACCTTTTCCAAATGTGGATAATTCCAATAATTTGTGGTTTAATTGATAACCTTTTGTCGTTTTAGAATACGATGTAGAACTTCCCAACTCAAATTCATATTTTAGTTTGATGTCATCAATGTTTTTAACTTCTTCAATTTTACTTCCGTAGTAAATATGTTCTAAATGTTTTTGTTCATTTATTTGCATAATATATGTAGTTGATTGTGTGGATAAATAAAATGTTTTATCTTCTTGATTATATTTAATCATTTTAATCACTATCCTCTACTTTAAATTTGTATAAAGTTTTATGGTAATATTCTTCATTTTCTAACAAGATACTACTTTCTAAATTAGGAATATTAATTCCGTTTGGCGGGTTTTGTGTTTCAAAACAAATCCCTAAATGTTTCTCATGTTTTCGATTAAATAATAGAGTATTATCATCAGGGAAATTATGTGTATAAACAACAATGGATGGATATGTTGTATATACTTCCATTTTCCTTCCGCTAATTGGATCATATAATTTAGCGCTTAGGTTATCAAACCCGATATTATCTAACATATATGGATTATCTATTCCCTTTACAGGTAGATCATATATTCCCTCAAAAAAGTTGTCTTTGATATGTTTAAAGCTTAAAAAATCTAAATGAGTATTAGTTAGTTCTTTTACTTTATACGGTACAAACTTATCATCTAATTCAATTGTTTTAGATGCATTGATTTGTAGCTTGTGATTTAGAACTGTATTTTTTAAATCTCCTGATAAATTGAAGTACATATGTGATGTTAAGTTTAATAATGTATCTTCAGTTGTATCACCTAAAAACTCAATTTGAAGTTCAGATTCACTTACTGTATATATTATCTGGATCGTTGAGTTACCAGGTAGTTTAGAATCAGCATCCATTCTACGATAAATAAATCTTACTTGAGTTTGCGATAATTCATCAAGAATCTCATAATTAAAAAACTTAAATCCAAAACATTCAAAACCTCCATGAAGATTTTCTGTTTCCAAGAAATTCTTGTCTAGTTTAATTGTTAGTTCATTTAGTTCAAACTCACCGTTTTTAATACGACCGCTTGTAGGACCAATAATACTGTTTAAATACATTTCATTATTGATGTATGATGTAAGCTTATCATAAGCTAATAATACTGTCTCCATTTTCCCGTCTTTATCAGGGACATAAATACTTAACACTGTTGCTCCATAATCCATAAAAGTAATTTGGATATTTTTCTGTTTAACTTCGATGAAGTTAAACTCTAAATCATTAACTTGATATTTATTGATTGAGTGCATTAGATAGCCTTTTTATGAAATTATCAAAGTGTTTGATACCCTCAGGAGTTTGTTTAAAGACTCCAGCGTTTTCAATACATTTCATAAATTTAAGAGCAACATGATCATTCATAAATGTATCAATATTTTGATCTTTGTATTTATCTTTAAGTTGTTTTAACCATTCATTATGATGATTAAAATCTTTCGGTAACTCAGTATTATTTAATATAGCTTTTTTTATCGCCGGTAATTCCTTACTTAGTCTTGCAGGTAATACTGCTAGACCCATAACTTCTATCAATCCTATATTCTCTTTTTTGATGTGATGATTTTCTGGATGAGGATGGAAAATCCCTAGAGGAAATTCATCACTTGTTAGATTATTTCTTAATGTCATATCTAAGTAATAAACTCCATCTTTTTTTCTGGCAATTGGTGTAATTGCGTTATGTGGAACACCATTTGTTGATGCATAAATCCCCGCATCTTCATCAGTGTAGTTTTCCCAGAACAAAAATAAACGATTTGCCATTTCAATAATCTTATGTTTACTACTTGATGAGAGCCTAACTACGCTTAACGGCCAATAAAGCTGTTCTATCTTAACACTATCAAAATCTAGTTTACATAATATTTTTGCGCTCTCGATAGGGAACTTGTGACGTCCTCCCTGATAGTGTTCGTGAGACAAAATACTTCCTCCAACGATTGGTAACCCTGCATTAGAGCCTAAGAAATAATGGGGAAAAGTATCGACAAAATCAAACAGTCTTTTGAAAGTGTTTATTGTTACATTCATTGGTTCATGTTCTTTCTTCAATACAATACAATGTTCGTTGTAATATACATAAGGACTATATTGCAAATAGAAATCTTCTTCATTTAAAGATACAGGAATTATTCTGTGGCTTGTACGTCCAACATTAGTCGAGTATCCGTTGTATCCGACGTTCTCTTTGCAAAGGAGACACTTTGGGTGACTACCCGAAGTTTTACTTCCAGCGGCAATTATGTCTCTTGGATCCTTTTCTGGCTTACTTAGATTGATTGTCATATCTAATATTCCATACTTGGTTGGTGACTTCCAAATGATGTTTTTTGATGTTCTAGAAGTCTTAATATAATTACTTCTTTGTGATAGGTTATAGTAGTAATCAGTAGCCTTTTGAGTGTTTTCATAGTTGTAGAATTCAGCGTTAATTTCACTTGGTCTTGGAATTAAACAATCCATTAGTTTCGCTTCAAATATATCCCGTTGAGTAGTTGTATTTGGTTCAATTAGTCCTTTCTCCGCGGCACTATCTAATAACGGCTCCAATAAGGTGCTCGGTTCATTGACCACATTATTCAACATATTGCTGACTGGACTATAATCATTCTCTTTTAGGAGGTCACATAGCTTATTTATCGCGTAATAAGCATCTTCCTTTTTGAGCAGTCGATAGTGAAGGGCGTAGTTAACAAGTTTTTCGATATCTAGAGATAAGTTAATCATTTTTAAAACCCTCCTTATACTTTTGATGGAAGTTCCAAGCAGAAGAGATGATATCTTCTACTTTGGTATATTGACGATTCCAACCAAGGATTTTTTGAGCTTTATCGCTAGAAGCGATAAGTCTAGCTGGATCACCTGCTCTTCTTGGTGTTACTTTAGCAGGAATCGAATGTCCTGTAACTTTTCGTGCTGCTTCAATCATTTGCTTAACACTATATCCTTCACCACTACCTAAATTGAAGTAGTTGCTTTCTTTAGTTTCTATTAATTTATATAAGGCTAGAATATGTGCTTCAATTAAATCTTCGATATGAATATAATCTCTAATACATGTACCATCTGGAGTAGGATAGTCTTCTCCAAAGATTCCGATAAATTCTCTTTTTCCTAAAGGTACTTGAAGGATTAATGGAATCAAATGAGTTTCTGGATTATGACTTTCTCCGATCTCACCTGTATGGTATGCACCGGCAACATTAAAATATCTTAAAGCGATATATTTTACATCATGAGCAACGTCTGCCCAATGCATCATTTTTTCCATGGCTAATTTGGTTTCACCATATGTACTTGTTGGTACTTCAGCAAAGTCTTCAGTGATTGGCATTTCTTCGTGATCACCATAAACTGCAGCTGTACTACTGAACACAATCGTTTTAACATTTGCTTCAATCATGGCATCTAATAATACTTTAGTTCCATATACATTATTGTCATAATATTTTAGGGGAACTACCATACTTTCTCCAACTAAACTATATGCTGCGAAGTGGATAACTGCATCGATATTTTCTTTCTTTAAAACATCAACAACTGAATCTTTATCTTTAATATTTATCTTATAGAAATTAGCCCTTGTATCTACTGCTTGTTTATAACCTGTGGATAAGTTATCAATGACCGTGACACTCTCACCTTTTTCAAGAAGTATTTTTGTACAGTGGCTACCAATATAACCTGCACCACCAGTTACTAAAATATTCATTAGATCTCCTCCTTTGATAATCTTCTAGCACCATCACTAGTTTTGCAGAAATAGAAATCTGCGTTATAACCAATTTTTTCAATATACTCTTGTTTAACTTTTTCTACAATTTCATTTACTTTACTTGTCTCTACAAGACTAACAGTACACCCTCCAAAACCAGCACCCGTCATTCTACTTCCAATTGCCCCATTTTTTCTAAATGAGTCAACAAGTGTATCTAGTTCCCGACATGATACTTCATAGAGGTTTTTGAGCGAATCATGGCTCATATTCATCAAATTACCAAACTTTTCAAGGTCTTTCGCAGTAAGTGCTTTAACTGCATTTTTTGTGCGGTCATTCTCATAAACAGCATGTTCTACTCTATTTTTGATAGTCTTATTAGTGAATATATCTTTAAGATTTTCATACTCTTCAACATTCATTTCACATAGTAAATCAATATTATAATTATTGTCTTTTAAAACTTTTAGTCCTTCATCACACTCGCTTCTTCGTTCATTATACTTACTATCAGCTAAAGCACGCTTTTTATTAGTGTTTGCAATTACCAAAGTATAATTACCTAGTTCTAAAGGAACTAACTGATAATCTAACGTATCTGTATTCAGATAAATAGCAGTATTTTCCCTACTCATCCCGACAGCGAATTGATCCATAATACCGCAGTTAACACCTACATAGTTATTTTCAACATCTTTAGCGATTTTAACGATATCTAACATATCAATGTCAAAATGATATTCATCTCTTAGTACAGTGCCCATTAAAACTTCTAAACTAGCGCTTGAAGATAATCCAGCTCCATTTGGCAAAGTACCATATATTAGAATGTTAAGACCTTGATCAGCTTTAAGTCCTAAATCAGTATATGCTTTAAAAACACCTGTAGGATAATTAGTCCAATTGCGCTTTTCATCATACTCAAGCTTATCTAAGCTAACAATTATCTCACCAAAACTCTTGAAGTTTTGGCTTAAATAGTGAATTTCTCTATCATTTCTCTTAGTAACAAGTGCATATGTACCAAGATTGATTGCGGTTGGGAATACATTTCCTCCATGATAATCAATATGTTCACCAATTAAGTTAACTCTTCCTGGTGAAAAATAGACATTTGGGTTTCCTCCTAGGAAATCTCTATTTTCCTCTATTATTTTTAACAATTTCATACAAATTTCTCCTTTGGTAAATTTTTACTAAAAACTATCTCGTTTTACTAATTTAGTTGGTATTATTTTCTTAATTGGAATTGCTCTTCCTTCTATTTTGTCACATACACTTTGTAAAGCTTGCTCACCCATGAATTCAGTGTAAACACGAACTGTAGATAGTGCTGGATATATAAATTCACTATTTGGATTATCATTAAAGCCTATAATTGCAATATCTTCTGGTATCCTTAATCCCTTTTCGTGTATAGCCCTTATAGCACCAAGGGCTATTGAGTCATTTGCACAGAAATAAGCTTCCGCATATTCATTCTTAGATAAGGCATCCTGCATTAGTTTATATCCGGACTCAGTAGTGAATGAACCAATATGAATGAACTTAGTATCAAGTTTATTCCTTTCAAAGAGGAACTCCCTAAACACTAACTCTCTTCTTTCACCTAACTTGATCTGTTTACTTACGTATTCCACACCACCAATGTAGCCAATCTTAGAGTACCCTTCTCTAATGAACTCTGATAATAAGTTTCTAACGGCTTCACTAAAGTCTATAACGATACTGTCATATTTATCTTCATTGGGTGAACTATCCACAAACACAATTGAAGTGGTCACTCTGTTGAACATGTTAATTTGAGCCGTTGAGAACTTACCCACACAAATTAATCCATCCAGTTTTCCTGCGCTTTTAAAATCGTAGGAATCCTTAATCTTATATATAAGAATAGTTTCAATTTGGGACTTACTTGCAAGTTTTTCTATCCCTCTTCTGATTTGGATATAATAAGGATCATCTATCTCCTCATTCATCGAGTACCAGTGTACAATGCCAATACGCAATTTTTTACTAGATTTAATTTTAGTTCTATTTCTTGGTGTCTTATAATTCATGTCAGAAGCTGTTTCAATAATTTTCCTACGCATCTCATCACTAACAGATAGTGTTTTATCGTAGTTTAAAACTCTCGATACAGTTGTTATCGATGTTTTAGTTTTTTCAGCTATTTGTTTAAGAGTTGCCATCTAATCACCCCATAAAAAAATCTTCAGTAAAATTATACTATATTTTTACTAAAGATTAAAGTTTTTTTATTTATAATTTGAAGTATCCACATTGAGTTTATTGTTAACTACTCTTTTGAACCCATCAAATATTTTTGATGTTACAATTGCATCTTCCAAGGCATTATGAGATTGTGTTTCATCAAAGTTTTCATAAAGCCTTAAGGCATTGAACAATCCCAGATCATTCTTTAAATTGAAGAAGTTCTTATGCAATTTGAGAAGATTTATATATCTTGTATTAGGTACTAGCGAAGCCACATCATTTATTTTATACCCTTGTTTTAAAGCTAGGAAATCGTTTCGTCCCCAAACAATAATTGCTGGGTTATATTTGAATACAATTTCCCTGAAATATTCGTAAAATTCTGTGAAATCTATCCCATTATCCACATCGTCTTGTGTAATTTCGAGGAATTTGAGAGTTCGTTTTGTTAGTTTCTTATGGAGAGTGGGTTGAATGACTTTATTATATGCCTCGATTGTTTTCCCATCTTTATCCACAAGTAAGTATCCAACTTGAATGATTTCTTGTGTAAATGACTTATCTACTCGATATGGGTGCATTGACATTTCTAAATCCAGAAACATTTTATAGTCTAGAGCGTTAATTAGGTCTTTTGTCCCTGTATAGATGTTCTTTATATCATAATAAACTATGTTTTTACGATATCTTATTTCCATTATCCTAATAATATAATCGACTGTGCTTACTTTATGTCTTCTATAGATTCTTTCCTCATCTGTGATTGTGAATTGGATGAATCTTTTTAATTCGATATATTTATTGATTTTATTTAATAATGACCGTTGAATGTAGAAATATCTAATTCTGTCAGCAACATGCAAAGAAATAATACGATTTTCTTCATCGTATGATAATATTCTTCCTGATATAATTGTTTTCATGTAATCACCTTGTTATTCTTTTATGAGTTTGTTTATTAAATTAGTTGCCTGCTTCTGATTTAATCCTAATTCTTTTAGTTCATCAAGTGAAGCTAATTTAATAAGATTTACTGATTTATAATGTTTAAGTAATCGGTCTTTTGTCTTCTCTCCTATGCCCTCAATGTTATCTAATGCGCTGTTAAAGAGCCCTTTAGAGCGAACTTGTTTATGATAGTTAATTGCGAAGCGATGTGCTTCATCTTGAACTCTAGTCAACAAGTGAAAGACGTTAGACGTTTTGTCTAATTCGATTTTATTTAGATCTTGAGTCAATAGGTGGTTGGTGTTATGTTTATCGTTTTTAACCACTCCAGCGATTGGTATTTCCAAATCTAATGAATCAATTATTTCTTTTGCAGCATTTATTTGTTGGATTCCTCCATCAACAAGTAGTAATCCAGGACGTTCTAAATCTTCCATTAGAACTCGATAGTATCTACGGTATAAAACTTCTTTCATTGTATGGTAATCTGAAGCTTTATTGTCCATAGTTTTCACTTTAAACTTGCGATATTCTTTTCTAGATGGTTTTCCGTTAATAAATACAACCATACTACTGACCGCATCTTCTCCAAATAAATTAGAGTTATCAAAACACTCAATTCTATATGGTGAAGGAATCTCTAGTAGTTCACCTAGTTTTTCTGTTGATAGTACTGTACGATCTAAATCTCGTTTAAATGCTTCTGTCTTTTCTTTTAGACCTTGTTCTGCATTTAAGATAGCTAAATTAAGTAATTTTCGTTTTGGTCCTTTTTGTGGTTTTGTTATTTTTGTTTTTAAGAAGTTCTCTAAAACTTCAGTGGATAATTCATTTTGAACGAATATTTCCTTAGGTATTGGTTCTTTACCATAAAACTGAGCAATATAATTTTCAACTGTACTAACTGGATCATCATAATACTCAAATAGTTTTTGATGTCGAGCATTAATTTTTCCATTTCTAACAAAGAATATTTCAATTGATAATAAATACTCATTGTAATAATAACCTACTATATCTCTATCTTTCATATCGTTTAGATTGATTTTTTGGTTATTAGTTGTCGTTTTTATATTTTCAATAGTCTTTTTATATTCATTTGCTCTTTCAAACTCAAGGTTTTCGCTTGCGATTAACATGTATCCTTCAAGTTTTTTTATTGTTGCCGATATATTTCCTTTTAAGAAGTTCTTTATTTGGTTAACTATATCTTTATATTCATCTTCTGTTACTTCTTTAATACAAGGGGCAATGCATTGTCCCATGTGATAGTACAAACACTCTTGCTTAGGTAATTTATCACATTTTCTAAGTGGATAAATCTTATTTAAAAGTTTAACAGTAGATCTAGCAGCAGAAACATTTGGATATGGGCCAAACACTAGACGTGACTTTTTCTTTATGTTTCTAGTAACGATTAATCTTGGATGTTTTTGATTAGTTATTTCAATATATGGATAAGTTTTATCATCCATTAATTGAATATTATAACGAGGACTATACTTCTTAATTAAGTTTAATTCAAGTAGTAACGCATCAAGTTCACTACTTGTAACAATAAACTCGATATCGACTATATTCATAACTAAACGAGACGTTTTTGCGTCATGACTTCCTGTGAAATAAGATGAAACACGTTTTTTGAGGTCTTTTGCCTTACCTACATATATAACGATTCCATCTTTATTTTTGAATTGATATGATCCTGGTAAATTCGGGATATTTTTGATTTTATCTTTATAATTCAAAGGTTTCACCTACAGTTTACGATCCTCAAACAAAGCAATATAAACACTTCTAAATGCACCTAAGTAAATTTTAGCCAAACGAAGCGGAGTTTCTTCTTTTCCTGATTTATGCCATCTAGCTAAAAGAGTCCAAGCACTAGAGGATACCATATCCATAGTATACTCTTCTGTTTTTTTATTTGTTTTAACTAACTCATAAAATCTTTCTTTATAATAATTGATTATTTGTAATATACCATCAATCATTAAATATTCTAAATTAGACTTAATAACTGTGTCAACCAATTTCTCTTCCTGATCAATTCTTTTAAAGAACTCACTAATAACTATGGTTTCATCAGTTGGGAGATTTTCGGTGTAATAAGCCATCATATTTTGATGAAAATCTATAAACATATTCCTCACTTTGATTTTCACAATATCCTCTTTGGAGTTAAAATTACGATAAAAAGTAGCACGGCTAATCCCTGCTTTATTAATAATCTCAGATATCTTTATATCGCTAAATGATTTAGTTTCAAGTAGTTTAGCTAATGCTTCAAATGTCCACTCTCTTGTATATTTAATACGCATGTCCACTTTCTCATTTTCGTACATAAACACCCTCCTTGTATCATATAATATAAAACATTTGTTTCATATTTATTTATATTATACCATAAAGGTAGATATGAAACAAATGTCACATTATTAATATATATGTATTACAAGGAGGGACATGTATGAAAAAACTAATCAACTTAATGTTTTCACGTCGTAATTTAGTTATTATGTTATTTATTATCGTACTTGGATACGGTATCTATAGTTATTTTGTAATTCCAAAACAAGAAATGCCAGAAATTGATACACCATATATGGTATTAAGTATCACAGCTCCTGGAGCAAGCGCAACATATATTGAAGAAGAAATAGTTGAAGATATTGAAAAAGTAATCTTAACATTTAGTGATGTTACAGAAGTAAGAAGTTTTGTTTACGATAACTTCACAATATCATATGTACTATATAACTATTCAACAGATGACCCCGAAAAAACCAGTTTAGACATATTCACAAAGATAAACGAACTTGAACTTGATGATAGTATCACTAATATTGAGTATGAAAGTAGTTTTGATGATCCTCATATCATTTTCAGTGTTCATAGTGAAAATCTAACACAGACCGAATTAGAGTTATATGCTGAAGAGTTTAAGAACGAATTGATAACGATAGATGAAATCAGTACGATAGAGATTGATAATGCCTTTAATGAAGAAGTTGTAATTGAATTAAATACAACACTTTTAAACATGTATCAATTAACAATTACTGATATTTATCAAATACTTTATGCTAATTCATTAAATATCCCTCTTGGAGGAATAAGTACAGTATATGGAACAATCAGTATCAGTGGATATACTGAGTTTAATGAGTTAGATGATTTAGAAGACTTAATCATCATCCCTGAAATCCCCTCAGTATCACCTTTGGTTACATTAGGTGATATATCTACAATCACCTTAAAAGATACTTCTTCTAAAGAGTATGCTTTCAATGATGAAAAAGCGATATTCTTAAGTGTATTCTTTGAAAAAGATATTGATTTTACTAAGATGGGTGATGAAGTAATTACCTTAAAAGAAGAATTCTTAGATACTACAGATAACTCTGAGCTAGGTATAAGTGAAATGTTGTTCTTACCTGACTACGTTAACCAACAAATAAACGATGTCTTTTATAGCTTATTAAGCGCTATTGGCGTTGTTATGATCGTTGTACTAATTGGAATTGGTTTTAGAAACAGTCTACTTATTATTGCCACAGTACCAGTTATCATCTTTGGAACAATAGGAATTTTATATCTTGCTGACTTTGAACTACATAAACTAACAATTGTAGGTTTGATTATTGCTATTGGTATTTTAGTAGATAATAGTATTGTTATTACTGAAGGTATAAAACGAAACATCGATCAAGGTATGGAAAAAGTCGAAGGAGCTAAAAAAGCAATTTATGATAACTTCGCCCCAATCTTAAGTTCTACTGCTACGACAATTGCAGCATTTATAGTAATTGTTCTTCTCCCAGGGTTCCTTGGAGAAATTGTTAGTAGTATGCCATTAACTGTAATCATCACAATATCATTGAGTTATCTTGTTTCGATGATACTAAGTCCAGTAATCGCTGTTTTATTTTTAAAACCGCGAAAGAAAGATAAAGTCACCAGAATTAGTATTCATGAGAAAAGAATTAAAAAGATGATTTCTAATACAATTAAGTTTCCATTATTATGGGTTTTTGTTAGTTTATTAGGATTAACAATAAGTGTTTATTTTGCCTTCACAAATCAACCATTAGATTTATACCCGAATGATGAACGGAGTGTAATCTATATTGATTATGAAAACAATGTTCTAGGAGACTTTGAGTCAACAAAGGATCTTAATGATTCAATAATTGATGACTTCAAAGATAACAATCATGTATTAAGTTACGCAAGCAGTGTTGGTGGTGATTTACCAAACTTCCACTTTAGCGCTGAATTAATAAGTAATCTTAACCACTTTGGTCGAATATATTTAAACCTTGATTACAATGAAGATGATTTGTTAAATTATGTAACTGAGCTAGAAGAAATATATAAAGACTACGATAATGCTAAAATAACGGTCAATATTTTAGAGTTAAGTCCTCCAATCGCTCCTGTCAGACTAACAGTGAGTGGAAATGATATCGAAAAAGTAGATGAAATTAGTGCCGTATTATTTGATGAAATTACTGAACTTGAAACTGTAAAAAGTTATAATTCTGTTCAAAATATAAAATCACAAAAATACTTAATTAGCTATAACAATATTGCGATGGGCAATATGTTTATCACAAAAGCTCAAATTGATCAGGTAATTGCCTTAAATCTTAATGGTTACGATTTGGATGTTTATGAGTACAACGATGATACAATTAACGTCAGTATCAATAGTGATATAACAGTTATTACTGATTTATTAAATCTCACTATATATAGCGAACCACTAGATACGCACATTCCTCTTAGTACATTTATCACGATTGATGACATCGTTGATTATAGTGTTATATATCGTTTCAACAACTCCAATGTATCATTTATCGATTTATACTATACTAATGATTCAAGTATCCCCGAACTACAAAATGATGTTAAAGAACTAGTAAGCCATCATGATACAACAGGTGTTACTATTTCTTATGGTGGAGAAAACGAAATGTTTGAGGAAATTAGTGGTGATTTGATTAGAGCTAGTATTATGGCCATGATTCTAATTTATATCATTATGTACATTCAGTTTAATAATTTTGTTAAACCATTAATTGTCTTTCTAACTATTCCTTTAAGCTTTACTGGTAGTTTCTTATTCATGTTAATATTTGATACACCTATTACCGCCACTGGATTAGTTGGGATGGTAAGTTTACTTGGTGTTACCGTAAATACAGGTATTCTTCTTGTAGAGTATATAACAAGACACCATTCCAATGGTGAGGATGTTAAAGATGCTTGCGTTGAAGCAGTATACTTAAGATTTAGACCAATCATGTTAACTAGTTTTACAACAATCCTTGGTTTAATACCATTATACTTCACAGGAGGAAACTTCTTTAGACCACTTGCTGTTACTTTTATGGGTGGTATGGTAACAAGTACTTTAATCACTATCTTCTTAATCCCTAGTTTTTATTCATTAATCTATTCAAAACGAACTAAAAAAAGAGCCTAACAGCTCTTTTTTAATATTTTATAAACTCAAAATTTTTAACAAATCGCACATTTTCTTTATTATAAAACGCAGTAACTAGTTCTTTAGCTTCATCGGTACTATCTATAATAGTTTGATAACTTCCATCTTTAGTTATATCTGGAACATCAACGATTATTTCATCTTTGTTACCATCATTGATGAATTGAATTATTTTCTTGTCATCTTCAAGTCCAAAGAAGTTTTCTGTGTTATTATCATACATTCTATCAATATACATAAACACTTCATCAATATCTAATTTAATAGTTTCATTTGTAGGAACATGAACATCTAAACTAGGTGCTTCACACCAAAAACTTAGAGTGTCACCTTGTTCACCTTTTTTTTCAAAGAAGTATAAGTTATCTAGTTTTTCTTGTATTCTTGCTTCTTCATGACCTATTAATCTTTCAAAAGAAACTAATGAACTTCCTTGATATGTAAGATTTCCATAAAACCCTGGTAATAACTCATAGAATACTTTTTCTTCACAACTTAGGACAACTGCTAAACCTTGATCAGTTCTAAACTCTACGAAACACTTTGTATTATCATAGTTATTAAAGTTTTCTACTTTGGTCATATTATTAATACTTGTATCTGTTTTAATTATTTCAGCTCTAACATTTACCGGTTTCAATATAGACTGAGCTTTTCTATTTAAGTTCATAACTACAAAGGCAGCTATAATTGCGATAAATCCGATAAAAATAACAAAAAATGCAACAATAATAATATCCATCCAATCACCTCTCTTCTATTATAACAAATTATTAACCATAATAATTATTAATTAAGGTCTTTTTGTTTACAAACTAACTCATAGTGTTATAATTGTTAAATGTGAGAAGGTGTAATTATGAGTAAAGATGACAAAAAAAGGTATTTAATATTAAAAGATCCCAACATAAAAAAAGGATTATTAATTTTAGCATTACCACTAATGCTAAATAATTTTATTCGAACATTTCATGATCTAATAGATTCATTCTTTGTTGGTTTAATCCCAGAAGTAGGAAATTCGGCAATAGCCGCTATTTCAATGACCTTTCCTGTTACTTTCTTCTACATCAGTTTTGGGATGGGACTTAGTATTGCTGGAACAGCTTTAATCTCACAATATTACGGTAATGCTCAAATAGAAACCGCTAAAAAATACGCTACGCAACTAGTTGTACTTGCAATTATTCTTGGTGTCTTATTCACCTTTATCGCTTGGTTTTTTGCACCAGTCGCTATGAACTGGGTAGGTGGCGAAGGATATGCTTTAGAAAACAGCATAATTTACTTAAAAATACGAGCATTTGAACTACCATTACTATTTCTCTTCTACGCTTTTACATCAGTTAGACAATCGAGTGGGGACACGGTAACTCCTGTTGCTTTAGGAGTTATCGCAATGGTATTAAACATTATCTTATCACCAATCTTAATTTCAGTATTTGATATGGGAGTTGCTGGTGCTGCTTATGCTACACTAATCGCAAACTTTGTAATCATGCCATATGGTATAGTATTATTATTTAAATCAAAATCAGGAATTAAAATCTCCAAAAAATATATAAGTATTGATTTCAAAGTAATGAAAGATATAGTAACAACAGCTATCCCAGCAGCTATGGGACAAGCATTAACTGCAGTTGGATTCATTGTTCTTACAAGATTTATAAACTTATACGGTGAGGAAACTTATCAAGCATTTAGTATTGGTAATAGAATTAGTAGTATCTTCTTACATCCGGTAATGGCAATTGGTGGTGTAATGGCAGCATACATCGGACAAAATATTGGTAACCAAAATCCTGAGCGTGCAAAAAGAACACTTCGTGAAGGACTAATACTATCAATCGGAATTATGACAGTATTTAGTATTATCGGTATCCTAATTAGAAAATATATGGTCGGATTATTCTTAGATCCTGGTGAATCATTAGATTTAGCAGTTACTTATTCCTTCTACTTATTTGCAGGATTACCACTAATGGCAATATATCAAGCACATATTGGAGTATACAACGGAACAGGTAACACTAAATATACCTTTGTTCTAGGAGTAACGAGATTATGGTTAATTAGATTACCTGCAATTATGTTACTACGAGAATTTACCGATTTAGGTAGTAGTGGTATATGGTATGCAATGTTGGCAAGTAACTTCTTAATCGCTATCATTGGTACTTACTTATTACGTAAAGTTGACTATAAACCAAAAATAGAAATCGAACCAATCTTAAGCTAACTTCATTGTTAGCTTTTTCTTTTTCACCCAAACCTGCCAAACCATGCCATTGTCATGTTGATTTTATGGTTTACATCAATTATATTAGATGTAGGAGGTGTTGATATGTACTCATTAAAAGACATAATAGTACTAACAAATTTATCAGAAAGAACAATTAGAAGATATATCAGTGAAGGAAAACTAGAAGGGACTAAAGTAGGAGGTGTATGGCGTTTTACTGAAGAGCAGTTAGATAATTTCTACGGCTTCAAAGAAGCTATTAAAACTATTAAAAGAGAAATAGGTATGGAAGTAACTGATTTTATCAATATGCCTAATCCAAAGAAAAAACAAACTCATACATGTCTAATGATAGATTTAAACATTGATGAAGAATTAATGGAGAAAGTTAAATATGCGATTTTAGATGAATGTAATAAACATACGGATATGAAGATGAAATTTTATACAGATAAAGACAATTATCGTGTGTTATTGATTGGTAGTTTAGACTTCATAACTTCAACTAGTATTATTGTACAAAACATCATTAAAAACTAACAATATATCTACCCCAAAAAAGCAGCTAAATAATTGGCTGCTTTTCTTAATAAATGTGTTATAATAGTACAATAACGGGGGGATTTTATGGAGTTTTTAAAAAGATTTTTAGGACATGATATCGACTTTAGTAAAGCAGCAACAATGTTTACATTCCATCATGTCATCTACATTTTATGTGGAGCAATAACCATATTTATGGTTTTAAAATACGCAAAGAGAATTAAAGAAAGTGGTAACGACCATTTACTAAAAAGATATTGGATAGGATTACTTCTAACTTTGGAAATAATGTATCATATCCATAACTGGACATACCCAAGACTCAGTCTACCATTACATATTTGTTCATTTGCGACTTTTATGAGTATAGTCTTATTGTTTACAGATAATAAAAAAGTATTTGATTATGTCTTCTTCTTTGGAACACTTGGTGGGATAATGGCTTTATGTTTTCCAAATAGTTATGGGTATACTTTCTATAACTTTAGATATTATCATTTCATCATCTTACATTGTTCAATAATTGCAGTACCTTTATATTATTACAAAGCATATGATTATCGTGTTTCTTATCATAAGTTATGGCAAGTATTTAAAAGTGTGTTAATTCTTGGAATCATTGTTCATTTAATTAATTTAACTTTTATTCATTATGGGTATAATGCTAATTACTGGTTCATAACTTTTATACCAGATAATGTTACTGGTTTCTTCTACAACTATCCAATTTATGTATTTGTTTTTATTAGTGCAGTATTTACCTCAATGAATCTGTTATACTTAATTACCAAAGATGAGTTAACTATTAAACTTGAGAAATCTACAAAAAAATAAGCATATTAAAAACCGCTCAATTGAGCGGTTTTTTTATTATTTAATAACTTTTTTAAGACCCTCTTCAATCTTATTTCCATACTCTAATGATTCATCGTATTTAAAAACAAGTTGAGGCATTTTACGCATCTTAACACGTTGTGCTAAGCGCGAACGTACAAATGACTTAGATCTATCAAGTGCTTTTTGAGCAGCTTGTTTTTTATTATCTTGTCCTAATATTGTATAGTAAACAGTTAAAAATGAATAATCGTTAGTTAATCTTACTTCGGTAATTGTTAAGAAGCCGATGCTTGAATCTTTAACGTCTCTTCTGTAAATATCTGTTAATGCTCGAAGGATACTAGTTTCTAAATGTTCTAGTTTACTCAAGTTCTAGGTACTTCTCTTTCTACTGAAGCTTCGATAACGTCGCCTTCTTTAATGTCATTATATTTCTCAATCATAATTCCACATTCGAATCCTTCTCTAACTTCTTTAACATCATCTTTGAAACGTTTTAATGTTGCCATTTTACCTTCAAATATAACAATACCTTCTCGTAAGACACGTACTAAACTATTTCTTTCAATTGTACCATCAGTAACATAACATCCACCAATAGTACCTACTTTAGAAATTTTGAATGTTTGACGAACAACTGCTTGTCCAGTAACAACTTCTTCAAACTCAGGATCTAACATACCAGTTAAGGCAGCTTCAACTTCTTCTAATGCTTTATAGATGATATTGTACAATCTAATATCTACACCTTTTTCTTTAGCTGTATCTCTAACTTTAGTAGTAGGACGTACATTGAATCCCATAATGATTGCATTTGATGCAAGAGCTAAAGTAACGTCAGTTTCTGTGATTGTCCCAACACTTGAACGAATGATATCGATTTTAGTACCTTCTACTTCAATTTTTTCTAATGAAGCTTTTAATGCTTCGATACTACCATGAGTATCACCTTTAACGATAATTCTTAGTTCTTTTAATTCACCTTCACTAATTTGTGAGAATAACTCATCTAATGAAACAGCTTTACCAACACCACGTTCTTCACGCCATGCACGATGTGCTCTTTCTTCAGAAATTAAACGAGCTTTTCTTTCATCACTAAATACCATGAAGCTGTCACCAGCTTGTGGTACATCATTTAATCCAGTAACCTCAACTGCTTTTGAAGGATTAGCGTTTACCATTCTTTGGTTTGTATCATCTACCATAGCACGAACTCTACCGAATGTCGTACCTGCAACTAATACATCACCAATTTTTAATGTTCCATTCGCAACTAATAATGTTGCGATTGGACCGCGTCCTTTATCTAATTTAGATTCAATAACAGTTCCTGAAGCTAAACGATTTGGATTAGCTTTATACTCTTCCATTTCACTAGTTAATTGGATCATTTCTAATAGGTTATCTACACCTTCACCAGTTAATGCTGATAAGTTACAGAAGATAGTTTCTCCACCCCAGTCTTCTGGGATTAAGTTATATTCTGTAAGTTCCTGCATTACTCTATCAGGGTTAGCTCCAACTTTATCAATTTTATTTACTGCAACGATAATTGGTACCCCTGCTGCTTTTGCATGATCAATAGCTTCACGAGTTTGTGGCATTACTCCATCATCTGCAGCTACAACTAAGATTGTAATATCGGTAACTTGTGCACCACGAGCACGCATTTCAGTGAATGCAGCATGTCCTGGTGTATCAATGAAAGTGATTAATTTACCATTCTTGCGAACTTGGTAAGCACCAATATGTTGAGTGATACCTCCGGCTTCACCTTCAGTTACACGACTATTTCTAATCGTATCTAATAAAGTAGTTTTACCATGATCAACATGTCCCATAATTGTAACAACTGGTGGTCTTTCTACTAAATCTTCATCATTGTCAACGATTTCCATATCTTCAAATCTAGTTAAATCTGTAACTTGCTCATCTTGTAGTTCATAACCAAACTCTAAAGCTACTAGTTCAATTGTTTCACGATCAACTGATTGTGTTGTTGATGCCATTATTCCTAACATCATTAACTTTTTGATTACTTGCGAAACACCAACATTAAGCCCTTCGGCCATGTCTCCTACAGTCATATTTTGTGAATAGTATAATATACCTTCACTTTTTTCTTGTGTTTGAACCGGTACATTGGAAATACGCGAGTCTTTTTTCTTTGATTTTTTAGCCATAAAAAATCACCTCTTTCTTTAGGAATTTATATATTCCAAAAACTTCTTATAAAATCCCTTATCAGTAACTAATACTACTTTTCTGTTTTCTTTACCTATAGCTTTTGACAACTCGTCAGTAGTAAATTTTGTAACTAATGTAGTATTAAATGTTTTAGTTTTATTATCAATTTTCTTTTTGATGTTATCTCCTGCATCACTTGCTAAAAAGATTATAGCCTGACTTACTCGTCCTAACTCTTTTAGTACAAACTCTTCACCCAATGTTGTTTTACGAGCTCTTGTAGCTAGTCCTAATAGGTTGAGTATTAATTTATCTTTATTCATTGAACATGTCCAATAAAGCTTGATATATTTCTTCAGGGATAACTGTTTCCAGATGTTTATCTAGTTTTTTAGTTTTTATTGCTTTTTTAATGACAGATAAATCTTTTTTTAAGTATGCCCCTCGACCATTTAATTTACCTGTTAAATCTAAACTTACAACGCCTTCATTACTTCTAACAACTCGGACTAATTCTTTTTTGGGAAACCGTTCATTCGTGATTACGCATTTGCGTAATGGAATTTTCTTTTGTTTCATTATCCTAATCTACGGTAACGAATCCCTTGTTCTTTTGCTTGAGAAACTGACATAATTTCAATTTTCCAACCAATTGCTTGAGATGCTAGTTTAGCGTTTTGTCCTTTAACACCAATTGCTGATGTTAAATCTTTATCATTTACGATGCATAAAGCTTCTTTTTTCTTTTTATTTGGATTAACTGCAATTACTTTAGCTGGGTTTAATGCATTTAAAACTAAATCTGTAGGATTTGCATCCCATTCAAATACATCAATTTTTTCACCTTGTAATGCTTCTAATACTTCTTTAATACGAGAACCTTTATATCCAATTAATGCTCCAATTGGATCTACGTTGTCATCATGTGAGTAAACAGCAATTTTACAACGTTCTCCTGGGTCTCTACTGATTCCCATAATTTCAACTGTACCATCTTGGATTTCTGGACATACTTGTTCAATAAGTCTTTTAACTAAGTTTCTATCAGTTCTTGATACAAATACTTTAGGTCCTTTAGTTGTCATATCAACTTTAGTGATATAAACACGTAAACGAGATCCTTCATATACTTCATCACTTTTTAATAACTCTTTACGAGGTAATGATGTTTCCATATTATGACCTAAATCTAAAGTTACATAGTCACGGTTGAATGATACTATTTCAGTATTAATCATTTCATTTTCTCTAACTTTAAACTCATCGTATGCTTTTTCACGTTCTAGTTGTTTTAATCCTTGAGTTAAGATTTGTTTAGCGCTACTTACAGCGATACGTCCGAACTCTTTAGGTGATTCTTTAATTGTAATTGTATCACCAACTTTGATTGTTTTACGTCTTTTACGAGCGTCTTCTAAAGCAATCTCTCCTGGATTTTCAACATCATCTACTACTGTGTAATCAGCAAATAGAATAATCTCATTTTTAACTGTGTTAAATTCAATACGGGCATTATCACTTGTATAGTGATCTTTTTTGTAAGCATTTAAGATTCCGCGTCCCATTACATCAAGGATTTTTTCTTTATCAATTCCACGATCTTCAGCTAGTAATTCTAAAGCTCTAAAGAAATCTTTACTAATCATTATAATTCCTCCTAAAACTTGATTGCTAATCTAATCAGATTAACATCTATTTCATTTATTTTTGATTTACGATTGTTTTTGTGTTTTAACTCAACAAAACCATCTTTGTAACTTAATAATTCACCAGTCATTTTTTGTTCAACTGTTTCAACATACACTATGTTTCCAACTGCTCTTTTAATTTGTGCTGCCGTTTTTAACTCTCTTTCAGCACCTGCACTTGTAACTTCTAAGTTATATGGTTCAGTGAAAGGATCGTTGATATCTAAGAATTCACTTACATTTCGACTAACTTTTACACAGTCATCGATGTCAATGAAAGTATCATTTTCAATCATTATCCTTAAAACGGATTCTCCGCCTTCTTCAACATACTCAACATCGTACAAATAGTAATCCAAACTAGTAACTATTTCCTCGATTTTTTTAGCTAATTCTTTCATATTAACCTCCTTTTTATCAAACAAAAGAGCGGGTTTTGACCCACTCTCTAACTCATATGCATTAGTATTTTATCACAACTATATTATAAATGCAAGTAATTAAAACCACTATTACACACCATTTTATTGACTTAAATGATGCATAATAATACTTCCAGCAACTCCCACATTCAAACTTTCAACTTCTACCATTTTAATTGTAATGTTTTTAGTAGTTTTATTTAGTACTTTTTCACTAACTCCACTACCTTCATTACCTAAAATAATACCTAATTTTTCTTCTTTTTTTACACTACTTAAATTAACACCAAACATCTCTGTACCATAGTACTTATAATCACTATGTTTATCCATAAACTTGATGGTATCCTCTTCAATAATGTTTAACTTAAAAATAGCTCCTTGGGTACTTCTTATGACCTTATCATTGTAGATGTCTACTGTATTATCTAAAACAATAGTATTAAATCCAAAGGCTAAAGCACTTCTCATCAAAGTACCTAAATTACCAGGATCTTGAACATGCTCTAAGATTAATACTTTATTACTTAACTCATTGGCAGTTATCTTCTTACAAACAGTCAGAACAGGTTGGGGATTTTTGGTCTGTGTAAGTTTCTCTAATACCTGATCAGTAACATATACTACTCTGTCCCCAGTAATAGATTCATCAGTAGTAAATATCGTTTCGATATTGTCAACCTTTAAAGCCTCTTCATATAAATGATATCCCTCAACTAAAAACAGTCCCGTATTATCACGATACTTCTTTTTATGTAACTTAGTTGTGTCTTTAATTAACTGGTTATTAATACTTGTAATTCTCATAGAATCACCTCACTTTTTAATTATACACCAAACAAAGAAAAAACGGAGTAAAAAGTTACTCCGTTTCACCATTCCATCCTTGAATACCATCAGTCAAGTTGTATACTTCTTCAAATCCTTGATCATGGAAAATAATTGAAGCATCAACACTTCTATTTCCACTATTACACATAATAACAACTGGTAAGTTTTTGTCTAGGTCGTAGTTATCTAATAAACTATGATTATCTTCTAAGATATAATAATCAATATTGTAGTTAAATCCAGGAATTCTTTCATCATAAAATTCAGTAGATGTTCTGACATCTATGAATTGATAATTATCACTGTCATCTAACATTTCTTGTAACTGCTCATTGTCAATATTTGTATAACCCTTGTCACAAGCAGATAGCGTTAATACTAACATAAACGTAATAATTAATAAAAATATTTTCTTCATATAAATCACCTCGTTACTATTATACCAAATAATAGTTCGTTTACAAACAATATGTTCTAATTATTTGATTTTTTAAACTCATAAACAACATCATCATCATATTTAATCTTCCCGCCTACTTTTTGATAAAGTTTGTTTGCAGGAACATTACTTATATTGGTAATAAGGAATGTTTTATAAATACTATAGTCTTCTGCGTATTTTAACATTCGTTTCATCATTAAAGTACCGATTCCTTTTCCTCGGTAACCTTTTTTGACATCAACAGAATGAATGTAGAGCATAGGGTTTGTATTTAATCTAGTTAATTTATAACCATAGATTAAACCAACAACCTCCTCTTCTTCTAACGCAACAAAAGCAACTGTGTTAGGATCAATTAAAAACTCCTCAACATAGTTAATATCAGCGTCAGTGTAGAAGTGTTTGATCATACGATCATAATACTCTAACTTAAATCTTTCAACAGTGAATTCCATAGTATCACCCCTAGTAATGTTTATTTGATTTTACTTAGTTAATTTTAAGAATAATTCAATATCTTCTTTAATTACTTCTAATGATGTTCTCCAGAACTCTTTAGATGTAATATCAATATTTGCAAGTAAGGCAACATCTTTAACATCTAGTTTTACGGTAGCTTTTAGTAATTCATCATATTTCTCAGTAAATGATTCTCCTTGTTGTAAATAAACACCATACAATCCTTTAGCAAATAATAATCCAAAGGCATAGGGCCAGTTATAGAAATTTAAATTAGTACTGTAGTAATGAGGTTTCCATAACCACATATATGGGTGTAGATAATCATTATCAAGACCATCACCATATGTTTCTTTTTGTGCTTCTAACATCAATTCTTTTAATCTATTTTCATCTAAGAAATTACCTTTTTGATTTTCAAAGACACTTTCTTCAAAAATAAATCTTGATAAAATATCAACAATAACAGCTGTTGAGCCTTGTAAGTCTGATTCTAATATGGAAATTAATTCTTCTCCTTCTGCTTCTTTTAAAGCAGCTTTTAAAACAATAGTTTCACAGAATGTTGAAGCTGTTTCAGCTACTGGCATTGTGTAATGTCCTAATATTGTTTCACTAAAAATATTATCTCCATGATATGCATGTCCTAGTTCATGAGCTAATGTTATTACATCACCAAATGTACCAGTAAAGTTAGTTAAGATTCTTGATTCACCTATAGGTTGTAAGTTAGCACAAAATGCACCTCCTACTTTACCTTTGTAAGGACGATAATCAATCCAATTATCGGTAAATGCCTGCTCAGCAACACTTGATAAGTGTTCGCTGAATGTTGAGAAGTTTCTTAGGATATAATCTTGAGCTTCAGGAATAGTAAACTCTTTAGAGCTTTTACCCATAGGAGCATACATGTCATACCAAGGTAATCCATTTTTATGTCCTAATAATTCACCTTTACGTTTTAAATACTTTCTAAACTCCGGTAAATACTCCTTCATTGCACCGATCATTGCGTTCAAAGTATCTTCATCAATTCTTGAACGTAATAGGGTTCTTTCTAACGCCCCTGCATATCCTCTTTTTTCACTTAATGTGTTAACTTCACCTATAATTCCGTTCATAGCAAAGGCAACAGCTTTATCAATCTTTGGATAAGCAGCCAATTCTGCTTTGTAAGCAGTTTTTCTAACTTCTTTGTCACTATCTTCTGATTTATTAATAATCTCTGGTAGAGTTAAGATTTCGCCGTTATACTCTACTTCTAAAGTTGAAGTTAATACTCCTTGCATTTTTTCCCATAAGCTACCTGAAGATTGTTCTAGTTTAGACAATAGTGTTTCAGTATCTTTGTCTAAATTGTATTTATTGTGTTTGATTATTTCATTCAAAATAAATTTATGTTCTGTTAGAAAATCTGATGAGTTAATAACTTCATCAATGTTTGGTACACTACTTACGTACTCACTCCACATTGTGTTAACTTCCGTAAACTCAGTATATTTTTTGTGTAGTAAAACGCTGTATTTTGCGCTTTCTGTACAAGTAGTATTAGTTGTTTGACGTAAAGATACGTAAGCACCAATTTTTCTAATCATCTTGTTCGCTTCAATATCGTTTAATAAATAATCTGTTAAAACTGAAACATAATTATCTTCTTGAAATCTTTCTTTAAAGGCATTTGTTTTATCGATATAAAAATCGATTTTTTTAAAGTCTTCTTGAAATGATGTAGATTCATATGATTCATACAGTTTTGATAAATCCCAATTTTCCATTTTTATCTCCTTATACGTTTTTTTTATACCATTCGATTGTATTAAATTTAATCCCTGTTTCCTTTGTGAAATCATTATATGTTTTGCCTTTGTTAGCATACATGTATTTTAAATAGGTAATTCTATTTGTAATATCTTCACGGAAGAAACGTTTATCTTTGATTATTTTTCCATGTGCTGGGATTATTACGCCGTTATTTGCATAACTCATTATTTTCATTAAAGATTTAACATGACTGATATAATCACCTTCACTAGCAAAAGGTAGTAATGGTTGATTTTCTATATCGTAAATCATATCATCTCCAACAAATACATAACGATTATTAATTACAACTAATAATCCATCAATGCTATGACCAACATTCATCACTAAATCAATTCTAAAGTTACCAAATTGAATTGTTTCTTTTTCAACAAATTGTGTTGGTTTATAGTTTGTGTAATCATCTGTCTTAAAGACTTTCTTTAATGTAACCTCAGCGTTTTTACTTCCATAAATCACTGCATCTTTAATCCGTGGGATACCACCGATATGATCACGGTGAAAATGAGTAATTGCTGCGTGAGTAATTTTTTTATTTTTGCTTAATAAATCTTTTTGTAGTTTCTTGAAGTGTCTTCTAAATGCAGTATCAACAATAAAACAATTATCTCCATCTTCTAAGATTAAGATATTGTACGATACAAATTCCCCTTTAGCTTCCTTACTGAAATGATAAACATTCAGTCCCTTTTCTAAAGTGATTATTTCCATTTTTTTATAATACCTCGCTTACTACTAATCCTTCTAATGTGATATCGCGATGTTTCTTAGCATCTACGATTAAGTACTTTGTTTTTTCTACTGTTCGCTCTAAAATTTCTTTAAAATCATATTTCTTTTCATATTGTTCACAACGGTCTAACCTTGGAGCAGTTGCTGGTTTTTTAGGTACATAAACCGTACAACAATCTTCAAAAGGTTTAATTGAAATATTGTAACAATCTATCTTTTTACTAATCCCAATAATATCTAATTTATCATATGTTGCTAATGGTCTTAATACAGGTGTATTAACGACATTATCAATAACACTCATACTTTGTAATGTTTGTGAAGCTACTTGTCCTACACTTTCACCATTAATTAATACTTTACAATTGTTTCTCTTTGCGATTTCCTCGCTAATACGATACATCATACGACGCATAATTGTGATATTGTAACTTTCAGGAATGTAATTTAATAATGCTTGATGCATTTCCTCAAAAGGAACCATATATAGTTTAATTGCGTTATATGGTGCATATACACTCATTTTTTCAGTTAAATCAATAACTTTTTGTGCTGATTCAATACTTGTTAAAGGAGTAGATTCAAAATGAATACATTCAATTTGCACACCTTGTTTCATTGATAAATAACCAGCTACAGGAGAATCAATTCCACCACTTAACATTAATAATCCTTTACCTGCAACACCAACAGGGAATCCACCCATACCTTTGATTTTTTTACAATAAACAAAGACTGCATCACTTCTTATTTCAACATTTAACGTTAATTCTGGATTATGAACATCCACTTTTAATAATTCAGTATTTTTTAAAACATACCCCGCTACTTTTTTACTCATCTCAGGGCTTGTAATTGGATAGTTTTTATCGCTTCTTTTACTTTCAACTTTAAAAGTAACAACTTTATCTTTTAGTTCCCCATTTACTACTTCTAAAGCTTTTGCAAAAATACTATCTATATCTCTTTCAGTTTTTGTTACTAAACTATAACTTGAAAGACCAGATACTTTATCTAGTCCGTTTATTACTTCATTATGGTCCACACCATTAAGTAAAATATATAATCTGTCATGGTTTTTTTCGTATTTAACTTGATCATTATTTACTTTTTGTTTAATCAACGAGTTTACTCGATCAATAAACATTTTCTTATTTTTCCCTTTCAAAGTTAAATCCCCATATCTAACCAATATTCTTTCATACATTGTACCAACTCCTAATCAAAAATATAATAACACATTCCCCTTTTTTTGTGTATTAAATATAATATCTTTTTATTTTAACCAATAAAAACGTCAGTTATGTTGTTTATAAGTTAGTATCAAATAATAATAAAGGAGTATTTTATGTTAAAAAGAGCATGGATAAGTACGATTAAGAATCGTGCAAGGACAACAATACTTGTTATACTTTTATTCGTAATAGCAAATTTGGTTTTATCAAGTATTTCAATTAAAAGTGCAACAAATGAGACTATGGATATCGCGAGGGCTTCTTTAGACCCTGAAATCACATTGCAAGTAGATCGTGAAAGTGTATTGTCTTACGTAAGATCTATTATGATAGAAACAGGACAAAGACCTGATATGTCAACTGTTGAGGAAATGATGGGTACTATTACAAGTGAAACTGCCTATTTATTAGCAGAAAGCGAATATGTAGTAGACTATAATTTCAGCATTGAAACGAGGGCACAGGCTGTGGACTTTGTTCCGATTGAAACTGAATATGTAGATAATAAATTCGAAAGTGATGATTCACTTGACTGGGAAACTTCTGTTTCAATAGTTGGAACAAACAACCCTTTCCTACTTGATTCATTCAGTAACGAAATCAATGTCTTAACTGGAGGATCAAACACTTTCACAGGTGTAGATAATAATGTAGTAATAATGTCGTATGATTTAGCATTTGACAATAACTTGGACATCGGTGATTCAATTACGATTGAGGACCCGGAAACCGTTACTGAAATGACATTTGAAATCATTGGATTATACCAAAATGATGAATCATTAACAGGAAGTATTAGTAGCACTAGCAATACGCTATTTATTCCTTTAAATGATACACTAACTTTGACAGGACAATCCGTAGATGATGACTTTGAAGTAAGTTCAGCAACATATTTCTTAGATGATCCACTTAATGTTAATTATTTCATAGAAAGTAGTACAAATATGGTACCTGAAATTGAAAATGGTGAACTTTCTTTCAATGACACTAATTACGACTCCATAACAGAACCTATTCAGCAAGTGGGTTCATTCACTGATATTGTCTTAATCGTCGTAGTATTCGCATCAGTGGTAATTTTAACTCTTTTGATTGTTAACACATTAAAAGATCGAAAATACGAAATTGGGGTACTTCTCTCATTGGGAGAACAAAAGGCTAAAATTAGTATCCAATACGTTCTAGAATTACTACTTATTGCTTCCTTAGCATTTACAATAAGTATCTTCTCAGCTAACTATGTATCAAGTTACTTAGGTGATGAGATTTTAAGTATGCAAATTGAGAACATTGAAGAAGATAATTCATCACCTATCGGCATAGGTAGAATGGGTGGAGGATTAACCCAAGTAACATCAGACGTAGATTATATTGAGGAATTAAATGTTTCAGTTTCTCTAAATGATTTTGTAATAACTCTCAGTATTGGAGCTGGAATTATAATTTTTAGTAGTATCTTACCAAGTTTATATATAACTCGATTCCAACCAAAAAAAATCTTTTCAAGTAGAAATTAGGTGTAAAAATGGAAAATAATTTAAATGTAAAAGACTTATATCATAAGTACGAAGATGGACAAAAAATACGTACAGTACTAAAAAACATAAACGTCGAGTTTGAAAGAGGAAAACTTTATGCAATAGTTGGACAAAGTGGTAGTGGAAAAACTACATTACTTTCATTAATAAGCGGACTTGATACAGTTCAGGATGGTGTTATTAATGTCTCAGGAAAATCAATAAAAGATATTGGATATACAAATTATCGACGAGACTATGTTAACGTCATTTTCCAATCATATAATCTTATATCTTATATGACTGGTGTACAAAACATTATAACTGCCATGGATATTAAGAAAGTTAAATATCCAAACAAAAAGGCAAAAGCATATGAAATACTGCAAACTGTTGGAATTGATAAAGATACTGCAAACCGTGAAATAAATAAAATTTCAGGTGGAGAGCAACAACGAGTAGCAATCGCCCGTGCATTAGTTCACGACTCAAATATCATATTAGCAGATGAACCAACAGGAAATCTTGACGAGGATACTGAAGATGAAGTATGTCAAGTATTTCAAGATCTTGCAAAACAGGGTAAATGTGTAATTATTGTTACCCATAGTAAACATGTTGCTAAATATGCTGATACAGTATACACAATCAGAAAAGGTAAAATAAAAGAAGGACTTGAAGAAAGTAAATCAAAGTCAAAATCGAAAATAAACAAACATCGTAAATAAAAACAAAAAGTGTTCTAAATTAAAGCTTTTTTCATTGTTATAATTGATAACATTTGGTAAACTACTTCTAGGTGATAAATATGTTTGTAGCAATTGAAAAAGGTAAAACAAAACAAGAAAATTATGAAATCCTTCTTACAAGTTTAGAACACTTCTTAGTAAAAACTGATCCAGCAATTACTAATCTCAGTAATTTATCTGCATATCTAAACTATTTTTTAGATGAAATAAACTGGGTTGGATTTTATTTATTTGATGGAGAAAAACTTTTTTTAGGACCATTCCAAGGTTTACCAGCATGTACTGAAATCAAACTTGGAGTAGGTGTATGTGGAAATAGTGCAAAAGAACAAACCACTTACGTTGTTAAAGATGTTCATGAGTTTCCAGGTCACATCGCTTGTGATGCTAATTCTAACAGTGAAATAGTTGTACCCATAGTGATTGATAATCAGTTATTCGGGGTTCTTGATATTGATTCACCAAACAAAAATCGTTTTGATGAAACCGATCAATTATACTTAGAAAAAGTTATATCGAAATTAGTTGACATTCTTAAGTAATGTCTATATAATATATGTTGCGCACGTGTAATAATGGCAGCTAAATAATGAATTTCATTAACTGCTGAATGTTCCAAAAAGGGTTGTGAGTAGTCTTAGCTGACAAGGTGAAAACATTAAAACATTCTGATTAATAAATCATTGTTATACTCGTAAAAAAAATAAAAGGAGGAATACACAGATGGCACGTTATACTGGACCTAGTTGGAAGAAAGCTAGACGTTTAAAATACTCTATTACTGAAACAGGTAAAGAGTTAGGTAAAAGACCTTATGCACCTGGACAACACGGACAACGTCGTGGAAAAGTAACTGAGTATGGTACTCAATTACAAGAGAAACAAAAAGTTCGTTTCACTTATGGTGTAAATGAAAAACAATTCAAGAAAACTTTCAATGAAGCTAAGAAAATGCAAGGTAAACAAGGTGAGAACTTCTTATTCTTATTAGAATCAAGATTAGATAACTTAGTTTACAGAATTGGTTTATCAAGAACTAGACGTCAATCACGTCAATTAGTAAACCATGGACATGTATATGTTGATGGACGTAGAACAGATATCCCATCTTACAGAGTAGTACCTGGACAAGTAATCACAATAAGTGATAAAGCACAAAAATTCTTAATTGTTAAAGACAGTTTAGAAGCAGTTGTAGCACGTCCTGAATTCGTAAGTTTCGATGACAACAAATTCGAAGCAACTTACGTAAGATTACCTGAAAGACAAGAAATCTTAACTGACATTAAAGAAAACTTAATCGTTGAATTCTACAACAGATAATAAGTAAACTAAAAGCACTCAATTGAGTGCTTTTTTTATTATATAACTTCAAATCCAAATCGTTCAATAATGATATCAGCCTGTGTACTAGCATCAATATTTGTATTATCAATTTTGATGTAGTTTTGATAAGGAACTTCATCTTCTTCAGATGTTGTACGGTGATTTTGATACGTCTTTAATAATCTTTCTTCACTTGCCTCTATATCAAGTTTCGTCCATTTCTTTTCTAAACGGTTATGTGTTTGATTGCGATTTAATCTTGTTTCAATGTTACTGTTTAATTCAACATAGTAAACATTGTGTTCCTTAAAGATATCAGATATATGTTCTATATAGTTCCAATCACTTTCCATATCAAAAGCCCAGACATAAGTAAATATCATCCCTTTTTGTTTAGAGGAAGCCATTTTTGTTAAGATTGATTCTCTAAATAATCTAATTAAATCCTGTCCCTCTTCATAAGGAAAAAACTGTAAAACAAGATCAATTGTCATATGATTATGGAATAGTTTTAACCCAGTTTTTTTTGCTAATTCTTCGCCTACTGTCATCTTTCCAACTGCTTGTGGTCCAAAGATAATTACAAAATCCATAATATCCCTCCTTGAGTATTTACAAACATTATAACAAAAAAAGACGATTTTCTCGTCTTTTATTTTATTTATTTCTTAACTGCAGCGTTAACTAATACTAAGAAACTTTCTGGATCTAAACTAGCTCCACCTACTAAAGCTCCATCAATATCACTCATTGATAATAACTCATCTACGTTAGCTGGTTTAACACTTCCACCATATTGAATACGTAATGCTTCTGAAGTATCTTCTCCATATAATCCTTTTACTACGTCACGAATAGCTTTAATTGTTTCATTTGCCATTTCTGCTGTAGCTGTTTTACCAGTTCCAATTGCCCAGATTGGTTCATAAGCAATAACTAGTTCTTTAACTTGCTCACTACCTAAACCTTTTAAAGCAGCTACAACTTGTTTTTCAACAAACTGATCTGTAGTTCCTGCTTCTCTGATTTCTAGTGATTCTCCACAACATAAGATTGGTGTAAGACCATATCTAAATGACTGGTGGATTTTTTTATTTACATCTGCATCTGTTTCGTTGTAATAAGCTCTTCTTTCAGAATGTCCTAAAACAACGTATGTAACACCAATAGATTCTAATAGTGGTGCACTAACTTCACCTGTATAAGCTCCGTTATCTAAATAGTGCATATTTTGCGCTCCAACTCTTAAACTGTCTCCTTGACGTTTTACAAGATCTCTTAAGATTGGTGCTTGAGCACATACTACACTATCAACAAACTCACTTGATGGTACTTTCATATTTACGTTATAGATGAACTGTAATGCTTCATCTCTTGTTTTAAACATTTTCCAGTTACCAGCGATAATTGGTTTTCTCATTTTCATATTCTTCCTAACCTAAGATTTTTTTAATAGCATTTAAGGCTTTTTCAGATTCATTTCCTTCAGCAATAACTTTAATGTCTTTACCGAATGGTACAGCTAAACTCATTAACCCTAAAATACTTTTAGCATCAACTGTGTTTTCTTTGTACTCAATTACTACTTTCGCATCATATTTACTTGATACTTGCACTACTTTAGAAGCAAGTGCAGCGTGTAATCCCTCAGTACTAGCAATGGTAATTTCTGTTTTCATAATAATAACTCCTCTTAAACAATTATTTACAAATTGTAATCCTCTTTTATAACTCGTCTACAGCGGCAACACCAGGTAATACTTTACCTTCTAAGTATTCTAAACTAGCTCCTCCACCAGTTGAAATATGAGTGAACTTAGGTGCAAATCCTAAACTAATTGCAGCAGCAGCACTATCTCCACCACCAATAATTGTAGTTGCATCTAATCCAGCTAAAATTTCACAAATACCTACAGTACCATGTTCAAAGTTAGAAAACTCGAATACACCAGCTGGTCCATTCCATACTACTGTTTTAGCGTCTTTTAATAATTCTCTGTATTTCTCTAATGTTTTAGGACCAATATCTAATCCCATTTCATCAGCTTTAATGTCATCAAACGAAGCAATTCTTGCAGGTGAATCGTTATCAAACTCTTTTGTAACTTTAATATCTAATGGTAATTCGATTTTACCTTGAGCTTGATCTAATAATTCTTGAGCTAAATCTAATTTATCTAATTCACAAATTGAAGTTCCGATTTCATATCCTTGAACTTTTAAGAAATTATAACTCATTCCACCGACGATTAAAATTTTATCTGCTTTTTTTAATAAGTTAGTAATAACTCCAATTTTGTCTCCTACTTTTGCTCCACCTAAAATTGCAACAAAAGGTCTTGCAGGTTCATCAACTGCTCCACCAATAAACTTAATTTCTTTTTCTAATAAGTAACCAGCAGCTACTTCTTCGATATTTGCAGCAATACCAACATTTGAAGCATGGCTTCTATGTGCAGTACCAAATGCATCATTTACAAATACATCTCCTAAACTTGCCCAATATTTACCAAGTTCGGGATCATTTTTACTTTCTTTCTTACCTTCAACATCTTCGAATCTTGTATTCTCGAACATTAAAATTTCACCTTCATTAAGAGCAGCAATTGCACTTTCTAATTCAGGTCCTCTAGTAAACGGAACAAATTTAACATCTTGTCCTAATTTTTCTGCTAGTGCTTTAGCAACTGGTGCTAAACTTTTCCCTGCTTTGTCTTCTTCTTTTTTTACGCGTCCTAAGTGAGAAAATAAAACAACTTTGGCTTTTCTTTCTACAACATCTTTTATTGTAGGTAAAGCTTGAACGATACGGTTATCATCTGTGATAACTCCATCTTTCATTGGTACATTGAAGTCTACTCTAATTAATACAGTTTTACCTTCAACATTTAAATCTCTAACAATTTTCTTTGCCATTTCTTTACTCCTTTAAATTTGATTTCACACATATTATACAAGAAAAAGAAAATAAATTCCATCAATAACAACTCGATGAAAACATTTTCTTTTCATTTATTTTCATTTATTTTCATATTATTTTTACAATTCAAAATCAATTCTACACGAACTATTTGCCTTGCGATTTTTGGATAACTAATATTTATCACTAGTTCACTTAAATCATAAAAGGTTATCTTTGTATAATTTTCTTGATAACTTTCAATGTTTAAAACTTCATGATAATTAAGATAAACACAATTAAAATTACGAATTGATTCACTTGGAAAAAGGAACGTTTCTTTATCAATATATACCGGTAAAACACTTCGTTTTTTCAAAATAAACTGAGATGCATTTTCTCTTCCTTTAAATGTAGATAAATTCCTTAAACAAAGTTCATTAATAAACTGCCTTAAACCTTTTAAATAAGATGTTTTATTCCCATTATCTATTAGGACACCTTCACTATTTCTTCTGACATATTTCATTTTATCACCCATATATTAAGTACTTGTGTTGCATACATTTTTCTTAAAGAATACTGTGAAAAATTATAAAAAAAAGTACACTTCAAAGTGTACCTTCTATTTTTCTAAATAATAAGTATCCAACTTCATAACCTGTTTCTGTTGGCATTTCCTCGTGTAAGTAATAGTTTTTATCTGTACAACGCAATTTCCACATATAATAAAAATCACCAACACTACCGCTCAAGTAAAAGAACGATAACATAGAAATCCATGGATTATTTAAGACAATACCTAAAGCAAATATAGGAATACAAACAACGTATACTGGCATCATTAATGATAATCTTCCTGCCCTTACTTTAACAGGAACTAATGAAATACAAAACGCCATTGCACTTTTCCAAACAATCCCAAACTTAATTAAGTTTTTTGGAGTATGATTAAATCTTCTAAATGCCCATCCATGAAGCCATTCATGGAATACTGCATATATAAAGAATGAAACAGCAGTAAGAATCAAAATCAATAAATTCAATATTAAATCTATCGGTTTATCAATCACAATTGCATATGTTCCATCAGTCACCAATGCTGTTATAATGAATCCTATCCCTAACACAAGAAAAGCAGAAAGATTTAATAATAGAATAAATCTTCTTTTCTTTCTATCTGGAACGATATGATCTTCCATCAACTCATATTTACCGTTCTCAAACTCGTATATAGTACCTATTTCTCTCATAATGATTTCCCCCTTATACCTATTATAACAAAAAACACCCTCATTCGAGGATGTTTTGACTAAATTTATTTAATTCTTAATTCACTGTCTGGATCGAAGAAGTGAACAGTTTTCATATCGAATGCTAATTGAATTTCATCACCAATATGTAAGTCTGCACGAGCGTTTACTTTCGCAGTAATTGTATGATCACCAATTTGTGCATGGATATTAGTTTCAGCACCTAATAATTCGGCAACGTCAACTTTTAAATTAACTACTGAATCAGCTAAAGTTTTGATTGAAGCTGCATCGTCATGAATATGTTCTGGACGAACACCTAAAACGATAGGTTCATTAATTTTTTTGTTTTCTTTTAATAATGCTAGTTTTTCAGCAGGAACTTTAACTTTGATTCCTTCACCAACGAATGAACCTTCTACTACTTTACCATGAATAAAGTTCATTGGAGGAGTCCCGATAAATCCACCTACAAAGATATTATTAGGGTTGTCATAAATATCTTTTGGAGCTCCAACTTGTTGGATATATCCATCTTTCATAACAACGATTCTTGAAGCCATTGTCATCGCTTCAATTTGGTCATGTGTTACATAAATTGTTGTAGTTTCTAGTCTTTCATGTAATTTGATTAACTCAGCACGCATTTGTACACGTAACTTAGCATCTAAGTTTGATAGTGGCTCATCCATTAAGAATACTTTTGCATCACGAACAATTGCACGTCCTAATGCAACACGTTGTCTTTGCCCACCTGATAATGCTTTAGGTTTTCTATCTAAATAAGCAGTTAATCCTAAAATATCAGCAGCGTTTTGAACACGTCTTTCAATTTCATCTTTAGCCATTTTACGTAATTTTAATCCAAATGCCATGTTATCATATACAGTCATATGAGGATATAATGCATAACTTTGGAATACCATTGCGATGTTTCTATCTTTTGGAGCTACATCATTTACTAATACTTCATCAATAAATAATTCTCCTGCAGTAATTTCTTCTAATCCCGCAACCATTCTTAATGTTGTAGATTTCCCACAACCAGAAGGTCCTACAAATACGATAAATTCTTTATCTCTTACTTTTAATGAAAAATCAAATACAGCTTGTACACCATTATCGTATACTTTATCTAAATTATTAAATCTTAGTTCAGCCATTATATGTCTCCTTTTTATTAAGTTTTTTTAATCACTGTTAATATTATATAAAAAAGATAGTGTCTTTTAAATGTGCACAATGCACAAAACACTATCTTACTTAAATAAATACCATAAATAATCTAACACCAAAAACTGTAATAATCGCTCCAATTAGCCTTATTGATATTCTAAAAATACTATTATATTCTTTCCTGAAGTAAGTTAAATGAAGAAACATTCTCGGTGAGATAACCATTATCAATCCTATAACACTTAGTACAATCGAAAATATGATTATTACTGTTTGATATATCATTAATATTTATACAGCATATAAACTGCATTAGCTCCCTTAAATGTTTTAACGTTAATTTTTGTTGCATCGATAAAATTATCAATTCGATAATTCAAAGTATTACGATGCATGTATAGTTTTTTAGCACTCAAACTAGAGTTCATATTATTATCAATAAACTCTCTAACAGTGTGAATAACCTCATTATTAACTTTAGAATTGATAAACGTTTTAACTTCATCTTTTAATTTACTATTATCTTTTAATACGATATAGGTGATAATATCTTCAAAGAAGTAAACACCATGAGGAATATCTTTAATAAACTCTTTTAAAGATTCTCCTAAAACAAAGTCTTCTTCTAAGTAAGGTTCGATTATAATTGTCACCATTGAATCAAAATCTTCAACTAATAATTGTTGAAAACTTTCTAGATCAATTGGTTCCTCATTATAAAAATCATCATCAAATAAAGTAATAACTTCATCTTTAATTTCTTCAATTTTATAGTTATCACTCAAACCTTCAAAAAACATAACTAATTCTTCACTTAGGTTTTCTTGATAGACATACGCTCTTCGTTTCATAAATATCACCTGAAACTATTATAACATAATCTTATTACTTGATGTGAAGAGAATATGAAAAAAAAGCCCAAATTTGGGCTTTTATAAATGAACTCCAGGATCATTTGGGTAGGTTTGATTAATGACATGTGTTTCTGATAATTTATTAAAAGCATCATCACCAATCCCAACTACACTATCCCCAAAACATTGTACTACTAAAATAATCCACCTTACAACCTCGTATTAATCTTACTATCAGGATTAAATGTTTTATTTGAATATACTTTTTGATTTAAATCGTGATCTCTCATTAATTGATTATTTCCACTAACTTCATCAGCTACACATATCGCAATCACTAAAATTAAACCGATAAATGGAATCAGTAATAAAAATAAATACCAATAACTGGTTTCTAATACTCGTAAACGTCTAATACTCATAGTGATAAATGGTATTATGTTTATCCCAATGTAGATTAGTGATACATTAATCCAATTTTCAGTTATATAAAATCGTAAAAATAAGACAGCGAATATTGCCAAAATAAAACTAACATTTACTCGATAGTCCCTGTTTGATGTTTCTCCCTTAATATTTAAAATGTTAATCCAATAAAATAAATAACTTTTCATATAATCCCCCCAAACATATATTAATTATATCATAGTAATTAGAACGCACAAAACATCTTTAATAAAACAAAAAAAAGAGCCTTGATAGGCTCTTTATAATGATTTATATAAATTTGTTACAGTGTCAACATCAAATCCAAAGAATTTGATTGCTTCTCCACCTGGAGCACTTACTCCGAATGTTGTGATTCCTTTAACATTTTGCGCAAATTGATACCATAAATCTGGTGCTCCCATTTCTAATGCTAAACGTTTAGTAACTTTAGCAGGAAGTACTGATTCTTTGTATTCTGCAGTTTGTGCTTTGAATAATTCAACTGAAGGCATTGAAACAACTCTTACATTTGTTCCTTGTTCTGCTAGTTTAGTTTGTACATCTAAAGCTAAACCTACTTCACTACCTGTGGCGATTAAGATTCCTTCAAAGTTTTCTTTATCACTAATTACATAAGCTCCTTTTTGGAAGTCTTCATACTTAGTTTCTTGTTTAACTACTAAGTTTTGTCTTGATAAGACGATTACTGAAGGAGTTGTTTTACTTTCTAATGCACTTCTAAATGCGAAGTTTGTTTCATTAGCATCTCCTGGACGATAAACATTTAAATTTGGTGTAGTTCTTAACATACTTAATTGTTCAATTGGTTCATGAGTTGGTCCATCTTCTCCTACTGCTACACTGTCATGAGTGAATACATAGATTGAAGGAATATTCATGATTGCTGCCATTCTGATTGCTGGTTTCATATAGTCACTGAAAACAAAGAACCCACCACTGAATGCTTTTAATCCATGTAATGTTAAACCATTAACCATTGCTGCCATTGCGTGTTCACGTACACCGAAGTTAATATTTCTACCTAGAGGATTATTTAATCCAAAATCACCATTAGCTCCTTTGGCTTTAGTTGATTTTGTTAAGTCAGCACTACCACCAATTAAGTTTACTAATGTTTCACTTAATAGGTTGATTGCTTTCCCACCACTTACACGTGATGCTTCATTAGTCCCTAATTCAGCAACTGGTAATACTTTTTTAATATCAACAGGTAATTCACCTTTGATAATATTAACTAGTTGTTTAGCTAATTCTGGATAAGCTTTTTTATATTCTTTAAATAGTTTATTCCATTTATCTAGTTCTTCATTACCACGTTCAATTGTATTTTCTTTAAAATCAGCATACACTTCTTTAGGTACTTCAAACTCACCGTAATTATAGTTCATTCTTTTACGCATTGCGTCTGTTTCTTCTTTACCTAGAGGTGAACCATGAGTCGCACTTTTTCCTGCTAAACTACTACCAAATCCAATTACACTTTTTACTTCAATAATTGATGGTTGGTTTTTAACTCCTTTAGCAACATTAATACAATCATTTACTTCATCAATATCATTGGCATCTCTTACTTTAATATAATGCCAGTTCATTGCTTCATATTTATCTTTAACACTTTCTGTGTTTGCCCATTTTAATGGACCATCAAGTTGAATGTCATTTGAATCGTATAACACTATTAATTTTCCTAACCCTAAATGTCCAGCTAAACTCATAGCTTCTTGTGTTACACCTTCTTGTAAATCACCGTCACCACAAATTACATAAGTGAAATGATCAACAACTTTAAATCCTTCTTTATTAAAAGTCGCAGCTAAATAACTTTCCCCAACAGCCATACCTGCAGCCATAGCAATACCTTGCCCTAAAGGTCCACTAGTTGCATCAATACCTTCTGTATGTAAGTATTCTGGATGTCCTGGTGTTAAACTGTTTAATTGTCTAAATTGTTTTAAGTCTTCCATTCCCACTTTATATCCCGCTAAATGCAATGTTGGATATAACATTCCTGTTGCATGTCCTGCAGCTAAAACAAAACGATCACGATTAAACCATAGTGGTTCTTTTGGTGTGATGTGCATTTGTTTTGTATATAATGAATAAATTATTGGTGCAGCACCTAAAACGATTCCTGGATGTCCGCTATTTGCTTTGTTAATGGCATCCATCCCTAAGAAACGAATTGCGTTAATACTTTTTTCCATTTTCATTCTCCTTTTTGTTACATTCTTGTACATGTTACATTATATAGTATCCGTGAAATATTTTAAACAAATGTCGTAAAAAATGCACAGCTTTTCACTTTGAAAACGTTTGTTCTTATCTTAACACAGATATTTAAAGAAATAATAAATATATTTTTAAAAGATTCTGATTATATACTATAATAATAGTAACAACTAAAAGGGGGTATTTTTTTATGGACGATATTTTAGGTGAAGTTATAGAACTAGTACTGGAAATAGTATTTGATGGATTATTTGGAAGTCGTAAAAAATATCAAAACGATCCACGAAGAAGATTAAATATAAACACAAGTAATCGTAAGTCCTATGATTACTCATCTTACAATGAGAAAAAATCGGAAAATCCATGGGATAAAACTACACAAAAGAAAAAAAATATTTACGCTACAACAAGTACAGCTTCAACTACAAAAGCATACGATATAAACAATCAAGCTGTACCACCAAAACCAATGTATACTCCAGATGTAAAAGATGAAAAAGAAACAACAAAAGTAGCTGAGCCAATTATACAAGCCACTGTTGTGAAAGAAGTTATAAAAGAGACGTCTAAAGAAAAAGACATTAAGCCAAGAGAATTAAAAATAGATTCAATTGCAGAAGTTGAACAAGAAGAGTATAAACATAGTTTTGTACTACCAAAAGCACCTTCTATAAATGCGGATTTCGGAATCAAAGCTGAACCCGTAAAGGAATTTGAATATGATGAGCCTGATGTATTTGCTCAAGTTAATCGTTCAGATGAGATTAAACTTGAAATTATGATGTTATCATACATGTTTATGGAAGATGATGGTAAGATTTCAGGTAAAGAGAAAAAAGCGATTAAAAAGCATTTTTCGAAGTATCGCGGATTATTAACAAACGAAGATGTCGATGAAATTAAAGAAATAAGCAAGTTAGATAAATCACTAACTAATATAAGAGCTTTTATTAGCTCAAGGAACTTAAGAAACACTTCAATAACTAATGCAATTAGAGCTTTAAAAGATATTGAAAGAGGATCTAATAAGTATTCTAGTATAATAGCAAGAATTGAAAGTGCATTATTAGAAAGTATGGGTTATTAAAAAACGGTAGATTAATTTCTACCGTTTTATTTTTGATAAATTTTTATATCTTTTACAATAAACTTTTGGGGAAAACTATCCATGTCGACTTTACCGCCAAACATTCCACCCATTGCGAGATTTAAGATTAGGTAATAGTCAATTGTGAATGGCCATCCTTTATGTGAAGTATCTTTGGCATTTTCTCCTCGTTTATAAGTTACAAGTTCTTTATCATCTAAAAGATAAACAATTTTGTCTTCTTCCCAAAGTAAACCAAATGTATGGAAATCTTCTGTTAAATCAGGAATAACAATTCTTGTATCATATTGTTCGTGTTTATTACGATGATTATAACTTTCGGTATGGAGACAGCAATATAACCTGTTTAAGTCATTTCCGTTATGTTCCATGATGTCGATTTCACCACTATTAGGCCAAGGGCCATATACAGGCTTATTGGGCATCATCCAGATTGCTGGCCATGTCCCTTTTCCACTAGGTACTTTGGCAATAACTTCTATTTTACCATAAGTAAATTTAAAGTTATCTCGTGTGTTTATTCTTGCGCTTTTAATAATGTCTTTGTTTAGTGTTGCCTTGATGATAAGTCCCTCATCAAAATAAAGATTGTTTTGATCATTAACGTATTGTTGAAGTTCATTGTTATACCATTTTTCACCAACTTCTACATTCCAGTCGTGATGTAGTTCTGTCATGTTTGTGAAATCATAATGTTTTATTAATTTCATTATTTTAATACTCTTGTAGTTTCTCCATCAATAACAAATGTATCTACGGTAATTGTTTCTCTTATTTGACGATGTGATTTATCGTTAATCATTTGTAAGATTTGGTTGGCACTTAGTTGTCCCATTTTATATGTGTCTTGGCGAATAGTTGTTAATCTTGGAGAAATTAATTGTCCTAAATCAATTCCATCAAATCCAACTAAACTAAAGTCTTCAGGAACACTAAATCCTGCTTCCTTGATCGCTTGCATTGCCCCGATGGCAATCATATCAGAAGCACAGAATACAGCTGTTGGTGGGTTTTTAAGTTCTAGTAAATGATTCATGGCATTGTATCCATCTTCTTTACTAAAGAACTCTCCACTTACTAAGTATTCTGGTTTAACTTCTAGACCAAATTTAGCCATTGAATCTTCAAAGTATTCTTTACGACGTTTCCCAATATCTAAATAAAGACCCCCATATATATGAGCAACTTTTTTATGGCCTAAATCAACTAAATGTTTGACTGCTTGATGAACACCACGTTTGTTGTTGGATGTAACATTTGATACACCTGCAAATGAATAATCAATTACACTAATTGGAATCTCTGATTTACTTAATTTACGAATTTCATCACTTTCAAAGTCAGTACATAGTACTAAAATAGCTTCAACTTGTTTACGTTTTGAATGTTCTAAATAACCACCATGTTCTTTACCGATACTATTTGATAAAAACATAATGTCATATCCTTGAGATTCAACTCTAGATTTAAAGCTTTCTAGAATTTTAGAAAATAAAGGATGTTGTAATCCTATCCCTGTGATTTCTTCAAAGATTATACCGATTGTATATGATTTCTTACTGACTAAACTACGAGCTGAAAGATTGGGTACATAACCCATTTCTTCACAAAGATCTAAAATCTTCTTCTTAGTTTTGTCGGAAATATCCGAATAATCATTTAGAGCTTTTGAAACTGTAGTTATGCTAAATCCACTACGTTTTGATACATCTTTAATTGTTACCATTATTCCACCTTCTCTGTCTCAAAATAGTTTATATTAGTTCCTTCACTTATAAAGTGAATTTTAAACTCATGTACTCCTTCTGTTAATTGGTATTGATCAGATGTTACTGTTATCCAGTTTTGCCATCCTCCGGTACCGTCAAATGTAATTGTATCTAGGATAACACCGTCAACTATAAAATAGAAAGTTCCTCCACTCGCACCACTTGCTAATCTAAAATCTGTTGTATATGTTCCTGCTTCCACTACTTTTAAATTGTATGTTAAATAGTCTCCATCATTTGTCCATCCAACATTTAATCCTCCACCACTATCATATGCAATCTCAGTTTGAATTCCCTGCATCGTATCATAGTTTTCAGCTTCAACTCTTGTTGTAATTAACTGTGTTGGTGCCGTTTCTAATGTGTATAATGCTTCTGGTGAATTATTATCCGCAAAATCAACTGCGATTATTTTTACTTGATATGATGTTTCTGGTAATAAGTTTTTAATTAGTAACCCATTTAAAGTAGTTGTTTCATATAATACATCATCAATATAAATATCGTATTCTTTAATCATTACGTCATCTATCGCTTTGTCCCATGCGATGTATGCTGTTGAGTTTTTAGCTACCAAAGTTTCAATATTAGTTACTACCTCTGGGGCTGTTTCGTCCATTCCTGCGTAATCTTTTTGATATACACGAACATAATCAACAACCATTTCTTGTGGCCATATTGATGGATCTACACCATTTGCTCCACCCCATGCACCACCAACTGCGATATTCAATATTAAATGAAAATCTTTGTCAAAAGGCCATGCTTCATAGTTTTCAACACCTGCATTATCTTCGGGATCAAACTCAAACGTGGCAATTAATATATCATCTACATAAGTACGAATTACTCCTGGTTCCCATTCAATTTCATAAAGATGGAAATCAGATTCAAAGGTAGTCCCACTGTATGAATAGCCAATTTGTGTATTTAACATGTGATTATAAGCGGCTGTATGAAGTGTCGTATGAACATTGTTTGGATCGTAACCTACGTGTTCCATAATATCAATTTCACCACTATCAGGCCATCCACCATATTCCCAGTCAGTTGGTAACATCCAAATTGCTGGCCATGTTCCTCTACCAGAAGGTAATTTAGCTTTAATTTGTATCTTACCATATAACCAATCACCATTGTTTTTAGTAATTAATCTAGCAGATGTATAGTTATTAGATTGATAACTTTCTTTAATTGCTGTAATTGTTAAATATCCATCTTCAACATAAGCATTATCTTCATCTTCTAAAGTATAATATTGGTCTTCACCATTACCCCAACCATTTCCACCTATATCATAGTTCCATTTATCAGAATCAGGTAAACCAGTGTAATTAAACTCATCACACCATACAGCTTGCCATTCACCAATATCTTCTAAATGGGTACATGTATCATTATCAAAATTCGGGTCTGTTGGATCGATAGGATCTACAGGATCATCATCTTTAACACATACACCATCTTCTATATGAAATCCGGTAAAACAAGACGGGTCTGTATCTTGAGGATCAGCTGTTTCACAACCTGTTAGTAAAAATACCAACAGGAATAATAATATATATTTTTTCATCTTTTTCTCCTAATTAATCTTTCTAACAATTACATTGTCCAAAGTTATTGTTGTATCTAAATCTTCTCCGCTAATTCTTCCAAACTCAAAAAGAATTGCGCCATTATATGTTGTTTCGTTATACATTGTAAATTCGAATGTTATAGTTTCGGTTTGAGTAGTAATATCAAATAATGTTTTTTCTCCATCACGGAAGTGATAAAACCATGGGGCTTGATTAATTAATTCCCCAATCATGATACTAATAACCCTATTTCTTTCTGCTTTAATATCAAATGATACTTGATATGTTGCACCTTGTTCGTAGTTTAACCCTTGAAAATCAATTCTTGGGTCCCATCTAACAGATTCTTCAGTTGTCTCAATTTCAATAACTAAAGTTTCATTATCAACGAACATTGTTATATCTCCACCAGTAATAGTTTCATATATGTTCCAACCATTATGGTTTTCATTAAACTCACCATTATAAACAAGGTTAACACCAAGTTCACCAAAAGGTCTTTCTACAGTCAAGTATCTTAAAACAATACTTTTGTTACCTGAATTATCTTCTACAATATACTTTATTAAGTAAGTACCCTGTTCATCTGTATTTACTTGTTCTTCGACAATTATGTTTTCTGTAATATCACCATCTAAGTCATCAATTGCACTTACACCATATAGAGGATCAAAATCTTCTCCATTTTCGATAGTAATATCATCAACTCCACTAAAAATAGGTTTTGTTAAATCAACACATATACCTCCGATATTATCATTTGTTTTACAATTAACAATATCGAAATTATTATTAGTCGTTTCGCAAGAACTTAGGAGGATTATTAAGCCAAGTAATAGTAGTTTTTTCATAAAATCACCTGTTCTAACATTTAATTATATCAAATATTTTCGTAAATTTCTATATCGTTTTCGTAATATTTCGAAAACAAAGCCTATTGTGTAATATTTTCAATTAAACGTAATTCTTCTTCTGTAAATTTAGTATTTTGTAATGCTCTAATATTACTTAATAATTGACTTAGTTTAGAAACACCAATTAAAGCACTAGAAATTCCTTTTTGTGATACTGTCCAAGCTAAAGCCATTTCTGCCATAGATTGGTTTCTTCTATTGGCAATTTCTTTTAATTTTAGTAATTTATTAACTAACTCTTGTGTGATGTTTTTTTCATTTAGGAAAGGTACATCAGGATTCCCTGCACGTGAGTCTTTAGGAACACCCTTAATATATTTTTCAGTTAATAAACCTTGTGACAAAATACTAAAAGGAATTATCCCAATTTCTTTTTCAATTAAAGCATCTACTAATCCTTCATCCTGAATCCAACGGTTTAACATTGAGAAACTAGGTTGATGGATTAATAAATCTACCCCATATTCTTTTAGTAATTCAGCAGCTTTCACAGCTCTTTCTGTGGGATAATTAGATATACCAACATATAAAGCTTTACCTTGATTAACAATATCCGCTAATGCCTTCATTGTTTCTTCTAACGGTGTTTCATAGTCAGGTCGATGATGATAAAACAAATCAACATAATCAAGTCCTAGACGATTTAATGATTGATTTAAAGAGGCAAATAAATACTTTCTACTTCCATTATCTCCATAAGGTCCAGCCCACATTCCGTAACCAGCTTTTGTTGAGATGAATAATTCATCACGATATGGCTTTAACTCATTATTAAGGATTTTACCAAGATTACTCTCAGCACTTCCCGAAGGACGGCCATAATTGTTTGCCAAATCAAAATGGGTAATTCCATGATCAAAAGCTGTTAAAACTATTTCTCTAACTTCTTCAAAAGGTTTTTCCTCACCAAAGTTTTGCCAAAAACCTAAAGATATTTGTGGTAATAAAACACCACTATTTCCGACACGATTATATTTCATTTTTTCATAACGTTTTGGGTTTGCCTTATACATAAAACCACTCCTATTCTAATAAATCATTTAATAAATCTTCAAAATCTTCATCACTTATATTAAAATCTCTTTTTACTCTTTTTAAAACTCTTAATGTTGGTTCCTCAATTTCATACCATGGGAACTCACGATATTTTTCAGCTATTTTATTAGCTTTTTCTGGTTTATAAATAAAGAAGTTTTTTAAAGGATGTTCTAAGGTTAAATTATTTCTTAAAGGTTGATTACTTTGATAATTAACCTTTTCACATAATTTAATCTCGTTAACATTTTTCCCAATCATTATTTCAAACTCTCCACTTTCAACTCTAAAGTCTTTGAAGTCACTAGAATAAATACTAAATGCATCCTTATTCAGCTCAAATTTTACAGTTTTAGTCTCTCCTGGTTTTAACGATACTTTTTTAAATGCTTCTAATTCTTTATATGGACGTGGATAATATGATTCAATATCTCTAACATATAGTTGGACTACTTCTTTTCCTTCTACTTTACCAGTATTTGTTATATCTACATTTACAGTTAATGTGTCATTATCAGTTACTGTTTCTTTATCTAAAACTAGTTTACTATACGAAAATGTAGTATATGATAATCCATATCCAAATGGATATCTTACTAGTAGTTTATGAGTGTCATAATATCTATAACCTAAATTGATGATATCACCACAGTAGTTTACCTCATCTTCTTTATTAGGGAAGAATCCATAATGAGGGGTATTTTCAATCCGTAAAGGGAATGTTTCTGATAATCTACCACTTGGATTAACTTCACCAGTTAATACTTTTACTAAGGCTTTTGCATTAGCTCCACCTAAAAACCAACTTTCTACTATTGCGTTAGAATCTTCGATAATAGGTTCAACATCAACTGCGCTACCGTTATTTAAGATTACAATAATTCTTTTTGCATGTTTTTTTATTTCACTAAACACTTCAATATGTCCTTTAGGTAAATTCATATGTTCTCTTTCTTTACCCTCAGTTTCTAATTTTTCGGTTGTACCTGTAAAGAATAATACAATATCATTTGATTTGGATACACTCGTTACTTCACTTAATAAGTTATCATCAGTATTCTCTTCAATATATCCTTGGGCATAAGTTACTTCAAAACTTTTTTTAAGTTCTTCTAAAGGATTTTCCAAAATAAATGGTTTCAATGTTGCACTTCCGCCACCATTAATTCTTGGTGTTACTGCAAAATCACCAACTACACCTAATTTAAGACCTTTATTAAGAGGTAATATTCCATCATTCTCTAATAGTATTATTGCCTCTTCTGCAATCTTCGCGGCTATCAAATGATTTTGATTAAGATCTGTTTTTTGTCCTTTATTTTTATTATCTAACACCTTATCTCGTAAGACCAATAAAGGACGTAAACTCTCATCAATTTCTTGTTCAGTTAATTGTTTATTATTTAATGCTTGGTATACTTCATCATTAAACTCACTTGTTCCAGGCATTTCAATATTTAATCCATTTTTAATGCTTTTTACTTTATGTTGCACTCCACCCCAGTCAGACATTACAGTTCCATCGTAGTTCCACTGCTTTCTTAATACATCTTTTAATAGGTATTCAGATTCTGCAGCATAATGACCGTTAACACGATTATAAGAACTCATTACACACCAAGGATTAGCATCTTTTATAGCCATTTTAAACGGTTTTAAGTAAATCTCGTGCATTGTTCTTTCATCCGCGATTGTATTTATCCAACGACGTTGGTTTTCTTGTTCATTTAAGGCAAAATGTTTGATACAAGTTCCAATACCTTGAGATTGAACACCGTTTATAAAATTTGTTGCCATTTTTCCATTTACTAACGGATCTTCACTATAGTATTCAAAGTTTCTTCCTGCTAAAGGACTTCTTTTTAAATTAACTCCAGGTGCTAATAAAATATCAACACCATACATATTACATTCTTTTCCAATAGTTTCACCAATTTCATATATTAACTTTTCATTAAAAGTAGCAGCCATTGCGGCAGCTGACGGAAACATTGTTGATGGTAGTAAATGTGTTTGTTCAAGATGTTCATTATGGAGTCTTTTTTTATATACTCTAACACCATGAGGTCCATCTGCGACTAAAATACTTTTAATTCCTAAACGTTCACTACCAATCATTGTCCACATATTATTACCTGCGGTCCATTTTACTTTCTCATCTAAAGACAAAGCTTTTAATATTTCATTATGTTTCATTGTTCTCTCCTTATACGAAAAACCCTTTGCAGGGTTTTCTATTCTAAGTTAGCGTTATCTTGATATCCTTCAAGTTCTGTTGCCTGATATACTCGTACATAATCAATTTCCATTTGAACAGGGAATATAGAATCATCAACACCTTGTGCTCCACCCCATGTTCCACCAATTGCAACATTCATAATTAAGAAGAATGGTGAATTGAATGGCCATATCTCTTTGGCTGGACATGTGCTAAATTTATTTGGATCATATGTATAAACTAGTTCATCATCTGTCCAGAATAATATTTTATCAGGTAACCATTCCATTTTATAAACATGGAATGCTTCAGATACATCATCAAAGTTTGTTGTTCCATCACCTTTTTGTGTACCTTGTTGGCCGTTGTAGTAGTCATTGTGGATTGTTGAATGAATATGATTCATATCATATCCAACATGTTCCATTATATCTAGTTCACCACTATTTGGCCATCCTCCATATCTGCTGTAGACTGGCATCATCCATATTGCTGGCCAGGTTCCTCTACCAGCAGGAAGTTTAGCACTTATTTCAAAGATACCATATTTCCATTCAGCACAATATTCAGTAGTTATTCTACTAGAGGTATAATTTTTCAAAGCATAGTCTTCTAATTTTGCGATGATTTTTAAAGTTCCATCACTAACTTCAGTATTACTATTTGTATAATATTGTAATTCATTGTTTCCACCACCGTCACCATTAACTTCATATCGCCATTTTGATGAATCAAGTTCAGTTCCATCAAACTCATCAGACCATACTAAATCATAGGTTAAGGTTTCACTATAACCTGAAGGTGCAAAACATGTCTCTTCAATAATTTCTTGAGGTTCATTGTCAGCCTGTTGACAGGCTGACAATGTTAACCCTAAAGAAAGGAAGAGGATGAATATTAAAGTTTTTTTCAATGTAATCACTACTCTCCAGTAATACCAGTTTTTTCAATACCCTCAACAAATTGTTTCTGTGCTAAGAAGTATAAAATAAACAATGGTAACATACTAATAAACGTTGCTGCCATACGGTATGCTTCACTAATACGAGCAACTCCTTCTTGTCCTGGGACATTAGAAGATGGTCTATTGGCAAACAATGTATCAAAGATACCTAACTGTAATGGCAATAGTTCCATATTATCTCCGAGTAATTGATTTGTTACATATGTTTCATTCCAGTTCCAAACGAAACTGAACAAGAATACTACTACGATTGTTGATAAACTCATTTTGATTGTAATTTCCCAGAATTGTTTAAATGGGCTAGCACCATCAATACGAGCTGCTTCATATAACACATTAGGGATTAATCTAAAGAAGTTATAGAAGATTAAAATCAAAATTGCTGAGTTAACACCTTGTCCAAATAAGGCAAGTGATAACTGTGGGATTACTGTCCCAATTAATTTGATTCCTGTAGAAGATTGCGCTGATATAAACATCATTAATCTTGGAATAAAGATAATTGGTACTGGTACGATAAATGATACTAAGATTAAGGCAAATAATACTTTCTTAAATCTAAAATCGTATCTTGCGAAAGCAAATCCTGTTAGGGCACTAATTATTGTTTGTGCTACAGCTAATGTCCCACTGAACCAAATTGAGTTAAATAGTGCTTTGTATCCATTTAAAGCTTCCATTGCTACTATAAAGTTCCCAAAGTATAAACCTCTAGGGATAAAGTCTACTTCAACATTGATAATATCCTGAGGAGACATTAATGCTAGTGATAGCATACTAATAAATGGGAATAAGAATACATAAGATATCGTAATTAATAAAATGTAAATAATAACTGTTGTTAAGAACTGAGCGAAATATTTTTTACTTGTAAAAATACGTTTAACACGCATTTTGAAGATTCTTCTATTTTCTTCACGTTCTTGAATTTTTAAATCACGATTAGTTTGTCTTTGTGCAGTTTTTTCAGCTTTTCTAATTTCCTGTTGTTTTTGCATTTCAAGTTTTTGAGCTTGCTTATCTGCATCAGACATTTGAGCCTTAACTTCTCTAAGACGTTCTTTTTCTTCTTTTTTTGCCTGAGCTAGTTGTCTTTTTTCTTCACGTTGTTTTTCTTTTTCTAAATGTCTTATTTCTTTTGCATCTTGCTTAGCAATTCTTTTCGCTTCTTTTTCTTTTTGCTTTTCTATTTTGTTTGCTTCTTTTAAAGCAGTTTGTTCCTCTTTTTGAACTCTTTGCTCTTCATCTCTTTTTGCTTTGATAATTGCTTTATCTTCAGCACTTAAGGCATTGTATTTTTCTCGTTCTGTTTCTCTTTGTTTAACTTTTTCTTCTTTTTGTCGTTTTACTTCTAATTTAGCCTCTTTTTTATTTTCAATAGCTAATAATTGTTTTTCTTTGCGGTACTCTGTCATCATCTCAAAACGTTTTTTCTGAATTGAAGATAATTTAACATCAACATTATCACTTTTTGTTCTTAGGACAATCATAGCGATACCAACAAATAATAATACAACTAATGTATAAACAAAGGCATATGAACTAGCTAAACCTAAACCACCTTGGAAGTTGTACATTGAATCTCGAATTAATCCAAAAATTGGGTTAATATTGTACATTCCAATTTGTACTATAGTGAAAATTGTAACGATTAATGCAGTTGGTTTAATAATTGGAATTGTAATTTTCCATAATATTTGCCATGATGTTGCACCATCAATTTTTGCTGCTTCATATAATGATCTACTAATTTTTTGTAATCCATTAATGAATAAAATAATTGGAATACCTGTAAACCATAAAACCATTGTAAAGTTTGTAAACAATCCAAGCATTGTACGTGCCATAAACGGACTGTAGTTTAATAACATTTTAAAGATAATGTTTTCACTAAAATCAGCTAATGATGTGCTTCCTGAATTCATTAATTGGTCCATTACACTACCACTTAATACGATTACAGGTAAAAAGAATATTGTACGGAATCCACTACGGAACTTAATGTCTCTGTTTAGTAAAATACCTAAGATAAATGAGAATATTACAATCGCAGGAACATAAGTAAACTCTAGTGTTATAAACTCGATTAATGCTGGAGTAAATGAGATATTACCAAAAAATGCTGTAATATAATTCTCAAATCCAATCCAGGTTAATTCCCATCCTAAACCTGTTAATTGTACGTCATTAAAACTTAAGTACATAGTATAGAAGAATGGTATTATTGTCATTACTACAAATCCAATAAGCCATGCATATAAGAATGGATATGCTTGTTTATTTTGGTGTGTACTTCTTTGTAATAACTTCATAATTTGTTTGTCTGTTAATGGTTTTTTATTTAGTTGTTTTTTCTGAAGTTTTAATTGTTTTTTATATGCAGTTCTTTCTGCTTTTGTCATTGCATTTAGTTTTTCTTTTAATGCTAATTTTTGTTCTTGTTTTTGCTCTTTATCTTTTAATCTAAGAGCTTTCTGCTCTTCTCTAACTTGTTGTTTCTCTGCTTTTAACTGATTTCTTACTTCTTTATTTTTTCTAATATTATTAGGCATCTTATTCACCCACCACTTCATAAGATTCACCACTGATGATTACGCCATCGTAATCGTAGTTATCTTCTGTATAATTGATGATAATTTCAACACCATTAGAGTAAGTATTTCTAATAACTCCATTTTCTAATACAGTACGATCTACCCAGTCAGATCCTAAAGCGTATTTTAATGCCTCATTCACATAACCATAAATACTAGGGATTAACTCTTGATATAAATCATACTCAGTTGAATAGAAGTTCTTTGAATTTGTGTCAGTTAGTAAGTATGCAGGGTTATCAGTTAAGACAAAACTTGGATAAACATTATAATCAATCATTCTTAACATATCACTTTGTGTATAGAAACTAAAGTTAGAATAAGGGGCATACATTTCCATTGTGTTATTTAGGACTAATTGTAAGAAAGGCACTGTATCTGTTTCAATTAGGAACTGTGTTCCATAAACTGGTGCAGATAAGTATCTATCTGTATATTGCCATAAGAACATATTTGGTTGGTATGCGTTGATTAGTTTAGTTTGATCTAATTTACTAAACCCTTCTAAATATATATTCATTGCATCTCTTCTTGAATGATTATCGGTTGCATCAGTTATTAAGTTATCGGTAATACCACTAATTGAATAAGATAGTACACCTAAATCATTAAATGCTTCAGCATGATTCTCTATCCAACTCATACTTTTCACAGGACGAGCGAAATAGAATCTTTCGATAGGATCAGTATATACATCAACATATGAATACCATGTTGATGTGTGTTGTGCTGCATTTCTTCTTAAAGTCATCATATCATCATTGATTACAAAATAATCATCTTGGAAGGAAATATCAACACCAAGTTCATTGTATTTTTCGAAGAGATCTTCAAATTCACTTTCTCTACCTATATCACGACTAAAATCTACATCTCTTGTATCACCTATTGTGACACCACCATCATTCCAACCTAATAAACCGGAATTAATATTGGTGATACCATCCGCCATAATTGATTCTAAGATAGAGTCTACACCACTTGGTTTAGTAGTTACTTGATTAACAAATCCAGTGATAGATCTTTCTGAGTCACTCATTAAGAAATCTAAACGAATCGGGATATCTGTTTCTGTTACTTCTAATTCATTTAATAGTTCATTTTCGATTAAATATTCACGGTATCTTCCTGCCATACCAACATAGTCTGCGCTATGACCAGTATCGCCACCACCAGCTAAGAAATCATATCTCATTTCAATATCAAAATGATTTCTATCTTCATAGTATGTTAAATAACCCCATCCTTGTTTGTTATAAACTTGTAAATATTGTTTATTGTATTCAAAACGTGGATAAGTAAAATTGTAATACGTTAAGTTTTCTTCAGGCATAGCAATTACTTGCATATGTTCTTCGCCACTAGTTGCATATGCGATAAAGGCAGCTTGTTCATCTCCATGTGCCATACCAAATACTGGCATTGAAGATTTTTTATGCGGAACATACCCATCTCCAAAGTTATAAAACTCTGATGCTTGTCCAATATCTTCACCATAAATAGTACCTTTATACGGTTCTAATTTAACATCATTATCACTAAATCTAATTAATGTTCCACTACCATCAGGTACCAAAGAATAACCAGGTACTTTATATTTAAAGATTTCTTCATCTTTATAATCCATTTCTGTTAAATCAAACTCTTCATATGCACCACCACTAGCACCTAAGAAAGGTGAAATAATGATTGCAGCAAGAGTATATGTTTCGTCTTCACTATATACTTCTTCATCTCTTACTTCATAACGAATACCATTATTATCAAAGTAAATGTGCACACTTATTTCAATATTTTCCTTTTTAAAATCAATATCTAAACGGTAATGTGAATCATCACCATTTACCATTAATAATTCACTGTCAACATTTGCGTGTGAAGCACTAGAAATACGTTTAATATTATTGGCAAAATCATAAAACTCAACAGTAATTAATGAGTTCGCAAACCCTGTGTAAGTTGTATTTAATCTTACTTCTTTAGGACGACAAGCATTCAAAATATCATCATCAGTTGTTGTTAATTCTGCTTCTAATAATTCAAAGTCTCCTCGTAATACTTGATTAGTATCTTCTATAACACCACCAATAACAGTTACACCATCAGTATCTAAAACAGTTGGATCCCATTCTTCAAACATAATGTCATCTAAAAATACTTTTGTATCAATATAATCAGCATCAATATTACCAAGTAAAAACTCAATATCAGCAGTACTTGTACTTGAAGCAGTAAAAACAAATGTGTAAGCTGTATCTTCATTAGTTAGAGCTATTTGTTCATTAATTTCACTACCAAGATTAACGATTAAGTTTTTATCATCTCTACTTGAAGCTGTAAAACTTAATTGGTACATTGTTGATTCATTTAAATCCATGTCTTCTAATGTTACTGAAACAGTGTCAGAAGCATCAGTTTCTAATAATCCTTCTAGGGCAATACTTAAACTTCCATTATCAACGACATATGATGTAGTTGTATCTCCAATTAACAAGGCAAAATCATTAAAGAACAATGGATCTAAACCGTAAAATTGGTCTTCATATAAATCTAAAACATCATCACATTCATCATCAATATCCTTAGAAAATTCTAAATCTGTACCTGTTAACCAAGTATATTCATTTCTTTTATCATAAATTGCGATTGTGTCTCTAGATTCTCTGAAATAATATCTGAAATTTTCTGTTTCTTTAAGTAATTGCATATCTGTTGGTTCATCGATAAATTGTGTTACTTCATCTGGAGCTTCACGAGTGTCTCTGTTTGTTGGTACATATGTTGCATATACGCCAATTATTGAAGAAAGCATTACTACTATAATAGCTATTCTAAATATTATCTTTTTAGCTGAATATTCCATAATATGCCTCCTGTACTAGTCCAATGATGAACTGAATTAATTGATCACCCATGATTTGAACAAAAGCAAATAGGATCCCAGCAATAATCATAAATAAGAATGTTAATAAGAAACTTTTAATTGTTTCTCTAATTGTATAATTATGTAACTCCTGAACTGCTAAGAATAAAATAATAGCTGTTCCGATGATCCCTGCGTTCAAAATAAGTTGTAATATAACAATTTCATTATATGTTAAATAATATGATAAGAAAGTTGTAACTGCATAGGCAATTGTTAAAGGCATTAAAGAGTACATTACACCTTTATATATTTCACCAATACTACCTTCTCCATCATTTATTGATGTTACTAAGTAATTACTAAATATAAACAATGCAAAGATTGAGAAGAACCCAATTAATATCGCACTTAGATCCATATCTGCAGCTTCAATAAATTGATAGATAAAGCCTTTGTTCATTGTGAAGTTTAAATAAACAATGAAGAATAATGCAAATAGAATAGTTGCTCCTAAATAAGAACCTCTTCTTTTTCTTTTTAAATCATAGAATCCATCTAGTGGATGTTTAAAGAATGAGAAACTAAATAACAAATCATCTACTTGTCTAACACCTGCAACCTTTTTAAGGGCACCGATTGGTGTACTTAAATATCCATAACGGCGGTTAGAAAATTTAACCGAATAAAAGACAACAGTTATTACAATAAGACTTAATAAGAAGATTGGTAAACCTTGTTGCATTCCTACATTTCTAACTTCCCAATAAGCTTCACTATAATAAAATCTATTTCCTGATAACTCAAAGTGTTCCATACTCTCTTCATATTCACCGCGACTAAATAAGTTACGACCAATTTCATTATGAGCAATTACACTTAATTGATTTAGTTTAAGTACTTCTTCCCAATTGTCAATAGCCTCATCATACTTTCCATCTTTATATTGAGTTAAAGCTTCATAAATTAATGTTGAATAATCAGTTGCTGAATAACTTTGAATAAATGCTTTGTCATTATCTAATGTCCAAATACCACCTTCACTATCAACAGCAATACTAATTAATTGGCTATATAAACCACTTACATCAACATTATCTTCACTTGATCCAAATCCAAATATAAACCAACCATCACTAGTAAAGATATCAATATACCCTTCAGCTGAAACGGTATAAATAATTCCATTCTCATCAGTATATACATCTAAACTTTCCCAATCAAATCCAAAATCAGTATCAATACTACTTGAACCATTGGTATTATGTTTTTTAATATTACTAATATCGTCACCTATACTTGTTGAATATTTAATTCCTTCTTTATCAACGTAAACATTGGTAAAACTAACTGGATTACGATTTGATAATTGATCTAATTGCTCATCACTGAAAATCAGATCTTGGAACCTTTGGATAGGAGTTAAAACAACTTTATTCTGTGCAAAATAACCTAAAAACTCCCCACTTGAAGACATTTGAATAATTCCATCAAAAACACCTTCAGCTACAATATATAAGTTATCTTGATTATCTACTGCAACTTTTTTAGGGTTAAACGTGGTTGTTTCAAAACTAACACTTGTTGGTTTGGTATATTCTTGAATAAAATTACCTTCTAAGTCAAATCTAAATACTGCTTCTGCACCACTGTCAGCAACATATAATTCATCATCTTCAGTAATGAAAACTCCCTTAGGACTTACAAAATCCGTATATGTGATTTCATCTACTACTTCACCAACACTTGGGTCATAAATCAAAATTCGTTGATTTCCTGTATCGGCAATAAATAAACGATCATCTTTATCAAAATGTAAGTCACTTGGAGAATCTAATCCCAAGTTGATAATTGTTTGATCTGGTAAATACGCATCTTGCGTAGTTACGATATGACCTTTACGATCAATCGCAAAAGTATAAGTAGTTGCACTAGAACCTTCAACACTAACAGGTTCTTTTACACTTACTATTGTTAAACTAAATAAGATTATGGCAGATAAGAAAATTAAATACTTTCTCATTATTTAATACCTGAATGGCTCATAGTGTCCATTACTCTACTTTGCATAATTACAAAAATAATTAAGTTAGGTAAAAACATGATTAACCCGGCTGCGGCTGCCATACCCGCTCCGGCTATACTCACAGCTTGATTAGCTGTTAATGTTGATAAGTAAAAGGCAAATGTCTTTTTCGTTTCAGTAATAATATAAATATTACTACTTTCTGTACTATTCCAAATCATTTGGAAAGTAAGAATTGCCACTGTAGCTAACGCTGGTTTTATTAAAGGTATAATAATACTTTTTAATATATTCCAGTCATTTGCCCCATCTATTTTTGCTGCTTCAATCAGTTCATCAGGAACTTGATCAATAAACTGTTTAACTAAGAATAAACCAACTGGCATCGCTAAATATGGAATAATATGAACCATAAATGAGTCATTTAATCCAATAATATCAATAATCAGATAACGAGGAATTGCCACTGCAATTGCGACAAACATCAATGCTGTTTGGTTAATTGAGAACAATATTTTTTTCGATTTAAAGTCTTTTTTACTTAAAGCATATGCAGTACTAGTTGTAATGATTAATGTTGTAAATATAGCAACTATAGTAATTAACACTGAGTTAACTAAATATCTAATCATTGGTACACCTGTACTTGATGCTGCTCTAAACAAATCAGTAAAGTTCTTTAATGTTGGTTTTTGTACTAAAAATCTTGGTGGGAACATAAATAATTCATCTAATGGTTTCAAAGCCTGGCTGATGATATAGACTACTGGTAACATCATAAAGATAGCCATTGGGATTAAAATAATATAAAATTTTAATTGATTTCTATTAAACCTTTTTGGGTTTACATTCATAACTTTTAAACTCATATCATCACCTACTCCTTTTCTCCAAATAACGCATAGGCGATACGGCTAAAGATAAACACGATTAATAGTAATACAACACTAATAGCTGCTGCATAACCCATCTCGTAACGAATAAATCCGTAATCTTCCATATGGTTAATGATTAATTGTCCTGAATACTGCGGTGTAGGGTTAGCTCCCGATAAAGCTACACCAATATATCCACTATTAAAAGCTCCTACAATGGCCATTACTGCTCCAAAGAGCATTTGTGGTTTCATCTGTGGGATTGTTATATATATAATTTCTTGGAATCTATTTTTAATTCCATCAACTAGCGCAGCTTCATACAATGTTTTATCAACATTTAACAAACCAGCTAACATTGCTAAGAATCCAATACCCATTGAACTCCATAATGAAACAAAGATCATAATGTTTAGTAAGTACTCTGGACTTTGTAAAAACTGAATGGCTTCATCGATAAAACCATTTTCTAACAGAATTGCATTTAGGTAACCAGAAGTATCACCACTAAACAATGTTCTCCATACAACACTAATAAATACTCCACCAACCATTGATGGTGTATATAAAGCTAAACTAATCCATTTACGTGGAGATGCAGGAATTTGTGATAACATCCAAGCCATTGTAAAGGCAAGGATATATCCCCCAGGACCAACGATAATTGAATATTTCAATGTATTTGGTATTACATATTTTAAGAAGTTTTCATCTTGAGTTATTAACATTACATAGTTATACATTCCGTATAAATCTGCTAATCGTGGTGTTTGAATCAAATCGAAGTATGTAAATGATAATAAAGCTGAAACTATAACAGGGATAATGATAAATGTTGAAAATAGAAGAATATAAGGTAATAGTAATAAGAAGGTTGAGGTTTTGTCTTTACGACGATCTCTTTTTCTTTGAATTTTTAATTGTTCTTGTTCGAGTAGTTTTGATATATCCTTTTGGAATAATTTTACAATTCTACCTAATTTAAGAACTCTAGATATACTACTCATTAGTTACCACCTGCATTATCCATTTGTGATTGAATCCAGTCGACATCACGGATAATATATTCTTTGATTACATTTCCTTCACTATCTAAATACCCAAACTCTACTAATTTTCTTTTAATTTCCCTGTTAATAATTATTACTTGTCTGTCAATAGCAACACGGACTGGTACACCATCAAATGTAACAGTATTCCAAATATCACTAAGACCACGTTCTAACATATATTGTCCCGGTGTTCTAGGGACATCTCTTAACCATTTGATTTGCTCTAAGATAATTTGTTTATCCTGATTATCAAGTGGAGAATTTTCTACTGCATTTAAGTTACCACTTAGCCATAAAAATTCTGGTCCATAAGTAGCTTGTAACGTATAGGCAAACTCCGTTTGTGTCTCAGTTGACATCCACCATTTCATGAATCCCCATGAGCCTTGAATATCAGCCGAATCATTAAACATTACGCCACCTGTACCATTACCTAAATACCAACGTTCTACTGTATCAGTATCTTCATTGTATACCCCAGGATAAGGAGCTATTGCCCATTGTCCTACAAGTTCTGGAGCAGCGTTTTTAAGTTGCATATATGTATTAAAATCAATAATTCCTACTGGTAACTTATTGTATCTAAATGAATTATAAAAGATTGGTACTTGTTCTGGTAAACTGTGGGTTGTATATAATTCACTTAGCAATTTTAAACCTTGATATGATTCTTCACTATTAATTGTTGTACTTAATCCATCAGGACTGTATAAAGAACCACCATACTGATAAATCAGTGGTGCAGTTTGATAGAACCATTTTAGTGATGTTCCACCACTAGTTGGATAATAGAAGTTCATATCATATCTTTGCAAGGTTGGTAAAATACCAATAACATCTTCCCAAGTATCTGGAACTTCAAGTTCAAGCGCGTTAAATACATCTTTACGATATACTAATGCATTAAACTCCAATGTTTCTGGCATTGCATATACACCATCATCTAACACATATGGTACTAAAGCACCTGGAGCAAAATTATTGGCAAATTCCCAATAATCATCAAACTCTGTTAGGTCTTGTAAAGCACCACGTATCGCTAAGTCAAACGGCATATAACTAGCTAATCCTAAAGCAACATCAGGTGTATTACCCGCACTATTTGCAAGGATTAGTTTATTAGCATCAGGCATAACTGATATTTTAACTTTTACACCTGTTTCTTCTGTATAAGTTGAATCAACCATTTTCTGCATAATATCTACATATGTAATTGGTCTATTCACCCATACATCAATTGCTTCTTCATCATTTTCAATATTGTATTTATCACTTGTATAACTACTTACAAAACCAACTATCATATTCCATGTTCTTTGGAATATGTTGGCGTTAGCTCTAGCGTATTCTTCATTATTTGAAACATATAACCCATCTAAATACAATTGTTGATTTGATAGGTTATCTAAACTATCACCAAGCAGTAATGTAACACTACTACTTCCACTGTATAGGTTGTTTAAATATAATGGTAATTCATCTGGCTTTTCTAACATTTTTTCAAATTCAACTACTGCTTTTTTCAGATATGATAAAGTAGTACTTAAATCTTCCTTATCTGAATACTCACTCAACTCAACAACAATTCTTTTAACCATTGTATTATAGGCAACTAAGTATGTTTCTGTATTAGGAATATATTTAGTTAATTCCCAAGTACGATCTCGATCAATATCTTTACCAGTTATCTTAATGATTTCTAAAGCAAATTGATTTATATGATCAATCATTAATTGGATATCTCGTAAATATCTTGATAATTCTGATTTCTCAGCACGTAATGTGATTGTATGTGTCCCTTCTGTTAAGAAGACTTGATAGTTACTTCCGTCTTCCTTTTCAAAAGTATGATTTTCCCAGTTTGTAGGAGTATATGGAATGGCATATGATGCAAATTCTTGGAAAGGAATTTCACCATCGATTTTGATTGAACGGAATACATCAAAATCAGTTTTATAGTTAGCATAATGTAATGTCAAATCATAAAAACCGTCTTCTTGGACAGTTACTTCATAAGTTACTTCTTGACCTGCTTTGTACCATGCTTCACCATCGATAACGTTTAGTTTTTTATAGATGCTGTCGTATGGTGCTACTGATGGATCACCAAAAGCCATTAATCTAACATATGATGAATTTTTTTCTACGTAATCAATCGCATTTATATAAATGTTTGTTTCGCTTGCAGTTGCACTATAGTTAGCAACGTAATCTTCATATGTAGGAATTTCAAGAGGTGGATTTAAAGTTAAATCTCCTAACCGTAAATCTCCTGAAGAAACATTCTCAAATGTGATTGTGTTTGTTCCTACTGGAAAGTAGAAAAGTAGGGGTTCATTAGATGTATATGTGTTGTTATATAAATCTAAAGGTCTCCATTCTTCTATTTTTTCTTGTTGTGGTAGTGATTGATCACCGTATGTATCGACACCAAATTCTTTTGTGTCGTCTTTCCAATATAAAGGTACATCAATTGTTTGAGCTTCACTAAATAAGTATTCACCATTTACTTTTACAGCAATAGTGATGTTGTTTAGGATTTCTCCTGTAACGATATAATCTAAATCTAATTTATAGTAACCACTATCAGTAACTTCCACAGTATATGAAGCTTCCATATCTGTGAACAAATCAGCAACATCATTACCTTGATAATTAAGTCTATTAGTACTTTGAGCTGTTGTTAAGCTTGCATCTGCACTTGTTAGAGTATAATCTTTATTTATGTCTTCTAAGTAGTCATAATATGTGTATCTTGGTATGTCAATTGATGATTCTAATATGTCTAGAGCATTTTCATAATCTTGATAGCTTACTTCTTCACTCCAAGCTTCTAGATCACTACTTCTAAATGGGTTAAATATAAAGAGACTGATTATTACTACTAAAACAACAATGAACCCTAATCGAAATATTCTTTGCCTGTTCATATAATCTCCTCCTAAAGTAATAAAACAAGGTTACCCCCCATGGTTAATCCATGGAGAGTAATCTTTTTTGTTAGTAATTATTCAAAGTCTTCGTCAGTATATCCGTAGAAACGTTTTAAACCTGTACGTAAATCATCAAATGATTCAGCAAATCTTTCATTAGCTAATTCATTCCAAGTTGATAAGTTTCCTAAGATTGTATTTGTAAAGTCTGGGTCAGATTTTTCAACGCCACCATTTACGTCTGGACTCCAGTAATTTTTCCATTCGTATAAGTTTTCTCTACGAGTACCTTCAATATTGTAGAAGTAAGGGAATGCTTTATCTGAAACGTCCCAGAATTGTCCTTCTTCATATAGACGGATTACTTCGTGGAATCCTGGCATCAATGTTTGATCTTTAAATCTTTGATGTTTAAGAGGTGTATACCATACTTCCATTTGTTCGTCGAACATTTCACCTGTAGTTACAGGGAAACTATCGTTTAATGAACTTGATGTTACATCGTTTTCAACGTCTGTAAACTCTTGAGCAGCACGTGCTTCCCAGCTTTCAGTATCTGCGATCCAGAATGAAGCGAATGTATAAGCGATTTTGATTCTTAATTCTTCTTCTTCTGTACATGCGATATCTCCATCATCTAAACAGTAGTTATAAACACTCATTGGATCTAATACAATACCGATTGTGTTATCTACATAGTCAGTTGAAGGACGTGGATAGATGTCCCAATCAGCTGATTTACAAGAACCCCACCATTGGTTATCTGGATCAGAAGGTGTTGCACAGTCTCCCATCATCCATGGGTCTCCTTCTAATGTTAATAATTTGTTTTCGATAAAGAATTTGTAACTCCAACTCCAGTGTGCTTCCATAAATTCAGGGTCTTGTTCTCCACCCCATACTGAGTTTTCGTCCCATTCAGCGATGTACTCAATCATTTCACGCATTTCGTCGCTGTTTAAGTCAACAAATTCGTCTCCACCGTCATAGTTAAATAGTGATTGGTTTAATGTTGTAACTCCAGTTTCGATTAAATGGATTGGTGTATCCATACTTCCATAATAAACGCTTTCTTCACTATTTCCAATAAAGTCTGTGTAGTCTTCGATTGTCCAATCTGGTTCTGGTACATCTAAGTTTTGTGATTCAGCTAATTCTTTATTCACATAAACGCCCCAAGGTAAGATGTATTGTGGTAATCCACCTTGGAAACCATAATAGTTCATCATTTCTAAGATTGATGGATTCATGCTTTGGTATAAAGGATCATCTGCGAATCTATCTAAGTCAGCTACGATTCCTTTTTGAATATCCCCTGCTAAATCTGTTGTAGCCCATACTCCTGGATGTGCTCCATATTCAGCTTCATAGTTTGCTAATTCTTGAGCCCAAATACGTCCCCCATCATTTGGTCCACCAGCGATAGCTAATACATTAATTTTTACATTTGGATATTGTTCATTGAATTTTTTTGCAACTGCATATGCAGCAGCATCATTTTGTGCTACTAAATCTTCAACAGCTAAATTCATATTTCCTATGTCTTCATAATGTGTTCCTGATCCACTCCATAATAGTAAATCAATTTCACCGGCTTGCTCATTATCAATCCCTTGATATTTCTCTTTACAACCAGTTAGAGTAAGAGCGATTGTAAATACAGCAAGCAATACTAATAATTTCTTCATTTTTTGTTCCTCCTAATTTATTTATATTCAATATCGTCATTCTTATAATGACTATTTAAACCCTTAATCTTGGTACTTTAATCCATATCCATATGGATAAAGTACACTGTTTGGATCATAGTTTACCTCATTTGATGTATAACCAAATTGACTTGAATTTAATGGCCATGTAAATGATAACTTACCAGTAAAATCATAATCACCAAATAAAACGTCACTGATCCCATTTCCACCTTCAGTACCTGGTAGCCAAGCTGCGATGAAACTATCGAAACTTGCCATATAGTTTTCTAGTAATAATGGTCTACCTGATATTAATATTCCTACAACATTTTTCCCTGCAGCCTGTGCTTGAGAAGCCAGTTGTAAGGCAGCTATATTATCTCCAGAAGCATTCCCACCAGTTAGGGTTAATACTCCATTATCACCATATCCTTCTGAATATGGATTTTCTGCTAATACTACAATTACAGTATCAGCTTGTTGCCATGAAGTTGCTACTACACCATTATTATCTAATAAAACTTCATTCATTGCATCAAAGATGCTTTTTCCAGCACCTATGACTGAACTTGAATTCCCTTGCCAATATGTTGTCCATCCCCCACACATTAATCCGACGTTATCAACACCAGGACCAGTAAAGAATATTTTATCGTCTTTACTTAGCGGTAATGAGTTATTATTGTTTTCAAGTAATACTAGTGATTTTCTAACTGCTTCTCGTGCTATATCTTGATGTTCTTGGTTATTTAAGTAACTTTCATCCAGTTTATATGTCGGATTATCAAATAATCCTCTTTCATATTTAACAGTTAAAATTCTCCTTACTGCATCATCAATTCTTTCATAAGTAATTCGATTATCAAGGACTGCGTTGAATATGATATTAATTACATTTTCCCATTGATGTGGTTCCATCAACATGTCAACACCAGCGTTAATACTATCAACAACTTGATTATCAAAATCACCAGGTAATTGATGAATTGCATTCCAGTCAGAAATGATAAATCCTTCAAAGCCCATTTCGTCTTTTAATACATCGTTAATCCAATAATCACTTCCGTGCATTTTTAGACCGTTTATTGAACTATATGAAATCATGATTGTATCAACATCTGCCCTTATTGCTTCGTAATATGGTTGTAAGTGGATTGCTCTAACTGTTGCCTCATCAAGGATTACGTTACCTTGATCAACACCACCAATTGTTCCACCATCACCAAAGTAATGCTTTGCAGTTGCACTTACACCGTTTTCTTCAAATCCCATGATTGCTTGATATGTTAAGTTATCATGGATATCAGGATTTTCACTAAATCCTTCATATGATCTTCCCCATCGTATATCTTGAACAACACTTAATGCGGGAGCAAATGTCCAGTTAATACCTGTTACTAACATTTCTTCTGCGGTTGCCTTTGATATTTGATACATCAGTTCTGGATCGTTAGCTGCTCCTAAACCAATATTGTGAGGAAAAATTGTTGCTCCATATAAATTGTTATTACCATGTACAGCATCAATTCCATAAATTAATGGAACACCACTTGTAGATTCTAATGCTGCATTTTGGTAATTTTCATACATTGTATACCATTCATCAACGGTATTATCATATGAACTCGGATGAGAACCTCCACCACTTAGGATTGAACCAATCCCATACTGTTTTACTTGTTGTGGTGATATTTGTCCTCTTTCTGCTTGGACCATTTGTGCTGCTTTTTCGATCAAAGTCATTGTATTGATTAGTACTTCAACTTCTTCAATACAATCTATATCTGTTTCCAAACAGTATGTATCATCTGGTTCCTCAGGATCATCAGGATCCTCAGGTTCTTCATCTAGTACACAAATGTTTCCTTCTAAATGTAACCCTGAATCACATATTAATGGTTCTTCGGTTGGTTCTGTACACCCTATTAGCGAAACTGTTAATAAGAATGCGGTGATAAATAATATTAATTTCTTCATTTTAAAAACTCCTCGATATCTATGATTCCTTGATCTACTAAGTTTTTAAAATGCCAACCACTGCGACCCTTTTCTACTTTATAAGACCAAAATGTATGTCCTGTACATTCATTCATTGCTTCTAACTGCGCACTAGCATATTGTTTTAGGGCGTAGTTTTCATCTTCTTTGATGTGTTTGTTTGGATGAAGTCCTAAACTCCATTCTCCAACAATTACAGGAACATATTCCTCTATTTTTCTTATTCTTTCTTTTCTTTTTAATGCCTCATTAACATGTTCTTCAACAGTAAATGGATGCATATGATGATCAAAACATTGATACATATGAGTATCTAAAATTACTTTCTCAAAATTGTTTGAAGTGAAAAACTCTTCCCAATCTTCTAATCTAAATCCATCGTGCATAACGATATACTTATCAGTAATTTTTCTTAATCTGTCATAACTTCTTTTATAGAAATCTTGAATTATTCTCAATTCAATTGTTACAAAAGGTTCATTTAATAATTGAATTGAATGAAAGTGTGGATAATCTAAATAATGTTTTGTTATTTTTTCTAATACATCAATTGTCTTGTCAATATTTTTAGGATCTTTGTCCCATTCAAGAGTTCCTTGGATTCCACCGTTATCAAATCCATTTTGACACCCTGGTGCAGTGTGTAAATCTAACATGAAATCTATTCCCACTTCACCAATCATCTGTAAAGCTTGGTCGATTTTTTCAACGCTTCGATGATAGACATCTTCTCCAAATAACCACCAAGGAATAGGGATTCTTACTAAATTAACTCCTTTTTCTTTCAACCATAAAATATCATCTTTTGTTATCCATGTTTTGTAATGTTCATTTAATGCTTTTTCTTTATTTGGTGATTGGTTACTAAAACAAGTTTCATCATTTCCTTCAACATTATTGTTTTCAAATAATGATTCTTTCATCCATCTTTCTAAGACAAACCAACCACCTAAATTAACTGATCTAATTTTCATAGTTGTAACCCTAAACAAGTACCGTTACTATAGAGTTATTAGCCATTTTATATGTATATTGTTTGTTATTTAATTCAACTGTAAACTCTTGATTTTCAGAAGTTTCATTTAAGACTACTAAGGCAATACTTCCATCAGTATTTTTAAACGCAGTTGCTTTTAATTCTTTGTTAGTAGTCTCTAAACCAATTCTTAATGCACCTGGTTTAATGTACTTACTAAAATGTCCAATATAGTAATAACTACTTTGGTGTACTAAGTTTTCAGGGAAGATATCAATTATTATTGGTGAATCACATAAGTTGTTTACGTGATTTGGTCCACCAGTATTATCTAGGAATAAGTTCCAATCAATATATCCTTGGCAGTAATTGTTGAAGTCACCAATCATATTTCTTGCGTAGCGTTCACCTGTGTCCCAACTATTCCAATGTACGCCACCTTCTTGGCAACCTTCTGTGAATAGTAATCCTTTATCAGGGAATAAGTCATGGACTTTTCCTACATTTTCAAATTCTTCACTAACATACCAATGGAATGCAGTTCCCCAAACATATTTAGCAGCCTCTTTGTCTTCTAGTACTGCTTGTGCTCTTTCGACCATAATGTCTCGATTGTGGTCCCAAATTAAGATTTTAACGTCTTTTGCACTACTGTTTTGCATCACAGGTCCTAAATGATTTTTTACGAAGTCTCTTTCTTCTTCACCTGTGTAAATACATGAGTCCCATCTTTGGACAGCAGCAGGTTCATTTTGAACTGTGATTCCCCACATTGTTAAACCTTGTTTACGATATTCTTCAATAAATTTTACATAATATTTTGCCCAAGCATCCATATATTCAGGTAGTAGTTTTCCACCAAATATCATTGAATTATTGTCTTTCATAAATGCGGGTGGGCTCCAAGGACTAGCTAGTAAACTAATTGGTTGTTTAGCATATTTTTCAGCATCTTTAATTAGTGGAATTACCCATTTTTCATCTCTTGAGATATCGAATGTTTTTAGTTCTTTATCTCCTTCTTCAATATATGTGTAACTGTTTAAACTAAAGTCACAACCATGAATACTAACACGACCAATTGTATAACCTAATCCTTCTTCAGGATCGAAGTAAGCTTTGATTGCTTCTTCTCTTTTTTCTTTATTAATTCTTATTAAGTTATATGCACTAGATTCAGTGAATGCTCCACCAAATCCAATCATTTCTTGATATGTTTTATTTTCATCTAATTTAAATGTTATTTCTTTGTTTTTTGTCTCTGTAAGTTTTTCTTCGAAAAAACGCCTATTTGAGTCTTTTTCGGTAATAATTATTTTAGCCATTTTATCCTCCTAGAAATACACTTTTACTTCTTTGATTTTTCCATTTCGCAACTGCTCTGCTAAATGTCCTTTTACATCTTCTGTTTCTTTTCCATCAACAATATATTTAGTTATTTTAAAATCTTTACTAAATGTGTCAATGTTTGAGTTGTTAATATATATTACTTTTGTTTTCCCTAAGAAGGTAAACTCAACTTGATTATCGATGAAGAATTCTTTACTAAGGATTGGTTTAAGATTTAAAGTTAACCTTGTATTATCAATAATGAATGGATTCTTACCATACATCATCATTGTCCAAATTGATAACATTTCAGCTGTACTACCGCTTAATCTAGCAACGAAACCTTGTCCTCTAACATCGGGATCAGGGTTAATGCTTGAAGCGATAAAACTACTGTTTTCTAGTGTGCTTCTACCATATACTTTTGGATCCATAAAACAAGTAAGGTTTGTTTTGATTTCTTGGAAGAAATCTTCATATAAACCACCTTTTAATAATCCTAATAAGTATTTATATGTCATATGTAAGAAGTTTGATTCTCTTTCTTGCCATCCTTTTGTGAATGATCTTCCTCGTCCAATCTCATTACTTTCCTTGTCTAAAAATTCAGATGTTTTATAGAATTTTAGTTCATGGTCGTAAATATTTGATTGTTTGATACGTGAATACATTTGATGTAAAATATTTTTATTTTTACTTATTTTAAGTGCTCTTGCAGGTGCTTCTAAATAGTAAGGTAACGCTCTAACTTTGAATGCTTTTGGTGTCACTGTTTGTAAACCGTAGTTACCGATTTTTGGTAACTCATCTTCAAAGTTTAGTTCATAATCTGTTACTTCATGTACTAAGTATGTTGGATAAATTCCATCACCAAATCGATAAGCTTTATTTAGTGACATCTCTAATTTTTGTTCAACTAACTCAATTGCCTTTAAGACTTTGTCTGTATCAATAATTAATACTTCTTCAGTTCCAAATCTAATTGCCTCTCGATATGATTCTTTAACATTATTCGCTTTATCCCAGAATTGGAAATCATCAATTTCTTTTTCTAGTACTTCAATCATATTTATTGTAAAATCAACAAACTCTAAAGGGAAACGGAATGTCTGTTGTTTATCAAAGTGTTTTTTTAGGTAAGTAGCTACTCTTTTAAGTTCTATTGTTTCACTTACTCCACTTCCAAATAATCCAGGAAGACCGTTCATTGCGTCATTCCATCCCGGTTTATCTGCTTCCATTTCGATACCCATTCCACTTGGATCTAAATGAGCCATCTTATTCATCATTAAGACAAACAATTTTTCATATAGATTCGAATAGACGATTGATCCCTCATCAGTTTTTAACCAATATGCTTTGTGTATATTCATTTCCAAACGATTAACTTTTTCGTCATCATTATGTAATAAACTTCCAAATCTTCTAACTTTACCGTCATTTGTAATACATATCTTACGGTCTCTAGGTAAAACTAGAACTGGACTATCAAAATATTTGTATCCTGAATTACTATATAATTCTTCATAGATTTTATCAGGATATACTGCTTCATAGTTTTCAACTAAATCTAATATATATGTCCAGTGATCAATCCAGTATCCTTCACCAAAGTGTGCTTCGAACTTTTGAGTAGCATGTTCGAATACTATATCGAATAACTGTTCATCTGAATATTTAGTTTTTATATCATTATTGGCTAACGTATTGATTAAACTACCTGGTGTAAATGGTTTATCTAGTAGTTCTTTCATTATTTCGTTGTTTTTAAATACTTCTTTAACAATTTCATTTCTAGAATAACTATCTTCGATTGCGAATGTTGAACCATCAATACTCATTGGATTATATCCGTCAGGTTGAATAAATGAACCAAACATCTTCATATTAAATGTTCCAACACTTGGATTTAGTAAAACATCACTTCTTCTGTTTTGGCAAACATCTCTAAAACTACCATTACCTTGTGAATAGAATTCTGGTGCAATACTAAAGTAATTATAGTCTCGCTCTAAATCACCATGTCTTCTTGAAAATAAATGGTATACCATTTTTTCTTTTTCACCATTAAGGATAAGTGGATATCCACCACGTAAAATATTGTCTAAATAATTTTGTTTAATATAATCATCAAAAATCGGATAATTTGTTTTTGTATCTACTTCTGTCAACATTTCATCGAGAACTTCACTTGCTTGTTTTCTTTTCTCATCGATGAAAGCTGTTTTTGAAATGTCTTGTGCAATTTCATTAAGATATTGCTCAGAATAAATATTACCTATCAATGTATTAATTCTTGCTGTTTCGTTAGGTTTCAAGTTAATTTCTAAACCTGTAAATCCTACTGGAATTTTATTTGCTGTTACCTGATTTATTAAATCTAAATCTTGGATATCAGTTTTTTCAAAAGCACGAGCTCTTCTCATTGTCGTATCATGTCCAAAGACTAATGATTGATCAACAATAGGTGTAACTAACTCATCTTGATATGACGATACATAAAAATTACCCTTTTTTACTTCTACCATTTCTGCTTGATCGGCAGTTGATGATCTCATTCTAAAGAATCCCACTTTGTTTTCTAAAGAATATACCTCCATCCAACTTCTCATTAAATTACCTAACATTTTCAAATCGCCTAAAGACACTCCTGTAGGTAATAGTTGTGATAATCCATCAAGGATTTCAAAAGCAACTGGTTCCCCACTGTGATTGGTAATCTTAACAATTCTAGCCAAAGCGGCAACGTTTTCGTTTGGAAGACCAAAATAGGTTACTGTAAAAGTTAATCCTAAATCATGGTTAATCTCATCAATTGAGAACTCACTTCTTCTAATACGCATCTTTCTTTCAACTTTGGCATCATTTTCACCAAAGATTTCAGTTACCTTATCATTAACTTTTACAAAAGTTCTGAATCCTTTTGTCCCCACATTTTGATAGGCTATTACTGCAGGATTAAATTCTAAAATATGATTATCTTTGTTTTCTAATCCGAAACTAGCAATCCCCTGTCCACGATTTACATAGAACGCCCATAAAGGTATTCCACGTTTCCCTGCAAGTCCCGGTAAGAAACTTGAGAAAGTTTTTTGTTTGTCATAATTTTCAATTACAAATTCTTTGTTTTTAAAATAGTATTCACTCATAATGTCACCCCATAGAAATTTGATAAAAGATAGTACGTAGTACTACCCGTTTACTAAAACGATTTCGATTTAATTATACATCAAATGTAAGCGTTGTACAATAGCGTTTTCGTAATTTTATGAAAAACAGGAATTTTTATAAAAAAGGATGTAAAATAAAAAGAGGAAATCTTTTATGATTTCCTCTTTGTTTGGCGTTTTATCCAATTGAACCTTCCATTTCTAATTTGATTAATTGGTTAAGTTCTACAGCGTATTCCATCGGTAATTCTTTGGCGAATGGTTCGATGAACCCCATAATGATCATTTCTGTTGCCTGTTCTTCGGTTAAACCACGACTCATTAAATAGAATAATTGTTCTTCTGAAACCTTAGAAACTGTAGCTTCATGTTGAACTTGAGCTTGGTTATTACTTACAATATTGTATGGCAATGTATCTGATACTGAAATTTCATCTAAAATGATTGTATCACATTCAACATTACTTTTAGCACCAATAGCATTTTTACCATGTTTAATCATCCCACGATAATTTACTCTACCACCTTTGGCACTCATTGATTTACTTATAATTTTAGAAGTTGTATCTTTTCCTATATGAATCATTTTTGCACCTGTGTCTTGATTCATTCCTTCACCAGCAAAAGCAATAGAGATTGTAGTTCCTTTTGCACGGTCTCCTTTTAGGATACAAGCAGGATATTTCATATTTATTTTACTACCGATATTACCATCAATCCATTCCATATGTGCATCTTCTTCTACTAATGCTCTTTTAGTTACAAGATTGATGATGTTATTTGCCCAGTTTTGAACTGTTGAATAACGACAGTATCCACCTTTTTTAACAAAGATTTCTACGATAGCAGCATGTAAACTGTGTTTTGTGTAAACAGGAGCTGTACAACCCTCTACATAATTTACACTTGCACCTTCGTCAACTATGATCAATGTTCGTTCAAACTGTCCCATTTGTTCAGAGTTAATACGGAAGTATGATTGTAACGGTTTTTTAATATGCACTCCTGGTGGAACATAAATAAATGATCCTCCACTCCATACTGCGCTGTTTAGTGATGCATATTTATTATCTGTAAAGGGAACAACTTTTCCAAAATATTCTTTAAATAGTTCTGGATGTTCTCTTAAAGCTGTATCAGTGTCAGTGAAGATTACACCTTGATCTTCAAGTTCTTGGATTGTTGAATGGTAAACTACTTCACTTTCAAATTGAGTACTAACTCCAGCTAAGAACTTTTGTTCTGCTTCTGGGATTCCTAGTTTTTCAAATGTATCTTTAATTTCTTCTGGTACGTCATCCCAGCTATCTTCTGATCTTTCTGATGGTTTGATGTAGTATGTAATCTCATCAAAATTAATCTCGCTTAAATCGGGACCCCAAGTTGGTTGTGGTTTTTTAAGAAAAGCTTTGAAGCTCTTAACTCTAAAATCAGTCATCCACTGTGGTTCACCTTTTATTTTTGAGATTTCGATTACTTTTTCTTCATCAATACCTTTTCCTGTATCCATTACACTTTTAGTTTCAGTTTTAAAACCAAATTTGTAATCCCCAATTATATCCTTAATTTCTTGTTTTGTATCTTTACTCACAAGGTATCACTCGCTTTCTTCTACTGTCCCTTCAAAAGCTTTCCATGCTATTGAGGCACATTTAATTCTTGCCGGAAACTTTCTTACTCCTTGGTAAACAATTGCCTCTTCTAAGTCAACTTCTTCATCGTAGTCTTTATTAGCTAACATGTTAAGATAGTTTTCGGCAATAACCATTGCCTCGTCTTTTGATTTACCTTTTAGTGTTTCACTCATTACTGAAGCACTGCTGCAGCAAATACTACAACCTGTTCCATCGTGTTTTACATCGGTAATTACACCGTTTTCTAGTTTTGATTGTACTGTAATATCATCACCACATGTTGGATTTTTAATGTGGACTGTTTTGTATTCAGGACTTTGAATTAACCCTTTATTTCTAGGGTTTTTATAATGGTCCATAATTACTTGACGATATAGATTTTCCATATTATTCATATCTTCACCTCTTAGAATCCCATCTCTTTGAAAAAATTTCGTGCATTTTTCAAAGATTCTACAAACTTATCACAATCTTCTTTAGTGTTGTATAAGTAGAATGATACACGTAATGTTGCAACAACTTTTAACCATTTGATTACTAGTTGCGCGCAATGATGTCCTGCTCTCATACAAATATTATCACCATCAAAGAAAGTAATTGCATCGTGAGGATGTACCCCTTTTATATTAAAACTAATAATTCCTGTTTCAGCATACTCATTGTAAATTTCTATATCAGGAATTTCTTTCATTTTATTCACTGTATAATCTTTTAAATCTACTTCATGTTTATTGATTTCTTCTAAACCAATTACCTCTAAGTAATCAATTGCTGCACCTAAGCCAATTGCTTCAGCAATAGGTGGCGTACCTGTTTCAAATTTATATGGTGAATCTTTCCAAGATGCATCATATAAATCAACATTGTCATTCATATCTCCACCAAATTCAATTGGCGGCATTTCATCAAGTAGTTTTTTCTTACCATATAATATACCAATACCTGTTGGACCTAACATTTTGTGACCACTAAATGATAAGAAATCACAATCTAGATCTTTAACATCGATTCTTTTATGTGGAGAAGATTGTGCGGCATCAACTGTTACAACTGCGCCTACTTCGTGGCTTAGTTTTACAATTTCTTTAATTGGCGCTAAATAGCCCATTACATTTGAAACTTGATTTAAGGCAACGACTTTTGTGTTTTTATTTAATACTTTCTTGAAGTTCTCAACAGTGATTCTACCTTCTTCATTTAACGGCAAGTAAACTAGTTTAGCTCCTGTTATATTACTTACGTTTTGCCAAGGTAATACTTGAGAATGATGTTCTAGTTCACTAACGATTATTTCATCATCTTTTGTAAGATTATTTAATCCATAACTTGAAGCAACTAAGTTTAAAGCACTACTAGCACCTCTTGTATAAACTATTTCATCAAATTGTGCGTTGATAAATTTAGCCACCTTATTTCTTGCTTCTTCGTATTTCTCAGTAGCGATATAAGATATATTATAAACACCACGGTGAACATTTACACCGTATTTTTTATAATATTCGTCCATTGCATCTAGTACTACTTTTGGTTTTAAGCTTGAAGCAGCTGTATCTAAGTAGACTAGTGATTTGTCTTCTAATACTGGGAAATCTTTTTTAATTTCATATGGATTCATTGTTTTCACCTAGTTTGTTTTATTTTCAACACTTTCAATAAAGTCATTTTTAAGTTGATCTGTAGAGAGAACTTTTAATACTGGGCTTAGGAAACCACTAATGATTAATCTTTCTGCAACTCGTAAACTTAATCCACGACTCATTAAATAGTATAATTGTTCATCATCAATTTTTCCGATTGCAGCACCATGTGATGCTTCTACGTCAAATTCATCAATTAATAACAATGGGTTAGCATCTAGTCTTGCATTTTTACCTAGAACTATTCCTTTATTTGATTGTCTAGCAATACTTTTTTTCATCCCTTTTTTAATTTTTCCAACACCTTCAAAAACTAAAGCTGAGTTATCATTTGATACACCGTAGTTTTCGATGTATCCTTCAGTTTCTGGAGCTTTGTGTTCAACTAATTGGCGGAATGAAGCATCTTGTTCTTTTGAAGTTATTGCGACTGTTTTTGTTGTTCCTGATGCGTATTTTTCTTCTAGATAGATATTTGTATTACTTTGTGTTACACCGTCATTTATTTCAGCGATACTATAATTAGCATTACCATAACGGAATACAAATGCATTTCTAGTTACAGCAACAACTGATTTTTCAGTAAATTTTGATATTCCTGAATATCTGATTTTTGCATTTTCTTTCAAAATTGTGTTAGATACAAAATTGATAGAAGTGTCTGCTATGTTAGTTAAGTATTCAAAATACTTTAGTTCACTGTTTTCTTCTAAAACAATTCTTGTATTATGTACTAATTCGATTTCTTCTTGGATATAAAACACATGAAGTGTATCTTTGATGTATGTATTTCTTGGTACGTGGATTAATAATCCACTATTTACGTTATCTACGTTGTAGTTGTATGCTTCATCATCTGTATCATTACAAAACTCTGTGTCTAAAAAGACATTGATTTTTTCTGGTAAGGCATTTTCGTAAATCTCAATTGTGATTTTATCAAATGCTTCACTTAAGTTTTTTGAGATGATATGACCGTCTTTAACTACAAGATAGTTTGTTAGATCATCAGTTAATAGTTTTTTAATTGACGAAGGTACCTCTTTGTTTTTTAGAGGATTTAATTCATAAGTTCTCATTATAAATCTAATGCTTCTTTTGTGGCACAAGTACCAAGCATTACTCTTTGTTCCTCATCTTCTTCAATTACTCTAACGTCTTCTATACCAAGTTCTTCTTTAATCCAGTCGTATCCTTCTGTATCGATACGTTTTATAATTTCTAAACCACCACTTTTTACTACTTTCCCTTTCATCATTACATGAACTTTGTCTGCTTTGATGTAGTCTAATAGTCTCTGGTAGTGAGTAATTAATAATAAACCTAAGTTTTCTGATTTCATTGATGTTACATTTTCACCAACAATTTTTAATGCATCAACGTCTAATCCACTGTCAATTTCATCTAAAATTGCCATTTTTGGATTTAACATTTTCATTTGTAATATTTCGTTACGTTTTTTCTCTCCACCACTAAATCCCTCATTTAAGTATCTATGTGGTAGGTCATCATTCATTTTCAAATCAGTTACAGCATGATCTAAATCTCTAATGAACTTGAATAAACTTACGCTTTTACCTTCTTGCATTCTTGCGTTTACTGCAGTCTTAATAAAATCAGAGTTAGTTACTCCTGGTACTTCGGCTGGATGTTGCATTCCTAAAAATAATCCAGCACGGCTTCTTTCATCAACTGACATCTCTAGTACGTTTTGTCCGTCTAATAAAATTTCACCTTTTGTTACTTTATATTTAGGGTGTCCCATGATGACACTTGCCAGTGTTGATTTACCAGTACCATTTGGTCCCATAATCGCATGAGTCTCCCCACCATTTATTTCTAAATTAACACCTTTTAAAATTTCTTTTTCCTCAACTTCTGCGTGAAGATTTTTAATTAATAATGTAGCCATTTATATTACCTCCTTGAGTCCAGTTTATATTATATTATTTTATAAATAATTATCCAAACAATATGATATTTTTTTTAATTAATATTTGTAAAAAAAAACGGAGCAAATTTTGCTCCGTTAATTTATATCTATTATTCAGTAGGAGTTTCTACTAATTTGTAGATCATGATGTTGTCAAAATCAAATTGTGATCCACCTGATACGCCTTCACCAAAGTTACCTAATTGGAATTCTAAATTACCAGGATTTGCAGAGTCATAAGTGAATACTACAACGTATGCTCCTCTTGTCCAACCCCAATCACTATTTCCACCAGCAGTAATGCTTAATGGACCTGAGTTATAAACTGTAGATGAACCAGTTGCATCATAAATACTAAATCCAAAATCTCTATCTGCATTTGCACGTGCATCAAATGTAACTACATAAGTTGCACCTTGTTCAAATACTAATCCTTGTGCTTCAGCTTTAACGTCCCATGGGTTAGCTCCTGTATCAGTCCAATGAACTGAAGCTTCTCCCCATGCTACTGATAAGTTAGTTGCGTTTCCTGTAGCTAACCAACCAATTAAATCATCACCATCGAAGTTATTGTTAGTTAAAATTGTAGTAGCTTCGTAAGTTCCGATTACTTTTGTAACAACCATTACAGTTTCATTCATATCTGAATCAGTAACTGTATAAGTAATTGTCCAAACACCGTCTGAACCATCAAATACTGTAACGTCTTCTGGTCCTAACACTGTAACAACTGGAGTTAATTCTCCGTCTTCAACGTCCCATGCAGTTACACCGTCTAATAAATCAACAGTTGCACCTGTATCTAATTTCTCAGATTTTACACCTGACATCATTGGAACTTGAGGTAATGCAGCATCTGTAGAATCAATTAATAAGTCTAAGTTCTCAATTGTTAAAGTATGTTCTACTCCACCAATCATGAATAATAATAATCCATTATTAACTGTTGCACCATTCCATACAAATTCAAATTCATATGTATCTACTGTATCTACGAATGTTAATGTTGTTTCTGTAGCGAATCCGCCACCTTCAATTTTCAATAACATACTTCCTGCTTCATTAGCAACGATATCAGTTGTAGCATCAAATACTACTTTATAATGTGCTCCATTAATTAATGTTAGGTTTTGGTATCTAACGATATCATCCCAGAATGCTCCACCAAAGTCTGCTTCTCCATCTTTAGTATGAACAATTGTCATTACACCACTTGTTGTAGAAGCTGTAAAGATAGGAGCTCCCCAACCAGTTGACATAAACCATGGATTTGATTCAACGAAATCTAATACTGTATCAGTATCAAATACGTCGTTTAATGCATCGTTATTTGTGTCGTTTACGTAATCATAAACTACAGGTTCTTCACCAGGTTCTTCAATTTCTTCAACTTCGAACTCACCGTGAATTACTTGTTCGGTTCCATCAACTACGTCACCTAATAATGCTGTAATTTCTTCTAACATTACGTTATCGATATATACTTTAGTATTAACAGCAGTTGCAAGTTCAAATACTAATTTACCTTGATCAGCTGTTGTAGGTTCTGTCATTTCAAACTCGATTACATAAGTCATCATATCAGTACCTAAAGTTACAGTTTGTTTTGCTACAAAGTCTGTGAACCATGGATCATGATCTAATGCATCACCAAATGCAACTAAGATGTCTTTTGCTTCATCTGCTCTTGCATCGAATGTGATTCTATAGAATTTTCCATTTTCTACTTCAAAGTTTTCTTGATATATTTGTGTAGCATATGTAGCAGGTGTTCCTTCATATACAACATCAACAACTAGTTCACCGTTTACGATTAATACTTGTGATGTAGTTACTCCAGACCATTCGTCTCCGTACCATGCTGTCCATTCTGATTCTTCAAACACAAGTTCAGGAACTGGAATTACTTCAAATGTTCCATCTACTACTTGATTTGTTTCTTCAACAACATCTCCAAGTAATGCTGTAATTTCTTCGAACATTACGTTATCGATATATACTTTTGTGTTTACAGCAGTTGCAAGTTCAAATACTAGTTTACCTTGATCAGCTGTTGTAGGTTCTGTCATTTCAAACTCGATTACATAAGTCATCATATCAGTACCTAAAGTTACAGTTTGTTTTGCTACAAAGTCTGTGAACCATGGATCATGATCTAATGCATCACCAAATGCAACTAAGATGTCTTTTGCTTCATCTGCTCTTGCATCAAATGTGATTCTATAGAATTTTCCATTTTCTACTTCAAAGTTTTCTTGATAAACTTGCGTAGCGTATGTTGCAGGAGTTCCTTCATAGATAACATCTACTACTAATTCTCCATTAACGATTAAGATTTGTGATGTAGTTACTCCAGACCATTCGTCTCCGTACCATGCAGTCCATTCTGACTCTTCAAATACTAGTTCAGGAGTTGTGTCTTCGAAAGTACCGTCTACTACTTGGTTAGTACCAACTACTACGTCACCTAATAATGCAGTAATCTCTTCAATCATTACATTATCAAAATATACTTTTGTATTAACAGCAGTTGCAAGTTCAAATACTAATTTACCTTGATCAGCTGTTGTAGGTTCTGTCATTTCAAACTCGATTACATAAGTCATCATATCAGTACCTAAAGTTACAGTTTGTTTTGCTACAAAGTCTGTGAACCATGGATCATGATCTAATGCATCACCAAATGCAACTAAGATGTCTTTTGCTTCATCTGCTCTTGCATCAAATGTGATTCTATAGAATTTACCATTTTCTACTTCAAATCCTTCTTGATAAATTTGTGTAGCGTATGTTGCAGGTGTTCCTTCATAAATAACGTCTACTACTAATTCACCATTAACGATTGATACTTCTGAAGTAGTTAATCCAGACCATTCGTCTCCGTACCATGCTGTCCATACTGTATCAATGAAACTGTATCCAGCAAGGATAGAAACTGTTGCTGTAGCTGAAACTGTATTTCCATCACTATCAGTTACTGTGTATGTAATTACCCAGTCACCAGCGATATTATTATCAAATACTGTTTCGTCATTAGGTCCCAGTACAGTTACTACAGGAACTAAATCTCCATCTTCAACGTCTGATGCAGTAACTAAGTCTAATAATTCAACTGCGTCTCCAGCTTTCATTAATAAATCTTGTGTAGTTACTACTGGATCTGTATCTGTTTCAGCACCAGCACTATTTACATAAATCATTAAGTCTTCTACTGTGATAACGTGTTCTCTACCACCAACAAAGAATAATAACGATCCTGTTGTTGTTGTTTCACCTGTATATTTAAACAGGAATTCAATAGTAGTAGCTGTTGTACCAATATGTACTTCTTCTTCAAATGAGAATAAACCAGCTTCTACTTTAACCATAATATTATTGTCATCAGCTAAGATTCCAGTTTCATCTGTCATACCGTCAAATACAACTTTATAAACTGCACCATTTACTAATGTCATTTCGCTCCAACGAACGATATGGTTCCATGGATCTGTACCATAATCTTTTGTTCCGTCTTTAGCTCCAGTCATTACTAATTTTCCATCTACGATTTCTGCAGTAAAGATTGGCTCACCCCAAGTTACGGTTGTGTACCAAGCATTAGTTACATCATCTGTAAACAGTTGATTAGCTCCGAATGCTTCATTTACTTGATCATTGTTATTAGGATCAAGCACTAGTGATACAACGTCAACTGTTCTTGTAATTGTAATACTATTATCTGATGAATCATTTGCTGTATAAGTTACTTCATAAACACCTTCAACTGCAGTGTTTACAGTATCTCCACCAACAACTATTGAAGAAGAAACGTCTCCTTCTTTGAAGTCTTCAGCAGTTACACCAGCATTTACATCGAAAGTATCTCCAACCATTAAGATTACATCTTCAGCTCCATTAATCATTGGTGCTTGTGTATCTGTGTCGCTTCCACCTTCAATTTTTAGGTCTTTAATCCAAAGAGTTGCGTCTAAATCAACACTATCTGGTAAGTCTCCCATTTCGAATAGGATTCCACCTCTTTGGTTATCGTCTTCCATATTAAATGTATAGAAGAACTCTTGATATTCAAGGCCTACCGTAATAATATCTACTTCCTCAGGTTTGAATGGATCAAAGTAAGGTGCTGCAGTTAATAATTCACCTAAATTTAAATGAACTTTTTTACCATCGATATCTGATTTCATTTTGAAAGATACTTTATAGTCGTATCCTTGTTCAAACGGAATATTCATATAATCAATACGAGTATCCCATCTGTTTCCACCAGCAGTAGTAACTAATTTCATAGCTCCATCTTCTACTGTCATTACAACTGAACCGTCTCCAGTTGTATATATTCCCCAACCCTCTAAATCATCTTCAGTTTGGAAATCCCAGTCAATTAAAACTGGTGCATCTTCAATGATAATCACTTTAGGTTTAATTGTAAGAGTCATAGATCCTCTTTGTAATTTACCATCAACGACTACCGTATAATTGATAACACAAGTAACAGCGCTTGATGTATCAACATCACCGTTATCTGCGATATCACATTTTTCTGAATCAGCTGTGATGTCTGTAGTGTAATCTACATCATCATCACCTAAAGCAGTTACTCCAGTAAATACGTTAAAAGCAGTTTCTGCTTCAATTTCAACGTCAGCAATTCCTGATAAAGTAATTTCTGTTAAATCAGGTTCGTCATCTCCGCCACATGCGGCTAGTCCGAATACTAATACTAAAGAAGTAACAAGTAATAATATTTTCTTCATTAATAAATCCTCCTATTTTTCTTTTAAAATTTCTGTACAAAGCATTGCAAAATTTCAGACTTCATACGTCTCTTTTTGAGGTTAGTATATCATATAACGAAATCGTTTTCAATACTTTTACTAAAACGATTTCTAAAAAGGCTTACATTTAATACAAAAGGCTTTGTTTGACCGTTTCATGGCAATCACAACTAAACGAACTAATTTAGCCAAAAAAACATTGATATTAATTCGAAATTTACGCTTGAAAAATCATATTAAAAAAATTATAAAAAAACAGACAAAATTCATTGTCTGTTCATTATTTTTTAATTGTCTGGACTAAAATCTGTTGGGAAAATCCCTGCTTCAACTAATCTTCTGAAGTCCCATTCCATATGAGAATTTGCATCAATTTTATAGTTCCAGAAGAACCATCCCATACCTGTTTCATAAACATTTAGTTGGGCGTTCCCGAATGCTTTTTTTAATCTGGTTATTGATTCTGGGTTTAAATCTTCATATACATTACCTTGAAGACCTAATGACCATTCACCTACAATTACTGGAACTGAGTTATCATATCTTCTAATTGCCTTTGTTTGTTCTACTTCTACCCAGTCTAAGTGATCAAAGATATCAAAGTCTCCCCAAAAATCACCAAATGTTTGATAAAGGTGAATATCAAAGAATACTCTTGAGAATAAGTTTTGATAGAAGAATGTTTTCCATTCTTGTTCTAAATATCCTCTGAATCCATCGTGCATTCCAATCCACACTGTTGAATTATAAGCTCTAACTTCATGATATGCATCTTCATAGAATGTTTGTAGAACGTTCATATCTACACCCCATCCTGGTTCATTTAGTAACTCGATTCCCCATAGTGAATCAAATTGGCTGAAATGTTCTGCGATATCTCCTAGTACTTCTACTGTTGTTGCTACATAGTTAGTTGTTGATTCGTTTTTACCCCATTCTTGAACGCCAGCAATACCACCGTTGTCAAATCCATTTTGACATCCTGGTGCTGTATGTAAATCAAGTAAAACATCAATTCCATATGTTTCTGCCCACACCATTGCACGATCTATATAATATGTACTGTCTGCATAATCTACTTCAAGTTCAGTTCCTTCATAAGCATTTTCTACTCCTTGGTACCACCATGGGATGGGAATTCGGACAAAGTCTACACCGTGATCGCTTAACCATTGAAAGTCATCTTCAGTAATAAATGTATCCCAGTGATTTTCTAATACTGTAGCTGCATCTGGCATTTGTTGCATAAAAGCTGTTTCGTCTGAACCATCAATGCCGTTAAATAAATCTGGTGTCATCCATCCTTCTAATACAAACCATCCACCAAGATTTACGCCTCTTACAGTACTTGGTTGATCAAACTCAACTGTTTCAACTTCTAAGTTTCCTCTTGAGAAGTAGAAATTAAAAGTATCTTTTCTCAATTGTGTTGTTCTATCTTCTAAATTTGTTACTTCATATCCGACATATGAACCTACTGGAACATCAGGATTATATGTATCTGCAAAGTTATATTTTTTAATGTCATTCTCACTTAACCAATCAATTATTGTATCTTTTGATTTGTAAGAAAAATCTGGAACTACTATTTCTGTATTTGGATCATATCCTCTTGAATAAATTATTTCTATATCAGAATCAATTTTTACCATGGTTCCTGGTTCAATACTTTGGTAAAAGACACTGTTAGGTACAACATCATCGTTATATTCTGATGATATAACTAAATTAACTTCTGATTCAGCACTCCATTTAACAACATCACCATAATCTAAACCGATTAAATCTGGTATTTCTACTTTTTCTGTATTACATCCAGTTAGTGTTAAACTAAATGTTAAAACAGATAGTAAAATAAGTAATTTCTTCATAGTAATTCCTCCAATTAATTGCGTTGATTTCGATAATACTCTACTTGTTCTGTTACTAGCTCTATCTTTGTGTTTATAAAATATTCTTTATTATATGTAAAATCAAATATATCACTATACAAATATTTAGTTACATCATACATATAACGATAACTTTCGACTGAAAAGGTACCATCATTAATAAATTGCATCAAATAATCTTCATACATTATTTGATATTCTTCATGTTCAATTAAATTATCCCATAAAGGTATACCAAATGAGTTCCAATCAAAATGTCCCCATTCATAAATATCATTTCCTAGAGTGTAGTTAATAAATGCAGGTTCTCCACCCCAGCCACTTCCTATTGAATTATCGTAGTCAAATGGTATATATGTCATATAACCATCACGATCAAAATAATAATAGAAATTATTACCATTACCTCGATAATCATCAGGATTACCTAATAAAACATTCATCGCCATCGCTCTCATAAAGTTATCAGTGTCAAAATTAGCCTCTAAGAACGTTTTTCTAATATTTATATCACTATCATTGATGCCATAAGAAAACTTAACTAAGGTGTCATAAGTGTATTCTTCTTTGTTTGTTTCTTTTGAATAAATAGGTCTTATATTGTGTTCTGTATCCCTTATTCCATATAATTCTGTATCATGTATAGGATCTAAAGTTCCCGACCATTGTCCTTTATATAAATCCCCAACTTCTTTTGTTGGTTCATCTTGGAAGTGTCTTCTTATAAACTCTTCATCAAAATGCTCAAAAATATTATAAAAAGCTACTAACTCAACTTTACCATCAATAACAATTTGTACTTCCGCGAAACTAGCATTAGGTACAATTACATCAACTTCATTAAACATCTGATAACTAAAAACTTCATTCATATTAGCTGGGTCATTAACATTGTTCCATTTAAACAATATCTGTTCCATACCCATCGCTTCTCTTTTTTTAAGTTTTGCATATTCTTCAGTATCCTCTTCTAAATCAAAAGTATCATTAAATTTCAACATAAAGTGGACTTCACGTACATTACCAATTTCATCTACAGGTAATCTTCTCGAATAAATATGCCCTTTTGTTCTAAATCCAACATCTTCAAATACTTGAATATCATCATCTGCCATATAGGTTACTGTAACATTGCGATAATTATTACTTTTTAATGTTCCATACTTAACCTGATACTCAAGCATATCATCAATGACACCTTGAAACTCAGAACTTGTAAACTCGATAATAAAAGTATGTCTAATTGCATTATTCCAAAGTAAATCATACTCCTCATCAGGATCACGATCTAACTCATCTTCTATAATCTTATTTATCTCTTCTTGTTGTTCCTCTAATTCTCGAATAGAGTTTTCGATATCCTCTTGTGAAGGCAAGGCAATGAACAATGAAGATTCCGATGATATTTCTAAGACTACTAAGGACATACCTAAAATAAGGATTATTACTATTCTCTTGATAATTATACTATTAATTAATTTCATAAGAACCTCCTTATTTAAGCCTTTAAGATGATTTCATTGTATCCTTTATATTACGGAAGAATCAACTAAGATGCTTGATTTTATAAGCCTTTTCATTTTACAAAAAGTATTGTATCACAAAATAAACGAAAACGGTATCGTTTTTTATCGAAAACTTTTTTTGAGTTTTCGTAAACCATAAAAAAAGAAGGATTTCGCCTTCTTTATACGTATTGTTTAATTAAGTTAGAAATTACTTGATAACCCATATCATTTAAATGGAAACCATCAATTGTATATTCTAAGTTTAACTGATCAAACTCATTTTTTAAATATTTGTTTATATCTAATAATTTAATTCGATTTCTTCTAGCATAGTTCTTCAAGTAATAATTAAGCATATTAATTTCAAAGTTATCACGATTATCAACATACTCCCGATTAATGTAATCAATGTTTGCTGGATTAACAGGAACTACTGTTACGATGTAGATTTCTGTTTCTTTTGAACGTCGTTTTACTTCTTCAACGATGTCAATAATGTTATTGTAAATTTCTTTTACCGTGCGGTCATCAAAGCCAAGGTCGTTTGAACCGATTGAGATAAATAATTTACTTGGTTTATATTTTATTGCTCGTTTATATATAGAATCTTTCAATAATACTGTTGTATCACCGCTAATCCCATTATTGTAGATTGTTGTATCGGGAAAAAATTTATTAATGTCTAAATTCTCTATAACACAATCTCCTAATAAAACGATGTTTCCTTTTTCGTAGTCACGATGAGCAATCTCATCTAATTTAATACGATAATGTTTTTTTATGTCTGTCTTGTTTATCATAATGCACCTCTAATTCTGTTGGTCGTATAGTTTTCTAAATACACGCTTAATTACAATTAGGGTCAATAGTGAAGAAAGTGATACTGTTATACCTAAAGGTATGTATCCTAGACCAAATATAATCCCTATAATTGCACTTATCCATAATGTTGAAGCAGTTGTTAAACCAGTGATATAACCATTGGTTTTTATAATTGCACCCGTTCCTAAGAATCCCACCCCTGCGATGATTTGAGCAATAATACGTTGTCTTTCAATAACGATATTACCTGCAAGGTCTGGATTGTTTCTTACAAATTCTAAGCTGTCTATAACCATATATTCTTGAACTATTGCTAGTGCTGCTGCACCAAAGGCAACCATAAGATGAGTGGTCATTCCAGCAATTTTATGCTTTTTTTGACGTTCATAACCGATTAGTCCGACAAATACAAGCGTTAATCCAATACTTTGTAAAATATAAAAGATATCAATTGTTTTATCCAAATCAGTCACCTCTTTCCTTTGAACATTACATTATAAACGCTTACATTGAAAAAATCAATAAATTTTATAATTTAATTTTCTCATTTATAAAGAAAAGGCGGAGAAATTCTCCGCCTTAATAGTACATAATTTCCCTTATTCAGTAATTGAGTAATCCATCGCTGCGTAACGTTTGTACATTGCATAACGACGTTTTGCTTCTCTTAAGTTTCCTGCAAGTAAATCTTCTGCTTTGTCAGGGTTAATATCTAATAATTGTGCATAACGTGCTTCATTCATTAAGAACTCTTGATAACGATCCCATTGTGGTTCTTTAGAGTCGATACGGAATGGGTTTTTCCCTTCTGTTTCTAATCTTGGGTCGAATCTGAATGTTGGCCAGTAACCACATAATGTAGCAAGTTTAGATTGGTTTTGTGAATTAGTTAATCCACCTTTGATTTTATGAGCGATACATGGACTGTATGCTAAGATGATTGATGGTCCATTGTATTCTTCTGCTTCTTTGAATGCTTTAAGAACTTGTTGTTGTGAAGCACCATGAGATACTTGAGCAACATAAACATGTCCATAGCTCATTGCGATAGCAGCTAAATCTTTTTTCTTACCATCTTTACCTGATGCAGTAAATTTAGCGATTGATCCTGTTGGAGCTGATTTTGATGATTGTCCACCAGTATTTGAGTAAACTTCTGTATCTACTACTAAGATATTGATATCTTCGTTATTAGCGATTACGTGGTCTAATCCACCGTATCCGATGTCATAAGCCCATCCGTCTCCACCGATAATCCAGTTAGATTGTTTAACGATGTAGTGAGATAATTCTTTAATTTCTTCAGCGTACGCTTCGTTAGAGTTTTCGATTAATGGCATTAACTTGTTGTAAACTTCTAATGTTTTGTCACCATCTTTTCTATTATCTAACCATGTATTCATTAATTCTGCTTCTTCTTTAGAAACTGAATCTTTGTTGTTTACAAATACGTTTTGTAGTCTGTCACGTAATGTTTCGTTTGCATGTCTCATACCAAATCCGAACTCAGCGTTGTCTTCGAATAAGCTGTTTGCCCATGCAGGTCCACGTCCGTTGTCGTCTACTGTATAAGGTGTAGCTGGGAATGAAGCACCATAAATTGATGAACATCCTGTTGCGTTAGCAATTTGCATTCTTGCTCCGAATAATTGTGTTACTAATTTAACATATGGAGTTTCTCCACATCCTGCACAAGCACCACTAAATTCGAATAAAGGTTTAGCGAATTGTGAGTTTTTAGCGTTAGATTTTTTATCTACTAAATTCTCTTTGTATGTTACGTTGTCGAATAAGTATTTTGTGTTTTGAATTTCACCTTTAGCAATTTCGTCACCGATTGGGCTCATTGCTAATGCTTTAGTTTTAGCTGGACATACTTCAACACATACTCCACAACCTGTACAATCTAATGTACTGATTTGGATTTTGTATTGTAATCCTGCTAATCCTTTACCAACAGCTTTTTTAGTTGTTAATCCTTCAGGAGCGTTAGCCATTTCTTCTTCAGTTAATAAGAATGGTCTAATTACTGCATGTGGACAAGCGAAAGCACATTGGTTACATTGGATACAGTTGTCTTCAATCCATTCAGGAACGTAGTTAGCAACACCACGTTTTTCGTAGTTTGTTCCACCGTTATCCATTGTTCCATCTTCATATCCTGTAAATGCACTTACTGGTAAATCATAACCTTTGATTGCGTTTACTGGATCTGCGATTTCTCTTACAAATTTAGGTCTTGTCATGTCAACTTCTACTTCTTCAACAGTTAAGTTAGCCCATTCTGGTTTAACTTCAACTTCTACTAATCCATTTTTACCTGCATCAATAGCGTTCCAGTTTTTCTCAACAATATCATGACCTTTACGTCCGTATGCTTTTTCAGCATATTTTTTCATTAACTTAACTGCTTCAGCATAAGGTAAGATTTGCTCATTTAATGCGAAGAATGCACTTTGCATAATTGTGTTAATCATTACACCTAAACCAACTTGTTCAGCTAATTTAACAGCGTTAATTACATATAATTTAGCATTTTTTTCTGCTAATTGTTTTTTAACTTTATTTGGTAATAAAGCTTCTACTTCTTCTTTTGAAACTACAGTGTTTAATAAGAATCTTCCACCTTGACGTAATCCACCAATCATGTCGTATTTAGTTAAGTAAGAATCTTTTGAACATGAAACGAAGTGTGGTTGGTTAACTAAGTAAGTACTACGGATTGGGTCTTTACCAAATCTTAAGTGCATACGAGTTACTCCACCAGATTTTTTAGAGTCATAGCTTGAGTAAGCTTGTCCGTATAAATCAGTGTTTTCACCGATAATTTTGATTGTATTTTTAGAAGCACCAACTGTACCATCACTACCTAAACCGAAGAATAATAATTCAGTAGTAGTTTCTTTAGCAACGTCGACTTCTTCATGTGGTAATGAAGTTCCGTTTACGTCGTCTACGATACCGATAGTGAATCCATCTCTTTGGTCACCTTCTAAGTTATTAAATACAGCAACGATTTGACCTGGAGTTGTATCTTTTGAACTTAATCCATAACGTCCACCAATGATTACAGGAGCATTTTCAGTTCCATAGTAAATTGATTTAACGTCTAAGTATAAAGGTTCACCTAATGATCCTGATTCTTTTGTTCTGTCTAATACAGCAATGCGCTTAACTGATTTAGGCATTTTGTCTAAGAAGTATTTAGCACTGAATGGACGGTATAAATGTACAGTTAATAAACCAACTTTTTTACCTTTAGCAACTAAGTAATCTACTGTTTCTTCGATTGCTTCAGTTACTGATCCCATTGCGATTACAACGTCAGTTGCATCTTCTGCACCATAATATACGAATGGAGCGTAGTCACGACCAGTAATTTTACTGATTGCTTCTAAATACTCAGCAGCGATATCAGGTACTTTTGCGTAATATTTATCTTGTATTTCACGAGCTTGCATATAAACGTCATCGTTTTGAGCAGATCCTCTAGTAACAGGGTTTTGTGAATTTAATGCTCTTTTACGGAACGCTTTTACAGCATCTCTATCTAGTAATTTATTTAATTCAGCATAGTCCATAACTTCAACTTTATTTACTTCGTGAGAAGTTCTAAATCCATCAAAGAAATGTAAAAATGGAATACTTGATTTAATTGCAGCTAAATGCGCAACTCCACCTAAGTCCATTGATTCCTGTACAGATCCACTAGCTAAGATAGCGAAACCTGTAGGTCTTGCAGCCATAACATCTTGGTGATCACCAAAGATACTTAAAGCTTGTACAGCGATACTTCTTGCTGCTACATGGATAACACCTGGTAATAATTCACCAGCAATTTTATACATGTTTGGTAACTTTAATAAAAGTCCTTGTGATGCTGTGAATGTTGTAGTTAAAGCTCCAGCTTGTAAACTACCATGAACTGTACCTGCAGCTCCAGCTTCAGATTGCATTTCAATGACTTTTACTGGCATATCAAATAAGTTTTTCTTACCTTGAGATGCCCATAAATCGATGTGCTCAGCCATCGGTGAAGATGGTGTGATCGGATAGATCCCTGCAACTTCTGTAAATGCATATGCATTATAAGCAGCAGCTTGGTTCCCGTCCATCGATTGGAATACTTTTTTTGCCATAAGACAATACCTCCAATAATTATATTATTTCTAGATTTTTTTGTAGATTTTTTGTAGTGTTTACATACAGTTTAGATTATAAATCATTTCTATTAATAAAACAACCTTATAAAGCATAAAAATTTACAAATAAAAACACTTACATTTTGTTATTTGTAACAAATAATATTTTTTATAATTTACTTTATTTTTTTTATCCCTATTTAATCAAAAAAAGACACCATTAATCGGTGTCTTCAATATTGATTTCATAAATTGGGTTGTTCTTGTAAATTACGTCTACTCCATGATGTTCTAGAATTATATCGTGATAATCGAGAAATGTATTAGTATAGCCCCAAAAAGGCATAATAAATAGTGTATAACTATCGATTTCTTTTGTATTAGGATCTTCTAACGTATAAACACCATCATAATGTTCGATCAAGTATCCATAATCTTTGGTGAATATTTTGTCATATTTTTGAATGAAAAATTTATCACTATTATTGTACTTATCAAATCTTACTATTTCAACAGATTTTCCTACTACAGTTTTATTACTTATATTATAACATTTATTCCTTTATATTAGATAAGAATTTTTCTGTTTTATCTAAGTATAGATTTGCAACAAACATGAAGTCAACACCTAGGTCTACACTTAAGCCAATAAATTCTTTGTATAATGCAACGTTATGCCATTGTAGACATTGGAATGCTCTAAAGAAATATAGTCTGTTGTATTGTTCTGTTGTTGGTTTTTTTCCTAAGTATTCTGGTAGTAAAGCTAGTGCATGATTAAAGTCGTTGTTTCCGAAACATGCGATATCGTAAAATGGATCGTTGTTTCCTGTGAACTCCCAGTCCATTAATCTTAGTTTATCTTTTGTAACTACGAAGTTAGATATTTGTGAATCACCATGTGATAACGTTAAACGAGAATTATCCATATATTTTTTTGATAGTTTTTCCCATTTTTTCTTTAAATTTAAGTATCGTTCTGTATGGTTGTAGTTGTACTCATCTAAATGTGATTCATATAAAGCTAAACGAGCTTTAGGATCGTAGTTATAATCTGATTTTAGTTCTGAATCATGGATTTTGTGTAATACTTCTGCGGCTTCTTTAAGGTGCTCTAAAGGATTAAGTTCCCCTAAAGGTGTCCCTTCGATATATTCGGCGATTTTATATCCTGATTCAACATCTAAAAATAGTGTATCGTTGTTTAGACCTAGTTCATTTACTAAGTTTATGTTGTGTTGTTCCACTTCTCTATCGACGAATTTCTCTGCGTTTTTACCAGGGATACGGAATGTATATAGTTTTTCCTTAATACTAAATACGTAGGTATAGTTACTCATTCCTCCCATTAATCTTTTTTCTACTACTACTTCTTTTGGATCAATACCAAATACTTGAGATGTAACTTCTTGAATAATCTGTTCGTTTGTCATTATGATTCCTCCTATAAATCAAATATATTTGTTGGGATATCTTGATGAGCTACTATGATATTGTAGTCATCTATATTTAAACCGTAGTCATTAAATACTTCGGTATATGTTTCAATTGCTTTTTCGTTGGTATTACATTCTTTTGAGCGGTGAGCTAATATGATATTTTTTGTTTTGTCTCCGACTAGTTGAGCCATGTTGTAAGCTGAATCGTTATTCGACATATGACCTTTAACTGAGTCGATTCTTTGTTTTAAGTAAAATGGCCTTCTTGATGTGAATAATAATGTTATATCATAGTTTGATTCAAAGATATACATATCAGCGTTTTTTAATACCTCGTGATCTCTTTTTGGTAAGTATCCAATATCGGTGATATAGACGATTTTTTTGTCTTCTGCATAAATGATATATCCAACAGCATCACTTGCATCATGAGAAATACTTATTGGTAAGATTTCGATGTTGTTTATATTAAATAGCTCGTAAGGCTTAATAAAAGATAATTTACTAGGATGTAAGTTATCTTTGGCCTTGTAATACATTCCTTCATAGGTCTCTTCTGTTAGGTAACATTTTGTGTCTATTTTTCGTAAGGTAACATCGAGTCCTTTGATATGATCCGAATGTTCGTGAGTTATGAGGATTCCTTCTAAATTATCGATTGTTAGTTCACGCTGACTTAAGCGGTTAGTTATTTGGCGGAATGATATTCCGCAATCAATTAATATCTTGGTGTTTTCACTTTCTAAATATGTGGTATTTCCACCTGAACCACTTGCTAAAACTGTAATTTTCATTATACCACTCCAATACATCTAAAATTATACAATATTTTAAAAAATATACAATAAATATAGTGTATTATATGTTACTAATATTGTAAGATACTACTTTCTATATAATTTTAGCCAAATGTTGTTGTTTTTATAGCGCTAAAATGATATTATATATATTGCGTAAATATTAAGGAGTGATTTAAATGAACAAAGGAATTGCAATCAAAGCGGGAATCATTTTAGGGTTCTTTGCTGTTGTACTGACGCTAGCTTTCGGATGTAGCAGTATTAAGGACAAGAACATATCTCCAGAGATTGAAAACAGAGAGGGCGTATACCTAACTGTTGGTGATGTTGAAGTTACAAGACAAGATTTATGGGAAATGATGAGAATTTCTGATGGGTTAAGTTATTTAGAACAATACATCGAAGAAAATATCTTTTTAGCTACTGAGATTTCAGAAGTTTCACAAGCTGAAGTAGATGAAAAGATTGAATATTATAAATACGGAACTAATGATGCTGATTTAATTGCTGAAATTCAAGCTGATGCTGAATTAGAAGAAGGTTTATTGGAACAATTTAGAAACAGTATGATTATCTTAGGATTTGATCCTGAAGATAATGAAGATTTAAGAGCTTTTGCTCAATTAGAAATTGCTAAAGAAAATGTAACTAGAGAAGCTATCATTAATGCTGAAGCTGGAACATCTTTAGAAATTACTGATGAAGAGATTCAAAATTACTATGAAGACAATACTAAAGGAGATGTTTGTGCTTTAGATATTAGATTTAATAGTGAAGAAGAAGCAACTGCTATTTTTGAACAATTTAATTTAGTACCTAACTTTAATTTAGGATTTGGATTATATACTGGTGATGAAGATTACGATACTTTAGGAACAAGTGATTTTACATTAGATAATACAACACAAATGACTGATGAAGAAACTTTTGCTGAGTTTGTTAAGATGTATAACTATATGAATCCAAATGAAACTGCAATTGCAACAGATATTACATTTGAAGATTTCTGTGCTGATTACAGTGAAACTAACTTATTTGATTATGACGAAATGACTGATGACCGTGTATCAAATGATGCATATGTAGTATATGCAAACTATATCTTCGATACTTTAAACTTTGAAGAAGGTGGAGCACGTTATTCTTACACATTACAAACTTTAGGAAACTTCGAAGTATTATCATTCAAAGTGTCACAAGATGAAGTTACTGAATATGATGATTTAACTCAAGCAGAAGTTGATGCTTTAGTTGATGAAATCGTTGAAGCATCTATTACTGATACTACAATTGCTTCAGTTATGGAAACATATTGGGAAGATGCAGAATATGAAATCTTTGATCCTATCTTCAAACTTAAAAATGAATTTAATGGTGGAGAAGCTTATGACAACAGTGGTAGTGAAACTTTAGTAGCTAAAATTAATGATACTGAAATTACTGCAACTATGTTATTTGATTATATGGATGACTCAATTGGTACTTATTACACAATTGAAATCGTAAAAGCATTAAGCTTATTAGAAAGTGATTTCTATACTGAAATTTATGGTACTAGCCATGATTACCTAGACAGTGATAATGAAGCTATGAAAGAACATAGAGACGAATTACGCGAGATGAAAGGTATCTTCAGTAGTGATGGATATGCTGCATATGGATTTAGTAGTGCAACTTATACATGGGAAGAATTCTTAATCTTAGCATTTGGTAGTGAAACAGAAGCACAAGTACTTAGAGATTTATTTGTTGTTGGAAACTTACAACCATATCTAATTGAAGATTCGATTGCTTATGCTAACGCTGCTACAATCATCCAAGATCAAATTGATGAGTATTTCAGTTTAAATGTTGAACACTTATTAGTATATGTAGATATGGATAGAGACTTTACTCCAGATGAGTTTAATGATTATGTTGATGGATTAACTGGTGAAGACTTAACTGAATACAATGAGTTAAGAGTTCTTGTTGAAGGATTAATCGAAGACAGATTAGGTGATGACATACCATTTGAAGATATCGTTACAGAATTTAATGATTCATTAGTTGGAGACATTGACAACGAATGGGCTGAAGCTAAAGCATACGGATTCTACTTAATGACAGAAGACTTAAGTGCTAGTGGAAGTTTATCAAACAGTAATACTGCTGGATATGATGAAGACTTTGTAAGTGCTGTTAAAGCATTATATGACGAGTATGTTGCATTAGTTGCTAACAGTGCAAATGAAATTGAAGAATTGTATGATGACGAATTAGTACAATCTAACTTCGGATTACACTACATCTATTCAACTGAAGGAACTGATTTTGAACAACCAACTGCTGAATACGATAATACTGCTGGTGATTATACAACTGGTTCAGGGGGAACTACTGTAGCTCCTAACGCTGATCAAGTTGCATTATATATCGATATTAAATTTGCTGAAACTATTGGAGAAGCAACAGATATCATTTTACCAAGTTCAGTTTACGATGCAATTGAAGCATACTATGGTACAACTTACCAAGCATACTTCTCTGCAAGCGGATATTCAATCGCAAGTGTTAATTACATCTTAGGAAACAACCCTGAGTATGCAACTGATGGCGCTGAAAGATTAGAATACTTAGCTGATATCTTAGAAGTATTATACAGTACAAACTTCGGTGAAGATTTCATTATTCCTGAATAATATATAAACTAAAAACCTCAATTAATTTTGAGGTTTTTTTATTTTATATCAAAAAAAATAAGACCATTTTTATGGTCTTATTATAATTTTGATTTGTAATATCTTTCTCTATCTAATACTCCAATTGATGCGGTGAATTCACCTGGTTCTATTTGATCAAGTGTTTCTTGAAGGACTGTCATCTTAGAATCAATGTTATCAATAAAATGCAAGATTAATGCTTCAGGGATATTTGTTTTTTTAGGGCTTCCGTAATTACCATAATAATGATGTGAAAGAATCATGTGTTGTAATAATAGTACTTCTTCTGTTTTACGGTGTCCTAGTTTCTCTGCGATTACTTCTACTTCTTTAATTCCCATTGTAATATGTCCTAACAATTTACCCTCTTTTGTGTATTCAGGTCCAGCGTAGTTTGATAGTTCTGAAACTTTGCAAACGTCGTGTAAGAAGATTCCAGCGATTAACAGATCGTAGTTTAAGAATGGATAAACATTCATAAAACCATCTGTTAGTTTCATCATTGTAGCTGTATGATAACTTAATCCACCGATGTAAGCATGATGGAACTTAGTTGCGGCAGGATATAAATAGAAATCTTGTTTGTTTTCTTGATAGATTGTATCAACAACTTCTTTAATGATTTTATTTTCTATTTTGCCTAGGTACTTTTCGATAATTGATTTTGTAATAGTTGAATCAACAGGTGAGTACTCATAAAAAGTACTCATAAGTTCTTGTCTTCTTTCAAAACTGATTTCACAATCATCGATATATGTGTATTTTTGGACTTCTAACTGTTCTTTTTCTTTGAAGATGATTGGTTTACATTCAAAATGATAAACGCCGTTTAACTTAAGTTTACTGTTTTCATCAATACGTAATGTATATCCTTCTTTATCTTCTCCTAATACACGTAATGTGTTTGTATCATACGTTGTATTATTAATTGTTTCTATTTTTGCATAAAACGATTGTTCCATACGTTTCACCTATTTTCTTTTTAATATGTATGTAGTAATTTCATCAACATTGATTTTTGTTAATAAACGTCTTGTTTTTTTACGTCCATCAAAGATTAATGTATATCTTCCATCTAGTTCAAAAGTTTCTTTTTCTTCATTGTTTTTAAAGATAACGATTATATCGTGTTCTAAGTCTTTTAACTTATAAATGATTGTTCCTGATTCTTCAGCGTGAACTTCAACATAATCACGAATTTTTGAAGGTGCAGTTAAGCGGAATAACTCATATTTCTTACGAATGCGAATCAGTTCTTTAATCACTTCAATATCTCGTTGATTTTGATCAACTAAATCCCAATCTACTAAGTTAATTTCATCTGGAGATTTATATGAATTTTCAACACCTTGTTTAGTTCTATAGAACTCTTGTCCACTATGAATAAATGGAACACCTTGAGATAGGATAACCATTGCTGTAGCTAATCGTTGTCTTTTTTTGATTTCATCTTCTTTTGTTTCTGTTCCTAAAGAAGCGATTGCCTTATCATAAAATGTATTATTATCATGACATTCAACATAGTTAATTGATTGTGATGGATAACGGAACAAGAATTTATTTAAAGCACTACCAGTAATAATATTTTTGATGTCATCTAAACGAGCATTTGAACCTAACGCATAACCTTTTTGTTTAATGTCAAATGTTGCTCCTTTGATTAATTCTCTTGTTTTATCATTGAAGTGTCCAATGTTGAATAGTAAATGTTTATTATACATGTGTGCACTTCTTTCGTATCCGATTTCAGTTGGCATTCTCCAACCTTCACCATATACGATAATATCTTTTCTAAAACGATCTAATTTTTGACGTAATGTGTTCATTGTTTTAATATCCAATAACCCCATTAAATCAAATCTAAATCCATCTACTTTATATTCTTTTGCCCAGTACATTACACTGTCTATCACAAATTTACGAACCATTTTTCTTTCTGTTGCGATGTCATTTCCACAACCACAACTATCAGTTAATAAACCTTGTGAATTAAACCTAAATCCATAACCTGGAATGATTTTTTCAAATGCAAACCATGTATGTTCATAAACATGATTAAATACAACATCCATTACAACTCGTAAATGGTTTTTATGAAGGTTATCTATTAATTCTCTCAACTCATTTATTCTTGCATAAGGATCATCTGGGTCGGTACTAAACCAACCTTCAGGTACGTTGTATTGTTCAGGATTATATCCCCAGTTATAAGATTTTGTTGGGTTAAGTTCATCTACTCCACCAAAATCGTATATAGGCATTAACTGAACGTGGGTAATACCTAAATCAACTACATAATCAATTCCTGCTTTATTACCTTGTTTTGTTTTTAATCCTTCTTCAGTATAACTTTTGAATAATCCTGGATAACTAGCATTAATTGTATTAGAGATTGTAAAGTCTCTAACATGTGATTCATAAATTACAGCATCATTAGGAATTCCACTAAATTTAGGACGTTGTTGTCTCATTTTGTATAGTTTTGCAGGATCAATCACATAACTGTATTCTGCGTTTGCACTTGAACTTATTGCATATGGATCAATTAGGGTATGTTCTTTACCATTAACATAACTAATATAACGGTATTTATATCCTTCATAATCACCTTTTAAGCGTAAGTACCATACACCTTGATTATCGTATTCCATTGGTACGATTTCTTTATTTCCAGATTTATCAACTAATTCTAGTTTCATGTATTTAGCTACTGGTGTCCAAATCTTAAACTTAGTGCGATCTCTACGATAGCTTGAACCTAAATCAGTATTTTCATAATAATAAATATCATCAAATAACTCAGTTCTAACAATCTTTCCGGTGAATAACTCACTTGATTCATTGTTGTCATCAAAAATATGGTACATATGATTCAGTAAAATATACCCATCAAATCGTGTGATATATTTTCTTTCGTTACCAATAATTTCTGATGAGATAATTTCTAATTCAATTTCTTCATCGTTCCCGATTACTTTAAATGACTTTGCAAAATCTTCACGATACTTTAAAGGTACAATTACCGTTATTTGGCTAAAATCATCTAAGTAAGAATAAAATTTACTACTCATTCATATCTCCCATTTCTTTTTGTAATTCAGCGACTCTTTGTAATGAAAACTCTTTTAATACTTCATACTCGTTAGGCATTATACCCATTATTACATTAAAAAGCAAGTCATCTATTACAAGTCCGATTAATCTTCTGTTTTTCATAGTAGTTAAAGCTAATATATCTTGACCTTTAAATTTTAAATCACATACATCCATAACTGGCATTTCATTATACATGTTTATGAGAAATTCTTTTTGGTCTTTATACCCCATTAAAACATTGATGTGGTTTGTTAATAAGCATGGATCTAGTTTATTTGAGAACAAAATCATTTTATTAAATTCATTATCTCTTGTTACTTCATGAAGATTAATTACTTGTCTAATTAATCGAGCATTATTGTTACTAAATCTCCAAATATCATTTATCTCATCTAAAACAAATGAAATAATAAATATTTCTAATGGATATACAAACTCTTTTAATGTACATACATGTCTTAGACCTTTATCTAAACCATATAGTTCCTCACTTACACCTGTTTGAACTAAATAGCTAATTGCTTTCTTTTGGTGATCTCCTCTAAAGATTTTGTCAAGTTCTACCATTACTCTTTCAATGGATATTGTTTTGATCAAATGTTTCAACTCTTTGATAGCCTCTAACGTGTTTTCCTCAATATCAAAACCTATCTTACTAACAAATCTAAAAGCTCTTAAAATCCTCAATGCATCTTCTGTGAATCTTTCTTTTGGATCATCGATAGTTCTTACTATTTTATTATCTAAATCATTGATTCCTTCAAACTCATCAAATACTTGTTCATTTTCGTCCATATATAATGCATTGAATGTAAAATCTCTTCTTTTTAGATCATCTAATATATTTTTAGAAAATGTAACTTCAGAAGGATGGCGATGATCATTATAACTACTTTCTAAACGGTATGTAGTAACTTCATACTTGTAGTCTTCTACTATTACCGTTACACCACCAAACTTTTTACCTGTATTTTTAACTTTATCAAAACACTTAGTAACTTCATCTGGAGTTGCACTTGTAGTAATATCAATATCATCTGATTTTAGCCCTAATACTTTGTCTCTGACATAACCACCAACAAAATATGCTTCAAAGCCATTATCTTTTAACTTTTTGATTATTTCTTTACCTATATTTAAATATTCATTCATTTAAATCACCAATAAAAATTATACTATATATATAGAAAGAATTCCACAACATAGCGTATTTTTTTAAAACGCTTACTATGTTATAATAGTTTTGGTGATTTTATGAAAAGCATTAAAGAAACTGTCAAAACAAGTATTGTAATAAACAGAAGTGAGTTCATTAATTATTTGATTCCAGTAGGGTCTGTAGATGATGTAAAAACGTCACTAAAAAAACTAAAAAAGGACTATCCTGATGCGAATCATCATTGTTATGCATATGTTATTGGTAAAAACCAAGAAATTCAAAAATATAATGATGATGGTGAACCAAGTAAAACTGCAGGAATGCCAATGATTGAAGTATTAAAGAAACAAAATTTAACTAATGTTTTAAATGTTTCAATTCGATATTTTGGTGGGATTAAATTGGGTGCAGGTGGATTAGTAAGAGCATATACAAAAAGTTGTAGCGAAGGTATTAAAGAAGCCATTTTTACAAACTTAGTAAAGTACACTAAAATGAAGGTATTTATTCCTTTTGATCAAATAGGAAATGTGGAAAAACATTTAAGAGAAAACTATATCTTATTAAATACTGAATATACTACCGAGGTTATATACACAATTGAGTTATTTAGTATTGATGTGGATAACTTAAAAAATACTATAACTGAGTATACAAAAGGAATATCTCGATATGATTTTATAGATGAGTATGAGAGATATGAATGAGTAAGTAAAAAGAAGCAGAAATTCTGCTTCTTTTTTTTATCTTTAAATTGAAGTGAGCTGTTAGATTTTTCTCTCGCATAAGTAGTAATTATCAGAACATAATATTCAAAAAAAGTATCCTAACCTTGTCGTTAAGATACTAAACTTACTGATAACTCAATTACATTCATCAACGCTCTTGTTACTAAATATGTAAAACCGATAATCAAAAAGAAATACAATAGTTGCATCTGTCTTGGTTGCACACCCTTTTTAAAGATTTTATCAAAATTCAATGTGTTAAATAATTGCAAATTAACTATTAGTAAAATAAAGTATAACCCTATTTCAAATAATGTCATTAATCTCTCATCCATATTTACTCCTATCCAGTTATATCATCTGGTAAATCGTCTGATGTTGGTGCTTTAATAACTATAATAATATTATTTGGTAAACAAGTTAAAGGTGATAAGGTGGAATTTGTCCAACCTTGTGTTTGACATATATGTTTTGGACTTTCCTCATCGATAACTCTAACTTTATTATTTTCATATTTTATTGTTACTCCATAAGGATTTGATCCTTCAACATGATATATAAAGTTTTCTCTATCAATTTCAATGATTCTTGTTGAATCATATATTGTGTAACTTCCATCTTGTAACTCAATTTCCAATATTCTGCTATCATTGTAGTAAACTACGGCTACTCCATTTTCAACGGCAGCTTCATTATTTAACTGTCTAAATAAAATCCAAGTTCCAAGCGCCACTACTAAGATAACAGCAATTAAAATAATATCCGATTTTTTCATAATTTAATCACCCTTTTTTACTGTCATTTTATTATAACATAACCTGTAAATTTAAGTTAATATTTTGTATTTTAAACCCACTTTTTTTATTTTTTTTATTTACTTTATTTTCTTTATTACGATGGTTGAGAAACGAACTAAATTTTTTTTCTATATTTCGTATACGAACTTATAGATATTGTCTTATTTAAGCCGTTTAATATATGTATTAAAAGTTGACATTTAGTAAACAAACTATTATAATAATAGAGGAAATAAAAAAATAATTTAGGAGGAATTTTTAAATGAAAAAGTTTTTAGTTTTAATCGCTGCATTAGCATTAACTTTAGCGTTAACTGCTTGTACAGGATCAGAAGAATTACCAGAATTACCAGAGACTGTTGATATGACAAATATCGATGAGTACATGAATAGAGAAGACGTTCAATACGTTGACTTAAGAAATTTCGAAGACAAAATGAAATCAGGATATATCTCAGGATTTGAATTCATTCCGTTCTTCCATTACTTAGAATTAGAAGACATCTTAGTAAGAACTGATGGAGACTTCACATTCGACGCTGCTGACATCGTAGATGAAACTGCACTTAAAGCATTATTTGACGAAGACAAAACAATCTTCTTAATGTGCCAAAGTGGAGGTAGAGCTGGATTTGTAAAAGCTGCTTTAGAAGAAGCTGGATATACTGACGTTTACAATGTAGGTGGATTCAAAGATTACACTGGTGACAACAAAGTTGAAGGTGACGGAACTTACTCATTAGCTCCTGCTGTTGCAGGAATGTACACTCCTGGTGTTTACTATGGTGTTGAAGGTGCATACAGAGCTGTTGTAGTTATCAATGAAAACGGTGGATTAGAAGCTGTTACATTTGACGCAATCACTTGTTATGACGAAGACGGAGACATTGACGGAGTTAAAGAAGCTTGTTACACTAAACAAGAATTAGGATTTGGATACAACATGAAGTTATATGGTACTGACGTTGAGTTAGAATGGTTCGAGCAAGCTGACTTAGTTGCTGCTGCTGTATTAGCTAACCAAGGTTGGAGTGCTGACTGGGAAATGGTTGTTGATGGAAGCCACGAAAAATTTGTTGCAACTGATGCAGAAGTTATCGCTGACGGATTAGTTGGAGCTACTATCGGTGTTGAAGGATTTGAAGGTGCATTAGAAGCTGCATTAACTGCTGCTACTCCTGCTAGCTAATTCTGAATTACTAACAAAACCAAAAGAGAAACTTTGATAGTTTCTCTTTTTTCTATGCTTTAAACTCTTCTATTCGGCATATAATCGTTTTAAACTCTTTCCAATACTCCTGACATTCACAACTAAAGAAAACATTCTAAGGTGGATATTTTTATACCTAAAAAGATTAATCGTAACTTTTTATTATTCTGCGATATATAAAACTATTTTTATAAACTATCTATTATATTTGTCTAGTTTTAGGAAATCTTTTTCCTCAACATATATTTAAGTAAAAAAAAGAACGTTCAGTTGAACGTTCTTTAATATTACATTTTAACCTTAACTGGGTCTACACCATGTTTTTCATTATCGAAGTGTTCGATATATTCTTTGATGTCTTCACGCATTTCTGCGGTTCCTGGTTTACATTGTGATAATTTAGAGTCTTCATTAAGAATAGCTTGCGCCATTGCTTTACAACCTGGGTTACCACATAAACCACAGTTTTGGTTAGGAAGTAGGTCGACGATGTCTTGAAGACGTGGGTCTTCTTCAACATATAATGCAACACTAGCTCCCCATAGTAATAATGCTAATACAACACTAATTACTGCTGAAAGGACGATAACTATAACCATTATACAATCCCTCCAAATCCTACAAAAATCATTGCCATAATAAACGCAGCGATTAATGCGATAGGAATACCTTGCCAGTTACGTTTGATTGGATATGCATCCATTTCTTCACGAATTGCACTGAATAAGAATATTACAAGTGCATAACCTAAGCTGATTCCTAATGCGTATACTGTAGCTTCCCAGAATGTCGGAATTTGACCTGTAGCCATTAAGATTTTACCAGAACCTGTACCGTTTACAGTAACATCAATTGCTACCCCAAGCACAGCACAGTTTGTTGTTATTAATGGTAAGTATACTCCAAGTGCACTATAAATTGAAGCACTGAATCTTTTAATTACCATTTCTACTAATTGTACGAATGATGCGATTACTAATATGAATACTATTGTTGATAAGTATTCGATTCCATATGGTACTAATACTTGATGATAAATAGTATAGGCAATCATTGTACTCAATGTAATTACAAATGTTACTGCCATTCCCATTGATAAAGCACTACTTTTTTTAGTTGATACTCCTAAGAATGGACATAAACCGTAGAATTGATTTAATACTACGTTACTTACGAAGATTGCACCAAAGGCGATTGCGATCATACCCATCTATGCCACCTCCTGATTTCTATCTTCTTTATTGAAGCGTATTTTATTAATTTGTGCTACTAAGATACCAAATACTAAGAAGGCACCTGCAGGAGCTACTAAAATTGAAATTTGATAATCACTTGGGATTAATTGAACTGCAAAGTCACCCCAAATTGTTAATGAACCTTTTCCTAATAACTCACGGAAGAAGGCAATTAATACGATACCACCTGTAAACCCTAATGCCATTCCAAGACCATCTGCCATTGAGCGGATAGGTCCGTTTTTAGAAGCAAATGCTTCTGCTCGACCTAAGATTAAACAGTTAACTACAATTAAGCTTAGGAAAGTTCCTAACTGTGCAGCTAAATCTGGTACAAAAGCGTTCATAATCATTTCTAAGATTGTAACTAACGAAGCAATTACTACAATATAAATCGGAATACGTACTTCACGAGGTACAAAGTTTCTTATTAATGAAATAGCTAAGTTTGATAATACAAGAACAAAGATTACTCCTGCACCCATTCCTAAAGCTGATTCAACACTACCTGTTACCGCTAATGTCGGACACATTCCTAAGAATTGTACAAATGTAGGATTTTGCTTAAAGAATCCTGCAGTAAATACTTCATTTAATGATTTTTGTTTTCTTGCCATTATGAAGCACCTCCTACAGATTGATCATCATGGTAGTTAAAGATTAATTCAACTACATCTAAGAATCCAAATAAATCGTTTGCTCCACCAACTGTAGTTGTAACACCTGCTACACTATCAACTTGGTTATTTAAGTAATCACTTACGCCATCAAATTCATCTAACCAAGAACTAGTTGTGAAATCAGTACCATAACTTCCGTTATAACTACCAAAGTCTTGTGCCATACCCCAAGTTTCTGCGTCTTCAATAACGATTGCTTGTTGGATTGTTCCTGCTACATCAAATCCGATAGCAAAGACTACATCATCTTCTCTACCTGCATACTTACCAACATAAACATATCCTAGTAAAGTATCAGTTCCATCTTTTGCTTCATAAATATTTCCAATATTTTCATTAAACTCATAAGCACCATAAACGCTAGTAAATGTTACGGCAGTTGGATAAGCTAATAATAAATCAGCTTCATCTGCATCATAACTTCCAGCTCTTATTGGATAGTCTTCAACATGGTATCTAGCCACTTCTTCTAAAGCAGACTGGATAATTGCTGAAGTTATTGGATTATCTTCGATTTCATCTAAAGTAACTACATCTTCAATATCTAAACCAATGATTTCGTCACCGTAGTCTGCATCAAAGAATCCATCTTCTTCTAATCCAGAAGCTGTTGTATTAAATAATTTAATACCTGTAAATTCACCAGCAGCGTTAATTCCAATTAAGAATTGAATAAATGTTGGACCATCTTCATAAACACCTAGTGTGTTAACGAAGTATACTGTTCCTAAATAAGTTCCTTCATCGTCTCTAACGTCATATACATTTGTTACATTCATGTTTTCTAATTTTTGCGCTGTTACTTCTTCGATTACATCTGTTAAGATATCATCATTTACAAGGTCATGTTGATAAATAACAAATAATTCTTCAGGAGTATAAGCGATAATTCCTTGGAATTCTGATTGATGGAAGATTGAAATATTTTGCATTGAAGCTTTCCAAGCATCTGTAGTTAATGTTGATCCGGCAATACCGTCAAATTCTCCATTTACTAATGTACTTGGTTCCATTTCCGCAAACTGTGTCCATCTCGAATCATCTAAGATTTGTCCACCATACTCAGGTGTATCTCCACTTGATAAAGCTTTAAACTCAATTACTTTGTTTGTTGCTAAATCAAATGATACAATTATTTCATTTTCTCCATAAGGTCCGTCAAATACATCATAGTAGATTACTTGAATATCGTTTGTACCATCATTTACTAAGAAAGCGTAACTAATTTCAAGTTCTTCTAATGTTTTAACTCCTGTTGCTACTAAAGGTGTTAATGTTGAACCTTCAGGAGCGATTGATGCAGCTTTTCCTTGAGCTACTTGTGCATCTGTTAATGGTTCAATTAAACCAGCGTCATTGTGGAATTCTTCTAATAAGTTAAATGAAGTTATCCAACCACCAGTAGTTACTGAAGCACCTGTTAATCCGTCAAATGATCCATCAGCTGCAGTAGCTAATAACATTCCAGGGAACTGTTCCCAGTTTACTGGATCGGCGATTTGTGCACCATAACCTGCTGTATCATTTTGCGATATTGTTTTATATCCTGTGATTTCTCCAGCGTCATTTACCCCTACTACGTAAGTGATATCTGAACTGAATCCTCTAAATACTACAGTATAGATAACAGCTTTTACTACATCACCATCTTTAATAACTGTAGCTGCTGTTACACCGTTATTATAATCAATATCTGCTTCTTCAGTTGTGTATCCAGAACCTTCAATTGCTGGATATACTTCTTTTAAAGCATCTTCTATTTCTTTTTGTTGTCTAGCTTCAATAATTGGTGTTGTTATATCTTCAATAAAGTAAACTGCCAAACTAAAGACAATAACTACTAATGAAAGCATCAAGATAATACTAAGTCCTTTTTTCATTAGATTATCCCTCCAATCATCGTTGAAGCTGTAGTAAAGATTTCAATTAGTCTACCTTGTAACATAAATCCTAGTGCTAAACCAGTAAATGCTACTACGAATAATAAGACAACACTTGTTATGATAAATGTTTTTTGATTACTACGTTTAACTGTTCTATTTAAGAATGGTGTGATCATGTTACCAAATAATACAGCGAAGATTACACCTTCAACTTCAGTACCAAGAACACGAACCATCATTGTTAAAACAGCTGCTGTTACTGCGTAAATCATTTTTGTTTCTCGTGATGTTGGTGAGGTTACTGTTTCTCCAATTAAGAAGACAGCTCCAAACAATGTTAATCCTGTTACTAAGTTAACAAATACATAACTTAACATTCCACCAGTACCGAAGTTAACAAAACCGATTCCTGCAGAGATAATGATAATTGCTAAAACAAATACACCACTACTTCTCAAATCAATTACTTTGTTGATTAGTAAATAAATAAAGATTCCTACTAGAACAATTACACTAGTACTACCAATTGCAACTGCATCGTAGTTTCCTAGTAATAAGTCTAAGAAGTTGAAGTTAACAGTTGAACCTGCTAATACATCTTTAAGTTGTAATAATGGGGTATTACCATAAGTGATTTGTGAAGCAAATGAGATATTTGCAAATAATACACCGACTAGTGCTGGGTTGAAGATATAATAACCATATCCGCCCCAGACAATTTTACCAGCGTATACACCAACTAATACTGCTAATACTAAAACGTATATAGGAGTTGAGGTTGGTAATAACAAGGCGATAATTAATCCGGTATTGATAGGATCAATTAAACGTTTATATTTACTAAATTCATGTGAAGTACCTTCTGAAAGTGAATATAATAATTCGATCATCACACTTACTCCAGCACCCACTACAAGCATTAAGAATGTTTTAAACATTTCTTCTGGACCCCATGTTGCGTTTTCAGCTACTGGGATAAATGCTCTTGTAAAGATTGCAGCTAAAGAAATAATAATTAATGAAATGTGTAGACTAAGTAGTCTTTTGTATGAACGTCCTTGTGATGATTTAACGGGAGGTTTTATTGTTGTAAATTCCATATCTAGCTCCTAACCGACACGACGTTTAGCACGTCGCACCCATTCTAATACGTTGATTTTTGAAGGACATACATATGTACATAAACCACATTCAATACATTCACTTGTATTTAGTTCTACAATTCTTGAATTCACACTTCTTAACTCAGCATCCATAATATTTTGTGGTAAGATTCCAGCAGGACATACGTCGTTACATTCACCACATTTAATACATACATCTTCTGTTTCTTCTCTAATTACTCCAACGTTGACTGAATCAACACTAGCTGTAATACTGAAAGAATCATTGTCTAATTGGTATCCTGTTAGGAATGAACCAACGTGTAAGTTTAGTTTATCTAATTCAATGTTATATCCTAGGTCTTCTGCAATTTCACTGAATTCTGTTCCTAATCTAACTTCGTATAATGAATTAGATTTGAAAGCATCTCCAGTAACTGCGATCTGACGTTTTGTAAATGGTTTAGCTTTTACTACAGCATCATATGTTGCTTGTGCAGCACATGTTGAAGTATAAAGTACACCATCATCTAGTAAGTTTTGTGATAAAGGTTTTTTAATTAGTTTACGGATTAGTTTGTAATCCCATCCTTGTAATTTTTTTGAGTTAATTACAACAATTTCAATTCCTTTATCAACTGTAGCTTTCCCTAAGTTTTCTAAAGTTTCTTCATCCATAAATTTATCTACGATTAAGATTAGTTTTTCTGTTTGAGCAGCTTTACCTAATAGTTTAATTCCATTGGCAATGTCTTCTGCTTGTTTTTTAATGTACTCATAATCTTTTGAGATAAATGGTTCATTTACATAAACTGAATTAACTACTACATAGTTGATTTTTTTTGTGAAATCGACGTTTGTTGTTATACCGTCTACTGTTATTTGGTTGATACCACATTCAGTTAATCTTTTTCTGATTTGTGCTGATGTAGCTTCTAGTGATAGTTCTTTCAATTTGATTGATTGTCCTTGAAAGTCATTCTCAATAATTATATGATCAATTATTTTTCCAAAACGGTCTAATCTTTCTTCAAATCCAACAACAGTTCCACTTACAGTTGAAATAACTGGTTGCTTAACTTTACCATTAAATTTGTCAGCAACTACTTGGCCGATTAGTACTTCATCATTGATTTGTACTTTTACGTTAGCGATTTTTGAAGTTTTGTCAGTTAAAGGGATATAGACTTTTTTAGGATCTAGAAATTGTTTATTTTCAGTTATCATTTTCATCTATTCCTTTCTGAATTCTTTTTGTGAGTAAGTTGTTTGTAAGTATTTCGCTTTGACATCTTCATTGTTTAAAAACTCGCTATAAGTTTTATTTACTGCTTCACTAACTGTGTTTTCTACTTCTAATGAACAAAGTGATTCATTTCTTCTTTTGATAACTTTGTGCATTGGGATATCAATTGTGAATGGAGTTCCTCCACCATTTAAACATCCGCCTGGACAAGCCATAAATTCAATAAAATGATATTGCTTTTTACCATTTAAGCGAGTATACATTTCTTTCAATGCAGCTCCACCTGATACAACGGCAATATTCATTTTTTGGTTGTTGATTCTAACTTGTGCTTCCTTGATTACACCATTATGGTCTTCTTGTTTTTCACCAAATGTTGTTTTATAACTAATTGCTTCTAAAGGTTTTTGATCTAGTGTTTCGCTTACTGTGTTCAGTACCTGTTCTAAAACATTGTTGGAATGATATGATTTAGTTCCTGCGAACTCCGAAAGTTTCCCTTTTGGCATTTCGTTATCTAATTTTTGTAAATCGATACTTCTACGTTTTAATAGTTTAGCTATTTCTCTAACTGTTAAAACTGCATCAATATTACGTACTCCATCTACTTCCATTTCTTCACGAGTAATCTCGTATTTTTTAGCCGTACATGAAGCGATTGTTACAACTGCAACTTCGTGTGGTTGTTTTTGCAAGTATTTTGGAGCAAAGTAATTTTTAATTAAAGTACCTTGCATCATATGTGGTGATTTTGCAGTTGATAGGTTATTTAAATATTCTGGGTTGTATAATTCTGTATAACGAACCCATGCAGGACAGTATGAAGTAAACATTGGTAATGTTTCACCATTTTCCATACGTTTTACTAATTCTTCAGCTTTCTCTTTGATTGTTAAATCAGCAGCCCATAAAGTATCAGTAACTTCATCAAATCCTAATTTATATAATGCGTTATAAATTTTACCTTGTACTTCTTCTACTTTAGTACCTAAGTCATAATTAAATTCTTCGGCTAATGAAGCTCTAACTTCTGGAGTTACTTGAACTACAACTGTTTTGTCTTTGTCTCTTAAAAGTTCTTCTACTTGACTAGAGCTATTAGTCTCGAATAATGTTCCTGTTGGACATGTTTTAACGCATTGTCCACAGAAGATACATCCTGATTCATCAAATGATAAACCTGGAGTTGGAGATACGATTGGATTAATTCCATTATCGTCTCTGAATTTTAAAACTTTAGCAGTTGTGATGTTTGCACAAACTGCAACGCATCTTTTACATAAGACACATTTTGATTGATCTTGTGAAATTCCTGTCCCTGGAATTTGTTCAGGATTTCTTCCTTTACCAGGTCCAAATTCTTCAAAAGTAACGTCAAACTCTTTAAGTAAATCATAGAACTCACACATACCATCTTTTGGACATCTCCAGCAATCAAAACGATGTTTTGATGCTAAAAGTTGTAATGTGGCAGTTCTCGATTGGATTACTTTGTCTGAGTCTGTTGTTATAACCATACCGTTTTTAATTTCTGTGTTACAAGCTGAAACTAAATCTTGTTCACCTTCAACTTCTACTACACATATACGGCAAAATCCAATTTCATTTATTTCTTTGATAAAACATAAAGTTGGAATTTCAACTCCGATGCTATTAGCAGCATTAAGGATGGTTGTACCACTTTTGACTTTGACAACTTCACCATTGATAGTAATTTTAGCCATTATTGTCCTCCTTAATATTTTTTCACAGGGTTGTAAAGTGTATGGTAGTTATTTTCAAGAACGACTTCCATATTTTTACCAATGTCCAACCCTACACTGCATCGGCTTGCTCGTAAATTGTAAACTATACGCTCAATCTCTTTTAAAGTTTTAAGCGTTGCCTCACCTTGAATATACTTCTCGAATAATGTTTCTAATTTCACGACACCATCGCGGCACGGAATACATTTCCCACAAATTTCCGGATGCGTTGATTCTAGATAGGATTTAATGTTAGAAAACAACTCATTTTCTTCCATTCTAGTATCTGCGTCTAGTATCCATTTTTCGAATAATACATTGACTTCTTGAGACTTTGTTGTCATTGCGTTCACCTCTTTTCGCGTATTAAAAAATATAACCTATTTAATTATATCAAAACGACCTATAAAAGTGAACAAAAATTTATTATATTAATTATAATCTTTTTTTATAATTATCTATGAATAATAAGGAATAAAATGTTATAATATTTTTGGCAATAAGGAGGCGTTAAAATGAAACGATTTTCAACAGTGTTTTTAGTATTAATCTCAGTAATTATTTTGGCCGGATGTGAAAAGGAAGAAGAAATTATTTCAATAGAGGCAAATGATTTAATCCTAATGGAAAACTTAGATGAATATATGTTTAGAGATGATGTTCAATATGTGGATTTGAGAAACTATGAAGCTAGTTTTAAGTCAGGTTTTATAAAAAGTTTCGAGATTATTCCTTTCTTTGATTACCTAGATTTCCGAGTATTTGATCGAAATGATGGTTACGATTTTAACCCTGACCAAATTCTTGATGAAGATGAGTTATTTAGATTATTTGACCCAGAAAAGGCAATATTTTTATACGCTGATGGTTGTATTAGAAGTGGCTACTTAAAAGATATGTTAAATCATTTGGGATACGAAAGAGTTTTTGTTCTTGGTGGTTTTTATGAGTATCAAGGTGAGTATCGAATTGATGGTACAGGTAAGTACAGTATTGGCAATACTTTTTATACTTCTTATACGGATGAAAATTCAAATTATACATATTTAATGTATGGTAATTTAGATGTTGCGAATAATGTTGAGACAATAAGATTTGATATCTTGGATGACACAGGAGCAACATTAAGAGGTACTGAATACGATCCTATCACTGATTACGATTCTATGCTGACCAGTCTAGAAAATGTCATCGTTGGTGACTTCACTAATTTTAATGACTTATATGAGAAACTACTCTCTATGTCTGGTACTGAGTATGAGGATATAACTGGTGTTGATTGGACAAAGATTGAACCAATTATTTATTTGATTGAAGAAGAGTATATAGATTAGTTTTCAGACAATGAATTTTATATCAAAATTGTATTGCTTTATAAGATTATATTATATATAATATTTATTGAGATTTTAACGAGAAATTATTAACGAGAGGATGAACCTTTAATGAAAAAATTTGCATTATTAATCGCGACGTTTATTTTAGTATTCACTCTTACATCTTGCGATGATGTATGTGTTGGACCTGAGTGTTTAGGAGAAGTATCTGATGGAGGTGCTACTGAGTATACACCTGGGAATGGATTTATGATGCCATTTACACATATTAATGGTGAAGGACATGAAGAGGAGCAAGCTGCTTACATTTTATTAGACTATAAATTGAGAGACTATGTAAAATACCAAGTTGCATACTTATCTTGTACTTGTCGTGCTGGAGACGTAAACTATTGGAATGTTGCATTTATTGAAGTAAATATGGATAATACAATTAAGTCAATTTCATTTGGACACGACTATGATGCTGACGGTGAAGAAGGACATTATTATGCTGGTGTTTGGGGAGATAGTAGTGGGGCTCCTGAGCAAAACGGTGTTACATTTGAAATGTTTGAATCACGTTTCTTCCCTTGGTTTATTGGGAAATCATTAGTTGAGTTAGAAGGACTAAACGTTTGGACAAACAGTACAATGTATGACAGTTTCTCTAATGAAGGAACTATTGATGATCAAACATTAATCGATGATTTTGCTGGTAGTAGTGTTTCTACAAACAACTTCTTAAGAGTGGTTAAAGAATTACTTCATTACCATGAAGATAAATACGCTGAATAAAACTGGTGAAAACCAGTTTTTTTTATTGTTGATTTTGTTTACTAATATTTATTAGTATGCTAAAATCTTATTTGAAAGGATTTGAGAACATGAAGAAATTTGTATTAATTACACTTTTACTTACAATCACTTTGGTTTTAACAGCTTGTGGTAATGAAGATACATTATTTGAGTTAATTGGTGATGATGCTATAAACTTAACAGTTGATTCTGATTATACAGAGATGGGGTTTATCGCTCGTAGTGATTCAAATGATATAACAGAATATGTAACAATTAACAATCAAGTTGATGTTTACATTCCTGGTGATTACACAGTAACTTATACCTTAGAGTATCAAAATCAAACACAAACTTTGGAGAGAACGGTTTATGTTAGAGATGTTGGGTGCGGTGTTATTATTGGCACTAATATTACACAATGTGATGTGAACTGGAGCGCTTATTTACACACCTATGTAAAACTGCGTATTTATTATGAAGATGATGAGTTTAATGGTGAAATAGCTGAGATATTTGATCATGTTGAAGGCATCTTAGCGGAATATAATAACTTAAGTGATAAATATGCTTTATATGATGGTTATACTAATGTAAAAACAATAAATGATGACCCTACAACTATTCACACAATAGATAGTAAGTTATTTGACTTAATTAAGTTTACGATAGATCATCAAGCTGAAGTTGACAATAGGTTTAATCTAGCTTTAGGACCTGTACTTAAGATTTGGCATGATTACCGTGAGTCTTGTAATATAGATTTATTTGGAATAAATTGCCCAATTCCTGAAATGGCTGATTTACAGGCTGCAGACCAATACACAGATTATACTGATATTATTTTAAATGAAAATGATTTAACAATTCAAATGGCAGAAAATATGAGTATTGATTTAGGTGGAGTATCAAAAGGATACATATCTAATATTGTTGTTGAGTATTTGGATGGTTTAGGACTAAGAGGTTATTTGTTTAACAATGGTGAATCAAATGTTTCTACTGGTGGGTTACATCCAACTAGAGATAATGGAGAATTCTTATTAGCAGTAACTGATCCTACATTTGAACTCCCATATTATGCAACTGTTTATATAGGTGATGGTGATCAATTAGTTACTAGTGGTGATTACCAACAAAACTTTGTAAGTGATGGAACAATATATCATCATATTATTAACCCTACTACTTTGATGCCAGATCATAATTGTCGTAGTGTTAGTATAATTACAAGTGATGCAGCACTAGCTGATTTATATAGTACAGCAATCTTTACTATGACTATTGAAGAAGGTATTACCTTTGTTGATGGTATTGAAGATTTAGAAGCTATTTGGTATGGATATGATAACGAAATATATTTTAGCGAAAATTTCGAGGAATTATATTTAGTGAGTATTAATGAATAACAAAAAGACGCAGAATTGCGTCTTTTTTATATTGAATTATAAATATAAATTATAAAAATAGTTTGATAATTAGAATATATTGTACTTTTGTTTATCATTTTTCTAAATAATATTACAATTAAATATAATGTAATATAGGAGGAAAAGATGAAAAAGATATTGTTATTAGGAGTTATTATTATTATTGGATTCGGATTAAGTGGTTGTGAGTTCTTACCTGAGGAGACATTTGATCAAATAAGCGAGGACTTATGTCGTGAGAATCCTGATCATGAATTATGTGATTTAGAAAGTTTAGATGATGTTGAAGATGAACTTGTTACTAATTTAGTAATGGATTTAAAAGAAACGGTTGGTGACGGGATTGATGATGATTGTGATGGTATTATTGCACCAAGTAATCCTGATTTATTAGATAAATGTCGTAATGGGGATTTATTCCCTGAAGGTATTGAAGATTTTGAAGTTATTGATGTAATGAAAACAGATGATACTTATGAGGTTACTCTAAAAACAATGAATGATAACGAGTTTTTTAAAGTTACCTTTACTATTGTTGAACATGAAGGTAAAGAACATATTGATATGTGGGACACTGGACAAGTTTATATCGATGAGGATATGGGTGAAGTTTTAGATAACGAAATGTATGTTAAAGAGTTGATAGCTGATTACCAACTGAAAAGTAAAGATGAGTTTTGTTCTATTTGGTTTGATGGTATTGATGATGACTGTAATCTTGTAGGTGATACATTAGGTATGAGTATCTTTGTGGAAATTGATAATATTAGACCATATATGGAAATGTATTATGAAATTGATGTATTGTTAGGTGATAATAAAATGCCTGATAAACTATATATCCGTTTAGACGATGATGATGATGGTGACACTATTTTAACTGACATTTCATTTTTAGACCCAGGTATGGATGTTCCCTTACGTGACTTTGAACAAAAGATTGAAATGTTTATCAATGAAATTAATGGTGATGGAGATTTAGATGTTGTTATTGCAAACCACTTCCGTATGAACTATAGACAAGAGTTTGGTCCAGTTATGGTAGGAAGAGAACTTGGTTCACCGATAATTCTTGAGGATATTATTGATCACAGTGATGATTTGTTCACTGTAGGTTTAAAAGTTATGATAGAAGGCAAAGAAGAAATGGTTCGATTAGTTATCAAACCGATTAGACTTGATTTAAGTATTTCTTATTTAGATATTATTGATCCATATGATTTTGAAAGTGGAACTTTAGAAGAAACTAAAGAACTATTTGAAAAATTAATTGTTGATTACCTAGATCCTGATGTTGATGATGATTATATAAATGAAATGTACTTCTTTGGACTAATGGATGAATCTTTCTTTATTGATCGTCATATTTTACTTGAAAGTGAAGGAAGTGTTGTATTAATTAGAATCCAACAACGTCCTGATTTACTATATGATATTGAACTTGATATTACTTCAGAAGGTTCTACCACTCGTGAAGGCATAATTGTTGTTGCTAAAAGGGTTGATAAGGCAACCCCTATGTTAATGATTATTGGTGGTGGTGACCCTGATGCAAACAAATATGATTTTGGTCATGAGTTGTTAAAAGAATTCGTTGCCAATGTTAATGATTATATGATAAACATTGAAGAAGTATGTGAACCGTTTGATATGGAAAATAGCGAAATGTGTACTGAAATAGTTACCTACAACAGAGATAATCAGTATACTTTGATACTTCAAGACTATTTTATGAATGATGAAGGAACTATTTTACTGCATTTGGCTAGTTTTATGGGCACTGAAGGGATTAGTGCTAATGAATACATGGTTATGATAAAAGATGGAGAAAACCCATTATACGTTGAAAAAACCAATACAATGGTTAATCCAATTTATGAAGGAATGGAATAGATAATAAAAAAAGCTCACAATTGTGAGCTTTTATATTGCCGTTTTAATAATTCTAAGTGATCGGTATGCTACAAATCCAGTCATTACACCCGTTAAAACAGATAATACTAGAATATATGGGAAGTAGTAAATTAATTCTGCTCTTTCAATTAAGAAAATTGCCATAGTTATTTGTCCAACGCTATGTCCAAATGCACCCATAATACTTACACCAATTATACTAAATACTTTTAGTTTCTTGAAGATAAACATCATCATAAATGCTGTTATTCCTCCACTTAAACTTAAGAAGAAGGTTACATTAAAGATATTTCCACGAAGAAGTCCTACCATTACTATTCTCAAAATAAGAATTAAGAAGGCATCTTTTTCACCATATATATACATTATCAATAATGTTACTACGTTAGCTAATCCTAGTTTTACACCTGGTACAAAAACTGGTATGAAAGATTCTACTATTGATAAAACGATACTAGTTGCTAACATTATTGATAGTAATGTTATCCGTTTTGTTCTCATAAAAATCACCTATGTTATTGTATCACTTTATAAAAATTTTGGCAAACAAAAAAGGAACTGATGTTCCTTTATTTTTTTGTTAAATCGAAATATGCAATTCCTACTGTACCAATACCAGTGTGACATCCAACTACTGGAGTAATTGGAGCTGCATAATATTTATATCCTGGGAATGCTTCTTCCATTCTATCTTGGATATACTTCAATCCTTCTAAATTATCTGATGTATCATATGTAACTACAAAATCATCTAATTCTTTTAAGTCCTTGATAACAAGTTCTACCATTTCTTTTAGTGCTTTCTTTTGGGTTCTAATTTTTAGGAATGGTACAATTTTACCCTCATCATTTACTTCCAAAATTGGTTTAATTTTGAACATGCTTCCTAAAAATCCACTAGCACCACTAAGTCTACCGTTTGCAACAAATAGTCTTAAATTATCTACCATAAAATATTGTTTACGGTTTGTTTTGATAAAATCAACATACTCTAATATTTCTTTTGAATCTTTGCCTTCTTCTATTAATCTTAAAATTTCTAAACTAATCCAACCTTCACTAATAGCTGCATTTTTTGAGTCTATTACGTTAAGTTTTAGAGGTCCATCATATTGCCCTTCTGCCATACGACATACATCATATGTCCCACTTAACTGTGAAGATATTGTTACAATGAATACTTCTTCATACTCTTTTTCAAGTTCTTCTAATAACTCTAATAGCTCCCCTGGAGAAGGCATTGATGATGTTGGAACTAGTGTTGTATCAGTTTTTAGTTTGTTATAAAAGTCTTCTGCGGTAATATCGATGTAGTCATTATAAGTCACATCATTCATGATTATTTTCATTCGTAAGATTCTTAAGTTTTCATGATTTAAATCTAGATAGTCTAAACATCCAGTTGATGTTGCTATTACTGCTCTTTTACTCATCTTTGTTTTCTCTCCTATTCTCTTTTTTATTCCATAGGTTATACAGTACTGCTAGTGGCCAAAATAGGACAGCTAATGCTGGTACCACAAACCAAATTACTGCGTCGGCATAATATAGGTTAATGAAGATTAAAGCTCCAATGATAATTGCTGAACCGATGACACTAAACCATAAGTCGTTATAATAATGTCTTAAAGTTTTTAGTCTTCTTTCGCGTTTTTCTTTTTTCTCAATTTTTTCGTAATAGTCTTCGACACTACCAAATTCGGTAACAGCTTTGTCGATTGCATCAGCTTCTGATAAGCCTGTTTCTACCAAGTCTTCTACTTTTTCAACTAAGCTTTCAGTAACACTCTTGATTATCTCCTCACGATTCCCTTTTGGTACTTCTTTAAAAGTATGTTTTACAAAGTTTTCTATTCTCTTCATATTTACGCCTCCAATAGAGTATTCAAGATTTCTTTAAGTTGAATCCACTCTTGTTTTTTCTCGTAGTAATAAGCTTTTCCTAAAGAAGTAATCTTATAATACCTACGTTTTTTTCCGTGTGTTTTTTCACCAATGTACGATTCTATTAGTTCGCGTTTTTCGAGACGGCTTACTACGCTATAGAGTGTAGCTTCTTTGATGTTAAATTTGTTGTTGGTTCTTTCACTAATACAGCTTGCAATTTCATATCCATAACGATCTTGCTCAATGATTAGTTTTAGAATGACACTCTCTAAATGTCCTCTAATAATATCAGAATTAATCAAAAAAAACACCTCCACTCCATCATATTTTACTGTTATATAATAACAAAAATATGAGTTAATGTAAAGGCATTTAATGTTGTCTAATACTTGTTTTTAAAGTAATCACTAATGTTCTTTAATGATTGAAGTAATACTTCATCTTCATCTAGTTTCATGTCTTTAATAGTCGCTTCAATCATTTCATCATGAAATTGATCGTGAACTTTAAGAACTTCTCTTGCTTTTGAAGTTAAAGATATCAAAACTTTTCTTTTATCTGATTCTTCTCGATGTCTTTTTGCATATCCTTTTTCAACTAAACGATTCATTGCGGTTGTCAATGTTCCTACCGTAACACGTAATCTTCTAGCTAAATGTGTCATAGTTGGTTGCTCTGTCTTGACTATTGCCTCTAAAACATGAACCTCATTCATTGATAATTTAATCCCTCTATTACGCAGTGCTTCCCCTTCGATACTTAAAATATGATTAAATACTTCTACAAGTAAGTCATTAATGACTCTTTTTGGTGTATCCATCGTATTCCTCCCTATTTAATTATATATCCTACTCCAACTAATCCAGGTCCACCATGTGCACCCACAACTGGTGTAAGTGGGTATAGTTTAATTTCTCCAAGATCAGGTCTTTTTTCTAAAATCTTTTGACGTACATAATTAGCTCTTTCATCAGCCTTTGCGTCAATTAAAAATACTTCTACATCTTGATTTCCAAGCTCTTCAAGGAACTTTTCAATTAGTCTATCTGTTGCTTTTGACAATGTTCTAATTTTTTCAATCGCTTCGACTCTACCATCTTTAGTTACTTCTAACATTGGTTTAATTTTCAGCATACTTCCAAAGAAACCAGAAGCACCACTTAAACGTCCATTTTTAACTAAGTATCGTAGTGTTTCAACACTAAACAATATTCTGTGATTGTCTCTTAAGGCTTCTAATCGAGGAATTATTTCTTCAACAGTTTTACCCTCTTCAACTAGTTTAGCTGCTTCTAATGCCATTTTCGCTTCAGGATAACTAACTGTTTGAGAATCAAACACCGTAATTTTTGCATCATCAATCATATTAGCAGCTAACATACACCCTTCGTATGTTCCACTTAGTTTTTGTGAAACCGAAATCACCAATAGTTCATCATAACCTTTTTCAATCATTTCCTTATATTGCTCCAAAATAACACCTGTAGCAGCTTGTGCTGTTGATGGAGTTAACTCTGGGTTATCTAGCAACATTTGATAAAAATCTCCTGCTTTAATATCCACGAAATCTGAATACTCATTTTCCCCTACAAATAATATAGATCTAATTACTGGAATATCATACTTATGTTCAATATAATCTATCCCCGAGTTCCCACAAACCAATAAACCAATCTTCGACATAATGTCCTCCTTAAATTTATTTTGATAATCAAAGTATCTAAGGAAAGTTTACATCTTTTCAACAAAATTGTCAAATAAGCTGATTATAGGTTTTTGATATAGTTGTCCATTAAAACACTAGCATCTTTACCTGCACCCATCGCAAGAATAACTGTTGCAGCACCACTAACAACATCTCCTCCAGCAAAAACACCAGGAATAGATGTTTGATAGTCTTCAACAACAATTCTACCCCATTTATCAGTTTCTAAATCACTAGTTGCCTTTTTAAGTATAGGATTTGGCTTTTGTCCAATAGATATTATACATGAGTCAATGTCAAATATAGTATATTTTCCAGTTGGCATTGGTCGTCTACGACCAGAAGAATCTTCTTCTCCTAACTCCATTATTTCACATTCCACTTGCTTAACCTGATAATTATCACCAATAAATTTAACAGGGTTTAAAAGTAATCTAAAATCAATATCTTCTTCAATAGCATGATGGATTTCATCAAGTCTAGCAGGTAGACTTGTCATATCTCTTCTATATAATATAAACACATTTTTTGCACCTAGTCTTTTTGCCGTTCTTGCTGCATCCATAGCAACATTTCCTCCACCGACCACTGCAACATTATTACCGATTTTTACTGGTGTTGGATTATGTGGAAAATCTCTTGATTTCATAAGGTTTACTCTTGTAAGAAACTCATTTGCATAATATACACCACTGAAGTTCTCACCAACTAGATTTAAAGAACTAGGAAGACCTGCTCCACTACCGATAAAAATTGATTTAAAGTTATAATCTTTCTTTAGTTGGTCAATTGTAATTGATTTACCAATAAGAACATTCTTTTCAAATTTAATTCCGATGTCTTTTAACCTGTTAATTTCCTTTGCAACTATGTCCTTTGGTAATCTGAAATCAGGAATTCCATACTGTAAAACTCCACCATATTCATGAAGAGCTTCATATACAGTTACATCATATCCTAAACGTCTCATACTAGCTGCATTACTAAGTCCAGCTGGACCACTTCCAACAACTGCAACCTTAATAAAATTGTCAACAATTGTTTCATTTAAAACAATATCATTTTTTAAAGCAAAATCACCCAAAAATCTTTCTAATGCTCCAATAGAAACACTATCACCTTTAATTCCAAGGATACAAGCTCCTTCACATTGTTTCTCTTGTGGGCACACTCTACCACAAATGCCAGGTAAAATATTATCGTTATATAGCGTAAAATAAGCCTTTGATAGATCACCTTTTATGAGTTCCTTTATAAATTGAGGGATATCAACACGAACAGGACAAGCATCAACACATTTCGGTTTCTTACAGTCCAAGCATCTACTTGCTTCAATTTTTGACTGCTCTAGAGTGAAACCACATGCTACTTCATCAAAATTTGTTTGTCTGTCCTTGCTATCTAAAACTTTCATTACTGTTCTAGGTAACTTCATTTATCTTCATCTCCAAATTACAAACATGCTCTTCATCTTTGTAATATCTTTGTCTTGTAATTAATTCATCAAAATCCACTTCTTCACCAGGAAAGTCCGGTCCATCTACACATGCAAAGAAAGTTTTACCACCAATTGTAACTCTACAGTTTCCACACATACCAGTTCCATCAATCATAATAGGGTTTAGTGATACATCAGTAGATAGTCCTATTTCTCTATTCATTAAAACCACATTCTTCATCATTACTAAAGGTCCGATAGAAACACAGTGGTCATACTTTTTAGTCTCATAAAGTGATCTTGCAACATCTGTAACAAATCCTTTTACACCTTGGGATCCATCATCAGTACTTATGTATATATTTTGACAGATTTTCTCAAATTCATCCTTTAAAATTAAATACTCTCTACTTCTTGCACCAAGTATTAAATCAACTTTGACCCCTTTATCGTAATATGCTTTCAGCTGTGGATATAATGGAGCTGCACCAACACCACCACCAATCCCAAGTATATATCTCACATCACGTAAATGAGATGGTTCACCAAGAGGCCCAACAAAATCAGATATTTCATCACCAATAGATAATGTACCTAGTAATTTCGTACTATATCCAAGCTTCTGATAAATTATTGTTACATTCTCATCATCACTACTAACAATAGTTAATGGAATCCTTTCACCTTGATCATTTACTCTCAAAATAATGAAATGTCCAGGTAGACAGTTTCTAGCAACTAAAGGAGCTTTAATAACCATCTGGTCAACAGATGCATTAAGTTCTTTTTTGTCTAGTATTTTATACATTTGAGCACCTTCCCGCATAGTCTGCAATTAATTAACACTAAATTAATGACGAGATACTATACAATCATTTTAACTAATTATACCAAATTAACCGCCAATTTACCAGCCAATTAGGTATTAAAAAAACAGCTAATCTACTGTTTTTTTAGATATATCAATCCTAGATTTTCGTAGATATATCAATAATGAAATATAGAAAACTGTAACTAAAATAGCTAATATAAGAAATGAAAACTTAAGATTTACAATATCTCCAACCATACCAAGTAGTGGAAAAACAAGAATCATGATAATACTAAAGGCAAAACTATTAAAACTTAGAACGGTTGCCCTTTGTTCAGAAGGTACAATTCTATTAATATAATCACTTAAAACTATATAAAATACTGAATCAAATAGTCCTAATAGTATAAATGGTAGAAAAACCAATAAATCTATTTGAATTAACCAAAATGATATTACTATAAATATTGGTACGACATACAATATTAATTTTTCCTTAAATTTTCTCTCTAATTTATCAGCAAAGTATCCTCCAACTGCTCCAAATACAGAATGTACTGCTAGAAGTATACCAATCACAAAAATAGAATAATTCAGTTCTATCAAATGAATTTGAAAATAGAAAAATAGAGATGTTACAGGTGCCGCCATTAAAGCACCAATGATTATCAAGAAGAGTAGATTTTTATCTCTAAATACTAGTTTTGAACTAATCACGAAATGTTCGTTCACTAAATTGCCAATATTGACATCTTTAACAGATCTTTTTATCAGAGTTTCTTTCATAAGTGAAATAGGGATTAAGGCCGTAACAAAGGCGATAAACACTATCCAAAAATTCAAATTATAGCTCACTAAGGCAATATAACCACCGACAACCAAGGCAATACTGCTTGTCACTTGGAATATAATTTCTCTATATCCATTGATTTTTACATATTTTTCCTCATCATTAGTCATTTTTAACGAATCATATATTAGTGCTTCTCCACTACCAGACTCTAAGGCGTAAGACGTACCACAGAAAATGAACGCTAGAACCATAGACAGTACATTATTACTGTAAATTATAATAATTACATATATCAAATAGGAAATTATCCCTAATATTCTAGAAAACTTTCTTCCTAGTAAATCCCCTAAAATTCCAGTAGGAATTTCCATAGCCATACTCGAAATATGGAATATTGCCTCAAAAATACCAACTTCAAAAATAGAAAATCCTTTATTGTATAAATACACCAACCATATTCCCTGAGTTACATTTAAACTCCTTAATGTTAATTGTAAATAATCTAATTTAATGTTTAATTTATATCTATTCATCATCAACTACCAACTTTTCACCACAATAAATACAATATTTGTCCTCTTTTATGTTGTTTTTATTGCAAGAAGTACAAGATATTACTGAAAAACCATGATTCTTTAAGGATTCTAGATCGAGAACTTTATCTTTTCTAAACACATCAAATGACATAATAAAAACTATATAAAGTATGCTGACCAGTATGATAAATACTCCAATAAATACCAACTCTATAAGTATTTTTAGTGCAGCAACAATAATTACAAGTATTCCAGTTAACGCCACAATTATTCCCACAAATAATCTTCTTTTATAAGTCATTTTATCACCATCTTAATTGTTATGTCTTATTATTTATGAATTATGGTCAATTTGCATACCTTTAATTTATTCTTCATGATATACCAATAATTAATGAGTGAATTAGTATAATTCGAGTATTGTTTGACCCTGATTCATTGTATATTTTCTTCTTTTAATTCGTTTGGATCTAATTCCTCTAGGAGATTGGATCAACTCTTTTAGTTTATCACCATTATGATATCCATGTATTACAACTAACTCTTTAATACTATCATCAAGTTGAGCAATAGTTTTTTCAACTTCTTTTCTTGCTTCATTCACAGTAAATCCATGTATATCAATCGTCTTTTGCATTATTATCCTCTATCTTAACTATGTCTAAATCGTCTTTTTGATACACTCTACGACCATGTTTTTTATAATGCTCATCCATCAATTCGTCAATAATTGAGGGCTTATCCTTGATTTTCTCTAATTTTTTTAGATCTACTCCCTGTGTTAATGGACACGCTGATATGCATGTCCCACAATCTGTACCACTTTTTAACCACATATTGAAACATTTATTTTCATCAAACTTGTAAAATTGTCTACCATTTACAATTCTTGGCAAATGGGTTATTGCCTTTGAAGGACAATTGCTCATACATAATGCACATTTTTTACAAAACTCTGTTAAACCATAATCAATAGGACTATCGTATTCAACCTCAAGAGTTGTGAATACAGCCCCAAGACGAACGTTATTACCATGTTCTTTGGTAACTATGTGATTGCACATTCCTATTTGTCCTAAACCAGCATCGTGTGCTAGTGGTACTAATGGTGCTAAATAGAACTCTGAATTATTAAACATAGATTTATAGCCTAATTCCTTTAGATACATTGTCACTCTACTACCAATAGTGGCAACCTGAACATATGCCTCTTCTGTTGCTAGTAACTCCTCGTATTGTGGTGCTCGGTTCATTTTTTCCTTATCCATTAATACAGTATAGACAATAGCAGTCTTGTACTTAGGAAGGATTTTTTGATTATAATTATCGATATTTACTGCTTCACTTAATCCACCATGATGAGAATAGTAAGAATAATCTGTTAATTTAACAATTCCAACTGAAGTTGCACCATAATATTTAGTTATTTCCTTTAAATTAGCCGAAAAACCACTGTTTATATTAACTCTCTTTTTGCTTACAGGTTTGCTCTCAGCCATATCAAACACGGTTTTGATATAGTATTTGTTATCTTTTGTTAATGGAAAAAATAGTTCTTTGAAGTAATCGCTTTTTCTTAGTACATGTCGAAACGGACGATTCCTCTGGGTGTCATCAACTCTTTTTAAACTTTTATTTTTACTATAAAATTCCTTGTACTCTTTGGAACTTCTTTTTAAACTTACACGAGAAAATAAGGTTTCTCTTTCATCATATTTTTTCATAAAATCACCTAATCAATTATAACACAAAAATAAAAGAGAATTAAATCAAGTTTAATTCTCTTATTCTATTTTATTGTAAGTACTGCTTTATAGCATCTACATCTTTGTCTCCTCTACCTGACAAGTTAACCAATATGATTTTATTTTTACTTAAAGTGGGTGCAAGTTTTAGTGCAAATGATACTGCATGACTTGATTCAATGGCGGGAATGATACCTTCTTCTTTGGATAACTCTAGGAATGCAGATACAGCTTCTTTATCAGTGGCACTTTCATATGATACTCGATTAATTGATTCCAAGTAAGCATGTTCAGGTCCTACGCCAGGATAATCTAGACCAGCTGATATAGAGTACACAGGACTTACATGTCCATTTTCATCTAAAATAACCTTTGTATTCATCCCATGAATAACTCCTTCATGTCCCAAAGTCATTGTAGCCGCGTGTTCTAGCGTTTCAAGTCCTTTTCCAGCAGCCTCTACTCCGACCATTTTGACCTCTTTATCGTTAATAAAGTCAGTAAATAGTCCAATTGCATTACTGCCACCACCTACACATGCAACCACATAATCAGGTAATTTATCTTCTTCAGCTTTTATTTGTTTTCTTGCTTCTTCACCTATAACTTTTTGGAAAAACTTAACCATTGTAGGATATGGATGAGGTCCAACAGCACTCCCTAGTAAGTAGAAAGTATCTTCTACTCGCTCTACCCATTTCCCTATAGCATAATCAACTGCATCTGCCAGTGTCTTAGTTCCTTGATCTACTGAAGTTACTTTAGCTCCCAACATTTCCATACGGAAAACATTAAGTTTTTGTCTTTCCATATCTATCGCTCCTTGGAATATCTCACACTTCATACCAAACATTGCAGCAGCAGTTGCTGTTGCAACACCGTGTTGTCCTGCTCCTGTTTCCGCAATTATTTTCGTTTTACCCATTCTTTTTGCCAAAAGAATTTGCCCAATAGTATTATTAATTTTATGTGCACCGGTATGATTGAGATCTTCTCTTTTTAAGTATATCTTTGCACCTTTATACTTTTTTGTGAGATTTTCACAATAATATATTGGACTTGGTCTACCTACGAAGTTCTTTAAATAATACTTATATTCATCAATAAACTCCGGATCGTTTTTTGCCTCTATAAAGGCTTTTTCAACTTCGTCTAATGCCTTTTTGACTTGCGGAGGGACAAATTGTCCTCCAAATTTACCAAACTCATAACTCATTTTTATCTTCCTCTCTATTCTTATTTCAATTTACAAGTGGTTAAATCACCTCTTCACGGTCCCATAAAACTACCTCCTCTTTTTGATATAAAAAAAGCCCTCTACACAAATAGTGTAGAGGACGTTACTAACGTGGTGCCACCTCATATTTAGTTTCAATAAAGAAACCCTTATTCAAGTACTTCATACTCTAGCTCTGTAACGGGAGCTCCCGTGATACCCTACTTTTTTCAGGTACCCTCTCATAGATCCATTCAGTTATATCAATATTACTAGTTTCCACCAACCACTAGTTCTCTATAAATATTTTTAATAACCTACTACTTCTATTCAACGATTTATTAAGTATAATTCTATGTTAATAAGTTATGTTTGTCAATAACTATTATTCAGTTAGGCAAACTCGATCATTTGCAACGTATCCATTCAGTTCTACTGTAACTGAAGTAATATTAACTTCTGATGTAGGAACTTCACCTGTTTGTGATTGCATTGAATTTATATAATCTAATACATTGAATCCAGAAACCATTCCACCAAACCCTGCATATATACCATTTAAACTTTGTGCATTTAAACCATCTGCTTGAACAATAAAGAATTGTGAGTTTCCTGAATCAAAATCATTTCCAACTCTAGCCATTGAGATTACACCTCTTTGGTGTGATAAATCATTTTCTTCGTATCCGTTTTCTTTAAACTCACCTTCGATATCACATGGATTATCTAGTCTTCCAGCTTGAATCACGAAACCTGATACAACTCGATGAAATTCATTGCCATTATAGTCACCTTCTGTAGCATATTGGATAAAACTGTTTACTGTGTTAGGTGCAATGTCAGGAAACAGCTGTATTACTATCTCTCCCATGCCTTCTACTTCGATTGTAACTACAGGATTATTTAGACTTAGATACTCTGCATACGCAAGTTTTTGAATGTTTACTGAGTATTCTTCTGGTACATCATGTACGATTTTTTCTTCTTCTTTCCCACACGCTGATAGTGTTAAGAGCGAAGAAATTGCAAATAATAGGATAATAATTTGTTTCATGTTGTTCACCTTATATGAGATTTCTTAGATTCAACTTGTCCTCGAAATTTTCATCTCTTATCTTTCTTAGTATTCTTAGTAAATCTTTGTTTACTTCTTTATTAGTGTTAACTGTAAACCCTCCTGAATGATTTGATAATACAACATTATCTAAATCATAAAAAGGATATTCAGAAGGTAAAGCATTTTCTTTACCTTTAGGGTATTGGAACCAAACGTCTGATGCATACCCTCTTAACTTATTACTCTTCAATGCTTCATATAATGCTTTTTCATCACATATTTTTCCTCTACCTACATTGACAAGGAACTTGTGTTTCATTCTAGATAGTTTTGCCTCATTAAAAACACCTTCTGTAGTTTCATTTAATGGAGTAGATACTACTATTACATCACTTACTTGTATTAAGTTGGTTAAGTTCTTTACTAAACTAATATCACTAGGATATTCTTTGTGTCGATCGATTGTATAAAAATCGCAACCAAAACCTTTCATTAGCTCATGTGTTTTTTTACCAATACGTCCATATCCAAACAACCCAACAGATAACCCCTGGATACTTACCCATGGTACTCGCTCATCACTATTCCTTGAAACCCAATTACCTTCTTTTAATGAATTATGATAGTTAACTGTGTTTCCGAGTAGCGATAAAGTTAGAGTAACGGCCTTTTCAGCTACATATCTCGATCTTGTTGGTGTAATAAAAAGCATTAACTCCTTGTCTCTCATAGCCTCTAAATCGATACCATTATGACCAGTATAAGGAATAACTATACCTTTTAAATTAGGATTAAACTTACTTTCATTATATCTACCAGTAATTATATAGTTGGCTCTTGATATATCATCAACTACTTCAATACTGTCAATATGGTTTTTCTTTAAAAATTCTTGAATTTTCTCATGTTCAGCATGTACTTTCATAGTAATACCTCCTAAAATAATGAGATCTGCTCGTTTTTGATACTATTTTGGATACCATTAACGATATCATTCATCTTATATACTATACCATATTTATTGCACAAAGTCTCAAACTTATTTTTCAATAATTCATAGTTCAGTGAACTACACATATATGATTCACCAAAGGTGTCTACATATTTTTTTGTTAGATCTGGACCTATTTTTTTAAAGAAGTATTGTCTTTGGTTATCCCTCAATGTAACTCCAAAAGAAGCATAAATAAACTTAGCACCTGCTTCGTGAGCTTTGATAACAATATTTTCTATATTCTCTACTGTATCATTTATAAAAGGAAGGATAGGCATTAACATAACACCTGCATAAATTCCCGCATCTGATACTGTTCTTAAAGCTTTGAACCTTTCAGAAGAGGATGAAACATTTTTTTCAATTCTACTTTGTAGTTTATCATCTGCTGTTGTTATAGTGAAATTAACTGAAACTGGACTGTGTTTGTTAATATTCTTCAATATATCTAAATCACGAGTGACTAAAGTACTTTTTGTAATAATCGAGACTCCGAAATTATATTTATCAATCGATTTTAAAATATTCCTAGTATATTCTATGGTCCTTTCGTGATAATTATAAGGATCACTCATCCCCCCCATACTCAAAACACCGGTTTTTCTTTTACCTTTCAATTCATGGTCAACAATTTGATCAGCATTTTGCTTAATTTTAATCACATCAAAATCGTGAATTTGATAACAACTACTTCTAGAGTCACAATATATACATCCTTGGTTACATCCACGATATATATTTAGGTTATGAGTCACGCCAAACCAATTTTGACCACCACTTACAGAATGTACTATACCTTTTGCCCTAATAAATTCCATTATAAACCTTTCAGAACAATACCAATGTCAAAAAATGGTACATTTTCAATAATTCTATTTCGATACTTATCAATATATAACTTAGCCCATTCAGTTTCTAATAATTCCTCGCCAGCTGCATAAATGACAACATAGAGAATTATGGTGCGTAACATCATAAAATCATTCAGATTTTTAAGAAATGAAATATCTATTGAATTTTCTTGCTTGTATCCTTCAAGGAAAAGCGCTAGAATACGGCGTGATTGCTCATTTATAACTTCTTGTGGTATCTTCCCATAAGCGAAATGGTAGAATAGTACTATTGCTATATCACTGATGAAATGCTTATAAGACGAGTCATCCCAATCAAAAAATGTTAGTTCTCCGCTAGAAATAAACATATTACCAAAATGAAGATCTGTATGAATTAGACCAAAATTATCAATATTCTTTGGTAATTTTTGCAACTTTTTTATCAAAATTCGATAATTTTCAATGATTTTTACGTCTTTTTCAGGTAAAAATTTTTCTGCTAGTTCAACATAATTTTCTTCATCCCATTTCACTCTTTTGTGTATCGGATTATATGATTTTGTTAATTTGTGTAGTTTCCCTACTTCTTTACCAAACATAATATAAAAATCATCTGTTAAGTCATCTTTTTTTATTCTATTACCAGGTGCTTTTTCAAATACACAGATCGAAAAGTAGTCTTCCTTGTTTATTTCTACTTTTTCAACCAAGTTATTAGACATAGAATGTACAACAGTTGAAACAACTGCATCGTTTTTATCTAAAAAATCAATAAATTCGAGTTCTGCAAGTACTTGATCGTATTTTCTGTGTTCACTATGTACAAATCTTAAAATGTAATCAGCGTTATTCTTATTATATTCAAAGACAAAGTTCTCAAACCCACCAACTTTTTTGATACCTTCAAATGGTGTATCATATAAAATCGCTGCTTTTTTGATTATATCATCATTAATTGAGTTTTGAATCTTCACTTCCATGTTATCACTCCTTGTAATGTCTTTATTTAATTTTAACATATTATTATGTTTTATTATCATGACAATTTCATGTTACTTGTATATAGATGTAACATGCTATTTTTAACTTTTGACAGCTCTTAGAGGTATCAAAAAAAGAAGTTTATTTTAAATAAACTTCTTTTAATCACGTAAACTTCTATAATATTCTATGTCATCAATTACTGCTTGAGTCTTTTGAGTTATATAAGAATATTTGTTGTAAGACATATCAAACTCGTCTCCATATATGCTCTTAAAGGTATCAAAAAGATTAGAATAATACGTATGAGAGAAATACCCATCAAGTATTAACGCCTCTAGATAGCCCTCGTAAAGGATTTGATACTCTTCAATTGATAAAACCTTCTCAACAAGTGGAATATTATCGGTATAATGACTAAATCCATTACCTTCCCATGTATAAATATCGTTACCAATTGTGTAATTTATAAATACTGGTTCTCCATTCCAACCTTGCCCCATTGAATTATCATAATCAAATGGAAGAAACGTTAGATAATTGTTTTCATCAAAATATAGATAGTAGTTATTTGCATTTCCACGGTAGTCATCAGGATTCCCAACTAGAACATTTACTGCCAAAGATCTAATAAACATATCTACATCAAAGTTATTATCTAAATATGTTGTTAATGCTACACCGTTTAGATTATCTAGTTGGTGTGTGAAATTAACTAAATTCGAATATTCTTCAATATCCTGATTTGTTTCCTTACCGTATGTAGGTCTGAAGTTTGCTTCCCAATCTCTGACACCTACACTTCCCATATCATTAATAGGCTCTAATGTTCCTGGCCATATAACTTTGTAGAGATCTCCTACTTCCTTTGTAGGTTCGTCTTGTAGATGCTTACGAATAAATTCCTCATCCATGCTTTCTTGCACTGTATAAAGTTCTTCAGAAACTGTTACACCGTCTATTTGAATAACGTATTTTGCCAAGTTCATTTCAGGTATAACTACTCCTGCTTCTTTAAATAAACGATAACTATATAATTCATTTATGTATGTAGGATCATATACTCGATTCCATTTAAAAATTAATTTTTCAAGATCAAAGACTTCTCTACCTTTTAACCATTCATATTCTTGTGATCCATAATTTGTATCAAATGTTTCATTAAACTTTAAAACATAATGTATTGGTCTTATATTTCCGTTACTATCCTCGGGAGGATATCGTGAATATATATTACCTTTTGATCTAATACCGACATCTGGGATAAATAGTTCCTCATCATCAGCGTAATATGTTACATCAACTTTTCTATAATTGTTACTCTTATAGGTTCCATAAAGGTCATTGTACTCTTCCATGTCCTCAATCAAACCTTCCCATTCTAGGGTATCAAAATCTATAATAAATGTGTGTTTGATACTATCAGAGAATAGTTTTTGATAGTCTTCAGGCTTATTTCTATCTCCTAAAGTGTATGCATTCTTAATAGCATCTTCTATTTCTTTTAGTCTTTGTTCTTCAAGTTCAGCAGCTAATTCTTGTTGTTCAATCATTAGTCTGTCTTCAACTAAAATAATCTCCTGATTGTATTCATCAATTATTTCATTTTGTATTTGATAATACTCTTCTCGTAATCTAATTAATTCAGCCTCTTGCTCTTTTTCTTGAGCCAAGACACTCACAACATCAAAATCGGTTGGCAAACTAATAATTAGAGGATCATCACTCATCATATCTAAACCAAGTAGTATAGTTATTAAGGAGCCTATGATAAGAACTCTTCTTAATATAAGATTAACCATTATTCTGAAATGTAATCTCCGTTATGAGAAAGTAGAATAACACTTTTAACAGATTTGATTTCTTTTAATTTATTTATCAAGATTGATTTATCTTCTTTAGACCTAACCTCTAATGTTAAATCTAGAGAATTATCTTTAACTGTCTTATTCTTAAGTGTAAATCTACCATAGATTATTCTAACTTCATCAAGAATGTTCATTTCCTCATCAGTTGAGTCTGCCCTAATAATAAGAAAATAAGATGAGACAAATACTTCCATTCCTATAAGTAAGAACACTGTACTCGCAATAATTACCGTACTAATAAATGCTACTAGTACCAATCCTGCACCAACAGTAATTCCTAGACCAACAGCCCAGAACATGAATACAGTATCAAATGGATTTTTAAGTGCTGTACGGAAACGTACAATACTTAATGCTCCAACCATCCCTAGTGATAATATGATATTTGATGCTACACTAACAATGATTACACTTGTTACCATTGCTGTAATTGGTAAACTTACAGCAAAACTACGATTGTAAACAGTTGTTTGATAACTTTTCTTGTAAGTAAATAAAATGATTAAACTTAATAAAAATACTACTATTATGTTGAAAACAATTGCCTCTATACTTACATTTTGCTGGTTATATAAGTCTAGAATGTCTTGGTTTATTAAATCTGTAAATGAAATTAACATTTTTATGTCCTCCTAAAGTATAACTTGATTGTATCCCATAAAATATTTAGAATACGCTATTTGATTTAATGAAATGCTATTTAATATCTGTTTTATTTCTTTTGGAAAATAATGTTCATATTTAATTTCTAAAATAAGGTGCGAATCTTTCATTAATTTGATGTTTTCAGTCGTCAAATCCTTGTCAAATCTTGAAATTTCAAGAGAGTGGTCAAAGGTTAAGCGTAAATTGTCATTTTCGTCTCGAAATGCTTCTCTCTTGTAAACGATATTACACTTTGGTTCAATGTGTTTCCTCAACATATCAAGTGTAAACCTACGAATTAGCTTATCATCAAAATTTTCTTCTAAAACATCCAAATCCTGATTGATTATCGCATTATATATTACCTCAGAGATCTCTGTAGAGTATTTTATGCTCTCATTACCGGTTTTTTGTTTCAGTTCTAACTTCTTTCTAGATTCATCATTGTAATATCTAACTCTATATTTCTTGTGTAATTGATTTCCAAATGCCTTGTCAGCTGCCCCACTAAAATATAGATCATCAAGATATACACTATTAACCGGATAACTATCATCCATCCCGTGTTTATCATGATTTAATAATAGTTTTACTTGGTTAATAACTTTGAAATAATCAACGTAAGATATCAAGTATTTATACTCAAATCGTCTTACTTCTTTCATGTTCCCACCTCAAATCTCTACTTATTATACACTTTTTTTCTTCTTTTTCCAAAATCGGTCTAAGTAATTTGATAAATATGTGTTTCTTTTAACGGTTTTCATATGGTTCCAGTTCCTTGGGAATAGTGTTTTATACTTATAATGAGAATATCTATCATCAAATAATACTCCTATACCAATATCATTTTCTGTTCTAATTACTCTTCCTATAGCCTGAATAACCTTATTCATTCCAGGATAGGTGTACGCATAATCAAATCCTTCGTCAAACTCATCATCAAAATAATTTCTAAGAATCTCATTATATTTATTAAACTGAGGAAGTGCTACTCCAACCACTAAAACACCACTCAGTTTTTCGCCAATGTAATCTATTCCTTCAGAAAAACTACCACCTAAAACAAAGAATCCAACTTTTGATATGGTCCCTACGGTATCAAACTCGCTTAAAACTTCTTTCCTAGCCTTAGTTGACATGTTTCTTGATTGAACTAAAACTTTGTAATCCTCACTCTCGAACTGCTCTAACACACGGTTTAGATACTGATAAGAGGGAAAGAAAACAATATAATTCCCTATTTTTGTTTCTAGCATTGCATAAATAGAATCAATAATTGCATCGACACTTCTTTCACGATCTCTATATCTTGTAGATGTAGAATCATCTAAAAATAATCCGAGATTATCTTGTTTAAATGGTGATGGTATCTGAATACTCTTACCTTCTCCGTTAGTTATTAGTTTGACATAGTAATCAACTGGTTCCAATGTAGCACTAAAAAAAATTGTTCCATGCGCTCTTCTTTCAATAGTATCCAAAATATATTTTGAAGCATCTAAACACCTTTGGCTAACAACAATGTCGTCATCAATCATCTCAATAATATATCTATAACTCGATGAATAGTAATCACTGATACGTAAAAACTGTGTTAACTCAAAATATCCATCAAGAACTTTATCTCTATTTGAGAACTTCTTATTCTCTTGTAAAACTTGATCTAGTTTATTAGTAATCCGCTCTATTAGTTTTACAACTTCCTCATCTAATTCGTCTTGATAGTAAAATTTAGCCTTAATAATATCATTTATCTCCACAAACTCGTCTAAATATTTAATTAGTTTGTTTACTTGTGTTCTAATTGATGGTTTTACTTTATTCGAACTCTTTCTTAATGAAACTAAAGTAGATTTTTTGATAAAACTAGAGTACATAGAACGAGAGCGGTCAATCATATTGTGTGCCTCATCAACTAATAAGATAGGATTATAGTATTCTTCGTCAAAATATCTTATTAAATGTGTCCTTGGATCAAATGCATAGTTATAATCGCATATAACTATGTCAGAAAAATTAGAAATAGCTAAACTAAATTCATGGGGACATATGGTATGATACTCTCCATATTGCTTAATCAAGTTCATCTCATATACATCTTGATGTACAAATATATCATTTAATCCCTCATTTAAGCGATTAAAGAATCCCTTAGCATATGGGCATATATCGGGATCACAATCAACTTTATCCATCAAACACATGCTTTCTTTTGAATTAATAACTACAGTTTTACATATTAAACCATTCTCTTTTAATAAATTAACTGTATCAACAACAATCTTTTTACCTGCATTTTTGGCTGTTAAATAGAATACTTTGTCTTTTTCGTTACTAATTACCTTTAAACTTGAAAATAGTCCTGCAATTGTTTTACCTATACCTGTAGGAGCAATCGAATATAAAATATCCTTGTTTATGAGTGTTTTATAAACAGCGCCCATAAACTTATATTGTCCTTCACGATATGCTTCAAAAGGGAACTTTAATCCTTCAAGTGATTTTAGTTTGTTTTTTTGATGTTCATCATAGATTTCTAGCCAGTCTGAATATTCAACAATGGTTTTCTCGAAAAATCGCTTTAATTGGCTGTAGTTATAACGTTTATTAAATGATTTAGTCTTATACTCATTTACTGTTACATATGTTAAGCGAACTGTTATAGACTTTAGTTCGTTCATTGTGCAGTACATATATGCATACATCTTTGCCTGTGCTAAATGTTCAGGTCTAGTATCAATATCTATTAAATTTAGGTCTGTTAACGTGCTTTTTATTTCTTCGATAACTAATTTATTATTTTCGTTTAGGAGCCCGTCCATTCTGCCGGTTATATAGAAACTATAGTCTTTATAATCATATAATGTTTCTACTTTAACCTCTTTTTTATCATTTTCCTCATATTGTGACTGCAAAAAAGCATGCGCTTCTATACCTTGTTTCGCACGCTTGTTTGATCTAAATTCACTTGTTAAATCTCCACCGCTATAAATAAACTGAACTATTTCTTTTCCGGTGATATTGATTTTCTTCATAAAAATCACCAATGACACTTATTTTTTTTGTAATACAATTATGTTTTTATTATTGTTTGAAACTTCTATAAGGCTGAAATAATCCTTAATATAATTAAATGTTCTTTCATTAAAAAACGAAACATGAGTATGGTCTCTACGATACCACCATTTTAAAAACTCTTCTAAATCCATTTTACGATAATTAGTCATTATAAGTAAATAACCATTATTATTTAATAAAGAGATTAGTAGCTCTAATTCTTTCATGGGATCACTCATATGTTCGATGACTTCTGTGGTCGTAATTAAATCATATTTATGGTCCTTAAACTCATCATTGTTGTTAAAAAATGGATCAAAATCATGTGCTTCAAACCCCATGTCTGATAACATCAATTTTAAAGTTGGATAGGGTCCAGAGCCAAAATCTAGTGCTTTTTTTACGTTTTTGAGGGGTTTAACGTGTAATTCTAACATACTTTTAAATATTTTTACATATCCCTCATTGCTTGGAAAATTATTGTGAGTTGAGTATCTTTGCTTTTCAATATTTGGGTTCAAATGGTAATCTTTTTGTTTAGAAATAAAGTCACATTTATGACATACATCATATGTGACTTTTAATTGTGCATCTAATAACTCAGTTGTTGTTGAACCACAAATCTTGCATTTATTAATTACGGTTTCTTCTATTTTCTGCTTCATGAATAATTTGATCAATAATGATTACGATAAATAAATACAACTCAACATTTAATTCATCCTGAATATTTATCTCATATGTATCTCCCCATGAGATAAGTTTTTTTGAAATTGAAGCTACTTCATTCCCATTACGAAAAACTCCAAATGAATGTGCAAACAAACTTCCTTCTACTTGCAACTCCTCATCTTGTACTTTGACAATAAATTTAGGTCTAATACTGAATTTTCTTGATACTTCAGCTAATAACTCACCGTGTGGATCGTTTATAAAATACTTAGCCATAATGGAAAATATTTTTTTATTTGCGTTTAAGACTTGAGAACCATTCATATTTAGTAGTTGTAGTTTATTTGATATGCTAAAGAATTTTCCCTCTACTGCATATAATTCTCTTTGTGATTCGTCCATAATACGAAATTTATCTCTTAATGAGAAAACTTTTTGCTTAATATAAAATCTCATAAAACCCTCCTATTAGTTTAACAATACTTTCATTCTAACCGCTTGAGCTAATAAGAATAAAGCGAATACTGTTAAAAAGTCATTGTTATTTGATGTAATTTTGAAGTAGCGTTTTTTATTTATTCTTACTACTTCTAATGCCGACACTACTGTGCGATTATCATATACTTGATATTTAATCTTCCAAAATGCAGCTTTTACAAAATAATATTTATCTGACTCAATAATACTGTGAATTATTTTAACTCCTAAACTTACCCTTGCTATCTGTTTTTTTCCTTCATCGAAAATTTGATATCTGGGTCTTAATCGTAAAGGATTTGATTTACAAAAATAACTCAATCCCTCTAGTTGATTAACACACGAGATTTGGTAATCACTATTCTGTTTGTGATATCTGATTGCTCCAATTACTTCATGTTCTTCGTTTAATACTTCTAGATCATTACGACTTAATACGTTTTGGCATTCTACATAATAATTCACCTATTAACCAGCTCCTTCTGCTAATAATTTAGATAATTCTTTTACAAATTCATTTTCTTTTGATAAGTTCTTTTTAGCCCATCTGCTAAGAACATTCTTTACAACATCATCTTTTACAGTAAACTGTTTGAAGAAATGATGTTTTTTCTCAGGTAGATATCTCATATTGGTATTGAATCTTTTGTTGATGTATTTTACATCTGCATATTGTTCAATAACATCTCTTTTTAAAGAACCTTTTTTTTGAGTATCCCCATCGGTAATTACGATAGTTTTGAATCCTTCTTTTTCTAGTTGCTCCTTCACAAAACTAATATTTCCTGATCCTCCACAAGGTATAACTGTATAACTATTCTGTAGATTTAATAAGTTCAATCCTGTTTCAAACCAGTTTACGTCGTATTTCCCTTCAACTAGCAAATACTTCTTATTATTTTCATTATGAATCCTCTTCTTAATAGTATCAAAATCGTCAATTTTGTTCCCTTTATATAGTGCGGAGACGTAATAATTATAATTTTTAACTATGTTTTTGTCGTTTGTTGTGAAGATAGTTTGATATGAATATTTAGTAATTTTATTAAGTGAATCGACATCAAAATTATCTTCAAAGTTATCTATCCCTATTACTAAATATTGGTAAGTAATATTTGATATAATACTTGTAATTTCTTCCTTTGAAAATTCAATATTATCATCAATGTTCATTTGATATTTTGATTTTATGTTAAATAATTTATAGTTACTATTTCCTAACTTACCATCAATATAATCAGATACCTTAAAAACTTTTGATTGCTCTAATGATGATATTTTAGATGTTAAGTTAATTGTTAAAATATCATTTAGTAGTTTAGGTACATTAATTACTTTAGGAATATACAAAAATTGGATATGATTAATTTCAAACATATCTCCTATACATTTTTGGTAATTGAGATAATAAAACGGTGGCGAATAAACCTTTCGATATCTTTCATCATTGATATTTAACTCAATTACAATATCTTTTTTATTATCGACAATATAACTATGATTTATTTCATCGTTAAAGAACAGATCAAGTGCTTCTAAAACAGTTGTTTTCCCTGAACTGTTTGAACCAATTAAAAGAGCATTTTTGTCAAGAGGTACATTTTCCCTTATAAATGCCTTGTAGTTTTTAATAAAGATGTGTTCAATCATAAAACCACCACCTATCATAATTATAGCACAGTTTAGTGTGTGTTGAGTTGTGGATAGAAAAAAAAGCACAAAATATGTGCTTTTTTAGAAGTCGTATTTACTTAATATTTCAGCTGGAGTTTTTCTTAATAAATTAGTTACAGGAAGTAAACCTGAAACAATATTGACGAAGTAAATTATTACTATTCCAGCTACGATACTTAGTAGTGAGATGTGAATACCATCCCAATATGTTTCAGTAATTAACTGTACACGGTACATAATGTATGTAGTTATGATATATCCTACCATACTTGTTAGTGTGGTAATTAAAGCAATTTCAGTAATGAACATCTTACGAATATCACCTTTTGTAACACCAAGTGCTCGATATACACTTACTTCATAGATACGAGATAATAAACTTGAACGTAAAATGAAGAAACAACTTATTGCAGATGCAGCTAATACTACTGATGCGAAGATAATCGCCCCTAAACTATTAGCTAAACGGTTAGATTGGTATTCTTTTAATTGCTCAGCAAATGAATCATATGATTCAATACCTTCACTATCTAAGTAACTAATCAATGCCTCTTTATCTTTTGCATGGAATGATAAATCTGAATTCTCCTGAGCATAACGCTGATAGAAGTAAGCTTCCTTAACATCCTCTAACCTTAATAAGTATAAAGGTACATCGACATCACTAGTATATGAACCTGTGGCTCTAAATGTTTGATTAAATACAATATGTGAGTTTAATGCTAATGGTGATTCTATCCAATCTAGATCATAGATTAACATTTCGTCATCATCATCAATTAAAGAGCCGTTTTCTAAAGTAATATCATCTTGGAATAACTCGTATATACCAACATTGAATTGTTGCATTAACGCTAATTCTTCTTTTGCATAAATTACTGAACTATCATCTTCAACGATACCAACGATTTTGATATCTACTGTATATGCTCCATCAATACCTGGTAGTTCATAGTATAAATCAAGTTTAAATAAATCCGCATATTCTGTAATACCTAAATAACTATATCTTGAGTCATTTATCATTTGATCAGCGACTTGATTATCAAGAACTATTTCATTGAATGATTCAATACCTCTACCAAGGACTATTTTAGATTCATCTAAATAATCATCATCAACAAAACCACGGTTTAATGTTGTTGTTTGATTATAAGCTTGGAATAAAGGTGGTAATTTTACTTCAAACTCAACATCTGTAACAATTTGGAAGTAGTTTACAGAGTTATGTTCACTTAATGTAACTATATCGTCATAATCCATCGTTGCTCGATCAAATATGATTGCATCTTCTGAGCCATGTAAGAACTTAGCTGGATCCATATTTAATATCCCACCTAACATTCCGATACTGATGGCGATCAATATTGATACTCCTGCAAATGCTAAATAGAATAGTCTACCTAATCTAGAAGCTCCTCTTAAACGATTTACTGCTAGTTTTAAACTATCTTTTACGGAAATAACACTATGTCTTGTTGAATCTTCTTTTTCAGTGATAATTGATTGTAGATTGAAGTCTGTTTCATTAAAATCACTGCGTTGTAGTTTTTCGTATTTCCCGTTGTAGATGTTAATTTCACTATCGTTTTCTAACAACTGCATTTTTCGATATTCTTTCGACTTTACATCTACGTAAATTGTTTTGTTTTTAACAATTAATCTTACTTCTACATCATCTTCAATATCTTCATCAGAGAACACTTTGAATCTTGATGTTGAGTCTTGATGATCTGACACTTCTCGTAAATCTCCTAAGTAAATATCAGTATCATGTTGTACATCTAATGTTCCTGTTGAACCATTTTGATTATCACTAACGATTTTTCCGTCACGCAGACGAATAATTCTATCACCATAGAAGTTAGCTATATCTTCCTCGTGTGTTACTAATACAACTAATTTATTTTGTGATATTTTCTTAATAATATTCATGATGTCTTGAGTATTTTTACTATCTAAGTTACCTGTTGGTTCATCAGCGATAATTACTTGTGGATTCTTCGCTAAAGCCCTAGCAATTGCAACGCGTTGTTGCTGCCCTCCAGATAATTGTGAAGCACGACGTTTACGGTAGTTTATCATTCCCATTGCGTCTAAAATATAATCAATTCTTTTATCGATTTCTTCTTTGTCATAAATATTAATCATATTTAATGTTAATGCGATGTTATCGTATACTGTTAAATTCGTTAATAAATTATAATTTTGGAAGACGTAACCAACTTGTTTATTTCTGATTCGATCCCAAGTTTTACTATCATATTTATTAATTGATTCTTTACCAAAATCGATAGTACCACTTTTAACTTTATCTAAACCACCTAATACATTTAATAAGGTAGTTTTACCTGACCCTGAAGGTCCTAATAATACAACCAAACCTTTGTCTGGTAATGTTAAATTTATATCATTTAATACGTGAATTTCATTTTCCTTTTTGTGGAAAAAGTATTTTTGTAAATTACTAAGTTTTATCATGATGTCACCTACTCTTGTTTCAAGCTAGTAATTACAGAATTACTAAATATTTTTTTGTTAAATCTATTTCCTAATAATAACGATAATAGTGTTAATAAGAAGAAAATAAAGACATAGCTCCACACTGTAAAGTATTTTAAATACTGTGGAATAAATGTATCAAATTGCTCATTCACGTATAATAAAATCATTGTAATTATAAATGCCATAACTACGGTAAAGAATAGTTCTAATATTGTAACTTTGTTTAAATCTTTTTTACTTGCACCAATAGATCTAAAGATTAAATAATCTTTTTTCTTAGCGTTTTGTACGTTTCTTAACACGATATAACTAATAAAGTAAATAAGTCCTAATAATACAATTACTTGAATTGCATATCCAATTTTAGATATAAGTTGTAATACTTCTGTGAACTGATCCCCGATATTTGTAGGGTAAATTGTGTTATAACCCATTTCTTCAAGATCATCCATTACTTTCTCAGCATCATATGTATCGTCGACGAGAACGCTAATTTGGTATGCATCAATTTCAACAATTTGTGCTAATGTTGTTTCGTTTAAATGAATTGTTTGATAATACTCTTTATCTGTGTCTACATCGTTATATTCACCTTTTACTGTTAAATCAACATCTAAATCATAAAATGCAGTTGATGCTAACAGGGTATAATTTTGTCCTTCATAAAAGTTTGGGTTATCTTCATATGCTTGTCCTGTAGTCAGATAAGATAATTCATATAGCATATCGTCAGATAAATATACTTCACCATCTTCTAATCCATTGTCAATTGCAAAGTTTGCATTCCATAACTCCATCCAAACTTCTGTTGGTAAACCATAATCTAAATGAATTTGATAGTTAACAACACCTTCACTATATAAATCACCATTATATGCATTATCAACTACTAAATCACCAGAAACAAAGTCATCATGGAAGTATAGATGTTTATACCAAGAATTGGGATTGATGTTTTTAACAATACCAACGATTTCAAACTCCATTGCAGTATCAGGAATAAAATTATTGTCACCGTAATAATCCCAACGATCAAATCCTAGTTGAAGGGTATCACCAATATTATACTCATCATAGTCTTCAACAACTACTTCAAATTCACTTTCTGGTAATCTTCCAGATTTTAAATCACTATTACTTAACATATCTGCAGGATTAATTAAATTACCATCCGTATAGATATAATCACGATCCTCAATATAACTGAAGATATAAGAATCTAAAATTACGTCATGATCCAAAACATGATTAACACGACTAATATCTCCAATTGTCTCCAACTCCGTTTCACTAAACGCAGTTCGATCAAACTTAGTTACGATTATCCGTCTTTCATTATTGTTAGTAAAGTAACCAAAGCCACCAAAGTTCAATGCGTTATTACTAGTTTGCATAAAACTACCATAACTAAAAGTAAAGATAATCGCAATAAACATTGCAACAACTAAAGTAAAGATTGTTCTTCTTGGTGTTCTAAGTAAATTACGCAATGCAATACCACTTAAATTTCCAGTATTCATGTGATAACTATCTACTTTTACACTTTCAACAACATCTTGTCTTTTTTTGATTTTTTTATCTTCTACAACTTCACCATCAAATAAACGAATTTTTCTAGTTGCATAATCTTGAACTTCTTCATAATTATGAGTAACTACAATAACTAGTTTATCTTTACTAATCTCTTGCAATAACTCCATAATTTTTTTACTTGATTCACTGTCAAGATTCCCTGTTGGTTCATCACAAACAATTATTGGGCAATCCTTAGCTAAAGCACGAGCAATTACTGCACGTTGTTTTTGTCCACCAGAAAGTTTTGAAGCTTTGTGGTTCACATGTGTTGATAGACCTACTTTATCAATAAGTTCAATAGCTCTATCCCTTATTTTTTCTTTTGGATACCCTTGAATGGTTAAGGCAACCATTACATTTTCTAAAATGCTGTAAGAATCTATAATATTATAGTTTTGAAAAACAAAACCAATATATTGTCTTCGATAACTTTCCCATTCTTCAATTGAGAAATAAGAAGTTTCTTCCCCATCTACATACATTTCTCCATCTTCATAAGTATCTAACCCACTAATTACATTTAGAAGTGTACTCTTCCCACTTCCACTTTCACCAGTAACCGCAATGAATTCACCTAATTTAAATTCTAAGTTTACTTTCCGCAAACCTAAGGCAACAACATCATTACTATGGTAGTACTTAGATATGTTATTTAGTTTTAGCATCTTTCCACCTCAGTTCAATTAAACTGTCCTTTCATCATCTTGTTTTTCTTTTATAAGTCCATAATATTATACTATATAAAACATTTTTAAACAAACAAACTCTTTATGTTGCATACATGTCTTAACAAACTGCATAAAGCCTGTTTTTACTGTAATTATTTGTTAAATTTTCTAAACTATCATATAATTAATTTAAAGGGTGTGACAAAATGTTACGAAAAGCTAACGTACTTTACAAAAATATTTGGGTAGCTTTATTTATTGTGTTATCAATTGCTATTCAAATCGAATGGTTAACTCTAGACAATGGTTCTTTTACCGTTGTTATTTCTAGTGGAGTCGCCGCAGGATTTTATGCATCTTTCGGTAGAAAAGTATTACCAAGTATCGTTATTGGTAGTATAGTAGGTACATTTCTCTTTTCAATGATTCTTGGTAATATTAGTGCATTTGATGCTGCTATGTTCACATTACCGATAACTTTTTTGAATATAGCTACAGCTTTATTATTTACTTTATTAATTAACTTCTTTGATTGTAAAATACCAACCACATTGAATAAAGGTATTTTCTTTTTAATTTCAATGATATTAACTGTAATTGCCATCTCAATATTACCTGCATTTCAACTATCATTTCTAAATAATAATACATTTTGGTTTGAGTTAAAAGAAATTATAATACCAACATTAATTGGATTATTTGTTTTTGGTACAACAATAGTATTATCTAATCATTATGATAGTCTTCTAAATTATAAATCTGTAACTAACTATAAAGATATTTTATACGTTATTATATTTACAGTTCTAACTTACTTAATCTTTTCAAGTGATATTGATGGTTTTAATTTTGCGTCGTTTGGTGCATTATTCATTATATTATTCATAATAAATGCATATATGTTCAACTATAGAATGTTAATCTACTCATCATTAATCTATATCATCATCTACAATATTGTTTATTTCAAAATATTAGAGGTATCAGATTATCCAAGTACAATAACATCTCTCAATTTATATTTAATTATTCTTCTTCTAATTACTATCTTTACAAAAATCTTAATACACAATATTAGCGAAAAGAATCTTGAACTAAATCAATCAAAAAATCGTTTTGAAGGAATGATGAAATCAACTCTTAATTTAATTAAAATACAAGATACTCTTGATTATAGCAATGAGAGTTTCAAACATAACTATGTAAAAATGATATTTGATATCGTAACACAAATATTTCACCGTGTCGGGAATGTTATAGCTGCAATCCAAACCGATGATGAAATTGATGTAGTTGCAACAAAAGGATATGATATTGATTATATTAAATCCTGGCATATTAAATCTAAAGATATTGATTGGGAGATTTATGAACCTGCTTTTACTTGCAATTCAGCCGAATACTATAAAAGATTATATGGTGAAAGATACAATATATTCAAAGATGATTTTCCTAAAGTAAGGGAATCTGTGAGATTTCTTATAAAATTAAGTAGTAATGAACACGCTGTTATCATATTTGATATTTTGGAAACAGAAAGAGATTCATTCACTCCAAACGATATAAAAAACATCCATTCATTTCAAAATTTAATTAATTCATTTTATGAGATGAATGAGTTAACTATTAAAAATAACAATTTAAGAGATGACATTGTTTTAAGTTTAATTAGAACATTGGAGTTATATGATCAATATACTGGAGGTCACAGTGAAGACGTTGCGATTCTTTCGAAAATGATAGCAGAGGAGATGAGTTTATCAGATAAACTTATTTACGATGTATATTGGGCTGGTATCGTTCATGATATTGGGAAAATAGGAATCAGTAGTGATATAATAAACAAATCATCTAAACTAACTTTAGAAGAGTACAAACAAGTACAAGATCATCCTAAATTTGGTTACGAAATCCTTAAAAAAAGTAGTGACTTAAAGGATATCGCAAAGCTTGTTAGACATCATCACGAATGGTGGAATGGTAGTGGTTACCCAAGCGGATTAGCAGGAAGTGAAATTCCTCTAGGCGCCCAGATTCTCCAAGTAGCTGACAGTGTTAGTTCAATGGCAACTAAAAGAAGTTATACTAAAGGTAAAACATTCGAAGAAATAATAGATGAACTAGAAATGTATTCGGGAACTCAATTCAATCCTAACATCGCAAGAATAATGATTAGGTTAATCAAATCCGGTAGAGTTAAAGACCATTTTAAAGAAAGGATGTAAGTATGAAAACTTTAATATGTTATGCAACAAAAAAAGGAACAACATTAAAATGCTCACGATTAATCGCTGATAAAACAGAAGACTATATATTAATAGACATCAAAGATACAAAAGGTATTGTACTTGAAGATTATGAAAGAATATATATAGGCACCCCTGTTTATTTTGGGAGAATAAACAAGAGAATAGCTAAGTTTATTGAATCTAACAAAAACACATTATCAAAAACTGATTTACGAATATTTACTGTTGGAATGGACGATAAAAATATTAAAGAAACTAGGAAAAGAAACTTCCCTCAGGAAATACTTGACTCTGCAATAATCAAATATGTTGGAGGTGCCTACAATTTTGAGAACATGAACTTTTTAGAGAGATTTATCGTCAGGAAAATCGGCAGTATAGACGAGTCATTAGAAAACATAAAAAGAGATAAAATTAATGAACTAATTACAGATGACAAAAACTAGTTCCACGTGGAACGGATTTTACAGTTTTTACCTTTTTAAGCACTCTAAACTGAATATTTTTACCTTTTAGACCGCTCAAAACTGAAAAAGCATAAAAAAAGATTACATTTTCTGTAATCTTTTTTTTGTTATCTATTTGTTTTTCTCTACCATTAATTCAACCATTAAGTTGCTAAACTCAACGGGATTTTCTAATGGTAATCCTTCAATTAAAAGAGCTTGAGAATATAAAATCTTAGCATACTTCTTAACACCATCTGGATTTGAATCATAGATTTTTTCTAACGTATTAAATATTTCATGATTAGGATTAATCTCCAAAATCTTAGTAGCCTTTGCTTCTTGAGCATTTGGCATTTGTTTAAGAACTTTTTCCATTTCCATACTTAGTCCTTCACCACTTACTAAACATACTGGTGAATCTTTTAGACGTTTTGAAAGTTCTACTGCTTGCACTTTATCTTCTAGCCCCTCTTTTAGAGCTTCTAATAATGATTTCTTCTCTTCAGTTAACTTATCAAGTTTTTTGTTATCTTTTTTATCCATTAAATCAAGATCACCTTGATTGATAGATTTGAACTCTTTTTCACCATACTTACTTAAGATATTAACCATAAACTCATCAATGTCATCCGTAAATAATAATACCTCATAATCTTTTTCTTTAATTAAGTCCATTTGTGGTAATGCTAATATACTATCTTTGGTTTTACCAGATGCATAATAAATCACTTTTTGGTCTTTAGGCATTGTATCAATATATTCTTTCAATGTTTTGAACTCATCTGATTGGGTAGTTTTAAACATTACTAAATCTTGCAGTTTTTCTTTGTTAACACCATAACCTTCATAGATTCCATATTTTAGATTAATACCATATGTTTTATAAAACTCATTGTATGTTTCACGATCATTTTTTTGCATTTTCTCTAGTTCAGATTTAATTTTTTTCTCAACGTTTGTCGCTATCTTCTTCAGTTGTCTATCTTGTTGTAACATCTCACGAGAGATATTTAAACTTAGATCACTTGAATCTACTAAACCTCTAACAAATCTAAAGTAATCAGGTAATAAGTCTTTGTTTTTATCCATAATAAAGACACCTTTAGAGTAAAGTTGAAGACCTTTTTCATATTTTTCACTATATAAATCAAATGGTGCTTTTTTAGGAATAAATAGCAAACTTGTATAAGTTGTCATCCCTTCAACTTTTGAATGAATAACTTTAAGTGGCTCCTCAAAATCATTAAATTGATGTTTATAAAACTCGTTGTACTCACTGTCTTCAATATCTGATTTACTTCGTTTCCATAATGGTATCATAGAGTTTAAAGTTTCTGTTTCCATATAAGTTATTGGTTTAGCGTCTTTATCCTCTGGATAATCAGTTTTTGTAACATCCATTTTTATTGGATAACGAACATAATCACTATATTTCTTAACTAGTGACTTAATGTGATACTCACTCACAAAGTCATCATAATTCTCTTCAGCATCCTCGTTATTATCTCTTAATTCTAAGATAATCTCTGTACCATAGTCGTTTTTATCAGTTTCACTTATTGTATAACTGCTAGTACCTGTACTAGTCCATTTATATGCTTGATCTGAAGTAATTGATTTCGTATTAACTGTTACTTTCTTTGATACCATAAATGCACTATAAAACCCAACACCAAATTGCCCAATGATTTCAATATCTGCATTTTCAATACCCTCTTTAAATTCCTTACTTCCACTTCTAGCTATTGTTCCAAGATTGTTCACTAATTCTTCTTCTGATAATCCTACACCATTATCAGTAATAGTGATTGTACGTTTGTCATTATCTAAAGTAATAAATATCTCATAATCATCAGCTTTATCAGCATCTGTTAGAGCAAGATAATGTCGTTTATCAATTGCATCACTTGCATTAGAGATTAATTCTCTTAAAAATATCTCCTTATGTGTGTAAATTGAGTTAATCATTAAATCAAGTAGTTTCTTCGATTCTGTTTTGAATTGTTTTGTTTTAGCCATTTTTTTTACCTCCTAGAATTCAAAATTCTGTTTCCAAAAAATATTATACACCTACATTTTAGCACTGTCAAGTGAAGAGTGCTAAAATGTATCCAATAGAAAAACCGTAATATGCTTACGGTCTCTTATGAGGATTTATAATAAGTTAATTATATGTTTATAACTTAATTGTATTGCCTCTATTACACTTTCTTTTGATTTTTCAAAATCTTTGTCTTCAATCTCAACACAAGCACAGTTTTGATAGTTTACTGATTTTAATTCGTTAATGAAGTTTTTCCAATCAATTCCACCTTTACCTGGAATTTTAGGCATCATATAGTTTAAAGGGTGTGTGAATATCCCATACTCGTCTATTTTGTCTTGATAGACTTTGATATCTTTCAAATGAATGTGAAATAGTTTATCTTTAAACTCATTTATTGGTTTAATGTAATCCATTCCCTGTAAATGCAAATGTGAAGGATCATAACTTAATCCAAAATAATTTGAATCAATAATACTAAACATTCTTCTCCAATTTGCTGGGCTTGATGCTAAGTTTTGATTTCTAGGCCATTCATCTTTTGTGAAGTACATTGGACAACTTCCTACACTAACCTGCTTCAAAGTACCAGAACTAGTAAATGATTTAATTAAAGGTATTTTAATCTTAGGTGCAGTATTATTGCAAAAAGCCTTAGATAGAAATAAAAAAGAAAACTAATAATAATCAATAAAACCTCTGAAAGAGACCCTTAAAAAGAGTCTTTTTCTATTATTCAAGAAAATCAATTATAATTTTCTCCAACTTCTTATATAAAACTAAACTACTATATAAATGATCACAGTTCTCAAAAATATGTAGACTATTTTTCTTATACTTTTTACTAATCCTAATAACTTCTCTGTAATTAACAGCTTGATCATTTTTACCAACTATAAATAATGCATCGTTGGAATATGAATCTGCATATTTTAATAAATCAATATCCTTTAAAGACTCTTTAAACTTATAACCAAGTTCATATCCCCCCATATCCAGATTACCATTAGTTAAAAGTCTTGCCTTAAACTTATTAGAGATGTTCATATAGAAATCTACTGCAGGAGAAATTAGAATAGCCTTATCTATATTCTCTCTTAATAAATGTAATGCAATTAAACCACCCATTGAAAATCCTTGAAGAATGATTGATTCATACCCTAAATTTTCAACATACTTAATGATTTCCTCCCCCTGAGATATCAAACTACTCAAAGTCATTTCACAAAATTGACCATCACTCTCACCATGCCCAAGATAATCAACTCTTATTGAGTCATATCCGTGTTTTTCATACGTTTCAGATAGTTTCTTAAACATTGATTTTGATTCTGTTTTATTCCCTGTAAAACCATGAAGCATAACAACTATTTTTTTACCTGAAACTTGATGATGAAAACCTCTCAATATTTGATTTCTAATTTCTATTTCTACATATCTCTTCATTTGATTTTTCTCCAATACTATTGTTTTGATAGGTCTAAATGATAAAATTATTTATTTTTTTACATTTTTGATAGGTCTAAACCGTAATTATTGATTTTTATGATATAATACACAATAGGAGTGATACTATGAAACTTGTGTATTTAGGAGATTCAATTACAGCAGGATTTAATCAATTAAATAACCATAAGAATGTTATCAATTTAGGTATTAGTGGTGATAAGATTAATAACCTGATTGGTAGAATTGAGAGAGTCATTGAGGAAAATCCTGACCGTTTAATTATCATGATAGGTATAAACGACTTTTTAAATATGAAAAACTACTGGGGATTCCCTATTAAAGTAAACATAAAATATATGTATGGTGTATTAATTAAAATGATTCATGATAACCTACCAAACACAGAAGTTATTCTGTTATCAATATTACCAATATCTATCGATTTAAATTCAGAGAGTTTAAAAAATTATAATAACTATCTAAATCTATTAAATAAACACATCAATAATTTGGCAAAAACATATGGATACGAATATATTGATATTAACAAGGTATTTTTAAATAGTGATTCAATCCTTGATCATAAGTATACACCAGACGGAGTACATTTAAATGATTTAGGTTATGAATTATACTATAATCTAATAAAAGAGTACTTATAGTAACTTGGAACATATATATTGTGTTCCTTTTATTTTGTATAGTAAATAAAATCTTCAAAAAGGATAGGATACTGGCTTAACAGATTTGGAGACATACATAAAATGCTTCTAAACTTGTTTTTTCATCTTTTGAAGATAGATTATCATAATAGCCATTGAATTCAATCAAATCATCTATTTGATAATCCTAATCGATTAATTGAACGATATAAGTAACATGATTACCACTATTACAAGAAGAATCTACATAATGATAATTAATTTCATACTCTCCAACTGTATCAATATTCGCTTTGATTAATCCATCTTATAAATCAAACGGATAAATTAGACTCTACTTAAAGACATTTCACTGCAAACTTCATCTGATAATCAATCTCACCTACAAAATGGGGATTTTCACCAATGATAAATTAATACTCAAGCGCTACATCTTTTTGACAACCTGTTAGAAAAAACATTAATAATAACATAAGTAATAATTTTTTTTTCATACATCACACCTCATTACTATTTTATCAAAAATTATGATATAAACATACATCAGATACTGAAACAAATATTCAATATTTCAAGCAAAAAAGTTTATAAATGAAACTACAGGTGATAAAATAAAGTTAGGAGATGATAAATTATGAGTGAATTCTTAGTAATACTGGGGATTTTAGTACTTGTAGTGGGTATATATATAGGTTCATACTTATTAAACAGTAAGACTAAAAAACCTGAAGGGGTACAAGAAGTAAACTGTGAATCATGTCACAGTTTACACTGTTCAATGAGAAATAAAGAGGGATATAAAGATCCTGAACAATGTGAAACTGAAAGATTAGATTAAAAAAAAGCAGATAATCTGCTTTTTTTATACAATAAAATCTTTATCAACGTCTAATGCTATATCTTCTATATACTCTTGAATTACATCATCAATTAAAATCTTCAAATCTACCATATTCTCTGGTTTCAAAATTACTAGATCTTTATTTATTTGAGCTTTTAAATATTCTTCTTTCTTTATCTCCTCAAAATCAAGAAAGTCTTTAGGGTGTTTTATATCACAGTCCCGTAGGTTAAATCTGGCTAAACGTGTCTTTTTAATCAAAATTCCTACAGTAGCTACATGTTTTGATACTTCTAAATATCCTTTATAATCAATTGCACAAACACTAAAACCCTCGTTTAAATCAGCTAGTCTTTTACCGTAGTGGTGCCCTTTTACTTCATTGACAGCTATCACTTCATTATTTTTCTCCATCATTAACATATCTAATAGTTCAACATGGATAAAATTGTCTGCGACAAAGTTTTTTCTTATCTTCCTTGTTGTATATGTTTTGAATGGTTGTAATTTATAGGCATCTATAAGGTATTGATACATTTCATATTTACCATTACATATATCTCCCATTAGACAAAATAGTAATTTCATGTTTGCACCTCCTATTGTTTAATTATAATTATTATACAATAGAACGGATTAATTTTACACTTATACGATAAAAAACAGCTCTAGTGAACTGTTTTTGAATTAATTATTCGTGTAAACTTGAACCACAATAATCACATTGTGCTGGTAATTGTTCTACAAAGTTGTTAGCGCTACAAGATGTACATCTGATTGTTTTTGGTTCAAATGGTTTATAAACCGGTTCAGGTCTTCTCTCTTGTGCTTGTCTTTGTGGTTGTCTTACTGAATCACGATGTGGTGTTGATGGTCTATAACTTGGTTGTCTTACTGAATCACGGTGTGGTGTTGATGGACGAGGTTTAGGTTTAGGAAATTGAATTACACCTGTGTTTAAATTTAATCTTGCTCTTCCTAACATACCTTTACTAATCATATCATTGATATCATTAACGACTTGTTCTTGAGAAAGGTGCATAAGATTAGATAATTCAACCACTTCTCTAACTTCATTATTTACAACATAATTGATATAAGCTTTGTACTTAATTCCATTTGCTTTTGTTTTACGTCCTTTTTTCCATAACCAGAATCCTGGTAATCCAAAGATTACAATCATACCAATTGCTCCAGTCATTTCCCCTGTGTCAATACCGTACCATATCCCCATAAAACCAAAGAATAAAAGTACACCACCTACAAACTTAATTATAAAGCTTCCTGCACCAAATGATGCTGATCTATCATTTGTTAATTTACCAATTAATAAAAATATACCAATTGGCCAAAATACAATTAATGCGATTATTACTATTGTCCAACTATATGTTTGACGTTGTTGTTGATTGTTCATTATGTGTTCCCCCTATTGTAAATTATTTGTTGTCGCGTAATACACGATTACGTTTTTCAATTTGATATAGTACTCCATTTGAATCCTTTAGTACTTTTTTAATTTTTCCAAATACTTTGTTTTTAGCATGTCTTCTTGCTACTTTTAGTTCTGAGACAATATGTCTTTCTATAGAGTAAACACTTTGATGAGATACAGGATCACTATATTCTAAAGCTTCATCTACTTCTTTTAATACTTTAATTGCTTCTGATGCATCTTTACGATATTGTTCTAAGATAAACATAGTTTCTTTACAAATTTCTTTCATTTTAGCTAATCCATGTTCTCCTCTTGTTTGATTTGCAATTGAGTCGTTTAATCCTCTGTACATTAACTTAAGAAATGCACCTAATAGTAACATTACTCCTGCTACAACATAGAATAATACTAAGAATGTTGTCCATCCTATATTACCTGCCGCATATATGTAACTTACAATTAATGTATACACAAATACAAAAACAATGATTATTGTTAAATAGATGTGGAAAATCCCACTTCTTTTTGATTTTGTCAGTTGATATTGCCAGAAATATAATACTGCACCTAATTCTGCTACTAATGGATAAAGCATAACTTGTGCACCATTTTCTAAGGCATCAAATAATAAATAAGTTAATAATCCCAAAACAACAAAAATTACTATTGGTACTAATAGTTTTTTAAGAAATCCCATAATATCCTCCTATACCTTGTTTCCACAATTTGGACAAAACTTTGCCCCTGGTAATAATTTATGATTACATTCTGAACATACTAATTCCATTTTACTACCACAAGATGAACAGAATTTAGAATTTTGCGGATTTAAAGCTTTACATTTCGGACAAGCTTTTTGTCCTGCTTCTGGAGCAGCTTCAGCTTTTTTAAGATTATGTCCACAATCACAACAGAATTTTGATGATGCTGGATTTTTAGTTTTACATTTTGGACATTCAACTTGTGCTTCTTGATTAGAGTTCATAACTCCACCAATCGAACCCATTTGTTTCCCAAATGTTTGTCCCATTGCAGCGCCCATACCTAAGCCCATACCTGCATTCATAAGTCCACTACCACTACCTTCATTTGAAGCAGCTTTGTCCATAGTATCATATGAACGTTGCTCTTGGTATGAGTAACCCATAATATCCATTTCCGCTCTTTTTGCTAAAGCTTCTTTTAATTTTTTAACTGCAGAATCATCTTCTGGTACATTAATACTATTTACCATAAAGTCATGAACTTCCACTCCATATTTTTGGAATGTTTCATTAATATGTTCTCCTACTTCTTGAGAAATGTCATCAATATAAGCATTAACATCTAAAATTGAAATTCTTTTTAATACTAAATACTCAGAAATTAAATCCTTAATTTTAGTCATTACAATACCACGGAAGTATTTAACTAATGTAGGTTTATCAAATCTTTTTGCAGTCCCAACTAATTTTACTAAGAATTTACGAGAATCTTTGATTTGGATACCAAACTGTCCAAATGAACGAACCGGAACAAATACACCGTATTTTGGATCTTGTAATTGAATAGGATCCATTGTTCCCCATTTAACATCTAAATCTACTAATCTATTAATATACCACACTTCAGCTTTAAATGGAGTTTCTCCTCCAAATGGTATTTTTGCCAATTTTCCTAATAATGGAATATTTTGTGTTTTTAAAGTGTGTCTACCTGGTCCAAATAAATCCAATGCTTTACCACTTTTATAAAGTAATGCTTCTTGTGATTGATTAACAATCACTTGTGTCCAAGTACCTAATTCATCACTCGGATATTTCCATGCTAATACGTCTTGTTGCCCCTCATATTTTATAATTTTAATTGCCATTTTCAAACCATCCTTTACTTGTATACATTATTTTTTCCAAACCCTATTTCTATAGTAACAAGGCTAAAAATCTTGCCACTTATACTATAAAAATTATAGCACAAGTTTATTTATAATTAAATATAATTTAATACAGACTATAAATTCTCTAAATTGTGATGTTTTCAAAACAAATAATTTCATTAAATCTTCATTTAAATAAATGTGTTATAATGTACAATAGATGGGAAGTGAAATTATGACAATCGAAGTAGTTGAGTTTTTACAATCATTTCAAAATGGATTTATGGACTTTTTCTTCAATATGATAAGTTTCTTAGGTGAGCAATATGTTTATATTATCATTTTAGGTATAATCTATTATGCTTATGATAAGAAACTTGGTGAGTTTTTATCATTCAGTTTGTTCTTCTCAGGAATTTTTAATAACACACTGAAGGTTATAGTAAATGCTAAAAGACCTTTTCAAAAGTATCCTGATAGAGTAACTAATTTACGACCAGAAACGTCAACAGGACATAGTTTTCCAAGCGGACACACTCAAAACTTTACAACATTTTTATTTGCTGAAGCATTTTGGTCTAAAAAACGAATAATGTTAATTGTTGCATCAGTATTAAGTGTCTTAATGGCCCTAAGTAGAATGTATTTAGGGGTTCATTTCTTAGAGGATGTATTAGTTGCTGTAATATTAGGTATAGCTACCGCATACTTACTTAGCAAGTTTTTTAACAAATTCGATGATGATAAACTACATCGTGTTTACTTTGTAATCTTAATTGTGTTCATCCCATTCTTAATAACAATTGGTGAAGCTGATTTATATAAGTCTTATGGTCTAATGTTTGGATTTACATTCGCTATGATTTATGAGAAGAAATATGTCAATTTCACAATGAATGTCCCATTAAAGAAAAAACTAATAAGAATTATTAGTGGTTTAATAGTAATGTTAAGTATTCAACTTGGTTTAGGTATAGTATTTGACATATTTGCAGAAGAAGGTACAATATTCCTAAACATTCTTGATTTAATTAGATATGCCTTAATCGCATTTATTGGTCTTGGAGTATATCCAATACTATTTAATAAATTTAACTTCTAGGAGGAACTCATATGTTTTCAGTATTTACAAGAAGCGGAGATTGGAAGACATTTTATAAAAATGCCCCAGTAACTTCAATATTAATTATCATCAATACAGTTATGTTAGTATTCACTATGGTAACTGGTGGATTTGACGCAGAACATTTAGCAGAGATAGGTGGAATATACTATACATATGTTATAGATAATAATGAGTGGTGGAGAATTATCACTGCTGCATTTTTGCATGGTGGAATAGTTCATTACCTTAGTAATATGATTATTGGATTATTAACTCTTAGTAGTGCACTTGAGAGATTAATAGGAAGTAAAAAGTTTAGCATCGTATATTTCGGAAGTTTAATCCTTAGTGGCCTAGCAACAGTCTTCTTCAGTAATCAATACACTGTAACAATTGGAGCTAGTGGCGCAATTTTCGGAGCACTTGGTTGTCTGTTATTTATTACTTTCTATAAACGAGATATGTTATCTCCACAAGATATTCAATCTATTAGAGGATTAATCTTTGTGAATATTATATTTACATTCCTTGGTGGAAACATAAGTATCCCAGGACATATTGGAGGAATTGTATCTGGTTTCTTATTATCATTCCTAATCTTAAAAAAAGATAAACCCGTATATTATGATTCATTCAACACATTTAATCAAAACTCTAATGATGTATTTAATCAACCAACTAATGACGATGATAATGATGATGTATGGCATTAAAAAAGGCACAGTTGCGCCTTTTTTTTATTCTTCTAATGAATTATACTCTCTAATTATTGTTAGAACTTCCTTTTCCATTTTTCTAACATGTTTTTTAATAATATCTTTAACTTCTTTTACCTCTACTTCATACATCTCTTCAAGTTTTACCAAATCTCTGTCTCTAAGATAATAAACTATTTGATTTGTCAATGTTCTCATCCTGGCAGTACCATATGAATCTCCTTTTTTAGATAACATATTGTAGTTGGTTAGGATTCTGTTGAACTCTTTTTCAAATCCTTTGAGTCTGTCTTTGATTTCAAAATGGTAAGATCTATTATCTTCAAATGCAATTACTACATTTACATTCAAGTATAAGGCTTTAAGATCATTATAGACTTCTTTTAGTTCTACGATGCTCAAATCTTTTCTATTTTCCTTTTTACTAAAAATAAGATCGTTTCTTTTTAAATCAAACTCTTTCTGTATTTTGTCAAATTCAGAAGTTAGTTCCATATTTTTTACTTTGTACTCTCTTTCAAAGTTAGCTTGCATATCTGCGCTTTTACTTCGATTGTTTAGAATAGTCGTCAATAATGCTACTAAAGATGAAATGATTAATGTAATTATACTTGCTTGTGCTACTTCATTAGTAATTTTAAAATCCTTTATTAAGACAAATCCAAAGGCTATCATTAATCCTAAGATTAATGTAATTAAAGGCCAATAACTCTTAAAATATTCTTTCAATTTTCTTCCCCTTTTCTATAGTAAGTTATATTTTTTATAGTCCAACACATAAAGGTAAGCACCTTTTTGTGTTTTTCTTTTCAAGATTTTGTATGAATGTAGTTTATTTAGAAGTCTCAGTATGTATTGTTTGTTTATATCATCAAAATCATACAGTTCATATTTTCTCCAGTTAAAATATCCTTCACCAATTTTTTCAATAGACAGAACAACTTTTAACGCATTCAGTTCGGCATTAGTTAACATTATTCCATTACCTTCCAATGTATGTTTGATCTTGTAGAAATTTATATAGCTCTTAGTAGTATCAAATGCTATTTTTGATAAATACTCAATGAAATAAGTTATATCATTTTGTGTCTCTCTTGAGTATTCAATTGCCTTGTAATAATACTTCTTGTTTTTAGGGTTGTTAATTGCCTCACTGGTGAACAGTAATGATATAGATGGAATATGATTTAACGTATACCAAAATGCTAATACACGTGCCATTCTACCATTATAATCAAAATACGGATGAAGATATATCATATAGTAATGAATTATATATGGAGCTAACAAATGTTCATACTGTTCTTTTTCCTCAAGTATATAAGATACTAATTCTTCCATTAAATGTGGTAGTTTTTTGAAATCAACTCCATGATCAACTACAATACCTGATGAATTAATAATTGATACTGTATCATGACGATATTTATTACCACTTAATAATTTCTCATCATCTTTCAGACACCCATCACTTAAAATCTTATATAGCTTATAAATACTCTCTACTGTTATTTTGTTTTCTTGAATAAAAGCATATCCATCAATCATATTTTTTATTATAAGTTCTTTCTCATCATGTATTTCTGAGTTATCTTTTCTACTAACTGATTCAATCTTTTTTCTAGAACTATGAACACCCTCTATAAGTAAACTGTTCTCGATTTCCGAGAATATAAAACCGTTAATAATATTTTGATTATCAACTTGATTCAATTCTTCAATTTTTGAATCATTAATCATATCAACGCTACCGATTAAATTTCTTTTGGTTGTTTCATTAAAAATGTAATGTAATGGGTACTTTTCTTCTGAATATAGAGGTAGTACTGTATATAAAGAACTCTTCAATTTTGAATTATTTATATTCTCAATTACCTCTTGGTTAAACATATACTTATATCTTAACTTAGATAAATTGGGATACTCATCTAACTCATCAAGAATGTTTAAGAACTGCTCAAACTCTTTTGTAAATCCATTCATAAAATCACCTCATTAGTAGTATACAATATTGTATACAGAATGTCAATGAAAGTGTATACACTCTTTAATTAAATGTGTATACAAAACCGTATACATATTCTTCAAATAATGTATACGGTTATTTATTTAAAATGGTAGTTTTTTATTTAATTTAAACATTTCATTTACAGCTCTCAAATCGTTCTGTACGGCCTCATTAAGTGGTACTCCCTTATCTTTTCTTTCTAGCCATGATAAATATTCCTTTTCACCTGCAGTATATATTTTATCTTCACCGGGTGCTTTTTGTGAATTGCGAAGTTCACGTAAAATATCACCTGCAGTTTTCTTGAATGATTCTAATCCCATAAATGCTTCAGTGTCAATTGCGATAAAGAAATGTCCAAGATGATATGGTATTAACTCACCTTCTTTACCTTTTCCGCTTAACATTTTCAAGAAGTTACCTGCTTGTAATGCAGCACTCATTATTTCTACCACAGTTGCATATCCATATCCTTTGTATCCTGCTAGTTCTTCGCCTATACCTCCTAATGGTGCTAGTGCAGCTTTAGCAGTTGTAAGATCCGTTAGTATTTGGGTACTATCAGTTTTTGGTAGACCGTCTCTACCAACTACCATCCCTCTTGGTGTGTCTTTTCCAATTTTACTATAATACTCAATTTTACCTCTTTGAGTGATACTTGTAGCACAGTCTAATACGAAAGGAAAATCTTCATCAGTTGGAATACCAAATGTTAATGGATTTGTACCTAACATATTCTCAACACCAAATGTAGGTGCAATACTTGGTCTAGCATTTGTACCGGTTATACCAATCATACCAGCATCGCTAGCCATAGTAGCATAATATCCAGCTATTCCGTAGTGAGTACTATTTCTAACAGCAACCATGCCCATACCATACTCCTTAGCCTTATCAATTGCCATTTGCATAGCTTTTTTTGACACAACCATACCCATACCATCATTAGCATCTAAAACAGCTGTTGTGGCAGTTTCTCTAAGTACGTCAATCTTTGTTATAGGTTTTTGAATTCCTGCATTAATACGATCTATATAAATAGGTTTAAATCTATTACACCCATGAGATTCTATTCCTCTTCTATCACTTTCCATTAAAACATCAGCACATACTTTTGCATCTTCTATGGGTATCCCAATTTCAGAAAAAGCACTAACCATAAAATCTTCAATAAACTCCCATGAAACCCAAACTCTCTTGTCCATAATATAAACATCCTTTCATAACTAACTATTTAATATTATATCATCAAACAGCAACTAATTGCCTATCAAATTTGTGAAACCGCTCTATTAATGGTATTATTTAGTAAAATGATAAGGAGGATTTTATGAAAAAATTTGTTAATGAGTTTAAGAAATTTATCAATAAGGGAAATGTGATTGATTTAGCCGTGGCTTTCATCATAGGTGCTGCATTTAAGGATATTGTGAATAGTTTGGTAAAGGATATATTAACTCCAGTTATCAGTTTGATTGTTGGAGAGCAAGGTTTTGCCAATTTCAAATATGTTATTACTGAGGCAAATGAAGCACTTGGAATTGCTGAAAATGCAATTTACTATGGTAACTTCATCCAAGCAATATTTGATTTCTTTATTATCGCACTAGTTGTATTCTTTATTGTTAGAACTATCAATCGTGTCAATGATGCCATGTCAAAAGCTAAAGAGGAAGCAGTTGAGGAAGTTATTGAAGTTGTTGAAGAAGTAAAACCTAAAGTTGAAGAGATTTTATTAGATATTAAAGAACTATTAAAACCAAATACCAAAAAAACTGAAGAATAATCTTCAGTTTTTGTTAGTTATACTAACCCAATTTATTAAACATTGTGATACAATATGTTTGATGAGAGGATGATTTATGTGATATTAAAACTTGAACCCAAATTTTTTGACAAAATTTGGGGTGGGAAGAAACTAAAAGATAACTATCATTATCCTACTGGGGATAATTGTGGAGAATGTTGGGGGATTAGTGCACACCCAAATGGTAGTTCAATTATAAGTTCTAGTCCCTATAAAGGTAAAACATTAAAGGAACTTTTTGAGAATCATAAAAAATTATTTGGGAATTATAAGGGTAGTGAATTTCCTATTTTAGTAAAAATTATTGATGCAACGGATAATCTAAGTATTCAAGTTCATCCCGGTAATGAACATGCAAAAAAAGAAAACAGTCTTGGAAAAGAAGAATGTTGGTATATTCTAGATGCTGATAAGAAAACAGAAATAATTATCGGACATAAGGCTAGTTCAATCGAGCAATTAAGGAATGGAATAAAAAATAATACATTGGAAGAATTATGTAATTCATTTCCTATAGAAAAAGATGACTTCTTCTATATTAATGCTGGAACCTTACATGCTATACGTAAGGGGACAACACTTTTAGAAGTACAACAATCTTCCGATATAACCTATCGACTCTATGATTATAATAGATTGCAAAATGGTAAACCAAGAGATTTACATGTAAAACAAGCATTGGAAGTCTTATCAGTTCCTGATGAACATGTGCATAGAAAACATAGGAATACATATTTTACATTTGACATTTTGGAAAATAAAACATTAACCAATAACCTTGCACATAAACATGGAGATTATATCTTCATCATCGAAGGACAAGGAACCTTTGATAAAAAACCAGTAAAAAAAGGTGACTTCTTAATGGTAACATCAAGTTCAAAGTACCAAGTATTCGGGAACCTAAAATATCAAAAAACTACATTTTAAAAGCCGCATAGCGGCTTTTTTTATTATCCTAAAATAAAATAAGACCTACAAATAAATGTAGATCTTCTATAAGCCTAATAACTCTTCAAAACTCTTTCCTAAATCATTGTGCATTTTAATTTTATATTTATTAAACATTCTATCATCATCTCTAAAATGAAGGAAATAGTATAATTTTCTTACATAATATAAAGAATTCCTATCATCCTTCTTATTTCTATAGGCAAGAATCAGGTAATAATATAAGAAATCTAGATTAATATATGATTGTGGTCTCGAACTTAGTTCAATTGCCTTTTCACACAGATTGATAACTTCATCGTTATCACCTATCATTCCATATGCTCTAGCCAGTCTAACAACTAGATAATTCTTAGCGTAGTAATCTACACCAAGTGTAATCTTGTCTTCTAATAATAACTTACTTAATCTATCCATTAATTTTAATCTCTCATCATCTTCTAAATAACTTAGCATTGAGGACAATCCTAATAACTCAGTTTGCTCATAAAGATCTTTCTTAAGTATTTCAGGATAATTCATGATAGTCTTTAATCTTTTCGCTGCTTCTTCCTTGTCAATATCATTTCTTGTATAATCTAATAAGACTACTGTAACTTTATAATAAAGTTTCATATCTTCTTGGATAAAGTCTTCAACATTATACTTCCTCATAAACTCATCAGCTTCGGTATATTCATTTCTTGCAACATGATTATAGAACTTTTCTACTAGTGCATTTTGATTTGCTTTTTCTTTTTCTAACTCAGTAAGAATTTTAACCTGATGAAATCCTAGTCTTTCACTTAGTTGACTTAACACTCTATATGGCATTTCTGAATCACCAGAAAGATACCTTTTGTATTGCCTTAAAGATATAATTCCTTCAACAAATGTGTTTTGATTTATTTTTCTTCTTTGTCTTAATGATTCTAAAAACTTTACTAATACTACTGAAGTCATAAAACACCCCCATTTTATATGTACTAATTATACATTTATTTTGTGTATATATCAATTATTGTGATAACACAAAAATAACAGCCAAACAAGGCTGTTATAGTGGTTTCATTTCAACTGTAATTAGTATTGTGGTATTCCAACATTTCTTTAACGATTCTAATCATATTGTTTGCTGATACACTTGAACCAGCGAAACTATCAATTAATGTTTGATCTGTGATATTTGTAGTGTTTTGGATACCATAATAATCCGTATTTGAGAATACACTAATTCCTTCTAAATCAGTAGATGTTTTACCAACTAACCATGGAATAAAATCACCTTTAAAGTTTTCGTAAGTAACGAAGTTTTGTTCTGGTCTACCAGAACTATCTCCCCATACTCCAACGTTATAATGATTTAAAGGATCAACATCAAATGAGATATATCTAACAGTGTTATAAACCTTATTTATCTCAATATACATTGTTGATCTGAAATTCTGTTCTGCTGGTCTACTATTATCAGATAAGTAAACAACTTGATAAACAACATAATCCATTAAGTTATACTCCATAGATATATAATATGGAAGTTCAATCTCACTACCAAAACCATCTATATGAGTAAATGTAGGTAGTCCAGATATTTCTGTTACATCATTATATAAGTCTTCTAAGTTTCCAAATAAATCTTCAAACTCATCAAAAGTAAATAAACTCATTTCTGACAATAGCATTAAAATATTTACATAATCAGTTAGAAGTTCATCAAAAACCTCAACCCTATCTCTGTCGCTAATATCTTCATCATAATAAGTACTATATAGTACAGATATACTGGTGAAATATCCTTCAATTTCAAGATTAAGTTCAGCTAGTTCTACTTTTAGATTAGCATTCTCCTGAACTAATTCCGAGTATAATTGTTCATAGTCAGAACTTAGTGTTTCAGTATCTTCTTTAACTTGTGAAATATCATCCTTAATCGTATCTAAATCATTTTCAAACTCTGTTACTTGATCAGTATAGTCCTCACATCCTGACAATGTGATTGCCATAACCATGATTAAAACAAATCCCATAATTTTCTTCATTTTCTTCCTCCTATAAAAAAATTCAACATCAAGAGGTGCTAAATCAATTAGATTAAACTATCATAACACCTCTTCCTTTAATAAATTATAACATATTTTCCGACTCAATAAAGAAATAAATGGCTACTCATCATATGATAGCCATTTATTATTTTTTGTGTAACATTCAATTGCTTCTTCTTCAGTAAACTTCTCATTTGGAAGAAATTCTTCAAGTTCAGGATTCTTGAGACTTTTTCTTGTTGTTGCACAGTAAATATTGTCTAAAGGGTTAACATCTTCAACTGGTGCATCTGTACTAAACCCAACATTGATTCCTTCTTTATACATTGTGTGGAATAGGTAAGTCTCTTTTGCTCTTTCTTCTCCTAGTCGCTCGATTATAATTGCGATATCACTATTTAGGAAGATTGGTTGCACAATTGCACTAACACCAAGCTTTTTCATTCGTTTAATTTGTACGACGTTAGCTAGTTGAGCATGAATTATACTATGTCGATGATTATGTCTTTTTGTCTTTTCCAAAGATTTTTCAATTGAATCTAGTACTATATCAATCATTCCATCACCAATTGCATGGATAGCTACATCTATATCATTTGAATCAGCGATATAGATTAGTTCTTCTAGTTCTTCATCTTTAAATACTTTTATTCCTCTATTTCCAGGATCATCACTATAATCTTCCCTTAAGTATGCAGTCCTCCCACCTAGAGAACCATCTGCTAGAAGCTTTAACGGTCCCATTCTAAAGCCATTAAATGATTTTTTATGGTATCCTTTATTGATATAATCCAATAATAGTTCTTTTGATGGCAAGTTTACTTGTTCATATAAACCTACTTGCATTTTACCTTCATTATATACTTCTTCTAGACATTCAATAATCAGTTCATAAGGAACAGGTAAAGTGGAAAAATCATCACTAGCACACATAGTAACACCATTTTCTATAAGGATGTTGTTTCCTTTAACAAACATGTCTTTAATCTCAGTTTTTGTTGGTTTGGGAATGATACTATAAATTAGTCCCAGTGCATCTTCAGTAAATACACCTGTTTTAAAATCAAAAGTACCACCCGGTATTTGTGGAGTTAACTCGTTAATCCCGGCTATTTCCATTGCCTTATTATTACATACTAAAACATGCCCACATACTCTAATAAAGACAATAGGTTTAGTTGTAGATATTTTATTTAGGTCATCCTTACTAATATATCTTTTCTCTAAAAAATCGTTTTGGTGCCAACCTCTACCTACGATTATATTTTTATTGCTTTGTATTTTTGTTATTTCATCGATACTTGAATAATCTTTTAAATTAATCAAAGATTCATTATAACCAAGTCCAAGTAGATGTAAATGTGAATCGTAATATTCTATTTTTTTCATTTTTATCACCATATTGATTTTATCATTAAAATGAAATAATTAATAGTCTATATAATCAAAAAAAGTAGCCCATCTTATGATGTACTACTCTATTTTATATAGTTAGTTTTTTGAATGATCAAAACTTCTAACATTCTCTTTGACAAAATCTAATGGATCAACTTCATTTATAGTCTTAATCAATGTCTGTAGATTGTCTAAAGTATGTACATATCCATTATTTGTTTTCTCAATGAATATCTTATCATTCTCTGTTTTTAATATTGTATCTGAATCTTTTAATAATTCCTCATACATTTTCTCTCCTGGTCTTAAACCAGAGAACTCAATCTTAATTTCTTTATGGGGTTCCATCCCTGATAACCTAATCAATTTTTCTGCTAAATCAAGTATTTTTACAGGTTCTCCCATATCTAAGACAAACAATTCTCCACCTTTTGCATATGCTCCAGCTTGAATTACAAGTTGACATGCTTCAGGTATTGTCATAAAGAATCTAGTTATTTCGGGATGAGTTACAGTCACAGGACCACCAGAAAGTATTTGATTTTTAAACAGTGGAATAACTGAACCATTTGATCCTAGTACATTACCAAATCTTACAGCTGCATAATCAGTTTCTGATTTTTGATTTAGTGCGAAAATGACTTTTTCAGCGATACGTTTTGTTGCACCCATAACATTTGTCGGTCTTACAGCTTTATCAGTTGAAACAAGTACAAATTTATCTACTTTATATTTATCAGCTAAAGTAGCTACATTATAAGTTCCAATTACATTGTTTTTTAAAGCTTCTCTTGGAGAATCTTCCATTAATGGAACATGTTTATGTGCCGCTGCATGGAAGACTACATTTGGTTTATATTGGTTAAATATTTCATCAATTCTTTTATTATCTCTAACACTTGCGATTAAAACTATAATCTCTGGCATATATTTCTCGTTACCTGATTTGTATAACCTACATAACTCCATTTGCAAATCATATGCATTGTTCTCGTATATATCAATAATTATGATTTTTGATGGATTAAAGAATCTTAACTGCCTAACAATTTCAGATCCGATAGACCCTCCTCCACCGGTAACTACTACTGTTTTACTATCAATATATTCTTTTATTCCAGTTTTTTCTAATACAATAGGTTCTCTACCTAGTAAATCTTCAATGTTAACATCTCGTACTTTTAATAAATCATCTTTACTACCAACCATTTCATAAAATGGTGGCATCATTTTTATTTTACAATTAGCTTCTTCAACTTTATTAAGTATTACTTTCATTTCTGCTTGAGGAAGCGAAGGAATCGCAATTATTATAGTATCAATACCTTTGTTAAATGCTATTTCTTTGATATCAACAATTTTACCTAAAACAGGAATTCCTCTTATTAGTTTTGATTGAAGTTCTGAGTTATCATCAATAAAACCAATAACATTTTTATCAAAATCAGAGTTATCTCTAATTTCATCTAATAACATTACTCCTGCATGACCCGCTCCAACAATCAAAGTTCTAGTTTTAAATGACATATCTTCACGATATCTAATATAAAACTTATATAATCTATAAGACATTCTCATTCCAATAGTTAAAGTTGATACAAAGAAGAATGCAATAAAGTAATATGAGTAATTAAAATGATATAACCCCGTCAACATAAGTAATAAATAAGCAACATTAACAGCTACTAAGTTGGAAATAACACCTTTTACTAACTCTTCAACTCCAGCATACTTCCATAAACTTCTATACATCCCCATTAACTCAAATGACAAAATATAGATCAATACAGTTAATGGTAACTCTAAAACCATATCAGTATAATGCTGAGATATAAATGTAAACTCATCATTTACAAAAATCGCAAAAAAGAAGGCTATAGCAACAATCACAATATCAGCAGATAACACAATATAATGCTTATATCTATTCATTATTACTCACTCCTTCTTTTATTAGTATTTCGTTTTTTATTTCTACATGTTTGTATGTTTTTGTTTTTAATAATTCAAATGCTTTTTCTAAATGCTCATATGAGTTAGGATTACTGTGTGCATCACTTGCTATGAAGTCCACTAATCCTTCTTTTAACATATATTTAGCTCTTTTTTTAATAGTTTTTGATTTTGAATGAAATAAACTTACTGCATTTATTTGAATGAGTGCACCAGTTTTTTTCCATTTTTTATATAGCTTTGGATCATCTATATAATTATATCTCTCAGGATGAGCAATTATTGGCTTATAGCCATTTATAACTAACTCATAGCAATACTCATCTATATCGTATTTGTCCATTCCGAAATCAACTAACACATAGTTAGTACCATTCATAGTTTGAACTTCATTGTTTTTTAGTAACTCGTTGATATTATCAGTTTTATCAATTTCTCTTCCTAAATAAAGATTAACAGGTAGTTTAAGTTTCTTAGTAAGTGTTTTTAACTCCTTAAACTTCTCGTTAATCTCTTCATGTTGTACCATATATCCTCTTAAAGGAGCATAATGAGATGTTAAGATAATATCTGTAACACCAACACTTATGGCTTTTTTTATTTGATTTAAAGAATCCTCAATGGTTTGACAACCATCATCAACACCAAATATTAAGTGGCAATGAATATCAATCATATATAACCCCACCTTATATATATCAAGTAAGTAACACTAAATAGTATTAGTCTCCGTAGTAATAGTAATATTCCATACCATAGTTTTGATCGCGTTTTTGAACCATTGTCAAAATACCACCAATTAGATTTGCACCATTATTTTTTAACTCTGAAACGCAATCTTTTGCGATTGTTCCATCTGTTTTTCTTGATGCAACTACATAAACAGTCGCATCGCAGAAATTAGATATAATTGTTGCATCTGTTACTGCTGTCATCGGAGGACAATCGATAATTATACGATCGTAATATCCTCTAAGTTCTTGCATCATATCTTTGATTTTTTGTGAAATTAAAACTTCAGAAGGAAAAGGAACTTTCCCACCAGCAACTAAAACATCTAAATAATCATCAACTCTTTCAATTCCCTCTGAAATAGAGTGTTCATTAGTTACATAATCACTAACTCCACCTTTATTTGGAACTTTAAACGCTCTATGAATTTTAGGTTTACGTAAATCCATATCAATTACTAATGTTTTTTGTTTTGTTTGAGCATAAACTGTTGCTAAATTTAGCGCAGTAACAGTTTTTCCTTCTCCAGGAAAAGTACTAGTTAAATTTACAACTTTATAATCTTTATCTAAATTAGAGAAATCAATACTACTTCTAACTTTACGATATTGTTCACTTATCGATGAATGAGGATCATTCTTAGTAATTACATTATAATCAGTCATCTTATTCATCTCCTTCAGTCATTTGATAATCTGGTATAGTACCTAATAATCTTATATCTAAAACACGCTCTAAATCTTTACCTGTTTTAATTTTTTTATCTAAGAACTCTGCTGCTAAAACAGCACCAACACCTGTGATTCCACCTAACAAGATTCCCATTACAACATAAAGAAGTCTATTTGGTCCACTAGGATTTACAGGAGTCGTAGCAACGTCCAATATCTCCACATTTTCAAGACCTTCAAACTCTGCAGAAAGTTCTTGAACAATAGTAACTACTTCATTCGCTATTTCTGCAACTTCAGCAGCATCTCCGCCATCTACTTTAAGTTCTATAATCAATGTATCATTTACACTGCTAACATTTATCATGTTCTTTAGTGTACTTTTTGTATAATCAAGATCTAAATTCTCAATCAATTCATCTAATACGCGATTAGACTTAGATATTTCTGTGTAAGTATCAACCAAACGCTGTCCAGTTATTAAATTAGTGTAATCACTCGATTCACTATCACTTACTTGTACAATCATACTTGATTCAGCAGTATATACATCATCTTTCATAAAATATGCATATCCCCCTGCTAAGATTAAACCTAGAAATGTTACAATTGCTACTTGCCACCATTTTCTAAGTAATAGTCTAACTAAAGACATTATATCAATTTCTAATCCTTGGTTTAATTCCTGTTCCATAGTAGAACCTCCGTTCGTTTCTTTCCATAAAAAAATATCTACTTTTCTACATTACATTATATCATAATGGCCTTAAAAACTTAAGTATAATTTGTGTATCTAAACATAAATAATTACAAAGAACGATTAGACAACCCATTTTACAATAGTTTTATCTACAAAATTATATACATGCGGTAATAAATTAATTTTTTCAAACAAAAAGCAGCAATTAAGCTACCTTTTATGCGAAATGCATTTGCTTTTCAATTTCATGTAATTTTCTTGAGATGATTTTATGTTCATTATTGAACTTGTTAAACTTAGATTTATTAACTACTAATAATCCTGATTGGTGCATTGCACCATTTTGTTTTAGCCAGTTATCATAGTTGAAATAATAACTGTAGATTTTAGTAATTTTAACCTCTGAGTTAATGTTTTTCACAATATAATTCCAGTAATCCTTACCATTAACTCTATCAGCAGTTTTTATTTTCACTAAACGAATATTCATCAATAAATATCCTAAACTTGATCCTTGTGCAAAGACTCTAAATGTAAAATAAATCAATATATATAGTACTCCACCTACTAACCCTAGTCCAGGGATAAAGAATGGTAACATTCTAGCTAATATAACTGTTAATACCAAACCTGCAAAAAAGAAAACAATGTCAATTATATTTGCTGCCATTATTTTTTCACTAGTTGATACGGTTTGGAATAAATCTAGTCTTTTCTCATTATTACGTTCTTTATAATATTCATATTCTTTTTCTAACATTTCTTTTTCCTCCTAATACTTTAGAATTACTTCCTAGCTTCCTTTAGGCTATAAAAAACAGCATTCTAAAAGAAGAACACTATGGCCCACCCCAACCAAAGTATAGGTGTATCTCCCTTATCATTTATTATTATACGGTAATTCATTTCATAGTAAAAGGTCGTAAATGACCCATTAAACATTAAATCAAAAAACTACTATATAACAACCATTAGGGATTGCCATATTAATTATAACTTCTTCACTTATCCAAATTCATTAATCGTGTAATCTCTTATCACTTCCGTTAACAATACAATAACATTATTCTCTAAAAATAAAACAAATAGAGGTTATCATACATAAAACAAATAATAACTTACATTTATTGGCACTATTTCATAAAAAAATGGCGCACCTAGGGCACTACCAAAAAAGTGAGTTCCCCATTCCTTTTTTCCGATATATAATATCACGTATGATTATATACTCAATTGTTTATAAATGCAAGTTTTATATGGCAATATGTCTTTATGGCTTAATAAAGGTGCTTAGTTTATCCAAAATCCATAGAAAATCGAAAAAAGAGCAATATTTCACTCTTATCATTGTTGATATAGAGTTTTGTATATTCGGTAAAAACGGCAACAGCAAAGTAAGCGTCGGATATACTTGATAGAACATTAATTATAATTGTGTACAAATAAAAAAGATGATGCAATTGCACCATCTATTCTGTTGTTACTTCTTCTACACTTAACTCACTAATATATATACTTCCTTCATACTCAACAAAGTAAATTGTATAAGTATAGGTTACTGATTCCAGTTCATCTGTAACTGAATACGTAAATGTATTTGTTTCTACAAATGTAATTACAGTGTTAAATGTTAAATCCTCTTGTGGGGCAACATTTAAAACATCTGTTTGACAATGTGTTAATGCGTCATCAACAAAGTATGTAACGCAATAATCAGGATCTCCTAACACAGATTCAGTAATCACTAAATCCATAAATGTAGTAATATCAGTTTCTTGTAGATCCAATGATTCAATGGGTGGTGTAACGTAATAACTAATTCCGCTAAAAACATATACACTGTCTCTTTCAACAATTGCTATTCTAAATGTCAATGCTGGGTCATCATTACTCTTATAATACGTTTCTATATCATAAATACCTTCACTAATTTCTGTCATCTCATAATTCATTGAAAGTAAATCTGTTGATTGCGGCATTACTTCATCAATTGATTCAACGCAATATATTTGCACATAACCAGTAAAATAATCATTACAAAAATCTTCACTATATCCTTCAGCATAAGTCTCAATTAATGTGTGAAACATATCATTGGCAAAATCTTCATTTGTTGCATCTTCATTTTCCTCTACACAAACTAAAGCATCAGGATTACGTTCACAAAAATGAATAACTAAATCAGGATTAGGTGTATTTCTTTGAATCAAAGCGTTTATCCCTATTACTAGTCCTGCTATAACAACAATTGCAACAGTTCCTATTATCAATATCTTTTTACTCATTATAAAAACCTCCTAATGAATACTAATATATTATATCACTTAATTATCTATTTGAAACCCCAAATTAATAAAAAATCGTGTGATAACTCACACGATTTTAATTATCCAAATATACCCTGAACATTGCCAAATACTCCATTAAACATTCCAAAGAATGCTAATACATAAAATACTCCATAAGCGATAAAGAAGTTCTTAACTGTCGAACTAGCTTTTCTTCTAATAAGAATCCAAACTACAAAAATAACATTAACTACAGGGATAGAACATAACACTAATAAAACCATCCATCCGACAACACTTATCTTGTTGCTTTTAAACATATCTGTCACCTCATCTTTCTCATCAAGATTATATCAAATAGATGTGTAAATATTATGAATAAAATAAGGACTAAATACAGATCTTAAAAGCTTACTAGATTTTAATGAAATGGGGGTCAAATTTTATCTATAATTTATCATCTTCATATTGTAATAAATGGTATAGTAAATATTTTTATTAGTATAATTAGTCAATTTTTAAAATGATATTGGGAAAGAAGTCTTTATTCAAATAAAAAAATAAACCGCTATTTTTAGCGATTTATTGAAAATATAATACCCATTTACCCCTAAAAATAGGAAAGAACCGCCTCTCGGCGGTCCAAGGAAGGGGATGTGTGAATAATAAATTATTCACCATGCTATGTAAGGGATAAGTTGCGACTATGTCGCATCTTTAATATACCACATTACTACACATTTTGCAAACCCATATGCTTTAATTTTCCTATATTATGATTAGTTGTACATTTCGTCATTATTGTTATTTGGTTGCCATAAATAGTATAAGAATAGCTTAGTCATTGCCCAGTTTGCTTCATTAATTTCACCAGAAATTTGGTGATATGCAGCTTCACTAACTAAGTCTCCATCTAAGAATAATGGTACTAAATCAGCAATTCCTAATGGTCCATCAAATACTTCAGTTCCGTCTATCCAGTATAATACTATTTCATAATCTAAAGAAGTAGGATCAGGTTCACCAAGGATTTCATCAATACTGATTGTAATATATGACATATCTAAGTCGAATGCAGCACTGAAGTCTAAGAACTCAATTTCATTTAGATATACATTTGAATTATAAAGGTCCATTAACATTGTTGGATCCATTTCATAGTAATCTGCGTAATCTCTTAAAATTTCATAACCTTCCATCGCGATTGCGAATTGTGCTAATTCTTCAACGATGTCATTTACTACAGCTGTATCAGGTTCTGCTGGTAAATCAATAGTAGCAGTATTTTCCATAGTAACTGTTACAGTAAATTCGTTAACACCATTAATAATGTCATTGTTTTCACTTTCTTCGAACCATTCACTTTCTAATAAATCTGCATAATTTTGAGCAGCAATTCCATCTAATAATTCAGTTAAGTCGATTCCCACTTCGTACCAAGTTGCGTTATTTGGATCGAATAAGATGTGAGCTTCGATTGCACCAAATGTAGTAAGATGAGCAATTATTTCAGCAAACTCTGGTTCTTCACAATACATTTCTTCTGGTAAACATACCCAGTTTTCATCGAATGGGAATGGAACTGTTTCAAATCCCATCATATATTCATTTAATGCTTCAGTTAAGTCGTTAAACATTTGAGCGTATCCTAAACCATCAATTTCCATGATAGTAAGAACTTCTACATCTTCTGTTGCAACAACTGTTACATCAACGATTTCATCTAAGTAATACATTGGATTAATAAATTGTTCAAATGTTACCATTCCATCAAATGCCCACATTAGATCGTCTACATATACCATATATTCTTCTAATGATAAAACACCAGGACTGAAGATTTGTAAGATTAATTCATGATTTGGAGCAGTTGCGTTTAATCCGAGAACGAATGCATCATATGCAACTTGTCCATCATAAACAGCTTGTGCTAACATTTCATAATCTACTACTTCTAATAGTAATGCATCTAAATCTACTAACATCATATTTGCTGGTAATAATACTTCGTCAAATACTGGATTAGGTCCAATTTCTGTTAAGATAGCTTCAACATGTGGATTTCCAAAGAATTCAGTCATAAAGAACTCAAATACTTCTTGATCCAATACTGCAGTATGTAATCCTTCAATTAATGGATACGCATAAGCATCTAATAAAATTTCAATATCTGCAGGTGTTAAATAATCAGCTACAAATACTGTAATACCATACATTTCTAAATCAGCAATTTTTTGAGTAGCATTAAATCCTGCATCATTTAAAATAGTTTCATGCATATATAAGAAGTCTAGTAAATCTTCTTCTTGATACATTATGTCTTTAATAGTCCATAATACTTTGTATCTCCATTCTGACATTTCAGCAACGTCTAACATTGCATCAAATTCATAACTATGTTGATACTCGTAGAACCAATGAACAGCACCATGCATTTCAATATTTGAGATTAAATCTGCTGTGATAATTCCATATTCATCATTTAAGTATCCAGCATATTCATTAACTAATAAAACTAGATTTTCTGTTAAAATCTCATCTGAATGACAGTTTTCCCAATTACCCCAACACCATTCATACATACCTGGGTGTTCATTGTTGCGTCTAACAACATCTAGTGCCCATGGATAATAATTCATTTGTGCGGCATCTTCTAATACTTGTCTTTCACCTTCAGACAACATATTGTACCATTCAAATCCTCCATACATATGGATATCTTCTAACCATACATCAGGATTATACATTGAGTTATCAACTACATATTGGTAGTTATCATAGACAAAGTCTTCTAATTGCCAAGTGATTTCCTCTGGCCAAATCAATTCACGATTTCTACCAAACCACCAGTAATACTCATCTAATCTTTCGTATATTCTTTCCATTTCTTCAACAGCCCAACGATTACCGCTGTATTCACCATCGAATAATGAAATTTCATGTAATACATCTCTATCCATTTCAGTTGCATCGATATACCAATGAATTGCACCTTCAGTTTCAATCAATGTTATAAGTGCAGGAATATCATATCCATATTCATCTGTCATATATGTCTGATGAGATTGAATTAGATATACAAATTCATCAGTTAACCATTGTTCATCAACAAAATGATTATGACTTCTGAACCATTCACGATATGCCCATGGATCTTGAGCGATATGTTCAAGTTGGTTAATTGGATCTAAATAATGTTCATTTCCAACTTCATTTGCAATTGACATAATTACTTCACGAGCATGATAATCACCGTATGAATACCAATCAACAACACCTTGGTTCTCTAAATCTAATAACCATTGATCTGGATCATAGAACTCATTAGTAATTTGTGTTCTATTATTATCAATTAAGTTGTATAGACTATCGTATAACCATTGCTCATCCATTTCTTCTTCATATCTAACAAGATACCATTCGTAGTTCCAATTATCTTCCATTGCGTTTCTGAACTCATGCATTACCCAAGCATTATTGTTCATATCGATAGCCCAATGGATAGTTCCACGTTCTTGTTCTGTAAGTTGTTTCCAATATTCAACTGGTCCTAAACTTTCAAATAATGGGATTTCTACAAGTGGATCATAAATTCCACTTTCCATAGGCCAGTTATCAATTAAGAATTGCTCATTTTCGTTTAAAATAGCTAAGAAATCATTATGTAACCATTCAGGGTTAACATCATTTAGATATTGCTCATATAAAGCATTTTCTAAAATAGGTTTAATAACGATTTCAATGAAGCTAGTAACTTCAGCTTCAGTTAAGCTTGCAAAGAACGCTTCAGTACCAACCATATCTAATGGATCAACAGGTAATAGTAATGGATCAATAACCCATACTTCGTCAATCTCATCAAAAGTAGCTGTATTTAAAGCATCAATCTTAGTAATATCAAATCCATCATCACCAAGTGGAACAAGATAATCTTGTAATACTTGATGTAGTTGTGGTGCAAGATACATATAATCTAAATGCAACACAATATGTTCGACTTGAATACCTTGTAGTAATAACTCTGCACTATCAAAGTCTTCTTCAATTAAATAATCAATAAATAGTCCTAAATCAACACCGTATTGGTCTAAATCAAATCCAATAGCCATTTCGATATCTTGTTGAACTACATCAAAGAAGTCTTCTCCCATTTCACTAAAGAATAGTGAAACAAGCATTTCTTTTAGTACTTCAATTTGAATTACTTGTTCTAATGAATCATCAAATTGGAATACTGCCCACTCCTTATCAAATCCAATCCATTGAACGGTTTGAACTGCAGTAGGATCTCCCTGAGTAATTGCATCAATAATAATTTCTGGTTGTAAGTACACATGTACACCAGTTGCAACTTCTTGGAAGATAATAATAAATTCAATTTGTTGTTCACCGTCGATATCTAAGTAGATTGTTCTTTTAACAGTATCTCCTAATTCATCGTATAAGAAACTGTCTACTATTTCTGCATCTATATAATGAGTTTCATCTATATCTTCGGTTACCTCGAAGTAAAATTCAGTTGTCATTGTTAACGCACTTGAAAAGTCCATACTATTCATTGCGGTAGCTAAAAACTGTAAGCCATCATCCGCATTCTCAACGATAGCGTCAACGATTATTTCTTCTGGCGTCCTGTCATCAACGATAACACAAGTATCGCCGACAAGAATTTCTCCATCAGCACAAGTTGGTGGATCTTCAACACATTGTCCAGCTTCTTCATGGAATCCAGTTTCACAAGTTACTGTATCTTCAACACATTGTCCATCTTCTTCATGATATCCAGTTTCACAAACAACTGGGTCCACGATAGGTACACAATTAGTTCCATCTAACTCATACCCGTCCTCACAAACTTGACATTCAGGAGCATCAGGATTGTCTAAGCAATCTACTACATCTTCAGGTACTCTATCACATGCTGCTAAAGCAGTTGCAAAAACAATAGCTAAAAATAACAAAGCTAATTTCTTCAAAAAATACACCTCTTTCTTTAATTATTTTTTTCGTTTTATACTTTAATGATACACCATCTTTATGAATATTTTATGAATTATTAGGAATAATATACATATATATGAATTATTTCTCATATATTTTTCAAATTAGATTAAATAGTTTATAATTAACGTGAGGTGCTACTATGAAACTACTTTACAAAGATCAACTTCGAAAAATTAAAACGAATTTATTTAACTTTATAAGTCTGTGTTTATTAGTGTTGATAATATCAATGACATTTACTGCTGTAAAATCTTCCGTTAGAAGATTGGAAGCAAACTATGATAATTATCTTGCTGAACAACAAATAGAAGACTTTTATTTTAATATGGGTGAAGTTGATGTCAACTACCTTGGAGGTACGGCAATTGTAGAACTTTGCACAGAGTTAGATATTTTATATGATTGTGGAGTTGCATTTGCACATCCTGATGATCCTGTCTACATCAATAACCTTAATATAATAATTAATGAACGAATTGAGGAAAGACCAGATGTCTACGAGGCTCTAATCGATGGATATGTAAACGAGTTCATTGAGCGGTATGATTACACAGTCGAGAAAAACTATGTAACTAACTATAATGAAGGAGATTACATTTATAAGTTCATTTCAATCAATGAAACAATAAACATCCCCTATATGGTTGAAGGTGAATTACCAGAAGAGGATTTTGAGATTTCTATTTTTCCTGAGTTTGCAGAACTAAACAATATTGAAATTGGCGACACATATATAATAAATAATAAAGAATACACCGTTACAGGTTTTCATTACCAACCAGAGTTCCTATTCCCAATTTTCACAATGAGTACAATTAGTTTTGATCCCCAATACCAAACATTGATTCTTACAAATAAAAATACTATTGACGATTTAGATCAGTTCATATTTGTGAAATATATTGTAAAAGGAGATTTAAACCTTGTGTTTGGAGATTTTGGATATGACACAGTTCAAAGTGGTGATTTAAGTTTACTAGGTAAAAATATGCAACTAGTAAATATCATATTGCCTAGGGACATAAATTTCAGAATCATATCTTTAGAAGCTGAAGTTAATAACGCTAATGCTTTTATCGATATATTCCTTCCTCTATTTGTAGGATTCATTGTAATTCTCCTAATAGTGTTTATGAAAAGATATATTGATAAGAATAAGAAAGATATCGATACACTTCATGCATTAGGTTATACAAACAATGAAATTGCAAGATCAATCATAATATACCCATTCTTAATATCACTATCATCAATCATAGGATATTTAATTGGTTTGCTCATATCAAACAAACTATTCTTATTATATTCAAGTAGATATTTATTCCCGAAAGCCGGTTTCACAATTGATATCGACTTAATTGTTTATACTGTTATTCTTCCAATAGTCTTAATCACAATCCTAAATTACTTATTTATCCTATATAATCTTACAAAGAAAAAAACAACAATCAAAAAAATCAATTTAAGATTATTTAAGTTTACTACAGTAAAAACAGTCCTAACTACAACCATGTTATTTTTAACTGTAAGTGTAATGATTACATTTGGCTTAAACGGAAATTCTATGTTTACATCATTTATTGATAGAACCAAACTTGGAAATAACTATTCAGAGATGGTGAACTTACAATATATGACCAATACCGACCATTTAGATACCTACGAGGAGTATACAAAAGTAACTGGAAAAATCATAGAGGTCAATTCTAAAGTGCTTGAGAAGTCAACTTCTACATCAATTTACGGAATTAATTCAGACAACGAACTAAAACTTTTGATAAACAACGACTTTTCCAAAAATTCACTGTTAGAAGAAGGAATTATTGTCTCAGATTATTTGAAAACTTCACTCAATTTAAAACTAAATGACGAGATAAAATTTGAGGTTGGAGGAGTAGAAGCAACAGAAAAAATTGTCGGTTTCTCAAACGAATTAATTGAAAATAATTTCTATACAACTAAAGAAAAACTTAATGGATATTTCAATTTGGATAATACATATTATAATGGATTATACGTTACAGATTATGAGTTCAATAATCCGTTCATAACCTCTCGAATTGATTACCAAAATTCTCTTGATGAGTTTAGTGCAATTTTAAATATTTCTAGCTTAGTTTTAAATTTCCTTATCGTACTTTCAATTGGATTATCCTTGTTCATTTTCGTCCTAATAATTATTAGTTATTTCAATGATAATAGATTCAATATTGCAGTGTTAAAATCTATCGGGTACAACAATTTTGAAATAAATAAAAAGTACTTATCGATTATATATATTATACTATTCATTACTTATATTATAAGTGTGCCAATAACAACTTATTTATTAGAACATATGTTAAGAATGTTAATGGATAGCGTTGGTATAAAACTAGTACTAGATATGTCTGTGTCTAATATAATTTTTGGCTTTGTTGTGCTAAATATTATATTTGTTATTATAGTGTATTTTACAAACAAGTATTACAACAAAATAAACATATCTGAATTAATGAAACATGAAGCAAAATAAAAGGAGCAACTGCTCCTTTTTTTATAACAACTCTAGTATATCTTTTTCTATCTCAAGGGGTCTAACTCGTGAATTATACCTGTTTTTGACCTCTCCAGAACGAGAAATTAGAAATTTTTCAAAGTTCCATTTTACATTTTTATTCTTATTAATCGGTGTTGATTCAAGTAAATACTTATACAATAAATGTTGTTCTTTTCCTTTAACTTTTATCTTAGAAAACATATCAAAAGTAACACCATAATTTACCTGACAAAATGATAAAATTTCTTGATCAGTTCCAGGGTCTTGATGTAGAAATTGATTACATGGAAATCCCAAAATTTTCAATCCCTTTTCCTTATATTTTTGATGTAATTTTTCAAGCTCATCAAACTGTGGTGTGAACCCACATTTACTTGCAGTATTTACAATCAAAAGTACCTCACCCTTAAAGTGCTCTAAAGGGATTTTTGTACCATTCATTTTTTCTATTTCTATATTATATAAACTCATTATATCACTCCTTATTCTAATTATAACATTTTTAATTAATTTAACAAATTAACTGCATATGAGTGTGGATAATGTGGATAACTACCATAAAATTGTGGATAACTATATAAAAGTTAATAAAAATTTGACAAAGCGGTCAAAATGTGGTTATAATGATATTGACCAATTTTATTGACACGCATGAAAGGGTGATAATATGAGTGAATTTTTACAACATGATGACGCAAGAAAGAATAGGATTCTTGAAGCAGCGTTAGTTGAGTTCGCAGACAAAGGATATAAAAAGGCTTCTACTAATACAATTGTAAGGGAGGCGAAAGTATCTAAAGGTTTATTATTCCACTATTTTATTAGTAAGAAAGAATTGTATATTCATATCTACAACTATGCTCTTGCATCAATAACAAATGAACTATACGAAGGAGTTAATTTTGCTGATCGTGATGTATTAAATAGATTATATGCATCTACAGTTCAGAAAATTGAATCATATTCAAATCATAATTTATTTACTTCTTTATTTGAAAAACATGCATTTGTTGAGGATGAGGATATTTTAGAACGCACTACTAAAGCATCAATTGAATTCTCAAAAGAATCATTTGATAAATTATTTAGCGACATCGATTATTATATGTTTGATGAAAAAGTAAATATTGATAGAGCATTAGACGTTGTTAAGTGGACTATCGATCGTATCAGTTTGGACTGGATTAGAAAACACAATAATACTTATAAGCCTGAAGCATTTGATGAGTTAAAAGATGAAATAGTTATTTACTTAGATTTATTTAGAGACTCTATGTATAAATAAAAAGACCCAATGGGTCTTTTTTTTACGCTAAGAATGGTAATAATACAACTAATGCACCTGCAATTATAAATAAATAGAATAATCCAAATACAAATGTAACACCCAATGCAAATAGTAAGTTTATAAAATGCATAATGAAGTCATTAGACTTCTTCTCTTTTTCAAATAGATATTTGAAGAAGTTAATAATTGCAATTAATAAAAACGCAATTAACAAGAAAGCATTAAGTATAACTAGAATTAATGCAACATATAATCCAAAGCTTCCTCCTGATGAAAATAACACTAATAGAACAATATTTACGATTGTAAATAGGGTAACTAATAAAAATCTAGTAAAAAAACGTTTTGGATATTTATACATAAAATCACTCCTTATATTATAATTTTAATATTTATTAATACATATATCAAACAAAAAAGGCTTAAAAAGTTAAGCCTTTTTATATCCCTGTTCCAACTTTCCTTAATTCCCGAGTGTTAGAACGTAAATATATTCTATCAAACAAACTAAGTTTAGTTGTGAATTAAATGTGAATTAAGCTTCCTTAATAATTGCTACTACAGGAATGATTAAGAATGCTATCCATGAGTATGCCCATAAATCAACAAACCAACCTAAAGTGAAGAAAATGAATATCGCTAGGAAAGGTGATAGAGCGATAAGTTTTTCATTGCCCTTTACTTCTTTGTTAATAGCATATACTGGAATCGCCAACAGTACGATCCAAACATATCCCCAATGAGCAGGGAATAATAATCCTAATCCAATAAATACTAAAATTGATACTGCTGAGACAATTGCATAATCTCTTTCCATAGTTGTAATATTTGTATCTGATTGAAAAATACCTAATAATACTAATGGAATAAACGATAATAATGCATATCCCCATTCACCTGTTTCATATCCAATGTACAAGTATGCTAGGGCACCACCAATAATAAATAGTTCCCATAAAATAACTCTAAGTATTTTTTTATCATTAAGTACTCCTAATGCTGGTACAATTAAGAATAATACCCAAGCTGGATTCCATAAATCTCTTTCAAATCCTAGATACAAGAAAACAGCTAATACTACAATAGGACTCAATGATACTAATGTATTCAAGAAACCAATTGATTTTCTTTCAATAAGAATTGCCGTAATTGGGATTAATACAAATACAATCCAAGTCGGATGCCAAACATTCTCAACGAATCCATAAACTACATAGGCTATCCCTGTGATAAAAGGCATTAATGCAGTTAATCTGTGTTCATCTTTTCCAACTTCAAGGACAATTGCTGTTACTGGAATCAACATAAATGATAACCATGCATAATGCCAACCGTTATATGCAAATCCTAAAATAAAAAACGCAACTAAAGAAATAAATGGAGTTAAAGCAATATATTTACCATGTTTTTTACTGCTTTGTTCTCTTATTACATTTACAACTTTACGATAACCTTCAACTAAATCAATGATAATAGAAGCTGGTTTTCCTAACTTCTCTTCAACTTCATCTTCACTCATACCGTATTCAATCCAGTTATCATACATTTCACTGTAATCACTAATGATTTCATCCTTTTCGTTTTTGCTCATTTGATATTGATCAAGCAATAATCGTAATTCGTTTAAATATTCAACTTTCATTTCCATTACCTCCTAAAACTCTTGATACACTTTCTAAAAAACTAGTCCATTCATTTTCTGATTCTTGTAAATGTAATTTACCTTCATCAGTTAACCGGTAATATTTTCTAGGTGCACCAATACTCATAGACTCTTTATAAGTCTCGAAATATTCTTGTTTAGTCAGTCTTCTTAATATTGGATATATAGTATTCTCATTTACTTCAATCTCTTTTGAAATAGTCTCAATCACTTCAAATCCATACATGTCTTTTTGACTAACAATCTTTAAAACACAAAGCTCAATAATACCTTTCTTGAATTGTGTGTTCATGAAATACCTCCTTTACTGTGTATTGCACAATTAAATTTTAGCATATTACTGTGTAAAACACAATAACTATTTTGATAAAAATAAAAAAGCGCTAAATTTAGCGCTTATTTCTTAATATAATAACCTAAACCAGTAGTTTTAGGTCCAGCATGGGCTCCAACTACTGCTGTTAGTGGCATAGAAAATACATCTTTTAAATTAGGATCATTTTCTTTTAGTCTATCAACAATAAAATCTCTTGCTTTAGGATTATTTGCATGGATTACAAATGGTTCAACATCTAATCCTTTTGTTTCTTCAAAATATCTATTTATTACATGATCTAATGCTTTATTAAAAGTTCTAATTTTTTCAACTGTTTCAACTTTTCCTTCTTTATTAATAGAAAGAACAGGTTTAACTCTCAAAGCATTGCCAATAAATCCACTAGCATTCGATAATCTACCATTCTTTACTAAATAAGTTAATGTGTTAACTGCAAAATATATTTTATGGTTATCTCTAATATATTCTAATTCTTTAATTATTTCAGGAATATCTTTTCCTTCTTCAACCATCTCACATGCTCGAAGTGCCATTTTAGCTTCAGGGAATGCCAATGTTCTTGAATCAAAAACTGTTACTTCCAGTTCTTCTACTTCTTTTGCAGCTATTTGTGCTGTATTATATATCCCACTCATTTCCTTAGAAATAGAAATAACTAACACTTTGTTATACCCTTCTTTTACAAGTTGTTCATATATTTCAATCATTTGTCCTAAAGGCATATAACTGCTACTTGGGAATACCGATTTATCATCTTCTAATCTTTGATAAAAATCATCAGCTGAGATATCTACATAATCAAGATAATCCTCATCTCCTAAATGTAGGGTTGAACGAAAAATCTTAATATCATATTTGTAATCAAAATAATCAAGACATGCATTTGAGCATGCAATTACTGCAATTTTATTTTCCATAGTTTGTCTCCTTCTCTTTTCTAAACTCGTTACTAATTATATCACTAGATATAATAAAAGAATAGTATTTTCAATATACATTTTGATTGAGTAAAGTTGATATTTTGTCATCTATAATTAAAAAGATTGAGTATATTTCGTAAAAATAGTGAGAAACAGCAGATATCAAAAAGAGTTTCATAGTGAATTTTTGATAAATAAATCAAATTCCAGACAAATCTGTTACTATAGTAACAATAAAATAAAATACTTTAAACTTGACAATAGTGTATAGCGTACAGTATAATGAAATCGAGGTGGTAATATGCCAGAGAAAAAAGAAATAATCAAAAATCTCAAGTTAGAATTGCGTAAAGGAACGCTTGTTCTAGCTGTACTCTCTCAGTTAAGAGAAAAACATTACGGATATAGTTTAGTTGAATCACTAAATAACAAAGGCCTAGTTATTGATCAAAACACATTATATCCATTACTAAGAAGATTAGATAAACAAGGATTATTAGACAGTACTTGGGAAGTAGTTGAACCAAGACCTAGAAAATACTATCAATTAAATAAAGTCGGTAGCGAAGTATTACAGGAGTTATCAAACACGTATCAAGAGAACTTCATAACAATCTCCAAGCTACTTAAGGAGGATTAATCATGAACTTATTAGAAAGATATTTAAGACAGATAGAAAGATATTTACCATTTAAAGAAAGAAAAGAAACCACTAAAGAACTTAGAAGTTTAATTATGGATCAAGTTGACGAGCAAGTTGAAAACGGCATTGATGAGGAAAAGGCAATACATGATATTATCACAGATATGGGTAACCCAAGAAATGTAGCTCATAATTATGTTGATGCACACCCAATTATTTCAAAAGAAATGGAACCAATCTTAATGCTAGTTCTAAAAATAGTAGTAATAAGTACACCATTAGCAGTATTATTTGCCCAATCAATCAGTTATGTATTTGGGACTAGCGATTTTACAATGATGGACTTCTTCTTAAACTTAGCTTACAGTATCCCATCTGCAATGTATTCATTAGTTGTAGCTATTGGTTTTGTCTTTATCTTTTTCTTCTTCATTGGAAAATTCATATCACCTAAATACGAAGTTAAAGAAGCGGACTTCATTCCAGAACTATTACCAGAAATTCCCAAAAAGAATTTTAAAATTTCATTGTTAGAATCAGTTGTAACTATTTTAGTAACTGTTATAGCTCTCTACTTGTTTAACTTCCAACAAGGACTTATTGCCATTTATTATGATGGAACAAGAGAACCTCTTCTAAATAGTAATTTTGATAAGATTTTACCATTTATGAATATTTCATGGTTTGTGTCTATCTCATTACACATTTATTATGCTTTCAAAAGAAGAAAAAATATTCCTTCAAAAACTGTTGAGTTTGGATTAGGGATTATTGGAGGAGTAATAGCAATACTACTAGGTTCAGGAGATATCTTTAATGACGTTATATTGGAAGGATATAACCTTAACTTCATTCCAAACTTATTCAAAATAGCTATGATTATAATCGGTGTTGCATCAATCATTGGTAGTATTGTAGAATATATCAAAATGTTTATCAATATCGATAAGTTAGATGAATTAGAAAAAATGAAAAAATCCTCTTAACAGGATTTTTTTTATTTTTCAAAGTGGTAGAATAGAAATAGGGGCAAAGAAAAATTAAATTTTTGAACACTTTTTGCAAAAGATTGTGCTTTAAGTATAAACTCTTACAATTAGCAAGTTATGGACGTTTTTTCCTCTTTTTGTTTCATAAATTTGCAAGAAAGGGTTTTCACTTTTTGCAAGACTTTGACAAAACTTGTGCAATCATTTGGTCTTTTATTTGAACCTCAAATCAATTATCCTTTAGACAGTGAGGTGTTTTTATTGCTTGATTACAAAGACAATTATCTTTTGAATCTATTAATATCATCAGATTATACTCTAAACATTTCCGATATTCAGAAATTACTTGGAGTATCGCAACGAAGTGCTTACTACAGTATTTCCAAGATTAATGATTACTTAGAACTCCAAGGTTTACCTAAGCTTGTCAATAAACGACAAGTAGGGATCTTAATTGATCCATTAGTAAAAGACAAACTGGCTGATACAGTGTCTGATACATTAGGTGAATTATACATCTGTACTGGTTCTGAAAGAATTGTTCTTGAAATACTTATTTTGTTAATCAAAAGAGATTTTATTAACATTATGTATTTCGAAGCATTATTTGGTGTAAGTCGTAATACTATTGTAAACGACATTAAAGAAATTAGAAATATGATAAGTGTATATAACTTAGCACTTGAATATGATAATTTTGCCGGTTACCAAATCGAAGGTTTACCAATCAGAAAACGTTCAGTAATTTTAAATCTAATTTCAAATTATGAATATCTAATTAAAATCAAATCATTTGATATGTACACCGATGAAGTTGTAGCTTCAACATTAGAGATATTAAAAATCTTAGAAAAAGAGCTTAATATCAAATATGTGAATACTACACTTAATTACTTATCTATATTAATAAGTATTATCAAGATTAACGATCTCGAGCCAATCAGTTTAGGAGAAGAAGACAAAAAAGTTGTTGAAGACTCAGATGAGTTTCGCGCATGTAAAAAAATTGTTGGAAGTTTCCTATCTGAAAAAGAGTACTACTATTTAGCACTTCATTTATTAGGTCTAAGAATTCAGTTTGCTGAAGAATATGAACTTGATGAAAATGATTATGTTAAAGAAATAGTAGATTTCCTAATTGAAGAGTTTAGTAAAACAACATTAATTTATTTTGATGATGATAGTGATTTATTTAATCATTTATACACTCATATGAAACAAGCAATGTTTAGATTGAAATATGGGATTATCTATCAAAACGAGTTAAAGCATCAAATTTTAGAAACATATCCCCAAGTATCACAAGTGACTAAAACAATATGTCAGCGCTTAGAAAAGAAAATCGGTTATCCTATTGGCGATGACGATATCACATTCATAGCAATGCACTTTGGTGGGTATCTAAAACGAGAGAAAAGAGATATTTTACAAGTAAAAGTTCTTCTAGTTTGCTTAAACGGAGTTGCAACATCTAAACTCCTCAGAAAAGAACTAGAATACTTATTAGGAAACCTAGAGATTATTGATGCAGTAAGACTTGATGAAGTTGCTCAATATAAAGATGAAGTAGATTATATCATTTCAACTGTACCAATTAAAGATCGTTCAATTAAGAAAAAAACATTAATAGTTAATCCAATACTTACAGATTTAGATAAAACAAAAATCATATCGTTTATGGGTCTAGTAAATCCTTCAAAATCTGAATATGATTTAAGTGATAATATTGTAAAAGATATTATTGATTATATTCCTGCTAGCAAAGTTGATGAAGTTAGAAAACTGATTCTAAACAGAGTTAGCAATAACAACAAAAAAATTAAAATTGATACTGAAGGGAAGAAAAAATATATGCTTAATGACCTAATTAAAAAAGACAAAATATTGTTCACTGATCAAGTAAGTTCTTGGGAAGAGGCAATTAAGTTAAGCGCAAAACCATTACTGTCTAACAATATAATTGAAGAAAGATACGTTGAAAAAGTTATTTCTAATGTTAAGGCGTTAGGACCTTACATTGTAATCGCACCAAATATTGCTATATCACACGCAAGACCTGAAGATGGAGCTAATGATTTAGGAATGACAGTTCTTGTTTTAAAAGAGGCAATCTTCTTTAATGAGAAACAAGATAGACCTGTTAGAGTAGTTGTTACTTTAGCAGCTCCGGATAATGAAAAACACTTGCTTGCATTACAACAATTATCACAGCTTCTTATGGAAGATTTAGATAACTTGTTAGTTGCTACTGATGCAGATCAAGTACTAAAATTAGTAGAAAAATATTCTAAATAGGAGGAAAACTAATGAAAAAAGTTGTTTGTATTTGCGGTAGTGGGTTAGGTAGTAGTTTCTTAGTTGAAATGAACGTTAAGACAGTATTAAAAGCTTTAGGAAAAACTGAAGTTGAAGTAGAACATACAGATTTAGGTAGTGCATGGCCTGGTATCGCAGACTTAATCGTTTGTGGACAAGATCTTTATGATAATTTAAAAAGATTTGGTGACACTATCGGATTAGATAACATCATGGATAAAGTAGAATTAAAAGATAAATTATCTGCTTACATGACAGAAAAAGGATATCTATAAGTAAGGCTAAAAGTTTGTTCTAATGATTTTTATTAGACATTTTAGATAAAAAAAAACAAAAAGAGGAGAAAAAATTTTATGAGTTCAGTTGTTCAATTTATTTCAGATTTACTTAGTAGTCCTCAAATCCTTTTAGGGATTATAGTATTAGTAGGATTATTAGCTCAAAAGAAACCTGCACATGAAGTTATCCGCGGTACATTAAAAGCCGTTTTAGGATTTATCATCATTGGGCAAGGTGCTGGAATCCTTGTTGGTAGTTTAGACTACTTCGGACAATTATTCCAAGAAGCATTCAATGTACAAGGTGTTGTACCGAATAATGAAGCAATTGTATCATTAGCATTAAATGATTATGCTACTGCTACTGCTGCAATTATGATTATCGGGATGGCGTGTAACATTTTAATCGCACGTTTCTCAAGACTTAAATTCATTTTCTTAACAGGTCATCATACTTTATACATGGCTGCATTAATCGCTGTTGTATTACAAGTTGCTGGTATTGAAGGATTATTACAATACGTTGTTGGTGGTATGGCATTAGGTTTAACTATGGTGTTCTTCCCTGCAATCGCACATCCTACAATGAAGAAAATTACAGGAACTGACGAAATTGGATTTGGTCATTTCTCAAGTATCACTTATTGGTTAAGTGGAGAAGTTGGTAAATTAGTAGGTAAAGGATCAAAATCTACTGAAGAAATGAACTTCCCTAAATCTTTATCATTCTTAAGAGACTCAAGCGTAAGTATTTCATTAACTATGTTATTAATGTACTTAATCGTTACTATCGCTGCTGGTCCTGCATTTGTTAGAGATACTTTAGGTATTGCTGACAACTATATCGTATTTGCATTTATTCAATCATTAGTATTTGCTGCTGGGGTATATGTAGTATTAGCTGGTGTACGTATGGTTATTAGTGAAATCGTTCCTGCCTTCAAAGGTTGGTCTGACAAAATCGTTCCAGATGCAAAACCTGCTCTTGACTGTCCAATCGTATTCCCTTATGCGCCAAACGCTGTATTAATCGGGTTCTTAGTTTCATTCTTAGGTGGAATCGTTGGTATGCTAATTTTAATCTTATTAAACGGTACTGTTATCCTTCCTGGTGTAATTCCTCACTTCTTCGTAGGAGCTACTGCTGGTGTATTTGGTAACGCTACTGGTGGACGTCGTGGTGCTGTAATCGGTTCATTCGTAAACGGATTAGTAATCACATTCTTACCACTATTATTAATGCCTGTATTAGGAGACCTAGGATTCGCAAACACTACATTTAGTGATGCTGACTTCATCGGTGCTGGTGTAATCATCGGACAAGCTGCTGTATGGGGTAAATGGGTTGTAACTGGTTTAGTAGTAGTATTATTTGCTATACCATTCGTTGATGGATTCCTTAATTCAAAAAAAGCTGCATAAAAAATAAAACATAAAGGGGGAATTCTACAAAATTCCTCCTTTTATAATGGAGAAAACACAAAAATATGAGTAAATTTAGTAATGAAATCAGATTAGAAATTTTGAAAATGTTAAAACAAAGAGGCTTCGGACACATTGGTGGAAGTATGTCAGTAGTTGAAACATTAGCTGTATTATATCGTGATATTATGAACATCGACCCAACAAACCCTAGTTGGGAAGAAAGAGACTATCTAGTTCTATCCAAAGGCCATGCTGGTCCTGCTCTATACTCTACCCTTTCCCTAAAAGGGTACTTCCAAAATTCCATTTTATCTACCTTAAATAATAATGGTACTAGCTTACCAAGTCATTGCGATCGTAAACTAACCCCCGGTATCGATATGACAACAGGTTCACTAGGCCAAGGGATCAGCAGTGCTGTTGGAATTGCAAAAGCATTAAAAATCGAAGGCAAACCAAACCGTGTATTTACAATCATTGGTGATGGTGAGTTAAACGAAGGACAATGTTACGAAGCATTCCAATTTGCATATCACCATAAACTGGATAACTTAATTGTCTTTATTGACGAAAACAAACTTCAACTAGATGGATATACAAAAGACATCTTAGACCAAGGAGATATCACAAATAAAATCAAAGCATTTAACTTCAATACTGTCAAAGTTGACGGACATAATGAAACTGCTATCAAACAGGCAATTCAAGATGCATATAAAGTACAAGGGGTACCGACATGCATTGTATTAGATACAATTAAGGCAAAAGGTTTCAAACCTTTAGAAGGTGACACTGGAAATCATCATGTGCGTTTCAGTGAAGACCAAATTAAATTAGTAGACGCTAAAATTAAACAACTTGAGGAGGAACTAGCATGAGTGTAAAAATACTAACTGAAGCTATTAACTCTCCAGTTGAATTACGTAATGTATATGCTGATACTTTAAATGAACTAATCGATCAAAACAAAAAAGTCGTAGCTTTAGAAGCTGACTTAATGGGTGCTATTAAAACAGGACCAGTCTTACAACAAAACCCTGATAACTTTATAAACTGTGGGATTATGGAAGCTAATATGGTTGGTGTAGCTAGTGGTTTAAGCTTAAGAGGATTTATCCCATATATGCATACATTTGGACCATTCGCAACAAGACGTTGTTATGATCAATTGTTCTTATCAATTGGATACAGTGATTTAAACCTTAAAATTATTGGTAGTGATGCAGGAGTGAGTGCCGCTCATAACGGTGGAACACATATGCCATTTGAAGATATTGGTTTAATGAGACTCATCCCTAACGCAGTAGTTATGGAAATGAGCGATCATGTAATGTTTAAAAACATGTTAGAGCAAACAGAAAAAATCCATGGCCTACACTACTTACGAATCGTTAGAAAAACTATGAAGCAAATCTATGATGCAAACTCTACATTTGAAATCGGGAAAGGCATTGTCTTAAGAGAAGGGACTGACGTTTGTATAATTGCAAACGGAATAATGTTAGAAGAAGCATTAGAAGCTAGAGAGATTCTTGCAAAAGAAGGAATTAGCGCTGCAGTAATCGATATGTTCACAATCAAACCACTTGATACTGAACTAGTTGAAGAGTACGCTAAAAAAACAAAACTAATTGTAACAGCAGAAAACCACAATGTAATTGGTGGATTAGGTAGTGCAGTATTAGAAGCACTATCATTAAATCCTACTAAAGTAGTACGTATTGGTGTTCAAGACCGTTATGGACAAGTTGGTACACAAGCCTTCTTACAAGAAGAATACAACTTAACAAAAAATGATATAGTAAGGGCTGTAAAGGAGAATATCTAATGTACATAATTGATTCAGCAGATAACACATTTATTAAAGAAATAATCACTAAATACAACATCCTAGGGATTACAACAAATCCAACAATTATTACCCGTGAAAATAAACCATATATACCATTACTTGAAGAACTTAATAAAACACTAAAAGGTAAAGATTTTCACATTCAGTTAGTAACAGAAGACTATGAGGGTATGATTGCTGAAGCACACAAATTGTCAAAAATAATCACAAAGAATCTTCACATAAAAATCCCAGTATCAAGCGCAGGATTCAAAGCCATAAGAACATTATCTAATGATGGTTTCAGTATTACAGCTACTGCGGTTTGCACTGTAAATCAAGGTATAATGGCAGCTTTAAATGGTGCCGAATATCTCGCAGTTTATGTAAATAGAATTTCTAATAGTGGTTTGGATGGAAACAGTGTAATCAAAGATATCAAAGATACTTTGGTAAAACTAAACTTAAAAACCAAGGTTGTTGGAGCATCATATAAAAGTGTTCATCAAGTTACTGAATCAATCAGAAATGGAGTAGATCAAGTTACAGTAGGTAAAGACCTATTTGAAAAACTGTTCTACTCAGATATTACCGAAAAATCAATCACTCAGTTCACTAAGGATTTTAATAATCTTTATAGTGACAAGGAAGGTGAGTAAAATCGAATCAAGAACATTTATAATAAAAGATGAAGCTGGATTACATGCAAGACCTGCATCAATTTTATGTAGCCGTGCTGGACAATATCCGGGAGAAATTGATATTATCTATAAAGAAAAAAGATATACCTTAAAATCGATAATGATACTTATGTCACTTGGTGTTCCTAAAGGTGGAGAAATCACTTTAGAAGCCAACGGCGAAGGTGAAGAAGAAATCATTAAGTCATTATCAAATATCTTAGAAGAACATAAGTTAATTTAAAAAAATAAAGCGTAGTTCAATTTGAACTACGCTTTTTCATTATCGCAACTACGGGCCATTATAAACAATAAATCACTTAATCTATTTAAATATTTCATCACCATATCTAAATCTACTCTATCATATTCTTGAATAAACCTTATAACTGTCCTTTCTACTCTTCTTGATATACTTCTAGATAAATCAAAATAACTTCCTTCAAGACTTGATTCACTTCCTGGTAAGACAAATTTAGGTTGTAATGGATGTTTATCCAACAAACTCTGTTCGATATTCTCTAGGTTATTAATATCCTTAAAACCAATTTTGGTAAGATTTACCATATGTCTATCGTCTACATTAGTAGCAACCAAAGACATAATATTTTGTAAATTGTTTTGAATCATAATAATCTCTTTTTTAAACACACTATAATGGTATACAACACCCAAACTACTACTTAGTTCATCAATACTACCCAAAGTATCAAACAGTATATCTGTCTTTGGCAAAGACTCATTAGAGTAATTTTTAGAATATCCTTTATCACCCTTTTTAGTTGATATGATTTTAACGTCTTTAACAGGTTTCATATTTTCACTCCTCATAATAAAAGCTACCTCCATCTTATCATGAGGTAGCTTTATATATAATTATATTGCTTACATTTTCTCCAATACTTGTTTAGTTAAGAATAAAAGATCCTTTCTTAACATCTCTTGTTTATTCCATTCACGTCCATCCCATACTTCTCGGCTTAAATCATCACCACAGTATAAGATTTCTCCAAACTCAACACGACGATACTTCGCTACTGCACACAATGCAGTAAACTCCATTTCAACAGTTAAACAACCCTCATAAAGTCTTCGATTAATACGTTGCTTAGTTTCTCGGTAAAAAGCATCAGTTGTCCATGTTTTTCCAACTATATAATCAATGTGCATTTCAGACATTACTGTTTTCATTTTTTCTAATGTATTTTTATTTAGTTTGATAGTACGTTCAGCTTCAACATAATGATAACTAGTACCTTCATCTCTAACACCTTCATTTGGTACAATTAAACATCCTAGTTCTTTATTAATCAAAACTCCTGCACCACCGCAACATAAAAACTGTTTCCCTCCTAATGCAATTAGTTCTTCAAATAAACCTGCAGCCAAAGGTGCACCTACTCCTAATGCAAATAAACCAATATCTTCACCCATAAATTTAAAAACATCATGGTTCCCCATCTCACTTCTTAAAGTATAGATTTTTTCTAACTTACAATCTTCATGAAGTCTTTCAACTTCATCTCTAAAAAATGTTAATACAACTTTCTCAGGCATAGTCTTTAATCTAGGTATTTGCTCAGAAGGTTCAATCAATGCTTTGTTGTTGTCAAACTCAGTTAATGGTATCGCTTTCATTTTTGCATCACTCCTTATCCCTATTATAAAAAATAAGAGGGGAAATTACCACATATTTTTTTAGCACAGTTTGGCGATTAAAGACCCATAATGATAGTTCGTATGCAATAAAAAAATAAGCTCTAAATATTAGAGCTTATTCATAAAAACTATCTTCTTCTTTTTTCTTAGGAGATTTTGCCTTTTCAACTGCTGATTTTGTAGCTTTTGTTACTTTGTTTACTACGTTATCAATTTTGTCATCCACTTTGTTTGAGAAGTCACGAAACTTATCAATAGTACCGTCATTTTCTAATTTTTGTTTAACCTGTTCAAACTTATCTACGCCCTTTTGAACAATTGTCCCTGTCTTACGACCAATCTTTTGTCCTTTTTCTTCAAATGTTTTTTCTATATCTGTTCTATTATCTACTTCTTCTTCTTTTTTCTTTCGTTTAAATAAACTCATTATTTACCACCTCAAATATATTATACTCAAAAGTTGTGAATTAATTATGAATAACTATATATCTCCAACTGTCGATGATTAAAAAATCTAATTTTAATAACACTTTCTCCTAAACCAAATGATATAAATAGATCTTTATCATTAATATTATAGTGATGTTCATTATATTTTTTTGCACCAGGGACATTATAAATATCACCTATAATCGGTAATCTAATTTGTCCTCCGTGAGAGTGTCCACAAAACATTGCTTCTATATTTTTATCAATTACATAATCAAAGGTATCAGGTTCATGACTTAGTACGATATTGATGTATGAATCATCTATTGCATTAAGAATGGTAGTGTAGTTATTATCGCCTTCCATATAGTCATCCATTCCTATAAATCTATACTCTTCATCATTAATAGTTATATCAACAAACTCGTTTCTCAATACTGTGAAACCTGATGATTCTAATATTCTTACAACTGTGTTAGTAAGTTCATCACCATCTCTTAGGTCGTGATTTCCAAGTACTGCAACTTTGTTTATACAATCTATATCCTCAAATAAAGAAATAATGTTTCCTTCAAGTTCACTACTTACTTCATGAACTTGAAATAAATCTCCAGTAAAAAATACAATATCAGGATTTTGTTCATTGATCAAAGTTACAATGTCTTGATACTCATCAAGTGTATAATCTTCGTCAAAGTGAGTATCAGAAATTTGCGCAATCTTTATATTAAAATCACTTTCTAAGTTATGGGTATTCATTACAATATTTTTTGATGATATTATTCCATATAAACCAACAACAACCATTAGAACAAAAAAACCTAAAACTATATATAACATTTTCTTTCTCATAGTTTTGATTTCGATAATTTAACTACACTTAAAGTATAAAAGACTGCCATAAAGATTACCATTGATAATACCATATGCATATTAGTTAATTCAAAATCACCAATTGATACATTTAATCCATAAATATATGCATATTCATCATATGCCTCTTGTGGAGCATTTGCGAATACTTGATCAATTGCTCCTTGCATATAAACTCTTCTAATAATTGTTACTGCATGTGCAGTAGGTAAAACATTCATCACTGATTGCACTTCTTTTCCTAATACTCCAATTGGAATATATATTCCTCCTAAGAAACCGATGAATGTTCCCGTTAAAGTTGCTAAAGTACCATAAGCATTTCTAGTTCTTACATATAAAGATATGAAGAAGAAAAATGAACTAAATGTCATAATTGATAAAATTACTAATCCTAGTGTCTGAAACAATTGCATTAAACCCATCATTTCTCCACCTTGTGATAAAACATATACTTGTCCAATTACAAAGTTAATCATAACCATTATAAATCCAATAATCCATGCACTAATCAAATAACTAAGTGCTAATATATTTCTACTAATTGGTGAAGTATAGAAATCATTTAACAAACCATCTGCACGGTCATCAATCAGATTACCAACAGCACCTAGAGGTACTGTTACGGTACTTACTGTAAGAATCCCTGCCATAATCCATGAACTTACTAACCAATCAATTCCTTCTATGTTACCATAAGCATTACCTAAATTATCACTTTGCATCTTACCTAAAAACAAGATATACATTACAAGGATAATGAAGACGCTTAATAAACTAAAAAATACCGCAGCTCTATCACGTAGAAATAATTTTATATTACGCAATACTAGTTGATATAAAATAGCCATTAATCATCACCCAACTTTCTACCAGTTATATTCAAGAAAACATCATCCATATCCCCACGTAGAATCTCAAACTCCTGGATGTGATCTTTATACTTCTCAACAATCTCCAAACCATCAAAACAAGAATCAATATCAATATTAATCGTATCATTAACAACATAATACTCTACTTTATCTGAATCCAAAGCACCCCGCAAGTCATTCTTCGAAATGATTTTAACTCGATCACTAGAATACTCTAGTCTTAACTCCTCGCTACTACCCACTGCAACAATTTTACCTTCATCTATAACGACAACCTTTGTCGCATCCATTACTTCTTCCATATAGTGAGTAGTTAAGAAAATAGTGATTTCTTTTTCTTCACGTAGTTTAGATATCAAACTCCATATATCTTTCCTACTCTTAGGATCCAATCCAGTAGTAGGTTCATCTAAAATAAGTATCTCTGGCCAGTTTAACAAAGCTCTTGCGATGTCTGCTTTACGTTTCTGTCCTCCACTTAGTTGTCCATATTTTTGATTAAAGAAAGTTTTAAACTCTAAATACTCGTTTATCTCATCAATCCTTTTATAAAAATCATCTTTCTCAATTCCATAAAAAGATGCTCTAACAAGTAAGTTTTCTTTAACAGTTAAAAGTTTATCTAACATAGAAGATTGAAATACTACTCCAATCTTTTCCCTAATTAAATTATCATCAACACCAACTTCATGACCCAATACTTTCACTGATCCTTGATTTTTTTCAAGTAAAGTTGATATGATATTTATCGTTGTACTTTTACCAGCTCCATTAGGACCTAAAAACGCAAAAAATGAATCTTTATCAACAGTAAAAGAAATATTCTTAACCGCTTCAACTTCTTCATAGGTTTTTACTAAATTTTCGACAATAATAGCTTTCTCCATGATGTTCTCCTTATACAATATATTTATTTTATACAATAATTATTTTACCCTAAAGATGTGGATATATTATGTATATAGTTAATTACATTTTAAACATACCCTAAAATTATAACATATATATGACAACAAAAAAGCGCTATATATATTAGCGCTTTTTACCAATTCGATTCATCTTCTTCACTTTCTCGATATATTCAGGGGCAAATGGTACTTTACATGAAGTTTGTCCCATATACACATTTACTCTTCCTATTTTCTCACTTATATCCATAGCTAAATCAGTGATATCTGGATTATAAACACCAGCAGAGATAACAAATGAGTTCATACTATATCTTACTCTATTTTCTTCATCATGAATAACTTTACTTATATAGTGTAATTTATTTTTAACATCTGTGAAATCAATTTCCTCATTTGGATATGTCCCTAATATTAAGGAGTATAAACTATATGCCGATTGACGATAGCGTGGTTTCATATGGTTTGTCCATTTACCAATACATTCCCATGCAAGTTCCTTGTTTTTGATTAACAGATTAGGAACTACTGTATCCAAAGTCATATAATAATTTGTTAGTTCTATCAACTCCTCCAAATCAGAAATGGTCAGTTGATTTGAATCGACAATCCATTGTGATAAATAGATAGCATCAGAGTTCCTAGATTTAAGTAATCTCATACCTAGTTCTTTATCCTTTTTGATTGGCTTAAGAACCTTTTTTAAGTTGGCGACACTAACACCAAACATATCAATATCATTCCCATGTCTTGTATATATTTTCCTTGTTTGTGCAGTACCCAAAGATTCAAGTTGTTTCATTACTTCATTATATGTCATATTTATCACCTCACTTAATTATACCTAATCAAAATGCAAAGAAAAAACGAAATACATAATATTTCGTTTATACTAATGGTGACATTAGACCGATTAACCCCTCAAATGTACGCTGAACTATATTTCTTTTTCGCCACTTTTTAAGACTAACCAACTTCGATTTTGAGCGGTCTAAATCAAAATCATTTACAAGTTCTTGAACTCCAGTTTTATATAACAAAGCTGTCGCTTCGAAATTAATTCTTGCTGATCTATTATCTAAATTATATGTACCACAAGAAGCTAAATGATCATCAATAATAAAAACTTTAGCATGTGTAAAAGTGTTCTTGTATGTATAGATTTTGACACCTTCTTCAAGCAGTTCCTCAAAGAATGATCTTGTTACTTCATATACAGATTTCTTATCAGGCTTACCTGGTACAATAATTTCAACATCAACACCACCTCTAGCGGCTATCATTAGTGATGTAACCATCTCGCGGTCAAGCGCTAAATATGGTGTCATTATTTTAATTGATTTTTTTGCATTATTAATCATTTTTACATATGTATTTCTAATTGGTGGGTATTTAAAATCAGGACCACTTGGAATAATTTGAACCATCCCTTTTGATTCCTCTTTTGGTGCACAAAAGTACTTTTCATCATCAATGAATTTATTGGTTACATAGTACCAATCCCTTAAAAATAGTGAAGTAAGCGAGTTAGTAGCTTTACCGGTGATTCTAATCATTGTATCGCGAAATGGAGGAAATGATTTTTTAGCCTTGTTTTGGTATTCATTAGCTAAGTTCATCCCACCTATATATGAAGATTTTCCATCAATTATTACATTTTTACGATGATTTCTATAGTTTACTTTTGTATCAAAGAAACCAAAGTATACCGGGTCAAATGCGTCAATCTCAACCCCTGAATCCTCAACTGACTTTAAGTACTTCCAATTTAGGAATACACTACCTATAGCATCATAAAGTAATTTAACTTCAACTCCAGATTGTGCTTTTTGCTTTAAAAGATTCATGATTCTTCTTCCTGTTTTATCAGTTCTTATTATATAAAACTGCATGAAGATGAAATCTTTAGCTTGCTTAATGTCTTCTTCAAGTCGATCATAAAAGTCAACTCCGTTATTAATAACTTCTACATTTGTATCATATAGATAGGCATGATGTTTCGTCATATTATATGCGGTTTTGTATATATCTGTTATTTCTGAATCAATTGCCATATACTCTTCTTGACTAAAGAAAGTAACCGGTTCATTTGTTAGATAGTTACCATCGTGAGTTTTAGGATGTCTTCGATGACGAAAACTAGATCTAAAATCGCGTCCGAATGTTAAAAATAAAGTTAGTCCTGTAAAAGGTTCGATAACAAGTATTAATAACCAAGGTAACTTTGATACTGAGTATTCACTTCGACCAATAATACTAATAAAAACTACTATCGACAAAAAGTATACTGTATAACGTAATGCAGTATCTAAGTATTCTGTGAATGTCACATCAAGATTGAATAATCGCAGAACAATTTCAAATTCTACCCTGATAAAGATCATTACAACTAATATGGCAAATATCCATATATTTCGTTTTAAGTTAATTTTCATAAAATCACCTATACTTATTATACTAAAAAAGAACTCGTTTTTTAAGAGTTCTTTTTGTTTATTATTTGATAGATGCGATATTATCTCCCAGTTTACGATTAATATCAATTAACCTATCCTTTAAGTTTTGATCTGATTCCTTAGAAATTCTTCTTAACTCAGATTCAAAATGATTTTTTTCTTGAGAAACTTGCTTATTAAGATCTCCCAGTAAGTTGTGGTAATCTTTGTTTTGTTTATCAAGTTCTTCTTTTATTACTTCAACTTTATCTTTAAAAATATCATTAGCGTTAGAAACTTTTTTGTTTAGCTCATTTTGTTTTTCATCAATTAATGATTTTGCTTTTTCCTCTTCACTTTTGATGTTTGAAGAAACTTTACCTTTGAATGCCTCAAAGTTTGCTTCTTCTTGCTCATTGTCTCTTTCAAGTGCCGCTAGTCCTTCTTCTCGTGCTTTTGTATTACTTTGAAGGTTATTGTTTAACTCGTTATTTAATGCTTCTCGTGCTTCATTAAACTGTCTTTCAGAAGTTTGAATTCCATTTTCTTCAGTTTGAACTCTTGCATCAAGAAAAATTTGATTATCCATAGTGTTTGATTGATTTCTTGTTGCAGCTTTTGTTAGATAATCCTTAATATCCATTGTCGAAGCATTACATCTATTTTTAGCGTCTTCAATTTCATTAGTTTTATTTGTAGCTAGTAAATCTAAAGCTCTATTTAGTCTAGAGTTTTCGGCATCGTTTAATGCTTTGGCTTCATTTAAAGCACCTTGATTTCTATTATTTGCTGAAATTAGTGCATCCTCAAAAGCTTTAATATTGTTAGAAATTGCATCTTGTTTTACTTGTTTAGTAGAATTAAACTCTCTTTGTAGTCTTTCTAATTGATCTTGTAGGTTTCTTCTTTCTCTACGATCAGCCTTAGGATCTAATGCATTTATTTTCTCATTATATTCAGATACTTTTTCTTGATGTTCTTCTTCAAATTTAACTAGTTCTTCTTTTTGTTCTCCTGCAATGGCATCTATTGCTTTTTCTAGTGGTGCTTTTTCGATTTCAAAGACTTGGTTAATTTTTAACACCATAGCCTCATAATCTTTATTAACTAGTACTCGTTCTTTTTCAATAAATGCAACTTTTAAATCATATCGATTAGAAATTTCCTGTTCCTCATATTTTAACAACTCTTCAGCTCTTGAAGTAAATAGAGGTTCAAATTTATTTTGATAACTCAAGAACTCTTCTTTATTACTAGATAATGATTTTTGATAATTTTTATGATTTTCAATGTTTTGATTAAACTCAATAACTTTTTGCTCTTTTTCAAGTTCGATTAACTTAACATTCTTCTCATTTTCAAGCTTATCATTCTCATTATCAAATACATCTTTAGCAATTAACTCATCGTTTAGTTTTACAAAATTAACAGCTCTTAGTTCTTTTTCTTTTAGTTCTACTGCTTCACTAGCTTTCTCTACGTTAACAGCTTTATCTTTTGCAAATTCTATTTCAATTCTAGCTTTTTCTAGTTCTTGTTTATCTAATTCGATACCTTTATCACGAATTACTTCTTCTTGTTTTTCTCTAACCTCTGCAAAACTTTGGTTAAATTTATTTAGTTCTTCTGCTTGAAGTTTTTGATATTCAAGTTTAGTGTTTGCAATATCAGTAGCTAAAGTAACTTTAACATTTTGAATTTCAAGTTGTTTATCTTTTTCAACTTTTACAAATTCTTTTTCTAGTTCAGCTAGTTTTTCAAAGTTCTCTTTAATAAATTTCTTACGATAATCGGTTTTTATGTTTAATTGTGAATTGAAGTTCTTGCGTAGTGTTATTAAATCTTTATCTGCTTCTTTTCTAAACTTTTCGATATCTTTTTTATGTGCTTTGGCTGATCTTTGATCATTTTCATCCATTGCACGGTGTAAATGTTTTTCACGTACTGCTATTCTTTGATCAGCAGATGATCGAATTGATTCATGTTTAGTTTCATACTCATTTTTAAAATCAGCTAGGTCTTCATCAATTTCTTCTAATTCTTCTTCATATATTGGTTGTTGAGTAGCTAATTTCTTATCATACTTATCTTTCTCTATCTGTAAGCTTTCTTCAAGTTTCTCAACTTGTTTATTAGATGCTTCAGTTAGTTTTTCAATTTTAGTTTGTTCTTTTTCATTTAAAGATTCAACATTTTGCTCATGTTTTGTTCTTAGATCTTCGATTTTTGTTGTAAATGTTTTTTGATCTTTAACGTCTTTTTCATTTATCGTAACGATGGTTTTCTCTAATTGCACTAAGCTGTCTTCATAATCTTTTAATGTTTCTGCAACTTGTGCTTCATTTTCCACTTTTACTGCTTCTAACTCTTTGTTAAGTCTTACTAGTTCAGCTTCACTTTTTGTCAAAGCCTCCGCCATACTAGTTTCAAAGACTTTCTTTATCTCTTCTTTTTTAAGTTCAATATCTTTGATGAAAGCTTCGCCTTCTTTTTTTGCTTTGGCAAGTTGAGATTTATAATTTGTCTCTATTTTCTTTTGCTCTTCAACATGTCCTTTCAACTCTGTTTTTAAAGTTGAAGATAACTCCTTAACATCCTTACTAAAAGTCTTGCTTAAATTAGCAGATTTATCGTATACATCCAACTCAGCTTTTTGAACTGATTGATAATTCTTTTCTAGAATTTTTAATATTTCTTCTTTTGTTTTTGGCATTTTACGTCCTCCTTTAATCCCATCTACTAATATTTTACCACTTTAGGTGGCTTTTTTTAACTATTTTTCCCTTTATTTATATATATATGAAAAGAAAAGGAAAAATTCCTTTTCTCTTTTAAGCAAGAATACCACTCCGATACTTATTCAAAAATCCAAGAATTTTAGTATCGTTTAGAGGTGGGGTGAAGTAGTATCCTTGAACAAAATCTACTTTTAAATCTCTTGCGATTTGTAATTGAGATTTGTTCTCAATTCCTTTTGACATGACGTTATAGCCCATCACTTTTGAAAACTTTATTAAAGATCTATAGAAGTGATATTCATTTGTTAATACATCATGTTCTGGTAAATTCACCTTGTCTAATTTCATTGTATCTATTCCAATATTTATTAGAGACTTTAGACTTGATGTGTTTGAGTAAAATGCATCTATTGAAACTTTGTATCCAACTTGTTTTAACTTCTTAATAGCATCTAAGGCATCATTGTTCGATATATCATGTTCTGATATGTCAAACTCGATACATTCTCTTTTTATATTATAGTGGTCTGATATATGAGTAAACTCGTGAGGTTTTATTGAAATTAGACTTTGTAGTGATAGATTTATTGTTATTATAAAATCTTGATCAATAAGGTCTTTTTCTAGCCAAGTTCTATATGCCATAAATGATTTATTTATTACCATTTTATCAATCTTCTCAAAAAGGTTTTTTTCATTGGCAATTTCCCTGAACTTACCTGCTTCAATTATTCTGTACTCATTTTTTTCCCATCTTAATAGACTCTCACAACCGATAATTTTCATTGTTTGTGGATTAATTATTGGTAGGAAATGAGGATTAAATTCCTCATACTCAATACCTTGTTCTATCTCTTGATTAAAGATATCAATGTCCTCTTTTATAATTCTTGTTTCTTCGGTAGCAACAATAAGTTCATTAGATTCACTTTGAGCTTTAATAAGAGTAAAATGAGCAAGTTTAATAACAGATTCAATTGTTGTTAAATCATTTCTAATACCATTACTTCCGGTACCAGCTATTACTTTGGCATGGTAATATTCTCCAGAGTTTGTTGGCTTGAATTCTTGATTCTTAATGAAGTTAAGAATTCTTTTTGTTTTTTCAATTTGCTCGTTGGTTCTGAGTAATTGATTAATTACTGTTTTGTTATCAAATTCATTTATGATTAGTATTTGATCAGCAGAGTATAAGAAGACGTTATTTAGCTGTTTCTTCAAGAGTTTATATGTTTCATCAACAATATAATCACTTAGTTTTATATCATAAAACTGGCTGTAGGTAGTTAAGTTTGTGATCTGCAATAATACGACAAAGTAATTATTGATATTTTTGTTTAGATATTTGCGATTAATTATGTCTTTAGTTATCACTAATCTAACGTCTTCATTAACCCTAAGTTGATATACAATTAATCCGATTCCTAATACACTAAGAATAATCATAAAATAGTTTGTTTCAACTATCGAACTTATAACAATTAGTGCTAGAAGAAGGATAAGTCCAAAATATATCTTTTTGTTTTTTACCACTTATTAATCAACTGGTTTTACGTAATAATTTCCACGATTTTGCAGTAATACTTTTGTTCCTTCTACAATAGCAGTAAGTGGATTTTTGGCGATATGTACATCTAATCCAATCTCTTTGAATAAGAACTCATCAACGCCATCAATTAAAGCACATCCACCATTAATTAACATTCCACTTTTAATGATGTCTGCTGATAATTCTGGTGGTGTATTTTGTAAAACTTTTAAAACTGTATTTGAGATACTCTTAAATGGTTCTGTGAAGATATCTCTTACTTCTGTTTGCATAACTTTGATTTTACGAGGAAGACCAGAAACTATATCTCGTCCGTTTGCATAAGTAAATTTTTCTTCAGTGATGTTTTCACGAACAGTACCAATTTCTTCTTTGATTCGTTGTGCTGTTTTTTTACCAACTAAAATCCCATGTTCATATTGTAAGTAATTGATAATTTCTTGGTCTAAGTAATTACCTGCAATTCTAATTGATTCACTGACAACAATATCACCTAGTGATAATACTCCGATATCTGTAGATCCTCCACCGATATCTATTACCATACTACCAATACTGTCATAAATGTCTAATCCAGCACCAATTCCTCCAGCTTTTACTTCTTCTTCGATAAAGACATCTGGCACACCTAAAGTATGTGCTAATTCAACCATTGCATCTCTTTCGATTTGTGTTACTTCACTTGGACAACAAATTAGTAAAGTTGAAGCCTTTAGATTGACATCAATTGACTCTCCTTTTCTAACAGCTATCTCAATTAATTTCTTTGCTGCATCCATATCGCTAATAACACCCTGATTTAAAGGACTAACAATCTTAATTCCATGATGTCCTCTTCCAATCATTCTTGAGGCATTAAATCCGATGGCAATAACTTCATTTGTTTCATATTCCATAGCAATTACGCTAGGTTCATTAAATATAATTCCTTCTCCATCAACATATACTAGTAAGTTAGCAGTTCCTAAATCAATCCCAATTTTTATTAGTTTCTTATTACTTCTATTTTTCATATTATCTTTTGGCATACAATCACCTCTTTATAATTTCAAAGGATTCACTAAATAATCGCCACGATTTTTTAGTAAATATTTTGACCCTTCTGCAACACATGTTAGCGGGTTACTTACTACTTTAACTGGGACTTTAATACGATTACTAATAAATTCTTCAACACCTTTTACTAAAGCTCCACCACCTGTAAGTAGAATTCCATGCTGATAAATATCTGCACTTAATTCTGGAGGTGTATCTTTTAAAACTGCTGCTATCAATTTAACTACTTCTTCATATGTTGGTTTGATTACTTTGTTTACGTCTGATGATGAGATATCAACCCATTTTGGGATTCCTTTAACGATATCTCTACCGGCATATCTATTTACTTTAACAGCTGCATCTTTACGTAAATCAGCTAGTTCTATTTTACATCTTTCACTAGTTAACTCACCGATCTCAACTTTATCATTTTGCTTAACTAATTTGGCTAATTCACCATCAATATAGTTACCAGCCATACGGATTGTTCTTGATAATACAATATCTCCAAATGATAGAACACCAACATCTGTTGTTCCACCACCGATATCAACAATCATAATTCCTTTAGATTTAAAGATATCAACATTAGCACCCAGTGCTCCTGCTTTTATTTCTTCATCAATTAATACATCACTAATGTCCATATTAAGCGCTAATTCCGAAATAATATCTCTTTCTATTTTTGTTACCTCACTCGGGCAACACATAACACATGATGTGTTAGATAAATCTTTTTCTGTTAAATTTTCAACTCTACCTAATACATATTCTAATAATGCTTTTGCAGCTTTCATATCACTGATAACACCATTACGTAACGGTTTAATAACACTAATTTTATCATGCACTTTACCAAGCATTTTATGTGCATCTTTTCCAGCAGCAACAATTTGTCCACTTTCACGATCAAATGCAATAACACTTGGCTCGTTAAAAATGATTCCTTTTTTCTCTAAATATACAAGTAGGTTCGCAGTACCTAAGTCAATTCCTAATCCAATTTTTTCTGCCATAATAGCCTCCTAAAACTCACCAAAATAGTGATTTTTACTCATTTTTAATAATCGTTTAGTTCCTTCAACTACTGCGGTCATTGGTGTATTTGATACGTGAACTGCTACATGTGTTACTTCTTCTAGATATTCTTGTACTCCCTGGATTTGTGCTCCTCCACCAGTTACTATTATTCCGTTATCTACTAAGTCACCAGCTAATTCTGGTGGTGTAGCTTCTAGAGTTGAAATCATTGTTGCTTTGATAGATTCAAATGAATCTACCATAATCTGTCTTATTTCTTTTGCCTTTAAAACTACCATTTGTGGTAAGCCACTAACTAAATCTCTACCCATTGCACTATACGTAAGAGTATTTCCCTCTTCATCTTTAGGTAAATCTCCTGTTAATGATGCTAATTTAACTTTAGCTTTTTCAGCAGTTTGAGGTCCGATTTCTAACTTATGTTTTTCTTTAACATAATCAGTTATTTGCTTGTCGAAAAAATCTCCTGCTACTTTGATACTCTTTGATAAAACTACATCACCTAATGATAAAACACCAAAATCAGTAGTTCCTCCCCCAATGTCTACTACCAATTGCCCACTTGGAGTATAAATATCGACTCCACTGCCAATTGCTGCAGCCTTGATCTCTTCATCAATTTTAGTATCTTCGATACCCAACTCTTTACCGAGTTGTAAGATAGCTGCTTTTTCTGTTTCCGTAATTTCACTAGGAATACAGATTAGTAATTTGTTAATTTGCTGTGCGTTATTCACGAATAGTTTCTCGAACGTAAATAATAAAATCTCTCGAATCATTTCTACATCAGAAATAACTCCTCCACTCAGTGGTTTAATAACTTCAACTTTGTCGTGTACTTTACCTACTAATTCAGCTGCCTCAAAACCAACAGACACTACTTTGCCACTTGCTTTATCAACTGCGATGTAAGAAGGCTCATTAAATATTGTTCCGCGTCCTTCTACATAAATTAGAAGATTTGATGTTCCAAGATCCACTCCAACATTGAATGTTCCTTTTGGCTTTTCACCCATAAAATCCTCCTTAAGTTTTAGTAGTATAAAATAAATAAAAACGCCCTAAAATTAGGACGTTTACGCTTTACACAATATTATTTTAGGTACGTGAAAAATCATTTTCTGAGTGCAATTACAAAAAATAATTAATCTAAAATATTGCGGCCCAGCCAGCATAGGTTTACCTTTAGCTCTGTGACTTTGCGTCTACATGTTTCCACGTATTTGCCCTTTGAATATCTACCTTATACAATTACAAAATTATCACATATTTTTCTCTATTGCAAGAGATTTTAGGAAAAAAATCTAAACTTGATTTAACCAATTCAGGATAAATTCGTAGGTGGTTAATTTCCCTGTTTCATTTAAAATTTCGTGTTTAGCTTCCTCTACTAACTTTAAAGTTAGTTGACTGAAACCATGGCCATTAAATTGACGATAAACATCAGTAACACCTTCCCCTTTATCTCCTACTGGGTCAGCCTTACCAGAAATAAATAAGAGTGGAATATCTTTTGTCTTAGAAATAATATCAGATTTATTTACAGCTATTGCACCTTTGAAGAACTCAACATAAAATTGTGCCGAATAAGCATAACCACATAAAGGATCTTCAATGTATTTATCAACTACCTCATTGTCAGTTGAAATCCAATCATATTTAGTTCTTGGTAATCCGTATTTAGGTTGTAATCTTTTGTTGGACAGATTTGCCAAGAAATCACTACGTTTTGTTTTACCCGTAAAGAACTTCGCAACACGTGCCATAGTTAACATCATCATACCATCGGTCAATTTTATTGGTGGTAATGTTCCCATTAGGATTGCCTTCTTTGGAATAAGTGGATATTCAACCAGAAATGCTCGTGCAATTATACTTCCCATTGAGTGTCCTAAAACATAAACTTCTTTGCCAGGAAAATCCTTTAAAATCTGACGTGTAACAAAATAGCAGTCATCAATGATATCTACCCAAGTATCTTCAGGAGCAAAAATACCAACATCTTCAGCTTTTGCAACACTTTCTCCATGCTTACGATGATCATGAGCATATACTGCATATCCATTTTCAGCCAAATAATTCATAAATGGAATATATCTGTTTTTATGTTCTCCCATACCATGGAATATTTGAATAACAGCTTTTGGATCTTTCTTTGGTAAAACTTTAATACATGATATTTCTAAACTGTGTTTCCCTTTGATCTTAAATTTAGCAACTTCCATAATAACCCTGCCTTTCTTTATTTGAGCACCGTTTTGATGCTATCAATTATTGCCTCATGAATTACATCAAGTGGCATTGAAAATACTTTATCATTAGGCTTATTTTCATCCATATATGGTACATGTATGAAACCAGCTTTTATATTTAGACCCTTCTGGTCAATATAATTTAAAACGTGATACATTATATTATTACAAACATATAATCCTGCACTATTGCTTATAGTTATTGGAATACCTTTTTGTTTTAATTTAGTTTCAATTTCTCGTAATGGTAATGTTGAGAAATACGCATTTTTTCCACCTTTAACTATTACTTGATCCTTAGGTTTATTTCCAATATTATCGGGTCCAGATGCATCCATCATGTTGATGGCAATCCTTTCAGGATTAATCCCTGTTCTTCCTCCAGCTAAACCTAACATGATTATAGCATCAGGTTCTATATCCTTAATAAAAGGTCTTAGATAATGAAAACATTCATCGAATATAACTGGTAATTCTATAGGTATAATTTCATTTCCATAAATACTTTTTGGTAATAATCTCAATATCTCTTTGGTTGGATTATTCTCATTATTGAGAAACCTACCAAATCCTGTAACGATAACTTTCATAGTACTCACCATTTCCTTCTATCCTAATTATAGCATAACAAGGCAATTTTATGTAAATAAAAAGAGACAAACGTCTCTTAAACATTTATCTCTCTTATTGAGTTAAAAATTTTGATATCGTTTATTTCTGAATGAAGACTAATATCGACAACTTCATTTTCATTAATATACTTCAATATTTTATACGGTTTTGATTTAAATACTACTATTTTATTTTTATACTTATTGAACGATCTCATATCAATCAAGGATTTAGAGGATGTCTTAAAACTTATGCCATTTGCTCTACCTTGTTTGATTTCCCAAATGTGTTTTGAATTAATAGATAGAATTGAGTTTTTATTAACATTCATAACTAAAATTACATACTCAGTATTATCTAAATATAAACTGTAATTATAATCTTTGAATAGTGTTTTTTTGACTACTGCAGTAGGATATTTCTGTTTAATTATTTTTACACTCATTATGCAATCACCAAATAATAATAGGCTAATGTTAGTATTATACCTAGTAAAGTTCCAGATATTGCTTCAATAGGTTCATGCCCTAATAATTCTTTTAATTTGTTCTCAACAACGTGAATATCTCTTTCCTTACCTCGAGATAACTCTTTAGCGATATCATTAACTTCTTCTTTCATTTGGTTTAAGACAGTTGCATGTTTACCAGCTTCTCTTCTTATTCCAATTGCATCATGGATAACAACTCCAGCTAAAACAAAACTTATTGCAAAATAAGGACTAGCTACACCCTCAGTTAAAAGAAATGCTAAAGTCAATGCTGTAACAAAAGCACTATGACTTGAAGGCATACCTCCTGTTGAGAATATAATTGATGGTGTCCACTTCTTATCTATCATATATTGAATTGGCAATTTGATTAGTTGAGCAAACATCATCGAAAAAATTGCAATCTCCAATGGAAAATTAAATAACATAAAATCACTCCTACTCATCAAGAATATAACATATATGTTTTCTAATGACAAAAAAAATATCAAAAGTTTTCACCTTTGATATTATTTCTTAAATACACTTAATAATAATCCCAAGAAGATTCCTAATACTGCCGCAAATATTATACGATACTCACCAGGAAGTAAAAATGTTATTGTATGTGCTGGAATCCAAAATAGTGGAATTGTTCTTAAAATAACTACTTTATAGAACTGTATCCAATCAATCTTATTTATTGCCTGAACAATTGTATCACCGCTATCTAAATACGTGTCACTAATTCTATGAAAAATCATCATTGTCGGTGCAAAAATCACATTCATAAGTAATGATGTAAAGAATGCAGCAGCAATTAGACTTCCTTCAAAAGGTAAAACACCCTTTGCCTGAAGGCTTTCTACTCCTGTTGAGAAAATAGTAAACATCATTACTATTACCATACCAATAAGTCCCCATATAATTGCTTTTGAAAAAATGCTTTTTGGGATACTCCATGATTTACTTTTTAACCTTATACCAATAAAATCACCGATTGAAGCTAAAAAGAAAAACTTAATAAAACCGCCAATTAAAGGATAATTACTAGCAAAATCTAAGAAAAATGTTCTCGTCAAAATAAACACAAATACCACTGTCAGTAGTACTACAAACAGTGATATTAATTTATCGTTTTTTCTAACAAAGTCCATTGCGTTGACAAAGATCCAAAATATATTTTTTATGACTTACGAAAATCACAATCGCTTCTTTCAGTAATTGATATTCCCCTTTATGTAAATAATATCCTGCATGGCTTAAGTTCTCTACAAAACCTTTTTTTAAATCTTCATATGAAACTTCTGTGATATGTTCCAAAGCAGTTTTACCATCTTCAGCAAAATAGTAATCCCAAGCATATGTTTTTTCATTATCATAATACTTCAACTCTAAACAATCTTGTTCACTATCAAAACCTTCAATAATAGTATATTGAATCTGTCCTCTATCCTTATAACGTAACGTTTCTACAACACTTCTGTTCTTCATAATAACACATCCTCTCTAGTTAATTGTATTATACTATAAAATCACTTCATAAACAAAAATATGTTCTACTTATGGTATTCTTTTAAGAATACTCTTAAATCATCATTATCTATATATACTTCACCAATATCACCATGTTTAGTATCATTGGGAATACCATGGAAATCGCCGCCACCTGTTATAAACAATCCATTATGTTTAGCATACTCTCGATACTTTATTTCATCACCATTCTTATTTCGGAAATACTTAGCCTCTAATCCATCAAAATCATATTTCAAGATATCATCATGAATAAACGATTTTAATAACGTTGGATGAGCTAAAACAACTAGGCAATTGTTTCTTCTAAGTAAATCAATACCCTCTTGAACACTTAACTCACAACTAGGAACATAAGCTCTACTATTATCACCAATAAAATGATCAAACACATAATCGTGATTATACTGAGGATATTTTTCAGTAATAGCTTTGGCTATATGTGGTCTTGCGATTATACCTCTAGAAAATCCTAGTACACTTTCATAAGTAACGTCAATATCAAAAAACTCTTTTAAGTTACTTATAAACTTCTTAGCTCTTTCTTCTCTGTTTTCTTTAATCTCTTTATAATATCCAATTAACTCTTCACTATAGTAAGAACTATCCTTAAAATACCCTAAAACATGAACTGGTTTTCCTTTTGCAACAGTAGATAACTCTATACCAGGAATATACTTAACTCCATACTTCTTTGAGTACTCTAAGTTATCATCAACACCATTAACTAAATCATGATCAGTAATAGCAATAATATCTACTTTGTTTTCCTTTGCCTTTTTAAAAAGTTCTTCGGTTGTCAACAACCCATCTGAATAAGTTGAATGCATATGTAAATCAGCTTTCATATTATCACCTCAAGTCCACTCTAATTATATCAAAACCTCCCTTGTAATCAAATCATATGTTATAATTATTTTAGATGTATTTTTAAGGAGGTATTTATATGATTGATATTATTAATTCAACAATTTTAGAACTACAAACTGCTTTAGAAAGCAAGAAACTAACTTCATATGACTTAGTATTATTTTACTTAGACAGAATTGCAAAAATCGACAATGGGGAAAAACAATACAATAGCGTATTTGAAATAAACCCTGACGCACTTAATATAGCAAAAATGTTAGATAAGGAACGTTCAGAATATCATGTTAGAAGCGATATGCATGGTATCCCAGTATTACTTAAAGATAATATTAATACAGGTGATAAAATGCGTACAACAGCAGGGGCAAACATCCTAAAAAATCACTATGCGAAAGAAGATGCCTTTATTGCAAAAACACTTCGAGATAGAGGAGCCATTATTATCGGTAAAACAAACCTTACAGAACTTGCCTGTTTTAAATCATTTAATACCGTTAATGGTTTTTCAAGTTTAAGTGGTTATGTTTTATGTCCATGGAACATAAAGGAAGATCCTTCTGGTAGTTCAACAGGTAGTGCCGTAAGTGTTTCATTAAACCTTGCACCTGTATCGATTGGAACAGAAACAGGTGGAAGCATTATGTCACCTTCAAGTAAAAATGGTGTAGTAGGAATCAAACCAACAATAGGTATGGTCTCAAGAAGAGGGATAGTTCCAATCTCTTCAACTTTGGATACCGCAGGACCAATGGCGAAAAACGTATCAGATGCCGCTGTACTGCTTTCTTGTATTAGAGGTAACGATGAACTAGATCCTGTCACAAACATTAAGGACAACAATAATATTGTCTATACAAAGTATTTAAAGCTAAACAATCTAAAAGGAAATAGAGTTGGTATCGATAAAACTAACTTCGAGAAACTCTCACCTAAACGACAAGAAGCATTCAACAAAGTTATTAATACTTTAGAGTCTCTTGGTGTTACAATTGTAGATAATCTAAATATCATACAAACAAAACAAATCTATCATGTTATGAAATATGAATTTAAAAAATGTATTAATAGTTACTTATCAAATGAAGGTTTAAATCTAACTCTAAAAGATATAGTTAAATATAATCAAGACAACGCAAAATATAATTTAAAATACGGCCAAAAAGTTTTAGAGGATGCCTTATACAACACTTCAGGAAGATTGATTGAGGACGAATATATTGAAGCTATAAAAGAAAGAAATGAAGCCAAATTGAATCTAGAAAAAACCTTCAAAGACAACAAACTCAATATGATTTATTTTGCAAATTACACAAGTCTTGGTCCACATTGTGGTTTCCCAACACTAAACCTACCAATAGGTCTAGATGAAGATAATATGCCAATAGGTACTTACTTCTTAGCTCCAATGTTTAAAGAAGGTACCTTAATAAACATTGCATACAATATTGAACAGAAATTAAAGATTAAACTAAACCCATTAGAAAAGGAAACTTCATAGTTTCCTTTTTTTATTTCCAATCAGAAATACTTATTATTACCTCCTCTTTCACTTCCCCTTCACCTTCCAATAACTCATTACCATATGTTTTTTCTAAGTAAGAGTAAAGAGCTGCTATTCCAAGTAGTGTGAATCCTAGAATTAAATAAGTAATCATTCTAATGAAAGTAGTAAAATCCTGTGTGTAGAAATCATATACAAAGAATTTAAGTAAAGAATAGTAAATTGCCCCTAGGCCTATTCTCCTTGTTAATGTCCAATGATTTTTAAATCCATACAATATTCCAACCGCACTAGAAATCATAAAATAACTAGATAGAACAACTTTATCAAATTCAACATTTATATAGTTATGAATAAAGAAACTTTGAATCAATACACCCACTAGATATAAAAACATAAACTTGTGTTCTTTTTCGATATATGGATTTTCATACTGATATAACTCATATAATGCTAGTACTACATATACATTTACAATAAAAATTACTATAAACTTAATAACATCCTCAAAAACTAAAAAATTATGATCAAAATAAATTAGGTTCACCGCAAATATCACAATCAAGATCTTGATATTCAGTGCATTAATAACATAATTACCATATTTCTTCAAAGAGAATAGTTTAATATTGAATATCCATCTATACCCTATCAAAACCAAAATAAATGTAGTAATTAAGTAAACTAAATCAGTACTGATTAACTCATTAGTGAAAGTAACAAACACAGGTACCAAAAATATTAAACACACCATGTGAATTAAAATGTTATCAACTTCATCTTCGTTATTGTAAAGTTTCTTAAATATAACATTTAGAGTCACCAAAACTAGGCCAACAATCGCACTAAATAAGTACAAGTCATAATGTTCAAATAAGTACATTTGTTCAAATATAACAAACTGTAGTACTCTACTAACCATAATTACAATGAATAAATAGACAAATATCTTTTGAGACTTATTGTATGTAATTTGATAAATAACATAACTTATAATAACAATACCACCAGTAATGTAATTCAAAATAGGTAAATCGTATAAATGTGTGTTCCCATCCCCTGCATTAAATATATACCCCACTAACAATATCGCTATTAGAATAAGTAAAGCGGTATTGAAGTTTTTATTTCTTTTATTGTATTTCAAGTATGAGTATGTATAAACAGGTATAAGCAATACAACATAACTCAAATACATAAATGAATGATGTAATGAAGTAAGTTTCATTTCACTTATCCAATAAACAAACAGAAGTGAAACTACTCCAAGTAAAAAGATTCCCATAATTGATAACATTCCCTTTACAGATTTCCCCATTCTTGGTACCAATCTTATTAATACTACATATCCAAAAAATGCATACATAAGTATATATAGACCCCCGATTAGCTCATTACCCGCATGAGTTTGAATAAAAATATTAGATACTGAACATATAATAATTATAAAAATTATCGAAGCATACATAAATTGTACCAATGTGTTTCTATTTAAATATTTATAAAAATACATATATATTACAAATCCAGCAAAAAAACAGCGACCTATAATATTGATAACAACATGTGTGGTTAAATCACCATCAAAGAACTCATATGCCATTAATCCTATCAACATATAAAACAAAATTAGAACTGAATCTAGAAAAACGAATCTTTTATTCCAAAAATACCCAAAGACTATAATACCAAGACCTAAAGATAAATATGCAAACATTTCAAAGTTGATAATAGCATAATTTGCTCTTGCTAGTATCAAACTTACAAACACGATAAAAATCCCTGCTCCATAAAATATATTATTAAATACCTCACTCTTCTTATAATCAAAATAATAACCGATTCCAAAAAACAATAACCCTACGCATAATATCAATATAAATCTTCCCGTATTACCTAACCACTCTAAATAAGCTAGTTGTCCAAAAGAAACAACTCCTAAAAATATTAGAAAAATGGCTATTTTAGCTATAACATTCTTCCCTAAAAAAAACTCAACAACGCTACTTTTCATTAATCTCACTCCTTAAATTTGGGTATAAGAAAAGACAGCTTTAGTAGCTGTCTTCATCTACTTAAAACTTTTTTTACTTCTTAAATATGGGTACAGTATCTCCTTTTAGCTCTAAACTTTGATTATATTTACTACTTATCAAGAGCTCAAAACTTATGTACACAATTACAAACATAATTCCATCATAAGTGTTATCGGTAAAATCTAAAATATATGGATTTGTATATAAGAAATAAAAAACTATGATGTAAAGAATTCTCATTGAATGAACTGAAATCACCTTACAATAGTTTGCCAGTTCACTACTTTTATTCCTTTTAATAAAACCATATATAAATACTGAAATGCTGATTAAATATACAATTACTGTAACAGGAACTAAAAATTCAAAAATTCCTTGATACCAATCATCAAATACTACCAAGTAAATCGGTACAATACTTAATACAATGAAGTAAAACAGTAAATAAACATAAGGTTCATATTTAGGATTTCTTACAGCGTAATCAATCCCCATATTGATTTTCTTTAAGACCCTTGTATTTACTAAATACACTGATCCTAAATAAACAAGATAAACAATGTAAGGATATGGAATTAATGCGCTAATCGCAATACTAAACCATACAAGTGTAAGTACAATTACCGTTATACTTCTATTTAAATATACATTTTCACTTGAAAAACTAATAACTCTAAAAATTGTAAAAATAGAAAATGAGAGTTGGAAAATTATATAAGCTAATACTGTTGCTAATGTCATAACTCCCAACCCAAAATCACCATCAAATAATAACTCATATCCTGTATATGTTTCTCCTCCTTCAGAGAGGAAAGGTAGAAATGCGACAAATAACACAAAAAACGACATCGTTATTTTTATTATTTCTTTATTAAAATTATTATTGGTCTTATTACTTCTTTTCTTCATATCAAGTTCACCAGCTAATAACTCATCAATAGATATCATATAATAAGAAGCAAGACTTTGAAGAGAAGTTAGATCAGGAAGGTTTTCACCTTTTTCCCATTTACTCACAGCTTGGTGTGAAACATTACACACTTCAGCAATCCCTTTTTGTGACATTCCCCTTTTAATCCGCAGTTCCTTCAAAAACAAGCCAATCTTCTTGTTGTCCATATTCTACCTCCTGTTCAAATTATAGCCATACATTAGTTGAATGTGCAATATATGCAAAATTGAATATCCTCAACCTAGACTAGAACATTAATAATGAAGCCGTTAATTCCTAATATATTTTATATAAAAAACAATTATTTTTAATTGACATACTACAATAATTATATCACAACTAGAATCGTCTAAACACGAAATTCAACCAAAAAAGGAAACCGAAGTTTCCTTTTAAAATGCCATAGTAACAAAAAACTGAATTAAACCAATAAAACCACCTAAGAACAAACCTATGATTTCTACAAATTGCAACTCTTTACTCATAAGTCCAAAAATAATTTTTTCAAATTCTATAAAGTCTAAAGAGTCTATTCTATCTTTAACAATTTCTCTAATATTTAAATCATCTAACCCTTTACTCTTAATCTGTTCAACTAATCCATCAAGAATATTATCTCCTTCTTTATCAATAAGATTCTTAATCATTTCTTCAGGATTACTTCCCATAAACATTTTAACCATCGGTGGAATTGCCTCACCAATTTTTAGAACAAGAGTTTCTTTTACCAATTCTTTAAGCTCTGCGATTTTCTCAGGGCTTAAAATACGATTCATAATTTCATCTTTACTTAATAACTCTTTTTCAATGGTATCAGCTAAGCTAATCGCCATTTGATCTTTTCGTTTAGGGAATACACCTTGTATTGTAAAGAACAATATCTTTACAGGATTAACAGGTCTAAAAAGCATTTTAATAGCCAACTTATTAGTAATATAACCAATCAAACCACCTATTATAACTAACAATACTAATCTTATAATTTCATCATACATTTAATACACATCCTTCAAAAAATTATTATAGCACATTATTATCTAAAAGAAATCTTTATCTTCTTTTTTTACAAACTCTTGAATCTCAAAGTCGTATCCTTCATAATCTTTGAAGAAAAATGATCTTAGCGGAATCTGTTCAATTAATTTCACTTCTGAGATATATGGTAAATCAAATTTAGATACATGTTCAAAATCGGAGTTAACGTCACTTGTGTTTAAACTAACAAGTGCTCCACCTTTGTTTTCAGAGGTTATAGAACCTTCTTCCTTTTTAACACATCCTAAAAATGAATTTTTAGCAACTTGATATACTCTGGCAAAGCCTTGATCCATTACTAATTTTAACCTAAGTACTTCTTCAAAAAAATAAATTGCCTTATCAAAATCCTTATAATATAAAAATGTCATTGCTGAAGTATAGTTGTTCATTTCATCAACTCCTTATTTCAAGTATATCATAAAAAAGAGCAAACCTAACGGTCGCTCCTTCTACGTTTATAATTTTTATTTCTTGCCTTATCTAAATACATATTATTATCAGCTTGAGTGATTATCTTTTCCATTGAACAATTCTCAATATTTTCACAATAGGCAACACCATAACTAAATTTCTGGTGTTGTGCATATACGCTTTCACTTCTATATAATAATCTTTGAATTTCTTTCCTGTATAACTGCATATCTCCTAATGTAGCACCTTCTACTACGATTAGAAACTCATCTCCACCATATCTCGATACAACTGCTTTTTCCTTAAATACATTTTTACAAATCATTGTCATTTCTATCAACATTGCATCACCAATATGATGTCCAAAAGTATCATTAATTACCTTGAAGTCATCTAAATCTATCATTGCAACAGCGAACTTACGTTTCTTCTTCAATAAATTTTTAATAAACTCTTCTGCTCTCATCCTTGTGAATGCTCCTGTTAAGAAGTCCCGACTACTTGATGTAGTTTCAAAGATTAAGTATGAGAATATAAGTGCCACTGCAGTAGCAGGCCATATAACAATTAATCCATAAAAAATTAATTGAAATACCGTTGCTATCATCGGTAATAATAAGAACGTCATAACTCCAAACAATACATTACTATTTAAGTATTTACGATTTTTAATAACCATATATAAAACAATTACATATAGAATTACTGTTAATATTATAGACGTCCAAATCAATGGTAATCTATGGTATACATTACTACTATCAACTTCAAAAAGAATTGGTGTAAACACATTTATAACAGAAAGAACAATAATTATTATTGTAGGTTGTGAATAATACCATCTTTTCTTCAATCTTTCTTTACTTTCATGAACTATAAAATCAATATATGATGCCCATAAACTTACAACAACTGTTCCAAATGCTGTAAAACAAAAATTAAAGAACTTATTAAAGAACAAGTTTGCATTACCTTCTAATCCATCAAATATCCAACTACCAATCTCGAAAATCAACATTAAAATCGTCCAGATTATAATCCATCTAAATATTTTACCCTTTAAAGTAATTAGTTCATCCTTACCAAATATTACAATCATCAAAGCTAGTAATAATACGATAGCAAATATTGTTAAATCAAACTGGAGTACAAAATCCATAAAACCACTCCTATACAGTTAATTTCTTATTTCGATAATACAACATTAAATCGGTAAAAACCATCAATAAATTAATTGCGTATAAAGCAATAACAAAGTCAGGATTATATATAATTTTGTGTAAAATCCCCATTAGATACCCTAACATAATAATATATAAAAACAGAACACTTTTTCCTTTAATACTTTTACTTGTATAACTTTTATAAATCGCTGTTGGCCATGCAAAACCAAAACACACCAACATCAGTATTTCAAATACACTCATTCTTCCACCTGCTGTTCTAATTCAAAGAAATATATTGTTTGATCTTTCTTCGAAATTACTTCTTCTATTTTAAATCCTAATTTCTGATAAATCGGTATGTTTGATTTATCAGAAGTTTCTAACTCAATCATCTTATATCCTTGATTATAAAAATATTCAAAACTTTCTCTCAATGCATGTCCCATTATTCCCTTACCACGGTATTCTTCTTTAATCCCTGTTGAATATAAATGAATACTCAGTTTTTCAATGTGATGTGTATGTGAGTTATAAACTTTCATATAATTAGACATATGTTTAAGTATTGAAATATTAAGTCTAATCAAAAATCTAATTGCTGGTATTAAACCACCTGTTCTTATAATCCTTAATAATGATATTTGTGCTTTATCAGCAGGATCCATATAGGTTATATACCCTATGTTCTTGTTCTCTTTACTTACAACAAATATATATCCATATCTATTAATAACTCCGAACATTACTAAAAATAAATCGTTTAATATTTTTTTCCTCTTTGCATCTTTTTTTATTCTTTCAACCCAGTTTTCATGTGAAATAAAAGCATTGCTCATGATGTCAGCCATTTCTAAAAGCTCATTTTTGCTCAATGTAATAGGTTTTGTATCACTCATTAATACTTACTTTGAACAACTCTTAAGAAAGAAGTTACGTACTCATCAATCTTAATTAAATAATGTTCTCCATCATGGGTAATATTGAAGTTCCTTCTCAAAGTAACAATCGGTGTTTTTATCTCAGAAAAAGAAAGTTCTTTACTTAATGCACCTGTTAAAATAAATTTGTGGTTCTCATATTTAATTCTTATTTCACCTATATACTTTCTTGAAAGGTCTTGATCATTAACAAGGTAAACTTTTCCAGTAGACGTAAGAATGATATCCTTTAATTTATCATCATACTTTCTTTGCCAGTTATCCCAATCAACAGTATTGTCAAATGGTAATCCTTCAATAAATCCATAATCATTTATTGTTCCAATTGCATTACATGATGAACACTTTATGTCATCACCTTTCGTTTGCAATGTTCCTATACTTTCACATTTTGGACATATGTATAAAATGTTTTCTAATCCTTCGGCTTTATTTTTTCCAGGATGTGGTATCATTACTTCTCTTTGATACTCATAATCATTATTATACAATTCAGTATTCACAATTTTATTTATTTCTTCAATTGACATATCCTTTAACTCTTCTTTTGAAATAATTACTTTATAGGTAAATGTTACTCTTCTATTTCTTCGCTTAGAAGTTGCCCATCTTGGTTTCGATAAGTATCCACCTTGAGCTCTACAGGCAACGACATCAATCTTCAATTTTTTTATTAGTTTCATTGTTGATTCTTCAATATAAGTTGTTTCACCATTAAAAGTTGTGTTCCCTTCTGGGAAAATACAAATTGGATACCCTCTTTTTACAGCTCCAATTAATTCTCTTGCTGTTCTGATATCACTTGATGCCTTTGTTTTTGGAATTGCATGAGCAATTTTTTCTAGTACAAATTTTAAAGGTTGTTTAGTAAACAAGTTATGTGAAGCTACAATGAAAGGTAATTTCTTTAAGTTTAAAGGTACATGAACCACATCAAACATAAATGTATGATTCGCTAATAGTACATAGGGTTCTTGTCTTTTTCTATCGAAACTTTCATCATAAACATATGTATGTTTTGCGTCAAAAAACATCCAAACTCTTACAAAAGGTACAAGCATTTTTAAGAATATATCTTTTCTTTTATCTGTTTTTGTTGGTTTCATTTTGTCACCTCTATTAGTCTATACTTCTATTTTATCATAATTTCATCCTATTTATAGAAATCCCTAATAGCATTTAAATGATCAATGGCATCAATATCAGGTAAATTAGATTTATTAAACCATTTCAAATCTAATGTTTCACCACCATCAATTACCATTTCTCCCCCTATAATTTTCCCTGTGTAGATAAAACAAATAATATGTGCGGTGTCTCCTCCTGGCCATACTTTATTAAAATTATGATAGTCTCCTAAGTATCCATTTAGTTCAACATGATATCCAGTTTCCTCATACACTTCTCTTATCGCTGTTTCTTTGGGGGTTTCCCCCATCTCCATTATACCACCTGGTAAACCCCAAAAGTGATCGTCTCCACGGAGTTGTAGTAATATCTCGTTTTTATCATTGTATATGATTGCTGCTCCAGCATTCATAATTATTTTATTATTACCAACTAAACTTCTAATATATTTAACATAGTCCATTATAATCTTTCCTTACCAGTTAAATGTTCAATTGTTATCTCAACTAAATCAGTAGTATTAAAGCTCTTTGAAACATACTCTCTTCCACTATTTAAGAAATCACCTGAATACTTTTTGATAAGTTCCATCAGAACTTCTTTGTTTCCAGGGATTATTTTGGCTTTCCCAAAAATAGTTACACTTTGATATTTAGTTGTAAATTTATCTTCAATAATTTTGACATTATCATAAACAGTAAATGACACTTTAGGATTATTCTTTATATTATCTATTTTATGTCCTTCTTTTGCGCTATGGAAATACAACTTATCATTAAACAATACATAATTAACAACAACAGTATATGGATAACCATTTTCTGATATTGTACCTAATACTCCTTCAGCTGTTTTAGATAGTAATTTTACGGCATCCTCATGTTTCATTTGGTTCTTTAATCTTCTCATTTCTCTAAACATATTAATCACACCCTATAGTTTAATTAGTTCACTTCTTAATGGTTCCTCAACATGCTCTAAAGCATATCTAAATATCATTCTATCAAGACTAGATACATTGTTTCTCAAGTAATTCTCTACTTGATCAGGATACTTTAAATAAGCGCATTTCAGTACCCAACCAACACCTTTTCTTACATGATAATCTTTATCTTTCTTAAGTTTATCTACCAAAAATATCATTCTATCAAAATCATACTCCAACGTTTGTCTTCGTGACGATATAATCATTGAAACAAGACTTGCTCTTCTAATGTCTTTATTATCTGAATTACTCCACTTCATTAAGTATGAGTAGTGATCTTTGTCTAACTCAATCATTGGATTTAAGACTCGATAGCAATACTGATCAACCTTAGCCCACCCTTGAATATCCTTGTATAATATTTTCTCAAAATGCTCCATGTTATCTTTTCTGATTATACTAGTCCTTCTTTTCATCCACAGGGTACTAACTGAAAAGAATCCATAATTCTCAATACTTAGAAACCTCTCACATATATCTAAGAAGAGTTTCTCATCAGTTGGTAAGTACTGATAAAACATACTTGCTGTTCTATTTATAACCATAGCGTTGACTCTTCCTTGATTCTTAAATTCAGAACCAATGAGACTTGTTATTATTTCAATATAATCTAGTTTTTTCTCTAGCTGAACATCATAAGGTTCTAGTTCATATAATTCTTTATTTATCTCTTCGGCTAACTCACAACCAATTTTTTGGTAAAACTTTTGTGATTCATATGCTGGATGTGTGCTTATATATAACTTTTTTGCACCTTTTTTTATTGCTACAGCTGATACTAAATTAAATAGATATCTTCCAATACCATATCCTCTATAACCTCTAGAACTATGAATATACGGAAGATTAATATAATCACCAAATCTATTGTTATCAATTATTGCGAATCCAACAATCTGTAATTGATCATATGCAGCAAATAAGGTCCCACCTTTTTTTACTATCTCTTTTAAATATCTACTTATACTTATCAACTTCTTTTGATCCCAATCCTCTACAAAATAGTCCTCTTTTTGCTTAAGGATTCCATCTTCTAAATAAAATACTTGATAAGTTTCTTGAAATCTTATATATCCGTTCAAGAAATGATCAGTAATCCTATTGAAACTGATTCTTTTGTAAGTAATCTTATTCATGTTAAACTCCTAAAAAATAATATTGTAGCGCAACTAAAGTTTTAGCATCAGTTATTTTTCCTGTCTTCATCAGTTCCCTTACTTCCTCAATTGGTAATACCATGAGTTCAATAAACTCGTCATCATCACCTTGCTTAGGATTATCGATTTTTTCACAATCCCTAGCTATAAACATTTCAATCATTTCACTACTATATCCAACACAACTATGTAAATCAGTGAACTTTGTTATATCATAACTAATATATCCAGTTTCCTCTTCCAATTCTCTTTTTGCACATATCATACCTAGTTCATTTACATCATCTTTTTTCCCTGCTGGTATTTCAATAGAAACAGCATTTATAGGATATCTAAACTGTTTTATAAGAATGATTTTACCATCTTTTGTAACTGGTAATACTGCTGCTGCACCATCGTGTTTTATATATATTCTAGTACTTCTTTCATTGTTGGGTAAAAGTACTTCATCTTCATATAATTTCATAAAGAAACACTCATAAATCAATTTATTTGATAATTGTTTTTCGTTTAAATTCATTTTTATTTCCCCCTTAAAAGATAAAAAAGGCAAAAACCCTTTGCCTTTAATCCTCTGTAAAAATATTAGTATCTTTAATCACCATAGTATTGGCAACTTTATCATGAACAGTCATACGATAGTCGTCATTATAAATTAAATAAATAGTAACCACAAATACTGCACACCATAAAATATATGCTATTGTCGGTAAATATAATATGTCACTAAGTAAAGCTACTAAAATAAAGATTGAGGTACGTCTTAAATAGTTAGCAGAGTTTGCATAATCCCCATTCCTCTTTACTAGTCTTAGACCCATAAAGTATCTTCCTATTGTTTTTCCTTTTGTAATCAATGGTATTAAGTAATCCACTAATAAATAAATGAATAACTTATACAAGAAGAAGGCAATCGAAAAATAAAACATTTTATCTTCGGTAATTTCAGCAACTCTACTGTATATAAACATCGGTAAAATAATAATTGCAATAACAATAGCGTCAATAATACTAGCTATATAACGACTATTAGGCTTGGCTAATGTAGTTAGTAAAATCTTTTCCATAAAACCACCTTCTTTCAAAGAAAATTATACCATAAATCACATTAATTGTTAAAGGTAGTTTTTTTAGATATAATATAAATGACAAGGAGGTACTTATGGAAATTAAAAAAGGTCATAATAAATTTTATATTGGTGAATCAGAATCAGATATGCAAGCAAGAATAACTTGGAAAAATGGTGGGGATAATATTATTGTTATCGACCATACAATTGTTGATCCAAGATTAAGAGGACAAGGTATCGCGGGAGAACTAATTAAGAAGGTTGTTGAAATGGCGAGAGAAGAAAATCTTAAAATTGTACCTGTATGTTCATATGCAGTTGTAAAACTAACAAGAACTAACGAGTACCAAGATATTCTTTACAAGGATTAATTATGGAATTCATTTATTTACTTAGGTTAGTTGAAAGACTCAAAAAGGCAGAAGACTGGACTGAAAAAGATAATGCCATTGTTGGTGAACACTTTCAACACCTATTAAATTTGAAAGACCAAGGAAAATTGATTCTTGCAGGCAAAACAGCAGGTCAAGACAAAGATACATTTGGTGTTACTATCTTTGTAGCTGATTCATTAGATGAAGCACATAAAATAAAGGATAGTGATCCTGCTATTAAAAAAGGAATCATGACAGCAAGACTGTGGGAGTATAACTTAGCAGTTTTTAATAATGAATATAAAAAAGACTAACATTTTGAAATGTTAGTCTTTTTTTGCTTTTTCTAATACTTCTGCCATCTTATTTATAACATGGGCATATCCTGAATCTTTCATGTGAGTAACAGTACAATTACTACAATCCTTTATTCCATTTTCTAGATATACAAAGTCTCCACCGCAATCATCCTTTAACATATATAAAGGACAATAACAAAATAGGCAATTAAATTTCTCCTCTTCTAAATCATGACAAGGGAAAAACTCACATTTTTTATTCTGAAAGAACTTATAGTTTCCACCCATATAAAAACCTCTTTTCTCTACTCTAATGTATCTATAATATTTAGCAAGTCTGCCATGTAAGCATATGTACCTGGTGCTTTTTCTAATAATTCTGCACGAGAAGCATCACTGAAATAATAATAAACAAATGCTTCTTTAAAGTACCAGTATGGATCATCAAAATGAGGATCCCCTTCAAACAACAAATCAAATTCAGTTTCATAAAGCACATAGAACTCTTCTCTAAGCGCTAGTTCACCCCAACTAACATCAACAATACTTCCAGCGAATGTACTTAACGTAACATCCATAGACCAACCACTGTATCCTATCTGAACAGAACAAGGATTACAGCATATTGATTTAAAAGATTCTGTAGACCAATCTTTCCATTCATAAATATCACTGGCATAACCAATTGTAAATACTAAATAATCTCCACTATTATAAGCGTATTCTAATAATTCTTTATCTACTCTAGATAAAGTTCTTACCATCTGTAATGTTTGTTGCAATTTAGTGTTGTTATAAGGCATATAAACATAATTATATAAAGCTTCAAATAATTCATCATCATTTAAATCTTCTTTGAAGTCATCATCTAATCGAGAATAAGTACCAACTTGAATTTCTCCTTTTTCAAATGTTACTGTCCCTAAATCTCCACCTAAATCCATTACTCCAACAAGTTTAAATGTATAATCTACATTACTTTTTAGACCCCAGAATTCAAATGATTCTCGAGAACTTGTAATTTCTTGAAATCTAACTACTTCTTCACCTTCATAAAGATAAGCATTTAAACTAATCAGACTTTCATCTAAGTCAAAATATTGAACCATAAATCCAACACCATCTTTAGCTTCAAATGCAAAAGTAGAAATTATTCCAGGTTGCTTATTAGTAACAAAGACACTTCTTGTTACGGTTTCAGCAACATTACCAAAACTATCTACAGCGTCATATGAAATCACATATTCACCAATAGTATCAGTATCAATAGCATCTACACCCGAAACAACAACTTCAACTTCAGGATCAAAGTTATCTGTTGCAGTTGCACCTAATTCTACATACTCCCCTTTACTTTTTTCTAAAAATACATTACTATCACCAATAATTTCAATTACTGGTGGATTTATATTTCTAGTAACTGGTTCTGCTCTTTGTGGATCTTCAGCACATCCAGTTAACAACAATAATAAACATACTGTTATGAAAATTTTCTTCATGTTGATCATCCCTTTCCAACAATAATATTATACAAAAAAAATAAGGCTTTTAATAGCCTTATTTTATTTTTTGAATTTACTAAATTTTTGCATTCCATTTTTGTATGGTGCTGTGTTTTCTCCATTAATTAATGGCAAGGCATATTTAACGAACTCATCTGTAACACCATTACCATCTTCATTTATCATACTTGCGGGAATTACACGTTCAATATTGGCAATATCACTAAGATCATGTTTACCATATTTTACTTTATAATCCTCAGTTTCTTTTCTATTTAATGTAACCATGACACCATGATCACCTTTCATTGCATATTGTACTGCTTTTTTACCAACTTCAATTGCCTCTGTTACATCAACTAAACTCTGTAGATGTGAAGCGGCTCTCTGTGTAGTTCCCAATTCAATAGTTCTTGAGCTAATACGCATTTCACTGTTTAAGATGTTTGATAATTTAGAACTAACACCACCTAATTGGAAATGACCAAAGGCATCTCTTAAACCACTACTTGAACCGATTAAAATCCCTTCTTCATCTTTTAATCCTTCGCTAACAGCAATCAAACATTGACGACTTTCACCATAAACACGACGAACATCTGATTTAAATTTTTCAATACTAAAAGGTACTTCTGGTAAATAAATCAAATCTGGACCATGTCCACTTAATGTAGCTAAACTAGCTGCAGCTGTTAACCAACCAGCATGACGTCCCATAATTTCTACGATTGTAACTTTCCCCTTTGGATAGGCAATCATATCATACGCAACTTCTTGCATTGTATTAGCTACATACTTTGCAGCACTACCAAATCCTGGTGTATGATCTGTAAAAGGTAAATCATTATCAATTGTTTTAGGTACTCCAATAACTCTAATTTCATAACCGACATGTCCCATATAATCAGCAATCTTATTACAAGTATCCATTGAATCATTTCCGCCATTAAACAAGAAGTAACGAATATTATACTTTCTAAAGATATATAATAATCTAATATAATCTGTTTCATCTTCTCTAAAATCAGGCATTTTATACCTAACTGTTCCAAACGCACTACCTGGTGAATGTTTTAATAATTCGATTTCTTCCTTATCTTGGATACTCATTTGGAAGAAGTCTTCATTTAATGCACCTTGGATTCCATGATGCATAACATAAACTTCATCAATAATATCCTTGTTTTTTAATGCTTCAGTTATCACACCATAAGCTGATGCATTAATAACACTTGTTGGACCTCCACTTTGTCCATAAAGCAAATTACCTACTAATTTATCCATATAATCATCTCCTGTGTAAAATATCTCACTATATATATTATCATATGTAAGCGTTTTTTGAGTAGATAAAAAAATATGTAACAATATTTCATAAAAAAAGAGGAGTTAATTCCTCTTCTGTAAACTATAAATCATACCTGCTTTGACAAATCCTAAACGGCCTGCTAGTCTTGAAGAAATCTCATTCTTTGCATCACATCTCCATACAATTAAACGATCAACTTCATTCATCAAAACTTGGCACACACTCTCAGCATATCCTTGTCCTCGATAATCAGGATGTGTTAATACACCAATATCACTTAACTTGTCTCCCCAGTGCCATAATGAAGCCACACACACTAACTTACCATCAACATAACATCCATATACAGTAGGATCTACTAAACTCACCATTCCTTGTTTCTTATCACTATCTGGACAAGCCTTATGGAACTCCATAAACTTGTAACTATCTTCATCGGTTAACTTTCGACATTTATCGTGATGTAAAATATCAGTATACTGACGATTTTCTGAAAACATAATTTTTGCTGGATCCAACTTATCAAAGAAATCTAAATCTTCAAGTCTAATATCTTGATAATCATCAGGCATAACAATCCATTTTACGTCATCAAAATCGTATAATACTACTGATTTTCTGTCTTGTTTGATTACACTAAATTTTCGGACTAGTTCTTCTTTTGATTGAAATCTAAATAGTTCTTCAATCTCAGTTTTGAACATGCAATTCCCCCTATTTATTGTCATAAAAATTGACCATTAATCTATCTAATTTCATTTTATCATAAATTTTTAGATAATTTAATAGTTTTCTTGAAATTAATAAAAATTTAATAAACCCTTTATTAAGGACTCAATGATTTCTACACTCATATAAAAAGAAAAAGGTTGGCAAAATTGACTTTATACTAACCTTTTAAATTCATCCTATATAAATTTAATGTACTTCCCCAATGTTCAACTACCTTATCAAACTTGTAACCAATTTTAAGTAAAATCTTATTACTTGGCTCATTATCTACATCAGCTAGCCCCACAATAGTTTCCAAATCTAACTCACCAGCAACTCTCTTCATCATAAATGCCATTTCACTAGCATATCCTTTTCCAAAGTATTCTGGTTTTAAGAAGTACTCAATCTCATCACATTCATACTCTTTAATATAAGAGCAACCACAATATCCAATGAATTCCTCTGTATTCTTTAAGTAACTTGCATAATGTAAATTTTTCTTTTCCGGGACAAATGTCTTAATAAAATAATTTAATACTCTTTCAACTTGTTCTTTAGTATAAACCTTATCTCCAGGTAAATACTCACATACCTCTTCATTGCCTAATACCGAAAATAATTTATCAAAATCTTTTTCATTAAAAGGTCTAAAATCCAATCTTTCTGAGCTTAAACTAAATAAATCCATAATAACCTCCATAACATCAATATACTCATATTTTATAATGATATATACCCATCTTCAATATACAAAATACATCACAATGTCACAAAAAAAAGAAGTTCATCGAACTTCTTTACTATCTAAATATAATATTATTATCTTCAATCCCAACAATATTAGCCAAAGAGTGGATTTTGATTCCTTTATTTTCAATCTTGTCTCGACCCTTTTGGAATCCTTTTTCAATAACAATCCCAACACCTATTACTTCACTTCCAGCTTGTTCAGCAATGTCAATCAACCCTTCCAAAGCGTTACCCATAGCTAAGAAATCATCAATAATAAGAACTTTATCATCTTTGCTCAAGAACTCTTTAGAAACAAGAACATTAGAGATCTTTTGCTTTGTAAATGAGTATACCTGAGATGTATACGAGTTATTACCAGTTATCAAAGATTCACTCTTTCGAGCAAATACAATCGGTATATGATTTAAATGAAATGCAGTAGCAACTGCAAATGCTATTCCACTTGCCTCAATAGTTAAAATCTTTGTAGCTTCTGGAAATTTCTCACTAAACTCTCTTCCAATATCAAACACTAAATCTGTGTCTAACATATGATTGATAAAGTGATCCACCTTAACAATCCTATTATCTATTACATAAGCTTCTTCTCTTATCTTATTTACTAATCTGTCCATAATACCTCTATTCTTCTACAAATCTATTTACTTCATCAATACGACTATACACTTTTTCTAAAGAATTATCAACATCAAAAAATATAAACTGTCTTACAATCCCATGTGGCATCTCTTTCAAAGTAATATGTCCTTGTTTGACACCACGATACCTAAATTCTTGAAGTTTAGTGAAAGATATTTCACCCGCACCAATAAACAAATTCTCATCGATCATAATCTCAAATGATTTTTCATCGGAACCGACTGTTAAAGCGTGATAAATAAAACGATCATCTAAAATTTCTAAAGCACCATTTTCACTTCTAAACATTACGTCAATATATGGTCCAATAAACTCTGTTTTCTTTCTCTTTCTTTCAATACCTTTAAAATTTAAGAAACTAATACCAACAACAGTCCCAAACAACATACTACCTAATACTAAACCAAACAGTAAAGCTGCCAAAAAACCTGCACCCAAAGAGAAGACAAAGATAATCACGAAAGTAGGAATGCTAAAAAATAAAGCACTATTAATAGTATACTTCTTTCTCATACTCTCAAACATATTAAAATCTACCATTCTCATAAAACCACCTCTACTTTAATTATACATAATTAAATACCAAAAAGGATAGATTATTTAATTATTCTATAGACAATGCTATACATACATCCTAGGAGGGTGACCAATAAATATAACAATAATCGAGTTCTTATTGCTTCTTCTATTCGCAATATCATATGGTTAAACATATCTTTCTGCCCTAAGACATCAAAAAAGCGCAAACTAGCGCTTTTATTTTTCCAACATCTCGATATTAATCAGCCATTCTTTAATCTCATCTGTTGTGGATTTGAATAAAGGTCCCTCTGTATCATCAACAAAAAATGTCCCACTAGGAAAAGCAATTTTTGCGTTATTTTTTTTAAATATTTTTTCCAATGTATCTACAGCATAACCAAATCTTTTTACCATAAAGTTTAAGAACCTATTGTTCACTTTTACAATATCAATCCTCGTGTCAAAAAATGCAACCTTCTGTAGACTTTCTTTATATCTAATATCCTTAGAAAACTTCACGATATCCTTAGTAGGTCTAAACCCTCTAGTTGGAGATCCAATAATTACTATCTTGTATTTGCCAATATCATCTACTTCATTAACATTTTTTATAACACAATTATCCTTAAGAAAATCACCAATAAGTTCAGCCACTTTCTTTGTATTTCCAAATACACTATCATAAACAACCAAATATTTCATCAATACCACTCCTTACTTCCATTATATTCATATATCTAACTAATTTCAAAACCAAACTATTTATAATTAATAAAAATGAAAACGCACATATTTAGAAATAGTTGCAAAATCAAACAAACAACAGACTCTTTATAGTATATTGGCTGTGAGGTGAGATGATGAAACAGGAACAAGGTAGAGTCTTCAAAATAAAAGAGCAAATTAAAAACATTCATTTAGGTGCCAAGGGTTTTGTTCTATTAAGATCATCAAGAAAAAGTAATTTAATGGGCAAAAAGTTTAAAGAAAGAATCATGCTTACAATCACAGAAGTTAATGGATGCCAAATGTGTTCTTATGTTCATACTAAACTAGCCTTAAATAGTGGTATGTCAAAAGAAAACATACTGGCAATCCTTCAAGGTGATACGACTAACATTCCTTTAAATGAGGCAGTTGCTGTAATGTTTGGACAAATATTCGCAGATACAAAAGAACACCCAGATAGTGAATCAATAAAAAGATTGATAGAAGAATATGGATTCAAAAAAGCAGAACTAATTCTTGCAGCATGTAATATGATTACGATGACAAATGGAATGGGTACTTCTATGGATTATCTCTATAATAGAATCAAATTCAATAGGAACAAAAATTCAAATATTCTAATAGAAATTTTTAACCCTTTACTAACAATGATTTTGTTCCCAGTCTTAACAATATACAATTACCTATTTAATAAATTCACTACCCTACATCTACTTAAAAAACAGTATAAATTACAATATAAGTAAAAAGCGAAACTAATCTAGTTTCGCTTTTTTTAATAACTTATTATGTGATATATCGATCCCTATTGCTCCTAATGGTGCAGTAATAATAATCGCTAGAACAGCTAAAGCTAAAATTAACTCTCCAGATTCAACACCCATTGCTAAAGGTATAGCGCCAATAGCTGCTTGAACTGTTGCTTTTGGAATATAAGCTATCCCAGTAAATACTCTTTCTTTTTGGTTCAATTCTGTTCCAATCAAACATAGTTGAACTCCAGAAACTCTAAATATCAATTCTATAGATAACAACAATATTGCAAATAATCCAGCATCTAAGGCAACACTAATATCTACTGCAGCTCCTACAAGAACAAATAGTACTAGCTCAGCAAACACCCATACTTTATCAAACTTTTCACGTAATCTCAAAGCTCTAACTTCAGATTTATTCAAATATGTAATCCCAATTACCATTACACTTAGTAATGCACTCATTGGAATATACTCATTTATAAATTCCTCAAATGCCAAAACAAAGAATGATACTGCAAGAATTATTAGTACTTTTATAGTATCCCTTACTCTAAACTTTGAGAAGAAATAACTTAAGAAATATCCAATACCTACACCTACAAGCACCCCAACAATAATCGCAACAGGTACAGTTCCTAAAGATATCAAACTCATATCTCCAGTATTATACATAGCTAAAAATGAAGTAAATAATACAATAACGAAAATATCATCAACACTAGCACTTGCCATAACTAAATGAGGGATTCTTTTTTTATGTCCCCATTTTTCATTCATCAATTTAATCATTTTAGGTACAACTACAGCGGGACTTACTGCCGCTAAAACACTACCTAAAATAGCAGCTTCCAAATAACTAATCCCAAAAAACATAGGTGCAAAAATAACTACAGCTATAATCTCTAATGTAGCTGGTATAAATGATATTAAAATTGCAGGTCTCCCAATCTTCTTAAGATCGCTAATATCTAAACTTAACCCTGCACGTAACAATATAACAACCAACGCAATAGTTCTAAGTTCACCAGATACATTTAAAATATCATTACTAATCAAATCTAATACAAACGGACCAAGAACAATCCCTGTAATAATCATCCCTAAGAACTTTGGTAGTTTAACTTTCCCAAAAAGTTCTCCTAAAATTAAACCAACAGTAAATATTAAAGCTAAACTTAGTAACATAAAATTTCCTCCTAAAGTAATCAAAAAGCTGATAACATACGCCTAAAAAGGACGTAGAAGTCATCAGCTCAAAATTAGCGGTTTTAGTAATTAAACTATGGGAGTACCTCATTCCCTAAAACCTATTATACAACATTTAATTATTTATTCAAGACCTCTTCAGTTTTAGGTAATATTATTAAGAAAAGTCCAATTATAACACTCAATCCAACAACTATACTTAATAAGTAATCAAAAATACTACTAACTCCAAATAAACCTAATACAGCAGTAAGTAAAGTGGTATTCTCTAATTTAAGTAATGCAGCTGTAACACTACCTACTACACTACCTACAACTAAAATAGGTATAATCTTTAAAGGTCTTCTATATCCAACTGCTAAAGCACCTTCAGTTAGTCCAAATACCCCCCCGATTAAAGATATTTTTTGTGACTTCCGATCAACATCATTAAATCTATTTCTAAACAACATAAGCCCAATGAAGACACCTAGTGGTGGCAACATAACACTAATTATAACAGGACCTGTTATATGATAAAAACCATCTCGATAAAACTGTAATATAAATCCATATGCTAGTTTATTAAACGGACCACCCAAATCAATCGTAGTTAATAAAGCTAATAAAGCTACAATAAATACAACCTGGGTAATATCAATCCCGTTTATATAATCAGTAATCGTATCTAATATTAGTAATATTCCCGGTCTAGCCATATAAAACATTGTAAAGTAACTTACAATGAACCCAATACCACCAAGAACTAAATAACCAAGAACCATACTCCAAATATTGTTCTTGATAGACAACTTAAGACATATACATCTAACTAAATAACCTAAAAGTAATCCACCAACAATACCACCAATAAAACCTAATCCCCACTCATTCATAAAATATCCAAGTATAAACCCAGGAATAAGTACAATCTTATCAGTAATACTATTTGCGATAAAACCTGTTAGAACAGGAATAATCAATAAATACGCATACTCAGAAACATCAAAATTATCACTTCTAATAATGTTTGAATTAACAAGAGCCAATAACACAGAATAAATAACAATCAACGGAATCGCAAAACTAATCCCCTTAACAACATGTTTACTCATATCTTTAAATATCTTTTTCATATTCACCATTTATAAAATCCTCAATCGTAATAACTTCAATCCCATTCGCTCTTAACAATGAAGTTGTTCTTCCTTCACCAAGAATTAAGTTACCACTAAATGTTCCATCATAAATTTTCTTACTACCACAACTAGGACTTCTCGCTTGTAAAATAGCAATCTTAATCCCATTTTTTTTTGCTATTTCCAATGTCTTACTTGCACCTAGAGCAAACTCAACAGATACATCTTCCCCATCTTTACTAAGAACTTTTTCACCAACAATCTCTGAAGGTACTCTAGGTGTTGGTAACCCTCCAAGTTCCTCAGGACAAACAGGTATAGCTAATCCTTTATCATAAAGTTTCTTAGCAACTTGATGGAGATTATTAAATCCATCATACTTACAATTATCACCAATTAAACATGCACTAATTAAATATCTCATAGTTATTCCTCCAACTCTTACCCCAATTTTACCATAAAAAAACAGGATTTCTCCTGTTTAAAAAATGAATATTCCTAGGACACCAGCAATTACTATATAAAAAATTGGGTGATGTTTCCACTTATTAGTCGCAAACATAAATACTCCAAACATCAAAATTGCTTTCCAATTAAATAAATCAATTAATTTATTCGTACTTTCAAATAACTCAATATCAACTAAACTAATTAAAGCAATACTTGTTGCTGCTGCTAAAATCAAACCTGTTACAGCTGGTCGTAAACCAACAAATACTCCATTAACAATCTTATTATCACGATAATGTAGAACAAATCTAGCAATAAGCATAATAATAATTACACTTGGCATAACTAATCCAATCGTGGCAATTATACTACCTAAAATACCATATTGAGAATAACCAACGTATGTTGCAATATTTACTCCAATAGGACCAGGAGTAGATTCACTAACAGCAATCATATCAGCAAATTGCTCAACAGTTAACCATTCTCTCATTAAAATCTCATCTTGTAATAACGGAATAGCAGCTAACCCACCACCAATAGTAAACAAACCAACTTTAAAGAATATCAGAAATAACTTTATATAAGCCATCATGCTTTAGCACCTTCTTTAAAAGTACTAATCAAGACTCCTAATATTCCAGATCCAATTACAACAAAGATTGGAGATAATCCCGTAAACACAATTAATCCAAATGCTGTCACTGCAATCAAAGCTTGAATCCAATTAGTAATTGATTTCTTACCCATTTTAATTACCGCATTTAGTATAAGTACAACAACTATAACTCTAATTCCAACAAAAGCACTCTGTACAATTTCATTATCAGAAAATTTCTCAAAAAACTTAGCTATTGTTATAATAATAATCCATGATGGAGTAACCATTCCCAATGTTGAAAAGATAGCACCAATAATTCCACCTTTTTTAAATCCAATAAAAGTCGAAGTATTAACAGCAATAATACCAGGTGTAGATTGCCCTATAGCAAAATAATCGAGCATCTCATCATCAGTTGCCCAACCATATTTTTCTACTACTTCTTTTCGCAGCATTGGTAACATTGCATATCCACCACCAATAGTGAATAAACCTACTCTAAAGAATACCGCAAATAATTTAAAATAAATACTTCCTTTTATTCTCTCAGCCATATCAAAAACTCCTTAAAAATAACTCAATATATATACTACTCTATTTAAGGTTTTAATGCAAACTTATTTAACTAAAGTCCCATCTATCAAGGATCCATAAATTATAATATTTCATAACCAAACCACTCGATGCTAAAGTAATCAAAGTTCCAATTCCAATATCAGTAATACCACTACCAATTAATCCAAAGACAACCGCAATCGCAAATCCTAAAAAATATGATAAATAAGTCCCTTTTGATATACTTTTCATTTTCACTTGTACAACATGTAAGAAAACATCCATAGGATGTACTGCTATATGAACTCTTATATGAACCGCTATACTAAATAACAAAACTAACATTCCTACAACATTTATCAACAGTTTAAGCGCTATATTTAGATCAACAAAACTAGGCATTAAATAGACAAAGTAATCAGTTAAAAAACTAAATGACAATAAAAACACAGTAGATTCTATCAGTTCTCTAACCAAAAATTTCCCTCTTATCAAAGTAGCCAATGTATAAAAAACAATAGACAAAATGATAAAACCATATCCAATATTAACATCAAAAAAATTACTGACATTAGAAGCAGAACTTCCCCATGCAGTCATTCCTAAACCAGTTTCATACATCAAGGCAGTTCCAAGAGCATTTCCTGTAACCGCGATTATTAAGTACCATACTTTCTTCATCCACATCACCATATTCTAAACATAGTAATATATTACTATCTTCTCATTTTTAATACAATCTTTTTCGTCATTTGACAATCAGACCGATTCGGTCTATAATGAAATTAGACCACTTCAGTCTAAAGGAGGTGTAAGATGGAACATAAATTAGATAAAATCGATGAAGAGAAACGGAAAAAATTAGTAAACAGTGGGTATGCTGAATTCTCAGCACTTGGTTTAAAAAGGTCATCATTAAATAGAATTCTCAAAAACGCTGAAATTTCCAAAGGTTTCTTCTATCATTATTTTGAAAACAAAAACATATTTTTTGATTTTCTAGTAGAGTACGGTATTAAAATCATCGTTAAAAAACTAAATGATATAAGCATACTTGATATTACTGATTTCATCCAAAGATTACAATCAGCTGCTCTTCACAAAGTTGTAATCGCCAAGGAATACCCGAAATTATTTGATTTTTTAACAGCTTACCTTCTAGAAATATCACAAGAGGAATACTTCAAAATGTCAGATAAAATAACTGGTAATATGACAGAAAGAGTTTTAACAGAGAATATTGATTATTCATTATTCAAAGATGATGTCCCAATTGATGTGGCAATGAAAGTAGTAAACAGATACATTGCACAAATACAACAGGAAATATCCACAAAAATCCATATATGGGATATTAATCAAATCATGACTTACTACAATGATGAGTTAGAAGCATTAAAAAGTGTAGTCTATAAAAAAGGAGAATAATTATGAATGTAATCGAATTTAACAAATTAACGAAATACTATGGTGATGTTAAAGGTTGTGAGAACATTGATTTTAATGTTAAAGAAGGCGAAATTATGGGATTCATTGGCCCTAATGGTGCTGGTAAATCAACAACGATTAGAACAATGTTATCTTTAATTTATCCTACAAGTGGTAGCGTAACTATTTTTGGTAAAGATGCTATTGAATTCGGTCCGGAAGTAAGAAGTGATATTGGTTATTTACCTTCTGAAATCTTCTATTATGACAAAATGAAAGTTCTTGATTTGCTTAAATATTCAGCTACATTTTATGATAAAGAATGTGAATCTAGAATTTATGAACTTGCAGAAATAATGGAACTAGACCTAAACAGAAAAATCCAAGATTTATCATTAGGTAACAAGAAAAAAGTTGGTATTGTCCAAGGTCTACTTCATAGTCCGAAGCTTATTGTACTTGATGAACCTACAAGTGGTTTAGATCCCTTAATGCAACAAAAGTTCTTCAACTTAATCCGTGAGGAAAACAAAAAAGGTGCAACGGTATTATTTAGTTCACATATCTTAAGTGAAGTTCAACAGTTATGTGATCGTGTTGCAATAATTAAGAATGGTGAAGTAATTAGTATCCAAGATATAAAAACTTTAGCAGATGACAAATATAAGAAATTCACATTAAAAGGTGAAAACCTGAATGATGGTAAATTTAATGTTGAAGGTGTTAACCAGTTAATTCAGAATGATGATAAAGTTACTTTCTTCTTCAAAGGAAACGTAAATGAAATTATCAAAATAGCCTCTACATTAAATTTAAAAGACATCTTAGTTGAAGAGCCTACTTTAGAAGAAATCTTCATGCATTATTACGAGTAGGTGATGATATGAATATATATAAATTTGAGTTAAAAATGCTTAGAGGTTCAGTTCTTGTTTGGACATCGGCAATTGTTAGTGGATTAATATTTTATATGGTATTTTTCCCATTAATGATGGTCGACAATGACTCATGGACTAACGTAATGCAAAACTTTCCTGATGAGTTTTTGGCGTTTTTCGGAATGAATGCAGATTTATCATTTACAACTATATTAGGTTACTTCGGATTGACAATTTCGTTTATATATGTACCTGTTTCCATTCAGGCTGCAGTTTATGGAATAAGCACTCTTAGTGTTGAAGAAAGAGAGTACACTGCCGACTTCTTAATGACAAAACCAGTATCAAGATCTCAAATATTTTTCAATAAATTGTTAGCAGCTTTTACAGCATTAACTATTACAAATATTGGAATTTGGATAGGATCTTACATCTCACTAGTGTCATTTAATGGTGGTATGGAAGTCGATTATGGGAAAGCAACAATCCTTCTTTCAACAATTATTTTCTTCCAGTTATTCTTCTTAGGAACAGGAATGTTAATAAGTATGCTTGTAAAAAAAGTTACTAGTGTTATTGGATATTCAATGGCTTTAGGATTTGGTTTATTTATTATCTCATCTTTTGGTGAAATGTTAAGTTTGAACATCTTTAAAATAGTCACACCTTATAGCCATTTCAACCCAATTGACATATTGGTAGCTGGAAACTATTATTGGCCATTTGCAATTATAACTATTATTGCTATACCTATCACATTCACACTTGGATATTTCTTATATCAAAGAAGAAATATCGCAGCACTGTAGGAGGTAATTATGAACTTATATATAAGAGAATTTAAAAACAATTTTAAACCGTTACTTGTTTGGAGTTTATCTTTAGTTGCAATCTATTATGTAGCAAGTATCGAATTTGCAGCATTTGCGAACAACCCAGCAATAACAGATGCAATGGATCAGTTTGAGGTACTATTTCAAGCTTTAGGAACAGCATCAGCGGATATGACAACACCACAAGGTTTCCTAAGTATCATGTCAATTTATATTTATTTACCTCTTGCAATCTACTCTGGTTTACTAGGTAGTGGAATCATCTCTAAAGAGGAAAAGGATAAAACAGCAGAGTACTTGTTTACTCTGCCAGTTTCAAGAAAGAAAGTAATTATCTCTAAATTATTAGTAGCTGTAACTAACTCAATAATCATTGATATCATGATTATGATTGGTTGTATTGGAGCATTTATTCGCTTTGATCCAGACCCTATTTTCTATACATATATTCAGAATATGGCAATTGGAGTGTTCATTACCCAAATGATTTTCCTTAGTTTAGGGGTAGCGTTTGCTAGTATCCTTAAACAATATAAAAAATCTGGTTCAATTACTATTGGAATTATGATTTCAACATTTATGATAAATATCTTAATCGGTTTTGTTGAAGAACTAGACTTTTTAAAATATTTCTCACCATTTAACTATTTTAACTCAAATGCAATGTTGAATAGTGAGTGGGAACTATCATTTATATTAATTAGTATTGGCCTCATTGTTGCTGGTATCAGTAGTTTACTAATATTTTATCCAAAAAGAGATTTATACATTTAACAAAAAAAGATTGAGCAATTAAAAGTTTTTGGTTAATAAGTACATTTTAAAAAAGACATATTAGAGTTGTTATTTCTAATATGTCTTTTTAATATACTTAAAGGAGGAGCATAATGATACGAAATAAAAAAATAACTAAACTATAAGAAAACACATGTAAACACTCCTCTTTGCATCTAGACAAATTACATCATAAATCTAATTTTTGAACAAAAAAAAGTGATTTGATAACTCAAATCACTACGTAACTTTATTTTTTCCACTGGCTTTTGAATCATATAGTTTTAAATCTGCACGGGCAATAATATCATCTGCCCTATCATTTACTTCATTCTTTGTAACCCCAATACTTACTGTTACTTTTATATTATCTCTTAGTTCTAAATTCTCTACTTGCCTTCTAATTCTTTCTGCAACTAACAAAGCATCTTCAGGATTTAAGTGAGAAATAATAACCGCAAACTCTTCTCCACCGTATCTAGCAACGATATCATAATCTCGAATACAGGATTTAACACATTGAGCAATTTTTCGTAAAACTTCATCACCAAATAAATGTCCTCTTGTATCATTGATATCTTTGAAATCATCTATGTCAATCATCAATAAGTTAAAGTGTTGCTTATATTTTTTAAAATGCTCTAACTCATTTTCTAAAACATCTAGGAAATGTCTTCTATTATAGACCTCTGTTAATTGATCTGTATATGATAAAAGTTCTAACTGATCATTTCTTTTTTCTAACTCATAATTAAGTTTCATAATCTCTTCCCTAGACTCACGATATCTTTCAAAAGTATTACTTGCGACAATACTAGTTATAATACTTACACCTACTACAGCGATTGATAAATCAACGAACTTTGATAATCCTGTATCATATGGCAATACTAAATCAGGATTTATATATGTAAGAATCATAATTGACAAGTAAATAGTTAATAATGATGCAATTGTTAACTGTAGTCTTAATCCTTTAAAGTAAAATGCTATATAGACTACGATAAGAACAAAGTATATAGTTATACTTCCATCATTTCCACCATTAGTAAAAAATACAAATGGAAAGTATAGATAACCAACTATATAAAGCATACAAAGCGTGGCTAGTCTAATATTATCTGAAAGAAAATATGGTAAAAACAGTAAAATCATCAATAAAATCAAATTTACTACATTTAATCTAAATGGCATCCCAAATACTAATGAAACAACAAATGCTATTACAGTTAACACTAATCCTGTTATTGTAAATATTACAGATAGTTTATCTTCAAGTGCAAATTCTTTGTAATTAAAAAGGGGATATCTTTCATAATATGATCTTATAAATTTTTTTATCATTTACTTCACCTTCATGTTTTTTTATTTAAGTTCTTCAATTATTTCAATTAATCTGGGAAAATCCAGTAAATCTTGTTTCTTATTTAAAGGGTGCACCCTTGTTTCTTTTATTATAGTAACTGCATCATACTCTCCGATAAGACTATCTAATACTAAAAAGTATAGATGAACATATCGGTTATCTTTTCCATCATAGCCATTAATATAAACGTCTAAATCAAGTTGTCTATCTATTATTTTGTATTTAAAGTATATATCATTATAATCTAATGAAATACCCGCTAAATCTATGATTTGATTTCTTTGATGTAATCTTGGTCTAAATGGCTGAATACGCCAGTTATCTATAATTGGTGCATTTTCAACTAAAGTAATAACTGTATCAAATAATTCAATATTACCATCGGCAGATATGATTAATATCCTTTCGTTATCTTCCATGTCAAATGGAATTTCAAATGCTAAATCAGGATGTATCTTACTTAGATGTTCAGTTATATCAAATGCAATATTATCAGTATCCTTTTCAAGATTATTATAAATATGATTTTCTACAGATATAAACCAATCCCAAAATGTCTTATATTTACTCATTATCATCACGAGGAGGTCTTGGTCCATAATATTGGAAATACCAAGTTTCAATACGACCGTTGTATAATTTACGTTTACGATCACAATCAGTTTTATAAGCCTTCTCAAAGTTTTTATATGATGTTAAAAAGTATTTACTCCATGTACTTAGGTTCTTAAATTTAAAACCTAAATTACTATACAATTTTTTAACTTCTTCTTCTTCACCAAGTCTTTCTCCATATGGTGGATTAGATATGATAATTCCATAATCGTCTTCTAACCAAATGTCTTTAAAATCACTTTTCTTAAAAATAATGCAATCGTCAACTCCGGCTTCTTCTGCATTTTCTATTGCAGCTTTTAAGTTCATATCGCTAATATCTGAGGCTAAAATTTTTATATTGGAAGTATAGTCGATTGCCTGATATGCTTTTCTTGTTTCTTCTTTCCATAAGCTAGTTGGGATGATATCCCAGTGTTTACATGCAAAATCACGATTTAATCCAGGTGCAATATTTCTTCCAATCATAGCTGCTTCAATTGGAATTGTACCTGAACCACAAAACAAATCATATAACACTCTATCTTTATTCCAATAACTTAATAACACAAGTGAAGCTGCCAAAGTTTCCTTTAAAGGTGCCTCTACAGTTTTTACACGATATCCTCTTTTATGCAATGCTGTACCAGATGTGTCAATTGTTAAAGTAACTCGATCTTTTAATAAAGAAACTTGAACAGTATAATCAGAACCAGTTTCTTCAAGCCAATCTACTTTATAACTAGCTTTTAAACTCTCAGCAATTGATTTTTTAACTATCTTTTGGCAAGCAGGTACACTTGATAATTTTGATTTGATACTTTTACCATTAACATCAAATTTTCCATCTACAGGAATGATTCCTGCCCAGTCTAATGCTTTTGTTTGATCAAATAATTGATCAAAATCAGTAGCTTTAAACTCCCCTACTTTTATAAGTATACGATCGGCAGTTCTAACCCATAAATTTGCGTTAATGATTCCTTTGATATCACTCTTAAAAGTAACTTTTCCATTCTCTGTAGAAGTTACTTCATATCCTAATGATATTAACTCTCTTTTACAAACAGCTTCAATCCCAAATGTGGTTGTAGCTATTAAATTAAATTCTTTCATCTAATCACCATTTTCTTCTATTCAAAATACTAGTATATCATAATTTCTTAAATTGCCTATAAAGTTCTAACATATGTCCAATATTTCCTTCACCAGCAAATTTGTTCATATCGAAAAAGTTTTCTGACATATCAATCCAGTAAAGTTTATGAACTTCATCTACAAGCACCACTTCTTTATTTAAGATCCCAGTAAAAACCTTCATATCCATATTAATTGGATGCCATATAAAATCCATTAGTGGAGATAACTCAATATCATTTTTAGTGATACCGGTTTCCTCAAATAACTCTCGATATGCACTTGCTAATACATCTTCACCCTCTTCAATCTTACCACCTACTAAATTATATAATCCATTGTAAGGGTCCTTACTTCTGTGGCACATAAGCACCTTAGATTCTTCTTGATTAAACACAATTACCAAATTATATGATTCCATTATTTTTTATTCTCAACTTCCAATTTATATAATTCTTCAACAGCAAAGTGAAATTTCGTAACTGAGTACTCTTGATTTTTCGGATATATATAATAAGTATCCTCTAAAGTAGAAAAGCTAATACAATCTCCTTTTGTAAAATAATCATATTCAATATGCACTCCATAATTAGCTAATACAGGTTTTTCTAAGGTGAACTCTGGATTTGATAAAGTAAATCCATTTTTATTATGTTTAAGGTTACCATCTTTCAAACGATAAAATCCTGTTGCGTTAGGCAAAGATTCGATAATAACATCTAAATCAACATTATATTCGCCTTTTTCTATTTCATTTTTAACCTGTTGTCTTTGCCATTCAAACCAGTCAGGTATATGGGAAAACTGTGTTGTTCCACTTACATTATTTAATCTTCCAAACTCATCCATTTCATGTACAGTACTACAAGCTTTGCACCATATTTTATTACCCTCACTCTTCATCTTAAATTCTGCTAAACAATCAGGACATTGATATAAGGGTTTATGTAATCCTTTTGCGCGATCTTTATAATCTATTTTTATTCTCTCTTCTAACTGATACTTGTAATCATCATATGTAAAACTACCACGAATAATGTCGTTTATTTCATCAACACTTTTTTCCTTTATTTCATCTGGGGTAAGTATTTGATTTAGTTCAGATTTAGTACGAACTTTTCTTTTCTCTAAATTCCAGAACGGTTGCCTTAAATGATGTCCATGGGAAATTAAAGATACAACAGGATATTTAAGTACTTTTACCAATTTCCCTAAACTATCGGGTAGAATTGAGTTTGTCCCAACAAGTGAGTATCTAGCTTCTGGATATATTTCACAAATTATTTTATCTTTTTCCAAAGTGTGTTTAATTTGTCTAAAGGTATATGGGTCACTAATAAATTTACGTTTACCAATACCTCCAACATTTCTTAATAACCATTCACGATTAATATAACCGTCAATCGCTACAATATATGTTGCTCTTCTAGGAAAAACTGCTCTGGTTGCCACTTTAAAATCAACAAAACTATTATGATTACAAAGCAAAATATAAGGTCCTTTCAAACCTTTCATTCTAATTTTTTTAATTTTAGATCTGACTTGAAAAGTTTCTGGAAAACTTAATATCCAAGCCAACATTTGAAGATAATATTTTGCTTTTTTAGGAGGTGTTTCTAAATTGAATCGTGGCATTTCTTTTACATCTTCATAAGATTTATAAACTATGTCACTAATCTTCATATTATCCACCTTTCTCCTATCCCTAATCATCCTAACTTAAGTATACACAATCATTTACTATGATAAAAGGTTTCTTATAACTCATTATCCAAATAACACTTCATACCTTTAATTGCTAATTCTTTATAATCAACTTTTAACATATCTAATTTACCATCTTCTATAACCGCTTGAACAACCGATGACTTTCTACTCATGTTTAAGTACCCTATTGTAATGACTAACTGATATTGGAATAGGTTATTTATTTTTTCCATAGTAATCCCTCTAACTTTAAGTAAAATGTTTTGTGCATATTCAAGTAGTAAGTCATGAAAATGAGAGTTCATTTTTAAGGCAAAATCATAATCCTGATTATCATCTAATATTGCGTTTTTAATACCTAATAATCTTAAATACAATGAATCATCACTTAATGATTTAGAATAATTACTTAGAACATATTCTTTAAACTCTACCAAAGTCATTTCAGCATGATGTTTAACATCATCATCAAGCATAACAAAATTCTTCTCATACTCCTTTTCTAACAAACTTAAAAATAGCATTTCCTTTGATTTAAAATACTTGAACAATATTCCTTTTGATAAAGAGCATTCTTTTGCAAGGTCCTCCATTCGAAAACTACGAAAATTTTTATTTTCGAACATTTTTTTTGCATTATCTAGAATAAAATTTTCCTTTTTTATTCTCTCCTCATTTGTCAAAGCTCTTGGCATATTATCACCTCGTTCAGTTAAAATACAATAACATAATATCACTATTTTGACTTGCAGTCAATATATATTACATTTATTTTGACCTATAGTCATTATAGTTATGCTACAATACTGTTAGCCCAACAAAGGGATTATTGAGTGGTTTAATATAACCTGGATAATTTAAATATGTATAAAAAAAAGATAAATTAATTATTGAATTAATTATTTTTTTTAGTATAATTATTTATGATAAACTATAATTATGTTCATAATCATAAATTACCGATTATATTGTTGGTTTTTAATTTATGGTTTATAACAAAAAAGTGCAATTAGTTATGGAATTTTTCCATTTGATTGATATAATATAGATGTAATGACAAGTGAGAGGAGGTATAACATGATTAATGCTAATAGTTTAAGATTTGTATCTTGGAATGTTAATGGATTACAGCAATGTACCCAAAATGGTTTTCAAAAGTTCTTCCGTAAAATAGATGCTGATTTCTTTTCTGTGCAGATTACAAAGATGCAAGAAAAAGATAAGAAGTTTAGTTTTAATGGATATTATGAGTTTTGGAATGATTCACAAGATAACAAGAACTCAGGAACTTTGATTTATACTAAACATAAACCTGTTAACGTTACTTATGGTTTACCTGATGGATCTTATCGAAAAGAAGGGACATTAATTACTTTAGAATATATTGATTTCTACTTAATTAATTGTTTCGTACCAAAAGCTTATATCGATCAATTAGATGAGAGATTAGAATACTTAGAACGTATTAAAGCTTATTATCAAGACCTTTTAGGGACTAAACCCGTTATTGTAAACGGTGATATGGATATTGTTCCTACAATTAAAGATACTCATGAGAAAAACCTCAACATTCGTAAACCTGGATTCACTCCTGAAGAGAGAGATAAATTTGGTGAGTTACTTGATTTAGGATTAGTTGATTCATTTAGATATCTTAATCCATTTACTGAAAAATACTCAAAATGGAGTTTTAGAGACAATCAATTTAGAGATTCTAAAGGTCATCGTACTGATTTAGTGCTGGTTCAGGAATCATTTGCTTCTAAAATTCAAAAGGCTGAAATCCTGACACATATTAAAGGAAGTACACATGCACCTATTATGATGGATGTATTTTATCCATTCGGAATGTTATATTAAAACAAAAAGCTATCATTCGATAGCTTTTTTTATGTAATATCTACAAATTTATAGAAATACCAATGTTTTACAAGTACTAAAACTAATATTAATACTCGAAGGTATAAACTAGCAATACTAATGAACGTTATAAGTAACATTAAATCAACTAGTATTAATAATGTCCATTTTTTTCTTCTACTCATCTGACGATTCTCGATAAAGTCAGCTATGTATTTCTTATATAATTTCGTTTCAGTAAACCAATCATGATAACGTGATGACCCTTTGGCAAATAGAAATCCTGTCAAAATTAGGAATGGAGTTGTTGGTAAAATGGGAAGCACAATCCCAATAATACCTATACCAAGTGATAAAACTCCAGTTGATAAAAATATTATTTTCATTACTCAGCGATTAATCTTTTTTCGCCTTCTAGGTCTCTAATTGGTTTAATGTTTTGTGATACTTCCAATGTTCCTAAATAGTTTCCTTCTTTGTCTCTAACAGCGAAATATCTGATGTGTACAAATACTGGTCCCATTTTAATCCAGAAATCTTCATTATCTTTACGACCTTCAATAAATGAATTTACTATCTCTTCTACAACATGAACACTTTGTGGAGGATGACACATTGATACATGTCTATCTAATACTGTATGAGGGCGATCGAAAATTCTTTCTTTACCTTGTGTAAAGTATTTTACTTTTCCATTTTTATCCACGAATGTCATATCTACAGGAACTGTATTTAATATTGCGTTTACTTCTTCATTAGTTAATGATCCAGCGTCAAATGGAATTTCACCATCAATAGTTGTATCCTCTTTTTGAACTTCTCCTTCTTTTTTAGTCCATGATTCTTTAGGTGCTTCCAAAAAGTATCCGATTTCATTACTTCCCTCGTCTGCTAAAATCCAGTCATATAAAGATAAAGTATCCAATAGCATAGGTATTAAAATATTATTTTCTTTAGTAATCATATCTTTAACTTTGTTTAAAGCGTGTCTTATTTGTTTATGTGTTTCTTCTAGATTTGCATCTACAGAATCTAAATCTTTTTTTATTGCCTTAAGCATATTCCTGATTTCATCATCAACACCCCACATAACTTTGGGAATTGAAGTTATCCCGCGTTTTTCTAAGCCAGGGAAGAATAAGTTTTCTTTTCTCTTATAATGTCTGTCTATCTCAAATAAACGCTCAAAAGCGATTCTTAACATCAAATGTGATGTTTTATCAAATTTTCCAATGTATGGTTCAATTTCACTGTCGATAACTTCCATAACCATTTTGTTTTCATCAACAAAAACTTTTGTAGGATGTCCCGGAATTTGTGTTTGATCTTTTTGAGAATGGATATCACTAATACTGCCGTCAAATACAGCAGCATGTACATCGCATAGTCTTTGGACTTCTTCTAATGGCATTCCATCTTCAATAAGAGATTGTTCCATTGAAGTAATTTCCTCAGTTGATACTTCATCAAAGTGTTTCTTAAATAGTTCTTTAGCCTCATCTAACGGCATTCCATCATGTATTTGTTTAATAATCGATTTTAGTAATTCTTGTCTATTGTTAATTAGTTCACTCATAATATTACCTCCTTGAATTTCAGCCTAATTATTACATAAAAAAAGAAAACCGTATGTGATTGAAATCACACACGGTAAAACTTATACTTATTTTTATTAATTTCGATTACTTCATTCTTCTGCATTGTTGCAAGTTTTCTAGATAGTGTCTCTCTTCTAATCCCTACAATACTAGCTAAAGTAGTTTTAGAGAAAGGTAAATCAAGAATATGGTAATTTTTTTCAATTACACCAAACTTCTTTGATAAATACTCCAATATTAATAATATTTTTTCTTCAACGTCACTATTTGAGGAAGTGAATAACTGTGATTGAAATAGATTTGTTCTTGTCATTGCACAAGATAAACATATATCTTTAAACTTATTATTGGATTGATAGGCTTCTAAAACATCATCTTTCCTTAATAGGTTAAGTTTAACCTCTGTTAGGCATGTCGCTGTAGCTATGTATTTTTCATCTTGCTTTAACATTGAAACTAAGGCTAAAAAATCATCAGGACCAAATATATCAAAAATACGTTCTTCTCCGTTGATCATAAACTTACTAACTTTGACTAATCCTTCAACAATCAAAAAAGAATATAGTAAGTCATCTCCCTCAAGAAAAATTGTATCCTTTTCATGTAGTGACAGTGTTTTTGCTGCTAATGATGAATAAATACATTTTGAACAAATTTTTTCCATAGTCTCACCTCAATTCAATAATATTATAACAGCCTGTTACTAAACAACAAATAATACGGTAATTTTTACAAATAAGTGACTGACATTTATTTAATAAATGTTTATTTTTTTTATAATTCAAACGTGCTATAATGAAAAAAGTGAAAGGAATGATTACAATGCCAAAATTAGATACATTAAAGAAATATGCAAAATTAGCTGTTGAAACTGGCGCTAACGTACAAAAAGACCAATTAGTATGGTTAAGAAGTTCTACAGAAACAAAAGAATTAGCTAGATTGATCGTTGAAGCTGCTTATGAAGCTGGTGCAAAAGAAGTTGCAGTACAATGGAGTGATCCATATGTAGGTAGAATGGGATACGATTATATGGCAGTTGAAACTTTAGAAGAAGTTCCGGAATGGAGCATTGATAAAGTACATGATTTTATTAATAAAGGTGGATGCGCAATTAGCATTACATCACCAATCCCTGGTTTAAACGCTGGTGTAGATCCTGTTAAAATGCAACGTGCAGGAATCGCAAGAAGCAAAAAATTAAAATTCTATTCAGACCATATGATGGGTAATCACACACAATGGACAATAGTTGCGGCTCCAAACAAAGTTTGGGCTGAAAAAGTATTCCCTAACTTAAAAGGTGAAGAAGCTGTTGAGGCATTATGGAATGCTATTTTACAAGCATCAAGAGTTACAGATGAAAATAATCCTGTTGAAGAATGGGCTCAACACAATAAAGGTTTACTATCAAGAAACAAAAAATTAAATGATTTCCAATTTGAATCATTGCACTTCAAAAACAGTTTAGGAACTGATTTAGTTGTTAAACTAGTAGATAACCACATTTGGGCTGGTGGAGGAGAAGATACAACTAAAGGTGTATACTTTAATCCAAATATCCCAACTGAAGAAAACTTCACAATGCCTCATAAATATGGAGTAGATGGTAAAGTTGTTGCTACTAAACCACTTGATTATAATGGTACATTAATTGATGGATTCTGGTTAGATTTCAAAGATGGTGAAGTTGTTAAATATGATGCTGAAAAAGAAATTGATTCATTAAAATCTTTAATTGAATATGATGAAGGTAGTTCTCGTTTAGGTGAAGTAGCATTAATCAGTGATGATTCACCAATCAATAATTCTAGTGTTTTATTCTATAACACATTATTCGATGAAAATGCTTCATGTCATTTAGCATTAGGTAGAGCTTATCCAATGAATGTAAAAGGTGGAACTGAAATGACACCTGAAGAACTAGAAAAGGCAAATTCAAACAGTTCAATGACTCATGTTGATTTTATGTTTGGTAGTCCTGACATGGATATTGTTGGAACTAAAAAAGACGGTTCTAAAGTACAAATCTTTAAAGATGGTAATTTCATTATCTAAACAAAAAGACCATGAAAATGGTCTTTTTTTATACATCAATTTCTAACAATACAGGACAATGATCACTACCCATAACTTCTGTTAGTATATCAGTTTTAATAATCTTTTCTTTAATATCATTTGAAACAACAAAGTAATCAATTCTCCACCCTGCATTATTCTTTCGCGAGTTAAACATATAACTCCACCATGAGTATTTAACTAAATCTGGATTTTGATATCTAAATGTGTCAGTAAAACCACTGTCTAGCAATTCTTGGAACTTTGTACGTTCTTCAATTGTAAATCCTGCATTCCTTTTGTTTGTTTTAGGATTCTTTAAATCTATTTCATTATGAGCTACATTTAAATCACCACATAAGATAACTGGTTTATCTTTTTGGAGTTCATTATAATACTCTCTTACTCTATCTTCATATACTTGACGATAATCAAGTCTTGCTAAATCACGTTTTGCATTTGGAACATATGTATTTACTAAGTAAAATCCATCATATTCAAGAGTAATTATTCTTCCTTCATCATTATAACCATCATCTGGTAATCCTAGTATGACGTTTAATGGTTTATGTCTTGTATATATCAAAGTTCCTGAGTACCCTTTTTTATCAGCATCATTCCAATACTCATAATAACCATCAAACTTAAAGGTTTTTTGCTCTTCTTGCATTTTGGTTTCTTGAATACTTATGAAATCAGCGTCCATTTCACTTAAAAAGTCGTCAAACCCTTTTTTCATACAAGCTCGTAAACCATTTACATTCCATGATATAAATTTCATGTTATCACCTCCATATCATTTTAACATATTTTAATCATATTGTTATTTAGAATACTTATATGTATAATTAAATTATAAGGAGGAAGAATAATATGTATGAAGTATCATTTATTAATAATATGACAGAGTTCTTAGAAGCAACACAAATTGTTTCATTACTAAAAGATCAAATGGAATATATTGGTTCACCTAAGACAAATGAACAATTGATAAAAACAATCAATCTTGTCTTTAAGAATGAAAACTCGTATCTACTTGTTATTAGCGATGTTGGACACATCATCGGATTTGCTTTCTTTAATATATGCATTGGGATGGAAAGTGCTGGGAAATACTTATGGCTTAATGAAATGCATGTTCATCAAAACTATCGTTCCAAAGGTTTTGGGGGAATACTATTTGATGAAATGAAAAAATGGTGTCATGAAAATGACGTTGTAAGAATAATGGGTATGTCAGATAAGTCTGAAGAAAGAACAATTAACTTTTATAGGAAACATGGTGCAGATATCTACTCACAAAAAATAATATCACTAAAATTAGAAAAGTAGCCAAAGCTACTTTTTTTGTATTTTAAGGCATGAAAAAAGCAACCGCAGTTGCTTTAATTTCATAAGAAAGAGGGAAGACCTGAGTCAGGATTTCATAAATACTTTAATTTCTTTAATAGTTACAAGTAACTATCAACAATATTTCTGATAGATCAATCCTTAAACTCAGTTAATTATTTGATAATTTTCCTTATTTTATTAAATTACTTTAACTCGATAATTCCTATTATAAATTTATTAATTTTGTTTAATTCAAAAATCATTTTACTTTACTGTTTTCAAGATTTGGATATTTATTTATATTCTTCCCTCCGTACACATATTAAAACACTTTAATGTGCTAAAGTCAATGATATTGACATATCTTTTTTTCCACATAGTTTTCCACATTCGAAAGGTCGATAGTTTTATGTCTTGAATAAGCAATATTTTAGTTCGAAATCAAAACTGGTCGTGGAAAACTTTTTTTACTCTATTCCTGAAAATGTTCTTGTATCAACGATATTTTCTTCTTCAGTTTCACCCTCAACAATAACATATTCGACTGTATATGTTTCATCACCTACAATTGTACCTTTATCAAATAGCATTACAATTGTGTTAGCTTCTAGTACATGGATTTCATCCTGATAGTAAACGTGTGTTATATATGGTGAGTCTTCAAAAACATAGTCCTGGTTAATATCTAATAATAGTGTATCCTCACTACTAAACCCATTTTCATCACTATCATAAATGATGTTATAAGAACCAAAATTTTCTGTAGTACAGATTTGGTATGATGGTTTCTCCTCAATCACATCATTAGTAGTAAACATAAACGGATTGTCGTAGTCCCAATTATTAAAGCTACCGACTATACCAAGTAAAGATGAATCGTAATTAGTATTAACTAATAAATCAAGTAAGTTATTCTCGCATTGATAATCGTACTTCCTAATAAACCCATATGGTATGTCATCTTCTTGTTTCATTCTTATGAAATCATAGAAGAATGGTTCAAGTTTTGTTCCATTATTATCAAATACACTTATTCTTGAAGGATCTAATAATACATTAATATCTTCATTGTTTTCTAAAGTAATGATTAATAGTTCGTTATCTTCCCATAACCCAACATGATTTACATTAATTATCGAGTTAAGTGATTTATAAGTAAAGTGTTCTTCTAAGCTAGAAATATAAGTTTCATAGGATTCACTAACCTGACATTCACCCTCAACAATATAAACCACTTTAACACCACTACCACGCACATCACTATTATCTATTTCAATTCCTTCTGGACAAACTTCACCCCAATAAGACGATATTTCCAGCAATGTATTTTGAGTTGCAGTACTATCAACTCTAATTGATCCTTGTAGTGATGAAAGTAACTCATCATGGAATAACATTGAATAACTCATCCCCATATAGAATACACCATTAGTTACAAACTCATCTGCAGTTCCATTATTATATGCTTCAAATGTATAATCGTAATCATAATATACTCGGGCATCATCTAAAGCATCAATATCTGTAAATACTAGAATAATTAAACCTTGTCCGTCTGTTTTATACTCTATATGATTAGAGTTTTCTAAGAAGAACATATTAAGTTCTAGGTAAACTTTATCTCTCATATACTCCGTAGAAATATATGTATTGTGATCGCCAGAAAACAATGTTTCTTCTGGATTATTAATATCTCTAACAAATGTAACTTGAACATGTTCATCAAGAGTATCAAACTCCTCAAACGAATATGTAACAGTCACAGTACCCCAACCATCAACAACTGATGTTACAGGATAGAATACAAATTCTCCATTTTCCATAATTCCAACACCACTATTGGTATAGTCTTCATCATACTGGTAAATACTGAAGTTAAATAATTGCTCTGTCCCTTCTACTTGAGGATATGTAGTAAATTCATACTCTTTTTCATAACCTTCAAACACATAAATAATTATATAATCCGTATTAGGAGTTAAATTCTCTATTACAAAAAAGTCACGTATATCAACTTCAAGTATTTGTTCTATAACTCCTGAATCAGCATTCTCAATCTTAATACTGATAAATGAATCATAAGAATCACAAAATACTTCAAATGTCGCGTATGTAGACATTGGTCTAACGTTATGGTACTTAATACCTTCTTTTAACTGAATATGTGAATTTATACCACCTAAAATATAATCAGGATTACCTACAGTGGTATATTCAAATTTCAGTTGGTATATTTCTCCTTGCTCTAATCCATTAACAACTATATGAGTATCGGTAATAGGTACCTCAATATATCCTTCTAAAGGTATATATTCCCCAAGTTCCTCAACCCAAACTAATATAGTATATGAAAAATTAGTAAAATATGTGTCATCTGTATTTGTAACATCAAACTCAAATCTATCAATATACTCAACAATGTTTGTCACATCGGCAGGATAGTGATATCTTTCTATGACATAAACATCTTCAATTGAGTAAGTTTCATTTCCTGATGTGTCAGTAATTGTAATAAACAATTGATATCTGCCAGCAACATCATAATTAACATTGTCTTCTATCACTACACTAAGATCTGATTCGTTGTCAAAATTATCACTTATTACAAGATAATCTTCCCAATGAATAGGGCTATCTCCTGTTTGAATACGAACATATGATAACTCATATTCAGGTGCTTCATAATCTAGTACTCGGACGTTTCTAGTAACTGTTTCAGCAACATTCCCATTTGAATCTGTCGCATTGTATGTAACGGTATAATCACCAGGCACTGCTGGATTAACAGCTGAAGAATCAATAATTAAGTTAACTTCCTCATCATAGTTATCTGTAACGTTAGCACCAAGTTCTATATATTCACCAAAATCATTAATTATAACATCAGGATTACCTAGTAAAATTATTACAGGTGCTTCATTATCACTAACGAAAACAGTAAAACTCCTAGTAAACTCGACTTCTTCGCTAGTGATATATGTTATTGTCATTTCATAGCGACCTTTAACATCAATATCATAGTCTCCCAAATCAACGTATTCCGATTTATCCAAAACCTCTTCACCATATTCGTCAATTATTGTAATTTCATCATATAAATTAAATGAGTCATCATAAACATCAACAATAATTTCATCGTCAACAGTTATAACAACATCTTCTATTTTATCAAAATCCTCACAACCAAATAAAAATAACATCATAAAAAATAAAATAAATGATGTTAATAGTTTTGATTTTCTCATGTAAAACACTCCTCTTCCTCAATAAATATTTACATAAATATTATAAAATAAATCATGTGTTTAGTCAATTTAAGTTATTGTTTATAACAAAAGGCTAAACAAGAATAAAAAAAGAGTTTTTAACACTCTTTTTTTATTCTTCAAATACATCATTATATTGTTTTGACACTCTAATAAATGTTGTACATTTTGATAACTGTTTTAAAGAAGGCGCTCCAACATAAGTACAAGTTGATCTAAGTCCTCCTAATATATTGTAAACAGATCTATCAACATTACCACGATAAGGAATTCTCACAGTTCTTCCTTCACTAGAACGGTAATTTGCCATACCTCCATAATGTTTATCCATTGCAGTATCTGAACTCATTCCATAAAATTCAACAAACTGTTTATCTTCGAATATTGGTTCTTTAGTTTCTTTTGAAACCTTTCCAGTAGTATAAGTTTCAGTAATCACATTCCCTCCACCTTCATTATGTCCTGCAAGCATACCACCTAGCATAACAAAATCAGCACCTGCACCAAACGCTTTAGATACATCACCTGGGGAAGTGCATCCTCCATCAGCAATAATATGAGCACCTAAGCCATGAGCTGCATCAGCACATTCTATAATTGCGCTTAACTGTGGATAACCAACTCCAGTTTGGATTCTTGTTGTACATACACTACCTGGACCAATACCTACTTTAACAATATCAGCACCACGCAATATTAACTCTTGAGTCATATCAGCAGTAACAACATTACCTGCAATAATTGTATGTTCCCTATACTTATTTCTTATCTTTTGAACAAAATCACCAAAAGCTTCACTATAACCATTTGCGACATCAATACAGATAAACTTCACATCAGGATGATCACTTAAATTTTCTTCTAATCTCTCAAAATCCTTTTTCCCAATTCCTGTTGAGATTGCAAAAAAATTAGGATCAAGATTCATATCCTCTAAATCACCATTATGGTAATTTTTGACTAAACATGTAAACATTGAATGTTTAGCAAGCGCTTTAGCCATTTCTAAAGTTCCTACTCCATCCATATTTGCCGCCATTATTGGAATACCTTCCCATACTAATTTACTATGCATAAAGGTATATTTTCTTTTTAAACTTACTTCTTTTCTACTAGATAAATATGACCTTTTAGGTCTTATTAAAACATCATTAAAATCTAATTTCTTATCACTTTCAGTTCTCATTCAAATCCTCCTTATTACAACATACATCTATTATATCAATTATTACCTCATAAGTGAATTTAAAGCACAAAAAAAGACAAAAATTGTCTTTTTTTATTTCTTCTCAAATTTAATAACACATAACCCTTCAAATCCATCAGTAAAATATGCATTGTTTGTTTCTAACATATAGTTATAAACTTTCTCAACATATTCCTTTTCAGTAACAATTGAAACACCTAACTCATCGAAGTCTTTTGACTTTACATCAAAAGTAACATTTAGTTTTCCGTGTTCATTTATAAAAGCAACTTTTTTTGAGTCAAAAACTGATAAAACAACAACGTCACCTTCATAAACTACATAATGCATCAATCCGTTTTCATTATCATGTGTATATTTAATTAAACTTTTAGTATTTGTCATAATTCATCTCCTTAACATTTTATAATTTAATTATATAAAAAGTATTGAAAAATTTCTTATGATATACATTTAATATTGATGTCCCTCTTCAGGAACAATGCATATAAACTTAAACATACCTTTACCTTTATTTCTAAATTGATGTAAAGAGCCTGCAGGTACATAGGCGTAAGAACCCGAAGAAACAGGATTAATCTTGCCGTCAATTAATAATTCTCCCTCTCCTTCAATCATATAGTTTATATGTGGCCATGGATGTGAATGTTTAGGAGTGAATCCTTCTTCTCCAACTTCCACTACACGCATTACATATCCATTCCATCCTTCTTTTGGTGAAACCAATACTTTCATAGCAGCATTTTTAACACTTGGATTATTAATCTCTTTAGCAATTAAATCATTTATATTTCCAACAATCATTTTATTACCTCCTCGTATAATAATTATATGCTATTTTAGTAATTCTCTTATATTTCTCATTTCCTTGTTAGGATCAGTGTACCAGTTAGATGCAAACACACGATACAACTTCCATTTCCTCGCTTCTAAATATTTCTCTTGGTGTAGTAAATCTCTTCTTGCTTCTAATCCGTATAAGTCATTAACATCACATATAATACCAAGTTTAAATGAATCTGTTTCCTCATCATGTACTGCTAAATTAATACTATAATTACCAATTCCGATAGCAGTTTCAACTTTGAAGTTATTTCTTTCTAAACGTCTTTTGATATCTTGAACCATATTAGAAAGTTCTTTTTCCTCATTATTGTTATCATTTGTGTGTAATTGATTCAATACTTCTCTTGCCATATCAGGTTTCTTGTTTGAAACATAATAACAATACCTCATATAGTCTTTTAATAGTTTTGGTCCTGTTGATTTTAAATCTTCAACTTTTAGTTCTTCAGGGAATAATGAAGACACAAAGTATATTTTCTTCTTAGCTCTACTGATTGCAACATTTAATCTGTTTTGCCCACCATCATTATTCAACCAACCAAATCTTCTACGAACATAACCTTCAGGGTCTCTAGCGTATCCCATTGAAAAGATGATTATATCTCTTTCGTCCCCCTGTACGTTTTCAATATTTTTAACAAATAAACTCGTATCTTCACCTTCATCCGTTCTGAAGAGTTCATTTTCAAATTGTTTTTGATAACGGCTCCTTTTAAACAACTCTTCATCAATATAATTTTCGATTAAGTCGCGTTGGGTACTATTGAATGTTATTACACCAATAGTCTCATTATCTTGTCTTTCTCTGAAGACTTTTTTAATAAGTTTAATGACTGCCTTTGCTTCTTCTTCGTTTCTTCTGTTTTCAAAAATACCATCTTTAACGTGTACATATTCAATTGGTGGTTTTACAGAATTAGATTGATTTGGTGAAACAATTAATTTCCCTTCATAAAATGCGTGGTTGCTAAAGGCAATTAGTTCTTCATATTGTGAACGATAGTGATAGTTAAGAATTGTTTCATCATATTTATATCGTGCTAAATCTAATAAACTTTTAGCATCCATTGAAACATCTCTTAATACTTCATCTTCAAAGTAATCATCTTCATCTTCTAAACGTCCTATCCCTAAACTTGATGGACGTAACTGTTTTGTATCTCCGGCAATTACAACTTTTTTAGCTCGGTAAATTGCGGGAATACCTTTTTCGACATACATCTGTGATGCTTCATCAAAAATTACCAAATCAAACATTCCATATACTAAAGGTACAATCGCACTAACTACTTCAGGAGTCATCATCCATACCCTGATATTGTTTGTTAATTCCATTTGGAAAATATCAATAAATGCCTTTACACTAGGTTTTCTGGTGTTCTCTAAAATTCTTTTTACATCCATAATTCTTTTTGAGTTAGAGAAGTTTAATGCATATTTATAAAGTTCCATTTCAAAAGACTCAACTGTGACTTGTTTTTTCTCATCCATTAAGGAATTAAGTTCGGTAATTTTATCACGATACTTTTCTAATATATATAAGTGTTTTTGGTTTTTTGTCTTAAACTCTTCTAGGTATCCTGTATAGAATGCATCAAATAAGTAATGACGATATTTAGGTACATCATCAAAATCTTTTATTAAAGGATGATGTAATAACATATGTAAGAACTTACTTTCGTTTTCTGATAGTTTATTATGTTTGTTCCTTATTTTGTTTAATTTATTAATATTGTCATAAATATATCTATGTAGTTTGTCATCTTGAAGTAATAACCTGATATATTTTGAATCAGTCATTCCTTTTTTTGTTAAGAATATAAGTCTTTTCTTGTTTTCCTCTATGAATTTTTTCTTCAAACTTCGACGTTTAAAGAACCAAACTTTTTCACTTTCTTTAATCAATTTGTCAAAGTCATTTGTAAATTCGGTAAACTCAATAATATTAGAGCGACTAATTTTAGTTTCTAATTTGTTCAATAACGGATATTCAGATAACATCGTTTCATATATCATCGCATCATTTAGATATTGTTTCTTATCAAATGTTTTCTCAATAACATCTAGATCCTTGAATTTTGGCTTTCGATAGATATTTTTAAACATTGAATGTACTCTCTTAGGACTTAAATCTGGAATAATATCTTTATCTTTTATATATCTTGTATATAATTTGTGAATCGGAACATCTTGAATTGATTGGTTATACAACAAATCAAGTGAACGATCCATAGAGTGAAGTATTTCCTTAATTTCTTCTTCCAGTTTAAATATATCATTATTTAATGTTCTTTGTGGTGGAGTAGGAGCTACAAACTCTTTTAATTTATGATAAAAATCTTGTTTATTTTCAGAGTCATCTATGAACATTGCATATTTAGATGCACCTTTTAAACGTGAATAAATTACGTCTAGAGCTACTTTTTTCTCACTAACTACAAGAACATTTTCTCCTTTTAAAACACTACTAGCAATTAAACTAGTAATCGTTTGAGATTTACCAGTACCTGGAGGTCCCCAGATAACAAGTTTCTGCTCTTTATTTAGTAAATCTATAACTTTTTCCTGTGAGTAATTAATTTCATTTATATATGAAAGGTTACTCTCTTTAATCTTATCCTTATCAATGCTAAACACAACATCTTTTTCTTCAGTATAAAGATTAGATTCATCAATAAGTCCTTCTAATAATTCATTGTACTTATTAGCATCTAATATTTTGCTCATATCTTTTTGAATCATTGATGAATATAACTTGTACCTACCTATCGTGATATACTCACGAGAATGGAATACTCCTGTTCTTCTTTTAACAAACTGATCTTTTAGTTCATTCTTATATTGCTCAAATGAAAAGTCTAGGGCACTCTTCTTAATATTGATTCCATTTTTTTGATAAAAAGGAATAACTACTTCCATAAGTGTCTTAATACTAAAATCATATATAAATGGTACATTTGAATCAATATCGTTTTGTTCCATTTTAGATGTTGCTAATAATAAATCTCGATTGTAGATTATATCCTTATCTTTATCTTTTTTTATACTAAACTCACGTTTATTTCTAACTAGTTTAACCGGAAAATAAAGCAGTGGAGCTTTTATCGCAAAACGGTCTTTTTTAAAAACACCTTCGACATATGGATATGCGATATATAAATCGTATGACCCCGTTTCTTTCTCATCTTTGTTAGTTTCTCTATAAAGCGTAGTAATACTTCTTTCTAGGTTCTCACCACTAATTGAAGATGCAAACTGAAGTCTTAATGTAGTTACTCTTTTGCTTGTTAAAAAGTTTATTAGTTCAATGTTTTGATTTAATAATGATAAATCAAAACTAGATTTTTTCACTGTTTTCCCCATGTAAAGATTAGGATTTCTTCTTGAAATATTTGTTAAACGATCCTTATAATGATCCAAAACTTTATATGCTGATTTAGATACTTTAACTTCTTTTACAATTTCAGTCTGATGTTTCATAACTACTCGTAAAAATTTAGAAGCATACTTATCTAAAAATACTCTGTTGATTCCTGATATTGCTAAAAAATCACTTATTTTAAGTGGTTTCTTACTTGATATTTCCTGTAAAACTTCATCAGTACAAATCGAAGGAAGCTTTCCAGTTTGTTGTTTTTCTTCTTCACGAATTTCATCTCGTAACTCGTCTAATGCTTCGAGTAATCTATTTTTTCTGAGAGCCATAGTCTCACCCCTAGTAATTTGTCTATGTTTATTTTATCACTTATACTGTAAAAAACATAGAAAGAATTTGGTAATGAAATGTCAAAAAAAGGTTATAATATAAGTAGGAAAAGTGATGGTGATGATATGAAAGACATGAAATGGATAAAAGAAGGATACTTCGCTCATAGAGGTTTACACAATGATAATATCCCAGAAAACTCTATAAGTGCTTTTCTAAATGCAATTAAAAATGGATACGATATCGAGATGGATGTCAGAGTTACTAAGGATAGAAAAATAATTGTTATTCACGATAAAAATCTCAAAAGACTTTGTAATGTTGATTTAAGGATTAAAGATACAAACTATGAGGATATAAGAAAATATACTTTGTTAAATACTAATGAACATATACCTTTACTTAAAGATGTATTGGATAACCTTCATAAATCAACTCAACTTCTTATTGAGTTGAAACCGACAATTAAACCAAAAATCTTCGTAGAATTATTCCTTAAATTAATGAGTACATATAAATTTAAGTATGCTGTTCATTCGTTTGATCCAAAAATTATTTACCAGTTTAAAAAGCAAGCTCCAGAAATAATAAGAGGACAAATATCTAGTACATTCCCGAAACACAAGGATATAGGTCATAAATTCTTAAAACATATGGTGTATAATTTTATAACTAAACCAGATTTTATAAATTATCGCTTCGAAGATTTACCTCGAAAAAGACTCGATAGGCTAAAAAATAAAGGTATGATGATATTGTCTTATACTGCGAGATCAAATGATGATCTGGATTTTGTAAGATTAAAGTATGACAATGCTGTATTTGAAGGTTTTTTACCAAATAAAAAACAGAACACAAAATAAAGTGTTCTGTTATTTTTTTAGTTCATTAAATCGTTAGCATCTCTTTGAGGATCATAATCCTCATCTGTAATCTCAATAAATCCATCGAAACTATAAATGTCAAATATCTCTAAACCTTCTTCTGTTTGAATTATCTCGATAAGCGATTCTTTAATCATAGTTATTAGTTCATCATTTAGGTTATCTTCATTAACAACAACTGCATCACTAATAATATATTGTGTAATTCCAATAACATCGGTTTCATTCCAGATTGTATCCGCTCTACCATAGTTTTCGGTCCAATCTGATTCGTATACTATACGTGCTCCACGGAATAACAAACCTAGATCACATGTACCTTCAGCTAGTGATGACATCGTAGCACCATAACCACTAGTTACTGTAATGTTTGTCAAATCACTTATTTGTTTACCAAAATTCTCGTATAACCATAGATTTGGATAAATATATCCCGTATTTGATGTAGCACTTCGTACACACCAGTTTAAGTCTTTAAGATCATCCCAAACCAATGTTTCTCCACCATTCAGTTTATCTGCTACAGCTCTAGCTGCTACTGATGTTCCAGCAATAATAAAACTATTGTATCCTGGTTCTAAAACAGTTGTGTACTCAAGAGGTACTCCATCATTCCAATCAACTGGGTCTGTAGAAGTTTTACTTAAACCACCTCTACCAGCCGCTAAAATAACTTCAATCGGACTGTTTTCAATATCTTTGTACAATACGTATACTCCACCAGGTAAAAATCCAACATCATATAATCCACTTACTAATCCTTCAGCTGCCGATTCATAAGAACTGGCAACATATATATTTACTGCAGTAAACTCAACTCCTCTACTTGAAAGCTCATCAAGTAGAATTTGCTTTAACGGTTCTGTTACTTCATATATTTCACTTGCATCTCTTGAAGGAACAAAAACAATATTTAACTCAGAAATTAATATCCATTTAGCAAATAAATCAACATTATTACTTACCTCATCACCAAACACAAACTCATTTTCTAATGTATTCTCAAGATACCATCCATCAAACATATATCCTTCTCTTATCGGATCTTCTGGCTCTTCCCAAACATCGAAGTGATAATTGGCTTCATCAGAAACGTCAGAACCTCCATTTACATCAAAAGTCATCCAGTACAGATTAAGTTCCCAACTTAAATAGATGGTAATATCTTCTGTAATCGGCTCTGTAAAATCAAATACAGTTGTAAATGTATTATCAATGTGCCAATCTAAAAATGTATACCCTTCTTTAAGTGGAGTATCCGGTTCATCCAATAAACCACCCTTTAAAACTTTTATTGGTTCTATAGTTTGCTCATGTGAATAAAACTCAATTAGGTAATAGTTTTTCTCCCATTTAGCAAATAATTCTAGATCTGACTTGACAGGACTATCAAAGTCATAGACTTCTTCAAAATCCTCATCTAGATACCACCCTAAAAAATCATGGTCTGTATATGTTGGTGCAGATGGTTCAATTACAATAGTATCCTCTTCAACAAAGATATCTTTAATACTTGATCCCTCATATGTATTAAATGTTACAGTGTACTCTTCTACATCACAACCTGTTAGTAGAAATGTAAATCCTAAAATAATAACAAATAGTAATTTCTTCATCATTTCCTCCAATAAAAAAAGTCCATAGGGACAGTATTTTCTTCCCTACTTAAATAATTATATCATAAAACTACTAAATCCAATAAGACCATTTATGTTATAATACTTTTGAAAAGGTAGGTGCTATTATGAATGTTGCAATATATGGAGCGGGAGCTATGGGAACTGTACTAGGAGCTTACATAACACGAGCAGGTTACGAAATTGATTTAATAAATAGAAACAAAGAGCATATTAAGGTATTAAAAGAGACAGGAGCAAGGATCATTGGGAAAACCGAGTTCACTCAACATGTATCAGCATTACTTCCTGATGAGATGAGTAAAAAATATGACATTGTTTTACTTATGACAAAACAAAGATTTAATAAGGAGATTGTTGAATTTCTTGTACCTTATCTGTCTGAGAAAGGTGTCATTTGTACCATGCAAAATGGTTTACCTGAGTTAAGTGTTGCCAAAATCATTGGTGATGATAAAACAATCGGTTGTACTATGAGTTGGGGTGCAACATTTCATGGAAAAGGTGTCTGTGAGTTAACTAGTGAAGCAACAAGAGATGTATTAACTTTTAGTATTGGAAAGAACGGAAAAAATGATGATAAATTATTTAATTATATCGTCGAACTTCTCGATACTATGGGAAAAGTTAAAATAGAAGAAAACTTCATCGGTGCTAGATGGTCTAAGTTACTAGTAAACGCAGCATTTAGTGGTTTAAGTGTTGTAACTGGTGCAACATTTGGTGAGATATCAAGTAATAAGAAGTCAAAACTATTAGCTTTAGAGGCTATCAAAGAATGTATTGATGTTGCAAAAGCTGCAAATATAAAAATCGAGCCAATCCAAGGTAAAGATGTTGTAAAATTAATGGATTATAAGAATGGTCTTAAAAAAAGACTCAGTTTATTCATTTTACCAATTGCTATGAAAAAGCATAAAAACATAAGATCAAGTATGTTAAGAGATATTGAAAGAGATAAAAAAACAGAAGTATATGCTATAAATGGAGTAGTTTGTGATTATGGGGATAGGGTTAATATAGAAACTCCAATTAATGACAAAATAGTAAATATAGTAACAAAAATTGAAAATAAAGAGTTAATTCCTAAGTGGGATAATATTGAACTAATTTAAAGATAAAAAAAGACAACTTGGTTGTCTTTTTTAAAATAATTTAACTTGAAACTTACTAAATATCTGATTATCAAATAACTCCTCTTTTACAACATTATCAATTACTCCGGGAGAATTTCTTTTTATATATTTGATAAATTCATTAATAACTTCTTCTTTTGCCTGAGCGACACATTCAACATTACCATTATACATATTTTTAACGTATCCATTGATACCCATCCGTTTTGAAGTTCTACTTACAAAAAAACGCATTCCTACACCTTGAACAACACCACTCAATGTTAATTTATATGTTTTTGCTTCTTCCATATCATACTCCTTTACATATTGTATCTATATTATACAAGAATGTTAGTAGTATACCTAATAAAGATTAATTGTTCTATAATTTCACAATTACTTTTTTTATTGCTATAATAAAAATAGGAGGTGATGATATGAAAGCAAAATATCGTGAACTATTAAAAGAGTATAGACATAGTATTCCCATCATATATTCTCATATAGAAAAACAATATAAATATATAATCGAATATAATGAAAAGGAAAATTATGGAGTATTATTTACCACATTTGATTATCACTATGTTTTTGGTAAGGTACCACAAGATCAAAATGAATTTATTCAACTTCTAAGTAATTATGTTACCGAAAATGGTAAAGAAGAACTAATCCTATTTAGTCCTAATGATAAATGGGACAAGTTTTTAAAAGAGATATTTGAATCTATCAATGGAGTAATTGATAAGAGGTATCAATATCAATTAAACAAAGATACATTCAAAGAGTATGATACAACTAACTCTTTTGTTAAATTGGAACTAAAAGATGATAATGCCTCTCGTATCAAATATCCTCAGGCTAGCATCTATATCAATGGGAACTTAATAAGTTTCAGTAGAGCATTTATGCTTGGTAAAAACCATGCTGAGCTAGATGTTTGGACAGATACTAGATTAAGGAAAAAAGGTTTTGCCTTTGATTCAAGTTTGTGTCTAATTGAATATCTATTAGAAAACAAAATCACACCTAATTGGTCTTGTTGGGAGATGAAAGAATCTTCTCGATCATTAGCTGAAAAATTAGGTTATGAGTTAGAACATAAAATACCGGCTTACATCTGGACAAAAGAGTTTGGTGAAATATAAAAAAACTGCATCTATCATTTGATAGGTGCAGTATTATTTTTGGAGATAGTTTTACTATCTAAATATGTTCTTAATTCTTTTGATAATGCTATCGATTACTTTATTTGATTCTTTTATCATGTCTTTATGAGTGTTCAAAATCATTTGCTCAACAGTTAACATTTTTCAAGACTCTCCTTTGTCACATTTTTAGGTAGCTTATTGAATAAGCACCTTCATTTTACTGCAAAGATATGTTTTGTAAAGTCTTTTGAAATTGAACACGTTTTCATTAAAGATGTAAGAGTTTACTGTATTTCCCTAAGTAGTTTTTTCTCAAAATCCTTCATAAAATTAGTACGATTTACTGCAATTTCTCTGCCTTTTTTTGTATTCATCAAGGCAACTAACTTATATAATTTTTGATGAAAATGCGATAACGAATCAGTATCATTCAAGGAATTTGGATTATAGATTAATCTGCCTTTTTTTCCACCAAATGCAAAAGTTCTGGCAATTCCAATTGCACCAAGAGCATCTAATCTATCAGCGTCTTGTACTATTTCACCTTCTAAAGTGTTTAGTTTTTTTCCTTTACTATATGACATATTCTCTATAATACTTATGATGTGTGTTATATCATTCTTGTTTATGTTTTCAGTTTTTAGTTTTTCAACTATATTATTTTTTGTTTCTTTATTGATATCATCTAACTTGTCATCGATCAAATCATGAATCAAACATGAGATAAAAATTACTTCTTTATTAACATCGTTTCCTTCGACTAACAGTTCAGCATTTTTTAATACTCTTAAAGCATGAAGATAATCATGTCCACTAGACTCATTAGCCAATTTAGATTCAACGTATTTCATAATGTTTTCTAGATTCATGATTACACCTTGTCCTTTATTATTTTTATATATAGTTTTCTAGTTCTAGGACCATCAAATTCACAAAAATAGATGCCTTGCCAAGTACCTAATTTTAAACGACCTTTCTCAATTATTATTGTTTGATCAACCCCTACTAATGAGGATTTTATATGGGCGTGTGAATTACCTTCATAATGTTGATAATCCTTATCATTTGGAAAGGTCTTTGATAGTCCTAAGAGCATATCTTTTTTAACATCCGGATCGGCATTCTCATTAATCGTTATTGCAGCAGTTGTATGAGGAACAAAAAGGTATAGGACTCCTTCTTTTACTCCACTATCAACCACAAACTTATTTATATGACCTGTTACATTTATCATTTCATCTTGTCTTTTTGATTCTATCAAAATTGTTTCAGATGTGCTTGCCATAATATCACCTATAGTTCCCTAGAATACAATAATAAATTTATGTATTCTTTATCTATTTTTATTACTTTTGGTTGATCTCCATATTTGATGAATCCCAACTTCTCATAGAGTTTAATTGCCTTATCATTTCCCTTTGAAACAGATAAATCTAATATCTCAACATTATTCTTTTTTAACAACTCAATACCGAAGTTAATCATGTTGATTGCGATACCTTTATTTCGGTACTCCTTTTTAATATACATACTATTTAATGTGGCATGATGTTTCATTTTTTTTCTTGGACTCATAACAAAAACAGCTAAACCAATAATTTCATTATTGCTGAAAGTCCCAACATTAAATACATGCTTCTTATTTAATCTGTTATCCCACATAATGTCTTCAAACCTACTTTCTTCATCAAAACTTGAACCAAAACTTTTTGGTTCATTTTTTAATAACTCTAAACGAATCTTTTTAAAATTATTTTTATCATTAATATCTAGTAATCTTGTTTCCATGTAATCACTCCATTACTCTTCATTTATTACATCTCTAAGAATTTCTGGATAATCAGTAATGATACCATCTGCACCTAAATCTATTAATCTTCTCATTTCATCAGGATCATTTATAGTCCAAAAATGAACTGCCATATTATGTTTATGAGCATTGTTTATAAGATATCTTGTTGCAAGATTAAGTTCATTTATGACAGGAACATTGAATGTTGTTGGTAATTGCAAAGCAGCATTATTAACAGGATCGAAGAAAAAATTAGTAAATGTATATGTTTTTATTATCATATCCTCAGCGTCATCATGGGAAGTTGATTGAGTGATTTTTGGATATGTCAAAGTAATATAATTACTAATGTCTTCATAAGATGTAGCTACTAGAATATTATCGAATAAATCATATAACTCTATTAGTTCGTATAATGCATCTGCACTTTCAGTTCTAGGTGCATCAGCGTCTGCTTTTATCTCTATTATATAAAGAATATTATTTCCAAATGTTAAAAACAACTCTTCAAGTTGAGTCATATAAACTCCTGCTTCAACCCACTCACTATGTGTCATATCTCTAAATGGGTAATTGTCATCATCGTCCTGATAGTTATATCCAAAATTACAATTATCATACAACCATTGATATGTATTTTCCCATATCACAGTATCACAATTTGACATTTGTCTAATGTTTCCTGTTTGATTTTCTCCATGTCTAGTGACAAGTATCTGTTCACTAGTTAAATGGACATCCAGTTCTATTACATCAACATCATTGTCATAGCTGTATTGAAAAGCTCTCATTGTGTTTCCTGGATTAACACCTAATCCTCCACCATGAGAAATTATTAATGGTCGATTATCATTGTTTTCCTTGAGCCAATGATTATCTCCTTGAAACTTATTTTTTGGCAATATATTTAATATTACAAAAACAAAAACGACAAATATGACTATCACTAATATCTTTTTAAGTATTTTCATTAATCCCACTCCTAAATCTCTATCAATATTTTATCAAATAATTGCCAAATAATGAAATAGAATGTTATATATGGATACAAACAGTAAAAAAAGAACTAGAAATATGACCTTCTAGTTCTTAATTAATATATCCTAACTTCTTTACTCCGTTGTAGATTCCATCATTATAGGATTCGCTGGTTACATAATCGGCACTTTTTTTTGCACCCTCAGTACCATTACCCATCGCAACACCTATACCTGCTTCCTTTAATAAAATAATATCATTATCGGCATCACCAAAGGCAATTGTATCTTCTAAATCAATGTTCAAAATTCTTGCAGTTTCCCTTAACATATTTCCTTTATTAATTTTATCATATACAACGTCATAGCCAATTTCACCAAGTGAGTGAATATGATATTTTTTATTTAGTTCATCCAAAACTTCTTCTGATAAATTTTCCTCATAAATTGAGAACTGATAAACTGGTAATGTTCTTAAATCAGTTTTTTTCTCAGGTGTAAGGACTTTATATTGTTCAATTATTCTTTGACAACCAGGTCCATAAGGTTCTTTTGAAAATAAATTCTTCTCAGTAGTAATACTATACTCATAATTGAGATTGTCAAATAAATCGCATAGTTCAACTTTGTTTTTTTGAGGGAACTGAATGTCATAAACTTTTTTACCATTCATCTCTAAATATCCACCATTACATAATATACAGAAATCAAAATCATTTCTGTCTAAAGCTTTAGATAACTGTCTTTGATTTCTACCTGTAGCGATCCCTACAATATGTCCTTCACTTTTAAGATGTTTTATTGTTTTTAAAGCACTATCTGGAATCTCATTATTTTTATGGTCTAATAGAGTACCATCTACATCAAATGCAAATAACTTTTTTTTCATAAGTGTCTTCACCTCACCGCACACATTATAACATAGATAAAATACCCTTCAAGAACAATTTTTTGCAAAAAAAAACCATTCATTACTTGATGAATGGTTGCACTGCTATATGTAGCCTAAAAGGAATCAACAGATTCCTTTTATTGAGGATAATTAAGATTTATATAAATAATTATGGGTAGATAATTATTTAATCCTTGCCATAGTATGTAACATTGAAAATACTTCCTTATTTTCATCCTTTTTTAAAAACTTCTCAGTAAGCTTATCAATTTCTTTCAGATACTCGATTTGCTCTTCTGGCGTCATATATAATCTAACTATATGAGCTTTTAATGCTCTTTGTTGTTTATCCTTTTCTGATTTAGCAACTAATTCTAAATGTTTATGAAGGTCTTCAGCAAAATTCTCACTCAATGTGTTAAAAACTTTTTCAATCATTTCACCTTGAGATAAATATACTTTGTTAGATAAATCTGCACCTCTAAACATAATGTTTTTATAAGCAGACTTATAATATTTAGCAAGAATCCCATTGATATTTTCAGTTTTATCAAGTTTTAACGCACCATAATTTACTAACTTCTTAATGTGATAATTTACTTTTGCAGGAGAATCACTTATTTTATCTGCAATTTGCTTTGCAGTTAAAGATTCTTTACTCTCTAAATAAGCAACTACTATTTTCTTACGAAATGGATCAAAAACCATTTTTACATCTTCATCTGTTTTTAAAACCAACACATTTTTATCCATGTTAATACCTCCATTACTAAATTGATTATAAACTTACTATATCATACAATAAGTTATCTTCAAATAGTCTTATTTCGTTCCATCGAAGATGAGCCAATTGTAGTTTATGGAATTTACTGTATTCACTACTGTTGGGTTGCTTTTAAATTCCGGAGTTCTATAATATCTACGTTTGGTTCCTTTCATCAAATCACCCCATATTCTTTCTATACGTATAAATTATCTTTTCGTATAACTTATTCTAACATATAAATTATTTATACGTCAAGTGTTTTTATACGTTAAATAAAAAAAAGACTACTTTTTAGTCTTTTCGTAAAATGGTAACCCGTATACATATCCAATTAAAATCGCAAAACCAAGCCATAAAACAACATATAAAATGTAGTTATACTCTAATATTACACCAAACACTGGAGTATTAGTAGCTGGTTGCAACATGTAAAACATATTTAGTTCATCAGGGTCGTTTACTATCCAAGATATCACTCCACCGACTATTACGGCTGGTAGTGTATATATAATATATAGATAGAAATCCTTCTTATAAAGTTTAAAATCAAGAACTCTAAACATATAGATACTACTAACAAGAATTAGTATATGTCTTAAAAAGAACTGGTAGAAATTGTATCTTGTTGGTCCCTCTAATAAATTAGGATATAGAATTGTTGAAATCGCACCCCATCCCCAAAAGAAAGTAAGTACTGCTAATGTTCTATTTTTCGTTAATAATGATAAGCCACCAAAATATATTGCCCACCCACAAGTTGCCTCTGGTAAGTATTTATACCACATATGATTATTGTCATAAGCATATTTAAAGATAGTTACTGAAGTAAGTAACATTGTTATACCCATTAAATAACGTACTAGCCATTCTCTTTTCAGATGTTTAATCTTTGGTGCAATGAAGTAAAATCCCCCAATTAAAATTATACATACCAACATAGTTACAAAATATTCAACAGTTAGAATATCAAATTCACTTTCGCCATTTATTGGTATCCTTATAAAAAACTCACTCATAATACCACCTATCTTCATTATAGCAAATACACAAACAACTACAAAATGGCTTACAATAAGTATTTATTTATTAATAAATAGGATATTGTTTATATCTAATATAATTGATATAATATTATTGTAAAATCAAATGGGAGTGGGATGGATATGAAAAAAAACATACAACAATATAATAAGAATCTCAACTCTTTTTATGTTGTTTTTATTTTAGGAGGATATTAATGAAAAAATTACTTAGCTTTGTATTAGTACTATTAGGGTTTTTAGCTATCACAGGTTGTGACACTTTTACACCTGAGTACACAGTAACATTTAACGTAAACGGTGGAGAAGTTATTGAAGAAGTTATTATCACTGAAGGTAAGGCAATCTCAGAACCAGATGCACCTATTTTTGATGGATACAACTTTTTAGGTTGGTATTCAGATTCTACATTAAATGTATCATATGATTTTGCTGGAGCAGTATTAGGTGATATTACCTTACATGCTAAATGGGAACTTGCAGAATTTGAGTTAGCTTATAATTCAAATGGTGGTACTTTGATACCATTAGAATCAGTTTTATTTGGTGATTCATTAACAATCCCAAATGATCCAACAAAAAATGATGCAGTATTTGGTGGTTGGTTTACAGATGAAGAACTTACTGATTTATTTGCGTTTGATACAATGCCTTCAAACGATGTAATGTTGTATGCTAAATGGATCCCTATATATGCAATTATATTTAACGAAAATGGTGGACAACAAGTAGAGAATATAACTTTCCTACATGGAGATAGTGTTCCTGAATTAACACCATCTCATAGATTAGGATATACATTTAATGGATGGTATAGCGATGAGGAATTAACAACTCTTTACACTGAAACAACGTTACCAGACAATAACTTAGAATTATATGCAGGATGGAGTATAAATGAATACACTATAAAATTTTATGATATTAATGAAAATTTAATTCAAACATCAACAATAGATTATAAATCAGATATTGATTATCCAGACCCTATTATAGTAGATGATTATACATTCGTTAACTGGTTGTTAAATGACAATGTTTTTGAAGATGAAACTATGCCAGCAATGGATATTGATTTATATGCAAACTACAAATCAGATTTGGCCGTTCTAAGATGGAACATTGATGACGATCCCTACTCTTTGGATCCAGGGATTGTGGGTTCAAGAAGTGCTGGAGATGTAATCAATAACACTTTTGAAGGGTTAGTTAGAGAAACAGATAGTATCGTAAGACCAGGGATTGCAGAATCATGGGAATTTTCTGAAGATGGATTAACACTAACATTCCATTTGAGAGAATCTAACTGGAGTGATGGTACACCATTAACTGCGTATGATTTCGAGTACTCATGGTTAAGGGCAATGAGTCCAGTCACTCAAAGTGAATATTCATGGATATGGGAATACACAAATATCGTTGGTGCAGTTGATTATACTCAAGGCGAAGCACCAGCTAGTAGTGTTGGTATTGAAGTAATTGATAGTTATACACTAGAAGTGACCTTCACAAAACCTACATTCTATTTCCCATCACTAACTAGTCTCTGGCATTTTATGCCTGTTAAAGAAAGTGTAGTGTCAGTAATGGGATGGGACAAAAATCCTGCACAAAATGTATCAAATGGTGCATTTAAAATTATTGAATACAGTTTAGGTGAAACAATAACTTTAGAAAAGAATGATCAATATTGGCAAAGTTCAACTGTTGAAATAGATCGTATTGAGCTTTACTTCAACTCATCATTTACTGCATACTCTAAATATCTTTCAGGAGAAATGGACGTTTTAAGTACTGTTCCAACTTCTGAAGTAGCTCAACTTAAGATAACTAGCGATGATTATTATTATTTTCCTTATTTAGGAACTTACTATTATGCATTTAATTTAGATAAAGATAATGATGGAGTAAATGAAGACTTCACTGAAGATGGCATCTTTGCTAATCTTAACCTAAGAAAAGCATTAGCATATGCAGTTAACAGAAATGAAATAACAGAAGCTATAGTTCATGGAATCCCTGCTACAGGATTTTTAGGACCAAACTTTTTAGATGATGAAGGTGCAGATATCCATTACACTATCGAAGGTGAAAAACTTCCAACAGATGATTCAGGTTATACTAAAGCACAAGAATTTTTCACATTTGCAGCAACTGAAATGAATATGACACTGTCTGAATTAAGAGCTAACTTAGAACAAGAAACATTATACTTTAACGTATCTGAGGGACATATGATAGTTGCAGATTGTATGGTAAATACCTGGGAAGATGTATTAGGATTCACAATAAACACATCATCAGTTGAATGGCCTATGTTCACACAAAATAGAACTGATGGAAACTACAATATTGCACGTGGAGGATGGTTAACAGACTTTATAGATCCTTCAGGTATGTTTGCGATATTTGAGTCTAATAATTACTATAACTTCCATAATTTCTTTAATGTTGAATTTGACTTATTGATGGAGAATGCAAATACCGCGACAACTCCTGCACAACACTTTGCATACATCTATCAAGCATACGAAATTATTATGGAGGAAATGCCAATTATACCTCTTTACCACTATAGTGATGACATTCTAGTATCAAGTAATGTTACAGGTTGGGAAAGAAGTAATCTAGCTGTATGGGATTTCACCCGATCAACAATTGAATAAAAAGAAAAGACTAGGATTTCACAATCTTAGTCTTTTTTATAACAACTCATCAATATAAGGCATCGAAGTCTGAGCTCCAAGTTTTTGAATAGTTTTTGAAGCTACCTTATTACCAAACATAATAGCTTCGGATAGACTCATTCCTTTAACTAAACCAACACACAATGCTGCATTAAATGAATCTCCTGCACCAGTTGTATCAACTACTTCTACTTTATGAGCAGGAACATTTATTATATTAGTCCCATCACAAAAATCAACACCATTTGAACCTTTTGTCACAATCAATTTATTTGGATTTTTCTTTAAACATTCACGATATTGTTCATCAAATATATAGTTAAATTCCGTCTCATTTGGAGTTAAATAATCAACCTTGCCCAATATATTACTTGATAATTTCATTGCAGGTGCAGGATTTAATACAGTAATAATATCCTCTTTATTACATATTTCCAATACATACTCAACAGTCTCTAAAGGAATCTCTAATTGCATCAGTACAATATCTGCCTTTTTTATGAACTCAATATTATTATTTACAACTTCCTTAGTCACAAGATCATTTGCCCCTTTAACAATAATAATAGAGTTATCGTTTTCAGCTATAGTGATTTGTGCAACTCCAGTTGATAGACCTTCAATCTTATTTATACCACTTATATTTACTTCATTATCAGCTAAATTTTTTATAGCACTAACGCCATTAATATCATCTCCAACACATCCAATGAAACTAACATTAGCGCCTAACCTTGAAGCACAAACAGCCTGGTTCGCACCTTTACCACCAAAAAAAGTCCCAAAATTTTGCCCAATTATTGTTTCTCCTTTTTGGGGAAATTTTATTGATTTAGTAACCATATCAATATTTATACTTCCTATTACAACAATTTTTTTATCATTCATAATAAAACCTCATTTTCTACATCTATAGCAACATTATAACATATTAAAATCACATTTATGTGTTATAATCAATTTGGTATTTATGGTTATTAAACAACTTTTTTATTGAAGGTGGGTAAAATGTATAAGCTGACCAAAACTGATTTAAACAGCATCTCCGAATACAAAAAGAAATACTATAATAACTTAACTGCACCAATGGATGACTTTTGGGAAGAAGGACTTATCCCATCATGTGATTTTTACTTAATTAATGATATTGGCTACTATGCAGTTGATAGTGAAGGTGTACTAACACAATTTTACACAGATAAATCATGCAACTTCAATAAAGTGTTTACCGAAGTAGTAAAGCAAAAAAACATAAAAAAAGCATATGTATCGACATATGATCCTTTATTCTATAAAGCATGTAAAAGCATCAGCAATGATTTTTCAGAAAACACATACTTATATGAAGAGAATATCAAACATAATCCTATATCTCTAGAGGATGGGATAGATATATATATAGCAAAAGACTCTGATTTAGAAAGAGCTATTGAATATAATACTTTCAATCTTGGTGAAGCTGGTACTTGGCTAAAAGATTATTACACAAAACTTATTTCTAAAAGAGGTCTTTACTTTTTTATAAAGAACAATGAGATACTTGGTACTGGAGAAACAAGAAAAAGTATCAGTTCGAAAAACATAATGAATATAGGAGTTACCGTATCTTCAAACCATAGAAGAAAAGGATTGGCAACTTACATTATTAATACAATGAGAGAGATATCAAATAAACAAGGCTATAAAACAATTTGCTCAACAACAATTGATAATATTGGTTCACAAAAAACACTATCTAAATGTGGATATGAACTTTATCATAAAATATATACTGTTAATTTTTAAAAGAAAACTGCTTAAATTTAAAATGAACCCCAAATAGTGGACACTAAATAAAAAACCACCTTTGTACTATACTAATAGTATGGAGGTGTTTTTATTATGGCAAGAAAAGGATAAAAGCAAATCTCTTATCCAAAAAAATCATTCCTTCCATTATTAGTATTAATACATATATTGTCTATACAAACTCATCTCGTAATATTGAGTAAACTTTGAAATCTACCCTGTTCCCTCTGTACTCATAAGCTTTTCTTAAAGTACCTTCATAAATAAATCCACTTCTTTCAGCTACTTTTTGACTTCCAATATTGTCAAATGCAGTATTCAAAGATATTCTGTCTACATCCTTAAAAGTGTCAAAAACATACTTCACGAATAAAGGTAACGCTTCGGACAAATATCCTTTTTGTCGATGTTTCTTTAATAGAATTCTATAACCAATATTAACTTCCCAAGGTGTTTTTCTTACAAAACCAATGGTTCCTATAAATTCTCTATTTTCATTAAATAACATGTACTTAACTTTATTGAGAGAATCAAAATTACCAGATTGAAAAGCATCTATTCTTTTCTCGTTATCCTGTTGCTCAATATGATCGTGGATTGATCTTTCAGATATGTTATTATACAACTCAGAATGTTTTGTAACTTCTTCTAATGTTTCAAACTTCTTAATAAAAACTCGTTTTCCTTTAATCATATTTTCACCTCTAAGTACAATTATAACAGCAATCTCATTTCCTTATCAACAACTTATTTATAACCAATTCTAAAGAAACCAAAAAAAATTGTATAGGATAAATCATCAGGTTAAAATCTTGATGATTTTTTTGTTCCACTACTTGACATTATAGAGTAGTTAGTATATTATGAAATTGTACTACTAAACTATATAGAGTAGTGGAGGAGATACTATGGCTACAAGATCGCAAATGTTAAAAGGGTTACTAGATGGATGTGTTTTAGAGATTATATCTAAAGGTAATACCTATGGTTATAAAATAACTGAGGAACTAAATTCAAGTGGATTTCATTATCTAAATGAAGGTAGTGTATACCCTGTGTTAATAAGATTAGGGAAAAAGGGATACGTTTCAAGTGAAATTGTTATATCACCACTTGGACCAAAAAGAAAATACTTTAAAATTACTGAAGAAGGTATCACTTTCCTATCAAGTTTTAAGGATGAATGGAACCAAGTTTCTTCAGTTGTAACAGATATATTAAAAGGAGGTAAATAAAATGTCTATAGGAAAACAAAAAGCTATAATGATGGTAACGCTACTTGTATTCTTTCTTGCTTTACTCATTGGGTTTATTACTGCTGGATTTGGCTTAACAACTGCTTCATGGATTATATATGCAATATTAGTAATTAATGTTGTTGTAGTAATTGTGGTTGGATACACTTATATCAAGATTACAAGAAAAAGAATAGAAAAATTGCCAGATGCATATAAGGAAATGTACTTCAATGCTGTTGATCTAATATCTGTAAGATCATCAAACTATACAGTAAAAAAAGAAATTCAGGATATGGTATTAGAAATATTCGAGCACGCAAGTTTAGAAGAAAGAGATGTCAATGAAGTAATCCAAGGAAATCTCAATGATTATATTGAACAGTTCTTTGTTGATTCAGGTGAAAAAAACTTTTACTTATATATGATTCTTAATAGTACATTTTTACTTACATTATTTTTACTATTTATGAAAACATATAAAGTTCTAAGATATGGTGAGTTTAATGCAGACACTTTTAAGACAGAAACTCTAGATCTTGGTATCACATTAACTTATGTTATCATATCATTTGTTTTTTACCCATTGTTAATGATTACTATAAAACATACCGCAGAGAAAAATTTAACTGGGGCAAAAAGACTAATTGTTGTGTTCCCTATGTTGATACCAATCCTCCTTATGGTTGGATTGATTACAATAAGAACAGAAGCTTTCTTAAACTTTGTTGATACACCCTTTATATTGTTTGGAAATATAGTAACTTACATAATAGGAATAGTAATCTGTATTGTATTTTTCATCTTAGCTAAACATACTAAAACCAACTAACAAAAACATAGGAGTTGATAAAATGATTACAATAAAAAAATTAATATTTGATGAAGATCAAATAATGACATTATATCTTGATAATAAATGGTATAACTATACAAACAACAAAGAACACTTGTTTAAAGGTATCAAAAATTCCTTAGACTGTTATGGTGCATATGATGGTGAAAGACTTGTTGGTTTAATTAGAACAATTGGAGATATAACAACTATCATATACATCCAAGACATTCTTATCTTAAATGAGTATCATCGCCAAGGTATAGGATCAAAACTAATGAAAATAATTATCGATAAATATCCTGACTGTCTACACATCATACTTACTACAGATACTACTGATAAAACAAAAGGATTTTATAACAGTTTAGGTTTCAAAGAGTATCCAAAAATAGATGCTGTTGGCTTTAAATATTTTAAACCAGAATAAACAAAACACCCATACAAAATATGTAATGGGTGTTTTATTTTTTTTAGAAACTATCAATATTGTCTATCTCATTAATTAACTTATACTCACTTTGAAAATATTTAATCATTTGATTTAGAGTATTCAAATCTATTGATTTATGTCTTCTAGCAGGATGTTTTTTATACCAGATACCAAGATGAACTTCATTATTTACGATGCTTAGGAATACTTTATTGTAGTTTTCGTTTTCCCTAAGTTTTCTCATAAAGTTTAAATATGAATGATCAATATTCATCAATGTTTTACCTTGTTCTGAATATACTTTTATATCATCAATATCTTTATGTTTATCATACTTAATACCTTTTTTCTTTGGTGAACCATTTGTTCTAATTTGAAGTGTTGTATTAATATCTTTCTTTAGAATAAAATATACCCCATTAAAATGCGTTTGCTGACTATTACCACTTGAAGTAATCATTGTACAATCATAAATATCAAAAGAATGATTTTGTTCACTTACTCCACTGATATGTCTTTTAATTTTTACAGAAGCAAATCCAGTAAATAATCCACCTCTTTTATTAAACTCTTTTCCACCTTTTTCAAAAGCAGTGTACTCAAAATTATGTCCATCACTCATATTGAGTTTATTGATAACTTGAGGGTATAAAAACTCGAAAAATGGTTTTTCACTTAAATAATTATTACTAATTATAAACCCTACTAAAGTAACTACAAATAGTACACCACCATAAGTAGGCAGTATCCATACTGTATCCCTATCTTCTAATAAATCAGGAAATAGAAATACTAAAATCCCTACTATTAAAACAACCGAACCTAACAACGTTCCCCATATAGTTTTCAGTTGCTTCTGTTTTGACCTATTAACTTCTTTAAACTCATTATTAATCCGTTCAAACTCATTTGTTGTAAACATACGAACACCTCCTAAAATAACTACTTAACATACTCCTCAACAACTCTTGAGTATACCCTTAAAGGATACATTCCGTCATGACTTTCACCAAGAATTACATCGGACATTTCACTTGCCTTTTTAATTCTAACTAGTCCTGCTTGGATTAATTTATTTTTATACTCATCATATTTTACTTTTGGAGCTAAAATACTTACTGTTTGTAAATGATTTTTATGGGGCTTGATTACTTTAACTATATCTTTTTGTTCTAATGCTTTAATCCATATATTTCTAAACAGCAAAGATAATTCTAATTTACTATCATCTGATGTCACTACACTTATACCATCTTGTTTCCATATTTTCTTCCCTGTTTCATGTTGAACAAGTTTTTCATAATATAGTTCAACAGCATTTTTACTCATCATACCAAAAGGTACTGGTGTGTGTAATTTATTCACCTTAGTAAATATGTTGAAGAATCTTTCCGCAAAATCATCAAGTTCATCTCTTGATGTTGTGTCAACATAAATACCTTGTGCTGATGAACATAATAATTGGTTAGTAGATGCAAGATGATGAGCGATTTCCTCAAGTTCAGAATCAGCAGCATCTATACTAGCATACGCAAAAGATAATTTGTGTCCCCAATCAATTACTTTTGTATTTATAGGTGCCATTTGTCTTGCGGCTTTTACAGCTTCATCTCCACCCCAAACAATAATAGCATCAGCAATATTAGCCAAACTTTTTAAAGTATCAACTTCTGTTGAAGGTACATCAAAAACATAGATATACTCTTTAAGCTTCGGTTCAATTTTTATTAGTTCTGATAGTAGTTTTACAGAAACTCCTTTATCACCTGAAGGCAACTTTAATACGTTGATATTCCCAACTAACAATCCTTCTATAACAGAATAAGCAGGAAGAACATCTAAGTTTCCTGCCGCAATATGAAATAAGATCCCTAGTGGATGGAGACTTCTTACATTACTTGTATCTAGTGGCTCTAAATTTAGATAATCATTTCCTAGTTCAATTGCTATTTTCTTATCTAAGGATTCCTTAGAAAACATTGAAACATATTTACTAAAGTATTCGTCAGGTATATCAAATTCAGCTAGTAATGGTTTAATCAAATCATCAAACTCACCATCAAGTATTTTCTTAGTTAGAACATCACAAGCATTAACAACCTCTTCAGTTAGCAACTGAAGAGAGTTAGACAATGTTATAAGACAATCATCTTGTAATGAATCTATTAACTCTTTCTGAAATAAATCTTTATATGTTTCACCTTTATATAAAATCATGATTTCACCTACTTACTTAGCATCGTATCTGCACCTTGGGCACAGGTTGTAATATCTTTGATTCCTACTCGACCAATAATCTCTAACCACGATGATTTCTCACCACATTCACAACCATCATGTAATATCCCTAAATCATCTGTCATAACTGATAATAATGGTGTTGCAGAGTTTAATGGAGATAAAAGATTAATCAGTCCAATTTGTCCATTAGGAACTGGTTCAAATGTTTCAGGATTTCTTATGATTACTCGAGAGTATATTGGTATGTGCATATGATGAAATTTACAATCAGGATATACAACAGGATGTTCTACAGCACCAAAAAACTCAACTATATTTGTTTCAGGTATTCCTAAAACCTCTTCTACAATCCTATAAAAGTCATGTTTATCTACTTTCTCAGTATAAAATTGTTTCCATCCCCCACCAATAGTAACAATGGAACCTTTTGGCATCTTTAATATTATTCCTTCTTCTTTCATTTCCTTTAATAAGAAATATGTATACGCTGGGAATCCCAATGTTCTAACAGGGGTTCTTTTTTTAGATGCAGCAATAAATGCTTTTTTCATATATTCTAAATCTACTTTATATTCTTTATTATCATTATCCCATCTAATAGCGTAATGTCTTTTTCTAGCGGGTGCAACATATGTAAACCCATATGCTGACTTCATTATAACCACATCTGTATGTTTGGTTGGTTCATAACCAAAAATAAGATATGTAACTGGTCTCAATGACCATAGTTTATGATATCTAAACAATCTAACAAGCATTTTAAATCCAATCCATAAATCATGATAGCTCATTCCAACTTTACTTTTAAATCCTGATGATGTACCTGAAGAAGTTGCCTTGATAGCCATTTTTTTGACAGGCATTGAGAACAACTCATGACGTTTAAAATATAATGTAGGTAAAAATGGTAAATTCTTAATATCTTCTATTGAACTGATTGATGTTGGATCAAACCCCAATTGATCAAGTATCTCTTTATACTCAGAACAATTATTGTAATGATGAATCGCATTTTCTCTAATTGCATCACTAAAAAGTTGATTTGTACTTTCCAAATCATATGGTTTCTTATGTTTAAACAATTTTTTTGTATACTTTCTTGCCAATATAATCATCCCCTAAACTAGTATCACTACTAGATTATTTTACCATTAAAAAGCCTTATATAAAAGAAAAAGCCTAAATAAGGCCTTTGAATAATATTGTGACAAAGTTATTTATATGAGGTTATTAGATGATTAAGTTATCATATAATGAAGAATTATCTGTCGAGTTAATGGTAAAACATGGTTATATTGGTATATAAAAGTAAGCAAATAAAAAACAAAGCCAATATGACTTTGTTTATTTTTTATCCAATCATAATCTCTTCGTCAGGATATGATAAGTTTGTTGTTATTTGGTGACGTTGTGCTAGAGCCATAAATAATGTTAATGGTCCAATACGTCCAACAAACATTGTTATTGTTATTACAACTTTACCTATTGCACTAAGTTGTGTTGTTATACCCATTGATAATCCAACAGTCCCAAATGCACTTATTACTTCAAACAGAATATTGACAAAACTTGCATCTTCAGTAATTGATAAAACAAATGCTACAACAACAATCCAAACCATTGCAATGCTGATAATAGCTAATGATTTATTTACTAAAGCTCTTGGTAAGTTACGTTTGAATGCTTCTGTTTCTTTTCTACCTTTTAATGTAGAGATGATAGTGGCTACTATTACACCTACAGTTGTTACTTTAACCCCACCAGCTGTACCAGCACTACCTGCACCAATAAACATGAAGACCATTGTCATAACAATAGTTCCCATAGCTAGTTTATCCACTGGCAAAGTATTAAATCCAGCAGTACGTGGTGTTACTGAATGGAAGAATCCACTTAGTAGTTTACTACCGAATGATAAATCTCCCATTGTACCAGGATTATTAAATTCTAAAGCCATAACTATTACATATCCAAATACAAGCAAGAATCCTGTCATTGATAATGCTATTTTTGAGTGTAGACTTAATTTACGGAAACTCTTTTTCTCTAATAATTCAAAGATAACCACAAATCCTAATCCACCTATAATGATTAACAATGCCACTGTAATTGTAATTATTGGATCATTTACAAATGGTGTTAAACTTTGGAAATCACCGATTAAATCAAATCCGGCATTACAAAATGCACTTATTGAATGAAATACACTGAACCAGATACCTTTACCCCAACCATATATTGGAATAAATCTAGTTGACAAAATTAAGGCACCAATACCTTCTAATATAAAGGTTGTTATTAATATATATTTGGCAAGGCGTACTACACCGTTCATTGTTATTTTATTCATTGATTCTTTCATTACAACACGTCGTCTAAAATTAATTTTACGACCTAATATTAAGGCAAACAATGTCCCCATTGTAATAAATCCTAATCCACCTATTTGTATCAAAATAAGTATTACAACCTGTCCATATGTTGTCCAGTGAGAAGCTGTATCTACAACAACTAACCCAGTAACTGCCACTGCACTAGCAGCTGTAAATAATGCATTTACAAAACCAATACTTTCACCACTTTTACTAGCAAACGGTAAATTTAATAGTATTGCCCCAACTAATATAACTAACGCAAATCCGATAGCAACTATTTCTGGAGTATTTAAATTGATTTTACGTTTTCTACGTTTTTTATCCATAAATTGTACCTCTCTCTCAGTTAAGGTATAACACACGAAGATTATACGCTTTTTATCCTCTTTTGTCAAAATAGAAATGAGTTTTTACTTTTCCCTTTAAAGATGCCACTCTTCATTATCATAGTGAAGAAAAATAAATATTGTGAGAAAATGTATAAATAAAAGTAATTACCAAAATTTTTCATATAGATAAAAAAAGCAAAATCTAATTGATTTTACTTTTTTGCTCTTGCTTGGTTCTAATATTATACATTACCCATTCATCTAGTACTTTGTACCCTATCTTTTTTGCAATATGTGCTGATACTTCGTTAGCAGCATCCCAAATAGGAAAATAGTCCTTATTTAGGCAATACTCAATTAGATATGTGCAAAGTGTCGTTCCAATCCCTTTTTTTCTATATATATGATTGTCATCATATCCAATACGAAAGTACAACTCAATATCTCTTCCATAAATTGGAAAGTTTGATAATGCAAATCCGTGACATACATCCTCATTATCCATTAAGGCAAACCCAAAGCCTGAATCTATAAACTTAGATTTTGTAAAAAACCTATTAATAACATCATTTTTAATTATTTCAGTTTCAAGATGATTAGAGTCTATTTTCTCAATTCTTACACCTTTTGGTAATTCAACTCTTAATTTTAACACCTCATCTAATACTAGTGAGTTTGAATCAAACAATACTCTCTTATTTTTAATAGCTCCTTCTGCAAACTTTCTATCAAAATAGTTGTACCAATCCTTTGATTCAGCAATAATATGTGAGTTGTCATAGAACATCTCTAATACATCATCTATATAGTTTTCATGAGGTTCACCCTTTATTATAAACGCAGGTGGTGTGGCTATTACTGCACAGTTTGGATTATCCATATCATCCACATAAATATCAGGTTCTAAATCATTAATTGCATAAACCAAAAAAGTATGAAAATACTTAAAATCATCAAATAACTTATAATAAGTCTCTTTATTATCAGTAATCTTTATCATTAGTTTCTATCTCTTTCGTATTTATTAATATAGTCCAAAAAAGAGTAATCATTCTCATTATCAACTTTATTAATAATTATCTCAAAGATGCTATATAGATAACCTTTTGTAAGGTTGGAATACTCAATTAACATCTTAAAATCAGTCAAGAACTCATCAAGCGAATTAACCTTTCTTCGAACATCACTTTTTTTCAAAAGTTCACTAGTACTACTAATAATATAATTTGTCTTTCTTATCTCTGCTATCTCCAAAAATTTAGTTCTTAAGTAGTTTTTCAACTCATCATCAATACTTAATAAACTGCTATATATATCTTGTAAAGAGAGATTAACTTTGTAAAATTCCTGATACCCTTGGAAAAAGAGAATGAACTTTTCCTTAACTTTGTTTGGTATCTTATCAATTGAATAATTTTTGTAGTTATAAAGTGTCCTTTTCTCAAGGAAAAGGAAATTCGCAAGTTCCTCACTTTTTAGATTAAATTTCTCCATAAAGAAACTTATAAATATTATTTCATTACTCATAAACATCACCTCAAATGTATTATATATCATTTTTTGTGTCATATAAAGTCATTTTTTATGAACAATTCTATTTTTTTTGTCATAAAATAAAAGAGATTGGTTTTATTAAACCAATCTCTTTGTTATTGAATATCTAAATCAAACAAATCAATCATATTATTTAATCTTTTAGTATGTCCACCCTTTGTATTGATCCCATGAAGATACCTATCCAAAGAATCTACATCTTTCATTGCCTCAATATAAACATTATCAGATACAGTATCCTTATCACTATGGTTTATAATTGCATCATGAATTATCAATGTTTCTTCATCAGAGATCTCTGGTAATTTACCTCTCCAACTACTATTATATAATTCAACTATCTCATAAACATATTTACTGGCATTTTTCGCATGATTTTCTCTTTTTTTAGTTTTAATTGCGCCTATATCATGTAATGCCGCTATTATACCTAATAGCTCGGGATTCAACTTTTTCTTTACTGCTACTAACAAAGCGAGTTGAGATGATGAGTACATATGCATTACACTCCATTTCATTGGTAACTCTCTATCCTCATCAGAAAGATTCTTAAAATCATCAAATAAGTTACTTAGTATTCTATTAAGTCTTTTAACATCAAGTTTCATATCATCACTCCTTCTATAGTGATTATAACATATTAGGTATTTTTACAATAAATTGTTAATCATAAAAGAGGATATTTCAAACAAGTAAGACTATGTTATAAAGTAAAAAAACGCCCAAAGGGCGTTTTTTTTACTCTTGAAATCCCAAAAATCTATGCAAAGATTCTTTGAACTTATTTACTTTATCATATTTAGCAAGACTTTGGTTTAGAATATATAGATCTTTTAGTTTTGCCTTTATTTCATTTCTTTCATCATCCGAATACTCATCATAATGATCTAGAATATCTTCAATTATCTCTTTAAATACAACTTTAACCTCTTTTTTATCCATAAAAACCTCCGTTAACCATTTTAGTTAATTTTACCATCTAGAATAACTTAAGTAAAGGTCCGTCATTTCTATGCAGTATTTAATTTTCTATACTGTCTGTAGCTAATTAATCTTTTTGATTGATCATCATAAAGCATTAATAATGATAATCTAAAACTCTTCATTAATGATATTACTTTTCCTGATTTAAATAATTTATGGGAATTAAATGCTTTTTTTAGTCTGTAATTTGGAATACGAGCATTCACATGATGAAGATTATGGTATCCTATATATCCTGTAAACCAATCTAATACAGCAGGTAACTGATAAACACTACTACCTTTTAATGCTGCATCTATTACATCCCATTTGTCTTTCTTTTCCCAATAAACTTCGTCATACTGATGTTGCACAAAAAACATCCATACACCTAATGAAGATGCTACAAAGATAATTGGAAGTTGGATTAATAGGTAATACTTTAATCCTACTGTTATTGTAACTAAATATATGATAAGAGCTAGCATTACATTAGTAAAGATATAACTAAACCAGTCCTTTTTTGTCTTGAGTCCAACTGGCAATCTCTCATGTATCACAAATAAATACGTTGGCCCTATCAAAAACATAATTACAGGATTACGGTAGATACTATAACCAATTCTCTTAAAGATATTTGCCTGTTTAAATTCACTTACTGTCATAGTCCATACATCACCAACACCACGTTTATCTAAATTTCCTACAGTACGGTGATGTTCATTATGAGTTCTTTTCCATTTGTTATAAGGTGTAAAAACTAAAACACCAAATATGTGACCAAATAATGACATCATTCTTTTAGACTTTAGGAAGGAACTGTGTGTGCAATCGTGAAAGAATATGAATATTCTAACAAGTAGTAAAGCTGCTAACACTATCAATGGTAGTGTAAAGATAAAGTTCATACCTCTAGATAACATAAAATACATAATAACTATTAATCCTAAATAAGGAACAAGTGTGTTTATTATTTGCCAAGAAGCTCTTCCAGCTGATGGTTTAATAAATGGTCTAATTAATTTGTGAAGTTGTTGTCTTTCCATAATATACCTCCTTGATTACTCTATTACACATAGTAATTACCTCTAGTATAATTACTATGTCAGACAAAGTAAAGTGAAATACAAAAAAAGATAGTAATCGGAAAATTACTATCCTATAAATCAAAGTCAACTGTATTTCCTGGAAGGTTATCCTTGGATACCTGAAACAATAACTATCACTATCCCTTTAAATCCCTCTCCCTCATCTCATAATTCTATACTTATTATAACATAGTATGCAGTTTCCCTAATATTTCTTCGATTTCTAACTCATTTGCCTTTAAATCATTAATTAAAGATACTTTTTGCTTCATCTCAACTTCTTTATTAGATATATCTTTTAACAGGTTTGATGATATGCTGTATTTCCTTGTAATTTCATCTATCAGCTTACTATTATTAAATAAATCTCTGAGTTCATTAAAATACTCTACAGCAAACTTTCTACTCTCAGACCAAACATTTGATGTCCACCAATTACCATGTCCTACTGCATTCTCTTCTGTCATTTTTGAAAGCCAAAACTCGTATGCTTTTAACCCTTCTGCAGAATCTGGTGTTGTTTTAGGTTTTTTAAACAAACTTCTAGCATATTCAATAGATTTCAAAACACCTTCTTTGAAATCACTTTGTTCACTTTTCTTAATCACAGTATAATTTAAAAAATCTTTTATTCCGTTAAAAGTATACATCTCAATATCATGTGTTACGCTTGGAGCATCATTCCAAGGCTTTGTAATAATGAAGTGATTATCCTCATATCCAACAATCAACTGAAATTCATAAGAACTCATCAATATGATATTCCCATGATCCAAATACTTTTTAATATCCTCAGTTGCTTTCTTTTTTAGTTCATCCGATGTATCAGCAATTACTACAGTACCATCATTAAACAGACTTAGTCCTAAATTACTTTTGCAAAGTTTATCTAGATAACTCATATCGAATGTATATGGTGCACATGGTCCCAAACCGATTGTAATATTGATTGCAAATGCATGTCCACTTAAACCGAACAGCATTCCATCAGTAATATCTTCATTATAATAATATTTATAAGCTGCCTTCACACTACTCATAAGAGTTGAACAATGTGGTTCTTGATTAATTAACTTCATACAATACCTCCTTTTAGATTAATTACGTCATTTTGTTATAGTGATTTTATCACAAAACAATCAAACAAAAATTTATCTATACTTTACTATTTAAGTATATCAAAAAAGAAAAAACAATGATACTTTAAATCATTGTTTTATGTGTTTTTATCATTTATTGATTTGTTTCTGTAATTTAAATCATTTCTTAGTGTAAAGCCATTTCTTTCCCAAAAATTATTACCTAAAGAGTTATTCGAATAAACAACTAGAGCTACTTTATTGATACCCTGTTTTTTTAATGCATTAATTGCTGAGTCTACTAGTTTTTGTCCTATACCTTTTTTTCTTAGTTTGGGATGGACGTATAAATGATATATGTATCCTCTTCTACCATCATGTCCTGTAAGGATTGTCCCCTGTACGCAATTATCGCGATAAACGAAACAAGTCGTTGGATTTCTATCTAAAAACTTCTTAATACCTTCATATGAATCATCAAGTGTTCGTTGCCCAATTCCACCATCTTTATCCCATAGTTTCTTACAAGATTCATAATCGTTTATTGTCATTAGTCTAATCATATCAAATGTCTCCTCTACAAAAAGATTCCATCTAATTATACCATACTACAATTAATCAATGATATAAGGAGATTTCAAAGTTCCTTTACCTTTGAACACTCTAATTGATTTTGTATCTAAAATAATCGCAGGTGCAATACCAACTTCATCTGAACTAACAATCCAACTACATACAGTGCCTGTAGAATGATTATTTCTAACGTTGGATACTCTGTTTGGATAAGGTGTTCTTAACCAATTATCGTAATAGTTTCTATGTATTCTTTCTGTTTTAAATCCTTCTTGAGCTTTTATAGTTGCTTTTTTGCGATACTCTAATCCATATTCCTCCACTTGTGCTAGTTCTTTTACTGAAAGCAAGAAAACATTGTCTTCTACTTCTTCATAAACTGCATTGTCATAGTTTAATACCGAATTTTTAGGTGTTTGGTCCCAAACATACTGATGTGTTTCTACACCACCTATTACTTTGGCTACATCTCTATTTGATAGAAGTGTTTTATGTTTAATTTTTTTCATATATAAAAGTTCTGTTACTGTAAATCCTGATAAGAATCCAGGTTCTTCATTATACCCGTAATTTCTTGGAAAGACAGCGGAATCTTTGGGTTCGTTAAGGTAAATTACTTCACCTTTAGTATTTAACCATAATCTGATACTTGATGTTGCCCATCTACCTGAACCATATGCTTCTACTCGTTCTTTATCACTAACTTGATTATAGACTTCATTGAAAAAGTCTCTTTCCTCATCATATAAATTTATGTTTTCTTTTGTATAAAAAGCAGTCCCACTCCCTGCTGCATCAAAGGATTTAAACGTGAGGATTTTGTCAGACCATAAAGTATAATTTAAATCATTTTTGTCTATTACTCTCCACAATATTGGTTCTTCCAAGTAACGACCAAACTGAATATAATCACCAATGACTATGTTCCAGTCTATTGGAATATATGGTTTATCCTTAAGTAAAATATCTTCTCTATTACTAAAAAAACTAGTTAGCCACTTATCAGGTTCACCCTTATATTTGTAGAAGTTAATATAACTTGCTGTTTCTAACATTTTTAAAAGTAACGGTAGTGATTTCTTTTCTGTCTTACTGAGGGGATTAATTGATTCATACCCTTCTAAGATATCTGTTATTCCTTTTTTTACTAACTCACCCTGTGAACAGACAACAGGGAAATCAAAAATAAGAACAGCTAAATCCATTACTTTATTCCCTAAAGCACATTCCTCAATATCAATAAAACTAATAATTTTTTCTTCATTATGGTATAAGATGTTTGCCATATGCATATCATTGTGAATCATTTGATTATTTTGAAGATTTAGCTTATCAAATTCACTTCTATATTTCTTATATAGATTTGTGATTTCACTTGGGATATCTTTGTGGATATCTTCATATATAACCATTAGTCCATCAACGTCATTCCACTTCTCAATATCACTTAGTTTTTCTATTGGATAATTATTCATTGCATTGTGTAGTTTAGCTATTTCTTTTCCAAGTATCTTGAATCCTCCATTATTAATAGTTTTAGAGATTGAATCCTCCAAATTTATACCCTCTAGAAACTCATACATGTAGTATAATACTTCCTCGTTCTCATAATTACCAAGACAGTATAACTCATCATTTATGGTATTGATTGGACATGGTACATTTACTGAGGAATCACTTAGAAACTTAGAAAACTCCAATTTTCTTTTCACAGAATCGATATTAACTTTTGGGATTATTTTTAATACATATTGATTTGATTCACTAAATAATTTGAAAGTTTCTCCATAATTACCTGTTGGGAATTTCTTTTCAATATGTAGATATAATTGATAATTTTTCTTTATAATGTTTAATAAATCCATTTTATTAGTACTCCTTCATAACAAAGTTTTAACACACTACTATTTAACAATAAAAAGATGATGTTTTGAAGTCAAAACCGATAGTCAAATTTGATATATATGTCATATTAAAAAAACTGAACAGATTGAGCTGTTCAGTTTTTATCAATTACTCTATATGATTTGGTACATAGATTTTTACTATTTTATTTATCAGAACAAGTAAAATCGCAAACACCCCAATACTTACAGATATGTAAAATGTAGATTCGGGGCTGTGATAATTAAAAATATCTTGAATTATCTTGTTTATTATCGGTGAAGAAAACTGTCCTAAGAATGAAAAACAAGCAGCAATAGCTAATGCTAATGTAACATCTTTTTTCGAACTTTCTAAAGATGTGTGTAAATAGATATTCGGTGCTAGTATACCTAACCCTACACCTACAGATAATAAGGCAATTGATATTCCAACAAGATTGCTAAATACAGCAATCCCTAACATTCCTAAAGTCATTAATAATAATCCTACAATTACTGTATTATCTTTTAGATACTCTTTAATTCTAAGGAAGTTTAGACCTGTAAAGAAGGAACCTAATGTTACTAGTGATATTAATAACCCAGTAGTTACCCCAGTCCCTAATCCTCTCTCGGCAATATAATAACTAAGTCCTGATGGAATAGCAAAGAAGATTAAGATAATCATATAATGACTCAATCCTATTATCCAAACATTCTTATTAATATGAGTTTTTTCATCTCCTCTTACTTCAATTTCATGATCCGGCATATATTTAACAACCAATAACAATACAAACAAAGCAACAATGTAAACCATAAATGGATATCGCCAACCATAAATAGTTAAGATTCCAGCAAAGACAGTGGCTATAATACCACCTAAATTGTTTACAGCGGATGCATAACCCATCATCTCAACTCTTTCTTTACCTTCAAAGAAATCTGCTATTACACCTCTCATTAACGGTATTAAAATACCAGTTCCAATACCCATTAGAGCTCTTAATACTAAAAGAATAACTATTGAGTTGGCTAGTGCTCCTCCAAGACCACCAATCAAATACAAAGTTAATCCTATATAGACTAATGTCTTCTTTCTAATATAGTAAATTAATTTACCAGTTAATAGGGTTACAGGGATAATAAATATGGCAGGTAATGATACTACCATTTTAATCATTAACTCACTAGAATCATTAAAGTATTCTCCAATATAAGCTAAGGCAGGTGAAACTGCAGCACTTGACATTATTGACAACAATGAAATACTCAGTATTGATATTTTCTGCATTCTATTCATAATGTCCTCCTTATTGTTCATTTACATTATAACATCATCTTCATATCTATTGTTATAAATAAAAAAACTATGATTCAATCATAGTTTTTTGGTTTTTGCGATGTCCATTTACTACAGCTAATCCAAGTAAAAATACTGAAGGTACAAGAATTAATACTCGATATATAAATGGTAATAGGATAGGATTTTCTTCTCTTGGTTGATGTACTACAAATGACATAAATTCATTATCAATAGCATAGAAGTTCTCGTTTTCATCAGAGATAAACAAGAATGCAACATCGTTGGTATAATCCTCTCTATAGAATAAGTAATCTGTAAGTAAATCAAAGTCTTTTGTGTAGATTTTATCCTCAACTCTAATCAGTGAATCACTTATTACATTAACTAATTGCACTTCATTCTCAGATTCTAGTGATTTTACTTCATTACCTTCTAATAAATATAAGCTTGACTCATGAACAAACAAGGCAGTTCCTAAATCTTCTTTAAAGAAAATAACCTCGCGAGAAGGTATCTCAAATATATTCTCGATATATGTAAAATCTGAATCTAACATTTGAATAACTGATTTAACTTCACCATCTATTTCTCTATAAATTGAAACAAAGAATCTAAACTCATAGTCCACAAACTCACTTGTTAAATCATAAATTGTTTCATTATAATTATCAATAAACACAACTTCCTCATCTTCTGTAAGTTCGTAGATATTTGTTTCACCCGCAAACTCCCAATGTGATACAAGGAAAATACGACCAAAATGGAAATGCATTGCATAAATATCATTCGTCTCGTATATTGTTGTTATTTCACCGGTCTCAAACTCAAGTTTGTTAATTGAAAAGTCATCCGGGTTATCAAAACTATAACTTGAGAAATATATTGTTTCTCCATTATAAACCATATCACAAACATTATAATTTCCCGTATCGATAGTATATGGTTCATGTTCCCCAAACTCATTAATATTTATAACACGAATACCTTTCTCTTCTTTATTATAAATAAATAAATATGTATCAAAGATATTGTTAATTCTTATGTACTCAGTTTCTTCTTTAAATTCAAAATCAAAGATCATTTCTTTTCTGTTCATTTCCATCAAATAGGTTTCATCATTTACTGTGTAATATGCACCTTTTGAGGCTACAGAAACAAGAGTGATAATTAATAACAATCCAGTAACAATTAGATACTCGTACTTTTTTGATCGTAGTTTAAAGAATAATAAATAAATTAATACCACAATAAAGAATATTGATGTAAATACAATATGACTTATATAGTGAAGTGGATAGTTAAAGAATAATGATAATCCAAATAGAGATAACATTATTCCTAAGTATGATAAGGTTAGTCTTAACCAATTTGGTACTTTACTTTTTTTTGGTTCTTCCGTATTATTTGGATCTTTTAAGATTATTTCATCTATTGTTATATTATATATATCCCCTAATTTTGATAATGTATCAATGTCAGGTAAAGATTTTCCGTTCTCCCAACCAGAGACTGCTTGATGGGTAACGTGTAGTTTTGCAGCGAGTTCTTTTTGTGTTAAGTTATTGTCCGTTCTTAGTTTACGTAAATAATCGGCAATTTCCTGTGTTTTCATTTACTCACCTTATGAAGTTGGTACTACGTCAAGAAACTCTTGAGGTACAATAATTTCTTCAACTGTATTATGGTTACTGAACTCGTATATATAACTATATTTTGAAACAATCAATGTTGACATATCAGACTTATACTCATTAAATAATGATGAATAATCTGCTTCTATTTTAATAATGTTTCCATCTTTTACTGTAACTAATATCTCAAATGATTCTTCAATATTAAATGGAAAATGTTCATTCTCAAAGAAATTAATACGTTCCAAAAATGGTACTTTAAATCCTTCATAATCTAGAAATACTGAATAAACAATTTCATCGCCATCTATTTCTTTTGAAACATAAGTAACTTCTTCAAGTTTAAAATCAGTAACTAATGATAGATTTCTCACCAACAATCTTTGTTCATGATACCAAATACTATACTCATCTTGTAAGTACTGTTTTTGAATTAGATTTGCTCGATCGTGATAGATATAACCACTTCGGACGTACTCGCTATCGTCAAATCTATTTGTACGATACTCTCCAAAGAACCAATCACCATATACATCATAGTCCTCTATATCATAATATGCATGATCTATCCCTGCTAAATTATATTCAATATTAGTTGTAAATGTATATGAGTAACTTTCTAAAGATTCAAGTAAATCTACTAATTCTAAATACTGTGTTCGTGCTCCCTCAACCACTTCCACAGTCCTTGTAATTATTTTATCCCCATATTGAAATTCTACATAGTATGTCCCAACTCTGTCGGTATTAACATTACTTTGATAAGATACCTGTTCCTCAATCCCGTTTACTAATACCCCTTGCTCTACATAATCATTTCCTTCCTCAATCCTCACCGTTTCATCACCAATTAACTCTAGTGTTACTTCTTCTGGTTCTTCCCCATCACATGCACTTAATGTAATTGTAGTAAATAGTAATAGTAGTAATATTAGCTTCTTCATGATGTCTTCCTCCTTGCTTTCGCTACTATAAATTATACTAAAATATATTTGTAGTGGCAATGTAATTTGGTTTAAACCAATTCAAGTGTTACTTGAATTATCTTTTTGAGGCGTTTAGAGCAAACAAAAAGACCTTAAAGGTCTTTTTTTTACTCAAAAGTTGCATCTGCAGTTATTGTAATTGAATCAATATAGAATGTTCCTAAAGCCGAGTTTTCCATCTCACCAAGAAATAATCCAATTCTTGTGTCACTGTTTGATTGTGTTGGTGTAAATGTCAAAGTAATTTCTGTCCATTCTGTAGTAACTGTATGATTAATCTCGGCATATTTTGTAAAACCATTATCAGTGTCTTCTGCGAATAGATTTACTGTTCTTTCAACGGTACCTTTAATTCTTACTACTACAGTGTATGTTGTCCAACCTTTAGTAATTAGGTCACCATATGTCACATTCTCTTCCCAAAAGTTACCAGTTAAACCTGTTACCTTAATAACTAAATATCCATTTTCATCATATGACAGCTCTATATTCCCTTCCATTTCCCAGTTTGAGATATCATTTGTACCAAAATCAGAATTACTTAGATCTTCTAGTAAATCACCAATTAGACCTTCTTCTTTTACAACTGTAATTGAATCAATAATAACATTACCTAAGTCACTATTTTCCATAATACCTAAGAATAACCCTAGTTTTGTATCATTGTTAGCAACAGTAGCTACATATGTATAAGTAAATGTCTGAAAATCTGTAGTTAATGCTTCTGTTTCCAAGAAGAATTTTGAGAAGTTATTATCTGTATCTTCTAAGAAGAACTGAACATCTCTACCTTCTGTAACATCAGTTTTAGCAACAATAGTTATTGTGTACGTATGATCTTTTTCTGTTGCCATATTTGGTAACTGGAAGTTCTCTTGATAAAACTCACCAGTAAATCCTGAAACGTTCGCAACTAAATATCCATCTGCATCATGTGATAATGTGACATTTCCTTCCGTAGCCCATGAGCTAATATCATCACTTGTAAAATCATTTGTAGCGATTAATTCTAAAGCATTATCTGGTGTATTATCCACGGGATTTTCGTCATCATTAGGATCTTCGTTATCAGTTGGATTTTCCTCATCGATAGGGTCTTCGTTATCTGTTGGATTTTCGTTATCATTACCTGTATCTGAAGCTTGACAAGTCCCGTCTAAATAAACTGTCCCTGCACCACATTTTACGTCATCAGATGTGTCACAACTAGATAAGGTGAAAACCATTAAAAATAATATACTTAAGTTTAATATTTTTTTCATTTTGATACTCCTAACTTGCAGAAACTGCATCTCTTGTTATTTGAATTTCTTCGATTATTACAACACCGACACTATTGGCGAAATATACACCAGTTGATACATAATCACTAGTAGTAGGTACTACTGTGAATGTATATACTGTACTTTCAGTATTTAAATCTACTATTTCACTAAAGAAGCTAATACCACTTGTGTTTTCTCCAAACACAATTACATCTTGTTTAATGCTTGGTGCTTCTGTTCTTAATTTAAAACTAAATGTATATTCACAACCTTCTGTTAAAAACATACCAGATTGTGTAAATGAACCTTCCCATGCATTTTGTGGTACTGTGTGAACATCGAATATCGCTGCACCATAATCAATAATCCATGCATTGTCAGGATCAGTTACTAGATGCCCACCTATGAATGTCCAGTTTAACCATTCACTAATTGTATAAGGACTTGCTCCTTTAACTGTATGTAATCCTGTTTCATTTGAACATACTTCCCCAACTGTTCCTTGTGGTTGGTTACTTTCATCATCTAATACACAAGTGTTTCCTTCTAAATGTGTCCCTTCCCCACATGGATCAGCATCATTAGTACACGATGCTAATGTAAATACTGTTAATAAGGTAACTGTTAATAATATTAATTTTCTCATTTTTTTCTCCTCTATTCTTGATATACTCTTACGTAATCCACATACATATGGTCTTCCCAAGTACCATCCTCTATTCCTCTTTGTCCGCCCCATTTTCCACCAACTGCAATGTTTAATAATAAATGAAATTCAGTATCAAATGGCCAATATGCACTATCATAACTCTGTGGAGTATATGTAAACTGTAAATCTCCATCAACATAGAAGCCAATTTCTGTTTCTGTCCACTTAATTGCATATGCATGAAATGTAGTACTTATTGCTGAGATACTTGAATATGAACCGATACTTCTGCTTGTACCCCAATTGTCATTTTCCGTATGGATATTAAAATGAACTCGATTCGATTCAAAACCAACAGCTTCCATAATATCTATTTCACCACTATATGGCCATCCACCATATGGTGAATCAGTTGGTAACATCCATATCGCAGGCCAAGTTCCCAATGTATCAGGTATTTTTGCACATACTTCAATTACTCCATACTGCCAATCTCCCTTATTCTTAGTTCTAACTCTACCAGAGTTATAACCAGTTAAAGTAGTTTTAGCAGTAATTCTTAATAAACCATCTTTTACTTCAACATTGTCTAAATTCTTAGTATATACTTGTTCTTCTTCATTACCCCATTTATATAAACCATAATTACTTCCTGTACCCAACATATACTCCCATTTGGTATTATCAAGCTCACCATTTGTACTAAACTCATCTTCCCATACAAGTGAGTAATCATTTACACCATAACTTGTAATTTCAACTTCGCAAGAACTACCATCTACAAAATCAAGAAGTTCAGTATCTGATTCACTTATCTCCTCTTCAAATCCAGGATGTTTTACACCTGTAGTTATACATTCTCCTTCAACTAATATAGTACCCTCACCACAAACAATTTCTTGTTCACAAGCTGTTAAAGTAGCTATTAGTATTAGTAATGTTCCAAGTATTATTTTTTTCATATTAATTCTCCTATATAAAACGTTTTCGTTAACTTTCAAAAAAAATTTAATCATTTTTTTTTAGTTTTTTTGTTGAATTTCTTTCAATTAAAGTTACATCAAGTTTAATAGATTTTACATCTTCATTATCTATTGCGCTCTTTAATAGTTTTGCTGCTCTTTCACCAATGATTTCAGTGTCCTGAGCAATTGTTGTTAATGAGGGTTTAAAGTGACGATAAGTTCTGTCATTATCAAATCCAATTACAGAAACATCCTCAGGAACGTTAAATCCATGATCTTCAAGAGCTCTAATAGCACCAATTGCCAAATCATCATTAGATAAAAAGATTGCTGTTGGTACTGTTGTTCTATTAATAATATCATCCCTAACAATGCGATAACCTTCCTCAAAACTAAAGTGTTGAGCTACTTTTAAACGATAATTTTCAATACCATGTTCCTTCATTACACTCTCATAACCCAAAAATCGATTTAAGGAAGCTCCAACTGTAAGTGGTCCTGCAATATGATAAATGTCTTGATGTCCTAAATTAAATAAATACTCTGTGGCCATTCTTCCACCTATATAATCATCAGATACAACTGTTAAAGAATCTAAATCATTCATATCTGTACAAACTGTAGGAATGTCACTATTTATTAGTTCTATTAGTTGTTCATTATCATGTTCAAATGTAACTACGAGTACTCCATCAACATTGCGATATTGACAATATTCAACATATGACAAAGATTTACCTCCCATGTTTCTATTTAAAAATAATATTTCATATCCAAGTTCTTCCATTGTCTTTTTAAAACTTTCTAATACTACTGAGAAGAAAGGATGTGAAAACCCAATCCCCATATTATCAGGATAGATAATCCCAATAGTAGACGATTTCTGATTAGCTAGTGACTGAGCATGATAATCAGGAACAAAATTAAGTTCCTTTGCCTTATCTAATATAATTTGTCTTGTTTTTTCACTGATTCTTCCTTTACTGTTTAAGGCTTTAGATACAGTACTTTTGGAAAATCCAGTTACCTCAACAAGATCATATATACTTACTTTCTTAGATTTATCAATCATAAATACTACCTCAATTTCCAATTTGCGAAACCGGTTTTTCTAATTACATTATAGATTAATGAAAACGTTTTGTCAATAGAAAATCTGTTCGATATTTTTGGATAAAATCGAAAACGGATTAAGGACTATATTTTTGTCATACCTATCACAGAAAGAAACAAGATATAATCAATATGTTTTGATTTTTTAATAATATGAGTATGATTATAAAATGCTATATATAAGTATATATATAGATTTCATACAAGTTTTATAGACTTGTAAAAGGATTAAATTAGTTATAAAATTATGTTACATATATGTTTACAAAAGAACATTTAGGAGGATTGAAATGAAAGATTTTTATACTATCTGTAATGAATCAATTAATAAATTAAACTCCAGTGATCAAAAATTATTGGATTATGTATTGAAAAATATTAGGAAAGTAAAAGATATGAGTATTAGAGAGTTGGCAAAAGAGTGTTATGTTTCTACTACTACTATTGTAAGATTTGTTCAAAAGATTGGATTTAAGGGATATAGAGATTTTACTGATCTTATTAGATTTACGATAATGAATGAGAACGATGATATTGTTCCTACTTCTTTTAGAAAAGGAGATTATATGGGGGATTATGTTCTAAATGTAGTTGAAACGTTACGTGTGTTATCTCAAGATCAGATGAAGTCACTAATACAAATGTTAAAGGGATGTAAGAATATATACTTCTCTGGTTACGGTCTAAGTAGAGAAGCCGCAAGATATGCATATCACTTATTTACTGCAGTTGGATTAAACTGTATTTTTCCTCAGGAAGATTACGAAATTGAAAGATTACCTGAAAAAATCGGAAGTGACGATGTTTTATTTGTTATTTCTCTATCTGGTGATCATTCTAAAACAATTAGAATTATGGAAAATGTCTTATCAAATGTTAGACCAAATATAGTTTCTATTACTAGAGCTGGATCTAATATGATTGAAATAATGAGTGATTACAATTTTTATTTCTTTAATAATGAATTTTCATATAATCAAGTAGATTTAACTTCAAGAATTGGGATGTTCTCGATAATTGATATGTTAGTTTACAACTATGTTTCTAGTCTTGATGTATAAATGTTAACAAAATAGTAACAACCTACTACTTGGATGTAACTGTTTCTATAATGTCCCATAATATAGACTCTATAGTTACTCTCGTGCTATTATCAAATCATGAACTAAGTATCATTCTGAGGATACTTGAAAACGAGGAGGAATTATGAGTAAAAAACTTAAGCTAAGAGATATCGTCGGATTGTCTTTAGCATCTTTTGTATCACTTGAGTTAATCGCTTCATTTGGTGCAGTTGGGCCATCAATTATCATTACAATGTTGATTTTTGGTGGTTTATATTATGTACTACATGCCGCGATAGCAGCAGAGTTAGGATCTAAGTACCCTGATCAAGGGGGATTGTATGTATGGACAAAAAAGGCATTTGGTAATAAGTGGGCAGCACGTACTTCATGGTGGTATTGGATCAATGTAGTTGCATTTGTTCCATCAACACTAGTAGTATCTGTAACAGTGTTCCAGCAATTATTCTGGCCTGACATGAGTGTATTAGTGTTATCTTTGCTCTCTGTTGGATTATTATGGATAGTTATTTTCTTCAACACACTATCATTAAATGAAAGTAAGCTATTAACAAATACAGGATCTATTTTGAAAATTGTACTTGTTGTTGTATTAGTTGTTAGCGGGATATTCTTCTTAATCGATAATGGATCTGCAACTGAGTTTACTGCAAGTAGTTTTATTCCAACATTTGATTACAATTTCTTCTGGTTAATCCCTGTATTTGTATTAAGTTTATCTGGTATAGATTTAGTATCATGTAATGCAGATAGAATGGAAAACCCAGGAAGAAATGTTCCAAAGGCATTAGCTATCGTTGGTGTAATCTCAATGTCAATTTATTTAATCGGAGGAGTAGGAATTCAGTTAATTTTGGATGCATCTTCAATTGATGTAAGTTCTGGATTAATTGATGCATTTATTATTATTTTTGGCGCAAATAAAATATTAGTAGCGTTATTTGGAATCTCAATGGTAATTGTATTCTTAAGTTATGTATTCAGTTGGGCAATTGGAGCTAACGCAATGGCGTACGAAGCAGCTCAAGAAGGAGAGTTTCCTGCAGTATTTAAGAAAACTAATAAACATGATGCACCTGTTGGAGCAGCACTAGTTCTTGGTATTGCATCTACTGTAGTTCTAATTGGTTATGGATTATTAGCAAATACAAATGAAGGTCTATTTTGGAGTCTATTAGCATTCTCTTCTATTATCTTCTTTATGCCATATTTAGTTATGTCAGCTGTACTTGTAAAAATGCGAAAAATTGATACAGAAGTCAAATCAAATATATTTGAAATCCCAGGTAAAAACTTACCTATGATTGTTTCAGTTTTACACTTCATAGCTTTGTCAATTGCTATAGTTGCATTTATGTTACCACCTGAAGGTGAAGATCCTTTAGTTTATACAATCGCGTTAATAGGCGGGTTGATTGTCTTCTTGACAATTCCTGAATATTATATAAGAAAAATGAAGGTTAAATAAGCCGAACCTTCTGTCATTAAAAAAAGCCTCTAACGAGGTTTTTTTTTATTATCTAGGTCTTTGTTGAGTAATGCAATGGATGTTCCCACCACCAAGGACAATTGTTCTTGTTAACACTCCCACTACTTCTTTCTCTGGGTATAATCCTTGAAGTATTTCAATTGCCAGCAAATCGTTATCATCACCAAATTGCGGAACAATAACACCATTGTTTGTTACCAAGTAATTAATATAAGAAGCTGGACATAAATCCCCTTCATATCTTGCGATTGTTCCACCTACTAAATCAGTATGTTCTGCTTCGTATTTAGTGAACTTAACATACTCCTTTGGAAATGGCATTTTGTGTACTTTAAGTTTTCTTCCTTTTGCATCTGTTGCATTTGATAATGTTTCATATGCATCTCTACTTATTTGATAGAACTCATGTGTTTCATCTTCTGTCCATAAACATAAAACTTCTCCTGGTTTAATGTAACAGGCAATATCATCTACATGTCCATTTGTTTCTTCAGGATCAATTCCTTGTTTTAACCAGATTACTTTTTCTACATTAAGGTATTCTTTTAACATATCTTCGATTTCTTCTTTTGACATATGGGGGTTTCTACCCTCACTTAATAAACATTCTTCTGTAGTGATTACAGTCCCTTCACCATCAACATGAATACTTCCACCCTCTAAGACAAAACCTTCTGTTCTATAAGAATCAAAGCCATCTATTTCGCCGATTTTTTGTGGCACTAGTGTATCTCTATTCCAAGGAAAGTAGAGTCCATCAACTAGTCCTCCCCATGCATTGAAATCCCAGTCAACCATTCTTCTTTCACCTTTGTCATTTACAACAAATGTTGGACCAATATCTCTCATCCATGAATCATCACTTGATATTTCGACTACTCTTATGTCTTCACTAAGCATTGATTTTGCATTTTGATATTGTTCTCGATTAACACACATTGTAACTGGAGTAAACTTGTTTATTACGTCTGCTACTTGGCAAAAATTAAACTGAGCAGGTTTTCCTCCACTATACCAGTTATCTCCTCTATATGGCCAAAGCATATATACTTGATCTTGAGGTTCAAATTCACCAGGCATTCTAAATCCGTCTTTTTTTGGTGTTGAGTTTATTATTTTCATATCACTATACCTTATTACTTTCTATAAAATTGATTATTTCATCTTTAACTTCTTGTTTTCTTTCTAGTGAAGTTTGTTTCATATGAGGATACAAGAACCAAGCTAATAAACCTCTTTCAACATGTAATCTATTTTCAGCTTCTTGAAATACAAGAGATTTTCTTGGGTGATCCATTACCTCTGAAGTAATCTCTACATCTCTGTTTGCCGGCAAACAGTGTAATGCTTTACAATGGTTTGGAGCTTTCTCCAATAATTCCATATTAAGTTGAAATTTAGGCATGAACTCATTCATTCTGTCTTCTTCTTCATGCTCGTAACCATAATAAGTCCATACGTCCGGAATAATAAAGTCTGCGTCTTTCACAGCATTATCGATATCATCTGTAACTGTCAAAGTTCCTCCAGTCTCTTCCATCTTTCTTTGTACTTTTTTCATTTCTGAATCCATTAATGAATATTTTTTTGGTGATGCTATTGTATATCTTAACCCAAGTGTTGCACACCAGTGTCCTGTTTCCATTGCCATAATTCCTGTATCTGAAGAGTCACCAACAAATACAATATGAAGATCCTCCAATGTTTTACCCTCTGGCAGATTTTCTGTCATTGTAAAGATATCACAAATCCCCTGAGTTGGATGATTATAATAAGTCATCGCATTTATAACTGGTACATAAGCATGTTTTGTGAACTCTTCAATAATATTATGTTCCTTTGTTCTAAACATTATACCAGCACACATACTAGATAGTATTTTAGCTGTATCTCTCAATGCTTCATGAGAACCGAAGTGAATATGTTCTGGTGCCAAAAACAATGCGTGTCCACCTAATTCATGCATTGCATTCTCAAACGATACTCGTGTTCTTGTTGAAGGTTCTTCAAATAGCATTGCCAATGATGCACCTTTTAATAATTCAGGTACACTTCCTTCTTTATAAGCATCTTTAAGCATTTTAGTTAACGTTAAAATATCTTTCATTTCTTTTTTAGATAACTGGATATTTTCAGTTAAATGTTTTAATTGTTGATTCATAGTTTCCTCCTAGAATTTAGATCATTATTGTATGCTATATCCATTAAAGATATGCTACCTAAATTATAAGATTAGAAACGATGTTTTTTCAATATTATAGCCCTTATTGGGTACATCTCAAACCAAGTAGTTTAGTGTTACTATATTAGGTACAAAAATACACAAAAAGAAAAGGTGCTAGTTACAAAAGGAAGCACCTAGTTAATAATCTTTAAACTCTTTTATTTCTTGAATTCTGATATAAGTCCCTGAACTGATTTTTTTGCATCGCCAAACAACATTCTTGTGTTATCACTATAAAATAGTGGATTTTCAATCCCAGCATATCCCGGACTCATTGATCGTTTTAATACGATTGTTGTTTTAGCTTTATCAACATCAATGATTGGCATTCCATATATTGGCGAGGACTCGTCTTCTCTAGCAACAGGATTAACTACATCATTAGCTCCGATAATAATCGCCAGATCAATTTGCTCAATGTTTGGATTTACATCTTCCATTTCTTTTAATTGATTATAATCAACATTAGCCTCTGCTAGTAACACGTTCATATGTCCTGGCATTCTACCAGCTACTGGATGTATTGCATAGTTAACTTCTGCACCATTATCTCTTAAGATTCCTGCTAATTCTCTAACAACATGTTGTGCTTGTGCTACTGCCATACCATACCCCGGAACTATTAATACATTTGAAGCTGCTTCTAAAATGTAATATGCATCTTCAACAACGATTGGATTGGGATCTCCTAAATCTTGATTTGATGATGATATTTTTGATGGCGCTCCAAAACCACTAAACAACACATTTCCAAGTTTTCTGTTCATTGCCTTTGTCATTATATTTGTAAGGATTAAACCACTGGAACCAACTAATGCACCAGCAACGATTAATACGTTATTAGAAACAACAAAACCAGTAATACAAGCTGCGACACCACTAAATGAATTTAGTAATGAAATCACTACAGGCATATCCCCTCCACCAATTGGAATAACAAATAGTACTCCATAAAGTAATGATAAACCAACAATGATATAAATTATTGTTTCAACAGGTAAAACAATGTTTAAACTAAACATTATAATACTAGCTAAAATAGCTAGAAGAATTAATACGTTTACAATTTGTTGCCCTGAATATAATACTGGTTTACTAGTTATTTTACCAGCTAGTTTACCATAGGCAATTAGTGATCCTGTAAATGTAACAGCTCCAACTAATATAGCAAGTGAAATTACTACTAAGATATATGAACTTTGAGATTGGAGTGAACCTGAGTATACAAACTTTTGAAATTCAGCCCATCCTACTAATAAAGATGCAATTCCCCCAAACCCGTTAAACAAGGCAACCATTTGAGGCATTGATGTCATTGCGACTCTTTGCGATGCAATGATTCCTACAAAAGACCCTAGTACAATAGCTATTAGAATAAACTCCCAATGAACTATTTTCGCACTTAATAGAGCTGCGACAATCGCAATTAACATTCCTAAACTGGAAATCATATTTCCTTTTCTTGCTGTCTTTTGATTACCTAACATTTTTAACCCATATATAAACAAAATAGAAGCTATGATGTACAATGCATTAATCATTATTCATCACCTTTTTTCTTATCATCGAACATCTTTAACATTCGATCTGTTACTAAGTATCCACCAACTACATTAACAGTCGCAAAGAATACTGCAAGTGTCCCAAAGATTACTCTAAGTAATTGATCTTCTACTTGGAAACTTCCAAGTAAACTTAGTATTGCTCCAACAACAGCTATACCTGAAATTGCATTTGAACCAGACATCAATGGTGTATGAAGTTGAGATGGTACTTTTGATATTAGTTCAAATCCTAAGAATGTAGCTAAAATAAGTACAAATATTAATAGTTCCATATTAACCTCCCAATACTTCTTTTAATTTCTTGTTAACTAATACACCATCTTTTGTTACTAAACAACCATCTAATATTTCATCATTTGAATAATCAAATGTTTCTTTGTCTTTATCCCAAAAATGAGAGATGAGATTAACCATATTATTGCTAAACATAATTGAAGCATCCTTACTAACTCTTACTGGAAGATCTTTATCTCCAATTATTTTAATTCCATCAATATCCACTATTTTATCTAAAACTGTCCCTTCAACATTACCACCAGTTGAAGCAGCTAGATCGACAATAACAGATCCCTTTTTCATTCCTTTAATAACTTCTTTTTTTATAATAATTGGTGCTTTTCTGCCAAATAGTTTTGCGGTGGTGATTACCAAATCACTCTCTTGAATTACTTTTATCATTTCTAGTTGTTGAATTTCAAGTTGCTCTTTAGTTAACTCTTTTGCGTAACCATCTTTAGTTTCACCTGTATCTCCTAAATCAATCACTAAGAACTTTCCACCTAAACTCTCGACTTGTTCTTTTACAGCAGGTCTTGTATCAAAAGCAGTAACATTCGCTCCTAGTCTTTTTGCCGTTGCTATTGCTTGTAACCCAGCTACACCTGCTCCAATTACAAACACTTTTGCAGGTTTAATCGTACCAGAAGGTGTCATCATCATTGGAAAAATTTTGTTCATCATATCGCTTCCTTTGATTACTGCAGTATATCCAGCAAGTGAAGCTTGTGAACTTACAGCATCCATCTTTTGAGCAAGAGTTGTTCTCGGGATCATATCCAGACTAATTGAAGATAATTTATTATCTACTAAATGTTTTAAGTAGCTTTTATTACTAAACAAATCTAAAAAACTGATTGATAGTGTCCCAGTTTTAAGTTTTTTTATATCTTCAAGTTTTGGCTCAGATATTCCTAATATAATATCGGCTTTTTTTAGTACTTCATCACGTTCTAATAAAATTGCTCCAGCATCAATATAATCTTGATCACTAAACATATCAGAGATACCTTTTTCTACAATTACATTAGCACCTACAAGTCTTAGTATTTTTTTTACTGATTCTGGTACTAAAGATACTCTTGGATCATTTAAATCTTTAATGGTTACTATGTTCATGTAAAACCCTCCTTTAATAATAATAGGACACGCAATCATCAAATAATCACTTGCCCTATTTTCATTATATCATATCTGTTTTTATGTTTTGATTGTTGTGCTTTATTTGGAAAATATCGTCACATTATTTTTTTTGTTCACTGAGTTCTTGATCAACATATCTTTTGATAGTGTCCACAGATGATTTTTTTATTGCTCTTGGGATATATTTGTCATTTGTCTTTTTACCAAATAACATTGTATAAATTAAATAGGCAATCAAATAACTACCTTCTCTACTTGGATGATAATCATCATTAAAATATGGTTCCACATCTTCATTGTTTATTGTAAGGTTATAAAAGACTGTTCCAATTGGAGCTCTTAAAACATTCAGTTTTTGTTCAGCTTCTTTATAGCCATTTGTTAAAACATTATAGAAATCTTTATAGTTAAGTCCTGTACTAGATAATCTTTTTGTATTGTCTTTATAACTCCATGTTGAGAACAATACTGTTTCTGCACCATTTTCTTTTATCAAATCATGGAGTCTTTCAATACCTAATAGAAACTCCTCTTTATTATCTAATGGTTTTCGACTTTGATCTTGGATTATTACAAAATCCCATTTGTGTTTTTCTAGTTTCCTATTAACTTCTTTAAGTTTATCTTCTTCTTTGGTGAACTGAAGTAATGAGTACCCTCCATATGTGATTTGCTCAACATTAAGACTAGTACCATTTACTTCTCCCATATTCTCAAGCATTAAAGGCATTGCATAAAAGAATATGAAACTATTCCCAATGAATAAAACATTGTTTTTTCTTTCTTCTTTTTCCAACTTGGTAATCTTTATATTCGATATTATTAAAGACTTATTATCTTGAATCAATCCTAGTGCAAATAACATCTTTCCATCATTAGAAGTTTGGTTAGGATTTCTAATGATGAAACTATGATGTACATTAGTCCCATCTAATATGATTGATTCATTTTGATATGTATCTCCACCTGATTTAATTTGAATGGTAATTTCACCTGTTGCGGTTCCTTCAATATCAAACTCAAACTGATAATCATATGTATCTTCAAAACATAATGAATTGAAAAATAAGACTCTATCTCCTTTACCATCAATTGATTTTCTACCTTTTTGACTAAAGGAAATAAAATTCTCTTTAACATTTATTAAATTATCTTTTTCTTTAGCGGGATGAAAATCCCAAAATTTACTTTCAAAACACATATTGATAGAGTTCATCTTTTTCCTCCTAAAAACAAAAATAGGACAGTGTTGTCCTATTTGAAGTAATATCTAAGTTTATTATACCACGACTCACTTAGATATTTATGTTTTCTATAAAGCTTCTTAAACACATATATTATATTTCATAAAAACAAAAAAGACAGGATATTAATCCTGTCTTATGTTTTCTTTCTTGAAAACTCTTTTGAAGATTTACCAGAAAAATTACTACTTATAGTCCCTTTTTCTCGGCTATCCTTCATGAACTTAGCTCCATGTTTTGATTCTTTTGGGCTTTTGCTTTTTTCTTGGTCGTGGTCTTTTACTTTCTTTTTCTTAACTTTAAAACTATTTGACATCTAATCAACTCCTCTACATAAGTAGTATGTACTTTTAATATAACACATTAAAGTTAATCAATACAGTCTAAGTCTATATTTAGTTTGTTAAGTTACTCTAATTTAACTTAGCTGTTAACTCTCTAACTTTTTCATTACTTAGGTATTCATCAAATCCACCATTATATTCATAAGATCCATTTCTACCGATAATTATTTGTCTGTTTGTTACAGTATTAAGTAAACGATGATCATGTGATGTCATCAAAAGTGAACCTTTAAATTCTTTCAATCCTTTATTCACTGATTGAATTGATTCTAAGTCAAGATGATTTGTAGGTTGATCTATGAACAGAGTATTTGCTTCCTTAAGCATTAGTTTAGAGAACATACATCTCATTTTCTCTCCACCGCTTAAGTACTTCACTTTTTTTAGAGGTTGATCACCACTAAATAACATTCTACCTAAAAATCCTCTTAAATATGATTCATCTGGATCATTACTATATGTTTGTAACCATTCAATTAGGTTTTGATTGTTTTTGTCAAAGTATGCCGTATTGTCCGAAGGCATGTATGCAGTTTCTACTGTTTGCCCGTACTTGATTGTCCCTGAATCCGCTTCATGTTCTCCTGCCAGAACTTTGAGAAGTAATGTTTTAGCTAAATCATTTTTTCCAAGAATTGATACTTTGTCTCCTCTATGGATTGTAAAAGATACGTTCTTGAACAAAGTATCACCATCTAAGCTTGCGCTTAGATCGTTTACTTCTATAACGTCTTTTCCTAATTGTCTTCTTAAATCAAATCCAATAAATGGATACATTCTTGATGAAGGAACTATTTCTTCCAACTTAATTTTTTCCAGTGATTTTTTTCTTGAGGTAGCTTGGGAAGATTTTGATGCATTTGCACTAAATCTCGCGATAAATGATTTTAGTTCCGCTATCTTATCTTCTTTTTTCTTATTTCGATCATTCATTAATTTTTTCATTAATTGTGATGATTGTAACCAGAAATCATAATTTCCTGGATATAGTTTTACTTGGAAGAAATCAATGTCTACCATGTGAGTACATACTTTGTTTAAGAAATGTCTATCATGAGATACTGTGATGACTGTGTTCTCAAAATTTAAGAGAAATTCTTCCAGCCATGTGATGGCATCAAAGTCTAAATGGTTTGTTGGTTCATCTAGAAGTAATATATCTGGAGATCCAAATAAAGCCTGAGCTAATAGGATCTTCACCTTATCTTTTGGTAAGATGTCGCTCATTTTTTTTGTGAAGTTAATTGAATCTACTTTTAAACCATGAAGGAGTTTCTCTGCTTCAAACTCAGAGTTCCACCCATCTAGTTCGGCAAACACTTCTTCTAATTCTGCTAGTTTCATTCCATCTTCATCTGTAAACTCTTCTTTTGCATACAGAACCTCTTTTTGTTCCATAATGCTAAATAGTTCTTTATGTCCCATAATAACTGTTTCCATAGCAGTATAATCATTATATGCATTATGATCCTGTTTCAGGACAGCCATTCTTTTCCCTTTTTCAATAAAAACGTTCCCTCTAGAAGAATCCTTTTCTCCAGAAAGAACTTTTAAAAATGTTGATTTTCCTGAACCATTGGCTCCAATAACACCATAACAGTTTCCAGGAAGAAATTTAATATTAACATCCTCAAACAGTTTTTTATCTGAGAATATTAAGTCCAATTGTGATACTGTAATCATAATTATCACTCCTAACCTTGAAGATACTACCATAATAGAGAAATAATTCAAGTGTTTTGTTACTTCATATTGGATTAAAAATAAAAAACCTCTTACTTGAGGTTTTCATAATTCATTAGTTATTCAGTTTATACTGTCAAAAGATATCCTAAGATAATGAATCAATGATTAATTGCTCCATAGTACTTTGTGTTTGATAGCCAACGATGGTTTCTATTAATACTCCATCTTTGTAAATAAATGTAGTAGGTGTTGCATAAATTCCCTCGCTATTTACAAACTCACTATTCAATGAATCAGTTGTATCGACATGAAAAATCAGTTCAATACCTCTATTTTCAGCTGCAGTTTGCAATACAGGTACATACTGTTGGCAGTAAGGACAAGTATCCCTACCTGCATAAAGTATAAAAGTATCACCATCTGCAATTTTATCATAAACATCATCTCCAGATATAGGTAAATAAATTGAATCTGTAAGGTTATATGCTAAACGAAAATCCTCCTCATCTTTTTTCAATGTTTCAAGACTGGGATTTTCTAAATCATCATCCGCAATTATATTTGAGTTCTCCTCTGGGAAAAAATCTATACCTAAAGTCCCAGATAATAAAAACCCAAAAACAAGTCCAATAAAACCTGCAAAAAATACTGCTTTTTGTGTCATGATTTACCTCCTTTTTTTATCGAGCAAACGCTCGTATTAATAATGTATACAACAACAATTAAACCTAATATTATGATTAAGAGTGCAAAAAACTTAAACTTCACAGCTCCAGGAGTAACAACAGGAAGGGCAATACCGATTCCAACACTCCCAAGTAAACTAAGACCACAAGTAGCACATCCTGTGAATATTACAGCAAAGACATTCCCAATGGATGCAAATAACGATCCACTTGTTAATTGATTATTTAACTTAAAGTTAATCAAAGTAAGACTAATTGTGAATGCTGAAACTAAACTTATAAAAAAATTGAGAGTTATTGTAGCTACCACTGTATTGGTACCAAAAGCATCTCCTAGTATCTCATAGTTTTGAAATCCAACATTATCTAGAAAAGTGTAAAGTGAAAAAAGGAAAATAAAAAAAATTACAAGAACAATAATGTTTTTTAACTTCTTTTGTTCTTCTAATACAAATTTTATCATTTTACACCTCGTTTCTAATTGAAAAAATTGATATATACTATTATATGATAGAAGTAATAAGTCGAGCAAGTAATTGGCAATATTTTGATACATAAAATATAAAAATTCCTTTACAAATACGTAAAGGAATTTTATCTATAATTTGAACTTCTACTAGTTTACTAAGGCAGCTACTTTTAACTAATTATGATTTGGTAACCCTTGTTTGACAATTGCTATAAGTAGTTCTCTAGTTTGATTCTCTGTTAATCCTGATTTTACTTTTGGATTATATAATAACCATATTAGGCTTTTATCTATTTCTGCGTAACTGTTGGTTGTTGTCCAAGCTTGCTGGAAGATACTATTAGGATACTCGTATGAGTCTTTAGCTAGTCCTAATGCTTGTGTTAGTTCTTCTCTCAACAAATGTTTTTGTCCTGCAAGGTTAGGTCTATAGATATCAACATACATGTGACCTCTATTCAAGTTATCATTATTGTCCCACCATAAGTAGAATAACCCCCAGTTTGTATTTGTATATGTAGCACTTACACCATAGTTTGTTTGATAGAATTCAGCACTAGACATAACTACTTGAAAGTTAGATTCACTCTTTGTATTCACTATTTCCATGTAGAAACCATCTGTGAATAAATCATTTAGTTCTAAGATGATATTATCAAGTTCTTCCAGTAATTCTTCAGTAGGAGATCCGTCAACATATATTTTCATTGGTTCAACCCATTTACGTGTAATCTTTGTAGCACTACCAAATTCAAATCCCAAAGCTATATCAATAAAATACTCTACAACTGGACTACTTGATGTGAATTGTAGTGTTTCTGATTCTGAAATACTACCTTCACCTAAATCATAAGAGTATTCAACAATTAATTTGTATTTGGTTAAAAGTTCTAACTTTTCAATAACAAGTAAAGGTTCATACTCATAGGTATCTACTACAATATCATCTACTACCAATTTAATGTCCCCAATAAAAACCAGTTCATCAGGATCGTTTACTTCAATTCTCACTGTTACTCTGTCTGATACAGTTCCGATTGTTATTAGATCGACACTAGGAACAACTTTAGGTGCTACTTCAGTCGTAAATAAAACACTCTTCGTACTTTCAATTACAGAAGTACCATCTGCACTGTCATGTGTATATTTGTATTCAAGAGCATAATCTGTATCTGAATCTAGATTTATTATAACTCTTTGCATTAGATTACTAATGATTTGTTTGGTTGAGCCTTTTACTAAGTTCAATCCAACAATTTCTAAGTTATACTCATTTTCTGGTATTACTATTTCAAACTCAGTTTTTCCATGATCAATGTTTATTATTGTAACTATTGGTTCAGGATAAATAATCTCTTCAACTGGTTCTTCTTGATCAACCGGTTCCTCATCTTCTAAAACACAGTTATCATCAACCAGTTTATAACCTTCATCACATTTTTTTATATCATCAGTTGGCTCACAACTACTCAATAATACTATAAGTACTAATACTATCCAATACCTCTTCATTTTGTCCCCTCCAATATTGTTAGTCTATAAAAATTATACCATAAGTTTTTTGATACTCTAACTCATTATTGATTTTCGCGTAAAGAAAAGAACAACAACCTAAGTTATTGTTCTGGATGATTTTTACCTTCTGCCCATATACATCCATTAGATGATAGAAAGTCTAATATGTCGGTATTATATTTTGCCATTACATTGGCCTTATAATGAAGTCCAAAATATCTCATAGGCATACTCACTTTATCGATATTTGTTAAATACTCTTTTACTTCTTGAGCTTTTACTTCACCATCTACTTCTGTAGTCACTCGCAATATAGTATCTATCCTATCCTTAGTTAGATCAAGTTTTGGCTCTCCATATTTCTCTAAGTATTTTTGTTCAATAAAATCTATATTATGTTTCTGGTATTTTTCATTATGGAAGACAAAATCTTTGGATAGTTTACTGGCAATTCTCTTATCTTGATTGATGTAACCCATTGGCAATAATACAATTGGGATGACTCCTTTAGGTAATTCAAAATATTCTTGGATTTCTTTCATAAATTGCATTGTTGTTCCAATATAGCAACTCCCAATTCCAAAACTGTTAGCTGCTGTTTCAATACTTTGGGCTAAGATGATAACATCCTGAAACCCAACCCAAAAATGACCTAAACTTTTATCCATTACAAATGGTGCTTTATGATGTTCACTCCATCTTTTTAAGTGATTAAAATCTAAACAAAACAGAAGATTTACTGGTGCTTCTGAAATGAACTTCTGCATCCCAAGATTAACTAAAAAATCTTTACCTTCTTTTTCTTTAATCATTATAACTGAGATTGGCTGGACATTTCCTGCTGACGCTGATTTCAAACCACTATCAAAGATAGTATTTAATACATGATCCTCGATATCTTTCTCTTTGAATTTTCTTACACTAAAACGATTACTTAACACACTTATTGTGTCATTCATATTAAACTCCTCCTTGATAAGATAATTATAGAATAACTAATAATAGTAGTAAATATTCAGTTCTTATATAAATGTCACTAGTTGTGAATTCTCTATATGTTTTGGTTATTTTGCTTGTGGGATTATCCTACGTTATTTCATCCACTTCTTCTCTCAAAATCAGCAATTGTCTCATAAAACATCTGCTCAAGTTGAACTATGCTATTATCTAGTGAGAATTTCTTTGAGTATTTGAGATATTTGTTAGATAACTCAGCAAGTATTTCTCCGTTGTTATATAAAAAAGTAATTTTCTCAGCTAAACTCTCTGCATCTCCAGCAGTAAATAAGTTGTAGGCAGATAACGCAAATTGATTAGTCGCTGATTTTTCACTATCACTTATAATTGGTACTAGCCCACAGCTAAATGCTTCAATACATGAGATAGCCTCAATTTCAACATCAGAAGCATGCACATATAAATCAGAATAATTAATTACATCTTGTAAGTCTTCTTGACTGTAGAATCCGAATATCGGACTATTGGTTAATCCTTCCGACTCCTTTAGAAGTGTTTTTTTCCAAGGACCCTTCCCTGCAAATATAATTTGAACGTCCTCTTCAAAATGAAGTTTCTTAACTGCATTGATTATTAAATCTTGACGTTTTTCTCTTGATAATCTACCAATCATGAGTATTATAAATTTATCTTGCAACTCAAATGGTTTTTCGATGTTTTTTTTGGTAAACCCTGAGTCAACTCCGTTTGAAATAACATGTAATTTCGCATTGTAATTATTCTCTTTCAGCAAATTTGCTATCATAGCTGAAGGACAATGTATATGATCAAACTTATCATAATATCGTTTAAAATATTTATATATGAGACTATTAATCTTCTCAAACTCACTTAAATATAGTGTAGATGTAATGTTTTCAGGCTGAATGTGGAATGCAGCACTTGATGGTATGTTCAATTTATCTGATATTTTTTTACCTTCTTTTTGAATTCCAAAAGGCATTAAATAGTGGACAATGTCAGAGTTCTTTATAATATTTAGAATTACCTTCTTGTTTTTCTTTGCTAGTAACATTCCCTGTGATTTTGACAATTGATACAACACGGGGAACTTTCTATATCCTGTTGTGTGAGTAAACTCATCGCTCACAGGACTTCCTGTAATGATATTAACTTTATGTCCTCTTTTTCGTAAAGCTTCTGAGAATCGTTTTGTTGATATTGTAATGCCATTAGTATTAGTATCATATGTATCTACGAGCATTGTAATATTTAAATACTTAGTCATCTTCTTCACCCTCTTTTAATACCATATTGGGAAATAGTTCGGCAATAAACTCATCAGTAAATACTTTATCGTAATACTCTCCAATAGGAGTGTATGGTTCTATACCTTTTACTCTCATACCTTGACGAATCAGCATAGAATATGTCACAAGCATATTAATTACTAAGAATACAATTACTACATTGGTAACAATCCTACCAAATCTAAATGGGATTGATTCAATCCATTTACTCAGATGTGGATAAAACAATGTTACTAACAAGTATATTAACCCTCCCCAAAACAAAGCATATATTACTGTAGTTCTACCATTGATGTTCAATAATAAATTTTGGTAATTCCAAGATGTACTACCTGTGAAAAATTCTTGGGCCCAATTAGCCAAATATTCAAATACTCCGCCAAACAATGCACCAAATAAAATTATCTTAATTGGATTCCTAACTTTTGAAAAAAGAAGAACGGCAATGACATATGCGGTTCCATACAAAGGATTAAATGGTCCAATTATAACAGCGCTTCTATTTTCCCATACACCATGTTTGAAAAAAGTTAGTACCTCTTCATAAAATGTTCCAAGTACTGAGGCAAATATAAAACACCATACCATTTTGTAAAATGATTTTCCTTCAGCAAATATTCTATTTGTATTACTCATTTCGTTTTTCTTCTTCATATTCCCCCCTTAGATATGTCTTCCATATTACTATCACATAATCTGTATCCTCAATGATAGTTCAATAGTAGTTAACATTACCTATCTATATTGTACCACACCTGATTGTTATTTAAAGTTCTTCAATTTCTATGTAGTCATTTACTAGTATCCATTTAAAATATAGAATCAGTACAATTTGATTTATTAGAACTTGGTATACCTAACAGGAGAATAACGATTTAGTTACTGAATTACTCATCCATTATTTAGTTAATTTGAGATTCATTAACAGATATATATAATATGAAAAAAAGGTGCAAATGCACCTTTTTAAGTTTTCTATTTTTTTGATAACTCCTTGAACTCATAAAGTAGTTTATCTGCTCGTTTTACACATAAGTCTCTATATATTGTATCTAGTTCTTCAGTGCTTTTAATTGTTATTTCTCCAAAAGCAACTGAAACTTGTTTGTGTGTTTTCTGTAGAAGTTCATTTAAAGACTGCAGTTCTTTCTCAAATGATACATTCATATTGGGGTACACGAGTGTAAATTCATCTCCACCCAAACGATAAGCATTCCCTCCTCTTTCTTTTGCTCTGTTTTGAATCTCTTTGGCAAAAGAAATTAAAGCTTTATCACCACAACTATGTCCGAACTCATCGTTGATAAATTTAAAATTATTTAAATCTACCATTACTAGGACATGTTCTTCTTCACAATCTAGTTTTTGGAAGTCATCATAAAATTTACGTCTATTGTATATTTTAGTTAATTCATCTTTATAAGATAACTCATGATATTTTTGATTCATGATTTCTAACTCTTTTATGGTCTCTTCCAATTTCTTCTTAGTTAACTCACGCTCCGTCACATCTTGTCCTACTGAGATAACACCAATAATTTCATTGTTTGAATTAAAGACAGGCGCTCTTGATGAGTCGACGTATATATAACCACTATCTGTGTGTACTTTTATCGTTCTTGTTACTTGGCTCTTTTTTTCTATTACTTCATTGTCTAACATTTCAATAACTTTTTGTTCTGATAATGGGTATATTTCTTTGTAGGTCATTCCTACAATAGAATCAAACTCTTTTTTATAGTGTTCATCTACTACTCTATTAGCATAGATATACATACCGTCTAAGTTCTTAATTGCAACCATTGCATTTACAGCATCTAATGCAGATTCTAAAAATTCATATTTCATACCAGTATTCTTCATAATATCACCCTAAACATCTAATATGTTAAAATTTATTATTTTAAGACAACTGTAACTTTATTTTTCCCAGTTTTTTTCGAAGTATAAAGACCATTGTCTGCTCTTTTGATTATTGTATCCAGTGAATCCAACTTACATGAAATTGTTGCACCAACAGAAACAGTTATGTTAGATTGCAGTTCTAGATCAATATTTTGACAAGTAAGTCTTACTTTTTCAGATATTACTTCGATATCTTTCTCATTAGATGAGGGGATTAATACAACAAACTCCTCACCGCCCCAACGACAAAGTATATCTCCTTCACGCAATACTTCCTTCACTCCTTCAGCAAGAGTTTTTAGCACTAAATCTCCTTTATCATGACCATATGTATCATTAACAAGTTTGAAGTCGTCTATATCAAATAAGATAAATCCTATACAAGTTCCTTCTCGGTTTGCATTTGCATTGTATTTTGCAAAAAAGTCATTAAATCCTCTACGATTATGTATTTGAGTTAACTCATCCATACGACTTGTCTCTAACAACTTCATCTCTAACTCTTCACTTTTTTGTAAAGCCAGTTTATATTTTTCTATTGAGGTAGTGTTATCCTTAAGTGTTTGTGACAACTTGTTAAGATCGACAGTAAGCTCAGTAATTTCATCATTACTCATAGCTTTTACATTACCACCATAATTTCCTTTGGTAAGTTCTTCCGTACTTAATATTAGTAATTTGATTCTATTCATCAATCCATTTCCGGAAATAATAAATACTGGTACCATAACCACTATTATGATTAGACCTACTAATACTGTTAGATAGATTGTGCTTATACTACTTTGATTTAATGCTGTTGCGTTAGAGACGAAAATCACCTTCCATACTCCTACTTCACTTCCTAGGGAATGGTCAGAAGAAGAAATCTGATTCCCACCAAAAAATATTTCTTCATCAAAGTTATCAAAGTTTAAATCTTTAATACCTAAGTAATGATCCGAATTATTAACTTCTACAACGTCGATGAAATCTCCATTAGAGAAATAGTCTATAATATCATCATCTATATTTTGAGATAAGGGTTCAATATTCTCACCCGAAACAATTAATCCATTTTGCCTAGTTACAAAATACTCTCCATCTTCAGTTAAACTGTTTAAATTGATAAGATGTTCGTTAATCATTTCTGTAATAATGATATTCACTTTTATTATTCCATTAAACTCACCATCATAGTATATTGGCATTACAACTCCCAAAACTACAGAACCTACACTAGTATCGTAACCACGATCATCAAAATAAATTTGTGGATTATCATCATTATAAGCACCTGTCCACCAATATTTTTCTCCATGATACATCGTTGTTAGTCTTCCTGATGATCCAATCATTAATCCATATTTATTTGTTACAAATATCTCACCATAATAACCAACCTCTGATTCCACAATATCTTTTAAGAGTATCGATAAGTCATTACTAAGAATATCTGAAATAAAAGGGTCTTCATCTGCTGAATTAATCCAAGTTTGATTTAAGGAATCAATTTGATTATTACGAGTAGATTCATCTAAAAGATCATACTCTATATTACTAACTTCCAAAGAATCTTCAATACCTTTATTGGACGCTATTGTCTCAACTATAGATACGTAGTGATGTAGTTCATGTTCTAACATATCACTAAGTATTTCTAGATTTGATTCAGTCATATTAATAACTTCATTTTCTCTAGTCCTGATAGAAAAAAATGAAAATGTAATTAATAATAAAACTAGAATACTTACTGAGTAAAATGAGGTAAATAATATTAGTTTGCTTCTAATTTTCATAATCAGGACCTCTCTTATTATATATTTGGTGTAAAATCAAGTTCACTTCGTATTGATACTATTATAACATATGTCTTAGCAAGATAAAAAAACTAATTTGAGTAACACGTTAATAAAGGTTTTTTTTGCATAATTAAAAAATTCAAATTTCTTATTCATTATTACTTCAGAAAAAATATTATATGTGTTGTTTATTATTGTTGTTAAAATACAAGATATTCAAAGTTATTGCATATAAAGAATAAAAATAGAAAAGGTATATACAATATAGTATAATTTATATATAGAACAATTATAATGAAATGAACATGGGGAGTAGAAAATATATCGGAGAGGATTAGATATGAAAAAAATTTGGATAATTATATTATTTATTATTTCTATTTTCACATTGACAGGATGCAATAATAATCAAAATCCAGAAAAAGTTCAATTATCATTCAGAATAACCTGGGACCTTATCTCAGGGAGAGGTGATGCAATTCAGGCTATTGTAACTAGATTCAACAATCAGAATGATGATGTTTTTGTAACATTGGTTGGAGGAAATGAAAACCAAGAAGAAATTGAACTATTACTAGAATCAGAAGAGCCTACACATCTATATGTTCTACCATATAGATTGATTCAACATTTTGGAGAAAGAGATATGTTACAAGAAGTTAATAACCCCAATCAATATAATGATTTATTTTTCGATTCAATTATGCAGATGGCAAAAGTCGATGATGTTTTGTATGGAGTTCCTTGGGTTGGGCACTCTATGGCATTGATATACAATAAGGATATTTTGGATGATGCTTCTGTAAATCCAGATGACATTACAGATTTTGAAAGTCTTTTGGTTGCTCTTGCGGCAGTGGAGGAGAACGTTGATGTTTCTGGAATTGGTCTAGTGGGTGGAAACCATCACGATTTATCTTGGATGACAACTCAATTCATCTATTCATTTGGTGGAACATTGAGTGATGATACTAATATTGTTTCAATTAATTCAGAGGAAACTAAACAAGCTTTAGAATACTATATTAATGATCTTGGTTCGTATGCTCAAGATAACTGGGATACTCATAATGGTGGAGATGTTATGTCTTTATTCTTAAATCAAGAAGTTGCATTTGAAATACAAGGACCATGGGGAATTACAGATATATGGAAAAACGGAAATCCATTTGAAGTTGGAGCAATCTCTTTATCAAAAATAGGTGGATATGCTGAAGTTGGTCCACTGATGTTATCTATCCCAACTGGTTTAGATGATGATACTTTGACATACTGCCAGAGATTCATTGATTATATGATATCAATTGAATCACTGGAACTAATTATGAATGGAGAATATATTCCTAAATACGAATCATACTATCCTTTTAGAGTTCCAGTAAGAACTGATATGGTTAACTCACAGTTTTTCACTCAATACCCAGAATTCAAGGAATTTATTTACGGTTTTGAACAACCAAGTATAAATACTCCTAGCCCTGAATGGAATTCCATACATGTTGAGTATTATCAACCTTTATTAAATCAAGTAATTCAAGGTACACTAACCATTGATGAGTTTTTAAGTTCCTTAGAGGAACAAAATGAAATTATAGAATAATACAATCTAAGACAATTATAAATTAATACTTCGTCAAAATCATATAAAAAAAGAATCCATTTGAAATAGGATTCTTTTTTGATTTAACTGATTTTGTTAGATTGAATAAATTTAAGAAAACGAACAACATATAAAATATAGGCTTCAATAATAGATACGAAGTATGGATCATAAGCACTTATATTACCTTCAATTATAAAGACATATTGTATGCTTTTGTCTTTACTGAGTGGGATTAATAAATAATCAGCAGTCTCTAACTTCAAAAGATTAATTTTATTTACTTTTATAGTACTATTTTTTAACATTGTATAAACATCTTCTTTTGTTGATTCAATATCTTTAACATTTTCACTGTAGATTAATTGCAACTTGTTATTATCTAACATTTCAAATATGCAATAGTTTGTTGATGAGAAAAATTCTTGTAGATGTGTTCCTATTTCTACAATAAAACTTGCATTAGAAGGTGAGTTGTACAGCTCATTTACAAGATGAACAATCTTCTCATTAACAGTGTTTGCAATCTTAGTTTTATCTGCTTCTCTAAACATAATACAAACAGCGTTTTCTCCCTTAAATTGAGTTGGTAGACAAGTCAAATGAGCAATTATGTTTTCCCCACTTTTTGTCTGTAAGTAAAAATCAAACTCAGAAGTTACATTTCGATATGCTTGTTTCATCTCTTCATCTATTATGTAACTTGATGGTTTTCCATTTGGTTGAAACTTTGGAAATAGAAAATCAAAACCTTTTCCAACTATATCATGATATGTAGAGTATTCTAGTAATCGTGTTAAAGTTCCATTAATAAACAAAATCTCATTGTTAGAAACCAAAACATTACCAACTGCAGGTGAGTTAAACAACGAGCTATATAGCTCTTGAGCAGATAATAAACTATCATTTAACCCATTTACTTCAGTAATCATTTCAGTCATTCTAGATTGCATATTAGTAATACTTCTGGATAACACTCCATATTCGTTACCTCTTTTCAATATATCACTATTTATTTTAATAGAGAGATTTCCTTTATCAATTTTATCGACATGCTCGATAACTAGATTGAGTGGTTTCAAGAAGAAGTTTGATGTGAAGTTTGCCAATATCAAAATTAATAATAATACAAATAAACCAATAATTGATACTTGATTAATAATTCCTATCATCTCTGATGCAATAACACTTTTTGAATAGGATTGAATTGTATACCATTCTGTTCGAGCATTATAATACTTTGTGTATACCTGGTTTGAATCGTTATCCTCGTAATAAATTTCTGAGCTCTCAATAAAGTCTATTAAGTCCTCATTTTCAGTTGTGATACCTATTTCATCTGTATCTCCTATAATTACTACTCCTGCTTGATTCATAATAAATGAATTATACTTATCATCAATCTGTAAACTAAAAACCTTATCAATAAATTCAGTTATATAAACATCTATTGAGATAACTCCGATCAATACTTGATCATCATCATAAACTGCTTTTGAGGCGGAAATAATTAGTATTTGCTCATCATTTCTATCTTGGTATGGGTTGCTCCAATAAACACTTCCTTCATTTTCAACAGCCCCTATGTACCAAGGTCTTTCAACACAGTCAAATGAAGTTCCGTCAAATTTATCATAATCTAGAGGATCACCATATGTGTATATATAATTATCAGGATTGTTCCCATAAGTGTTGTGTTGTGGAGTTCCATAATAAATAGTCAATATATCACTATCTAACTCATATATTGTTATCAAATCAATTATACTCATATACTGATTACGAAAATCATCATCTGGGATAGTTGTTATGTCATCATACAAATCAGCTATCTCTTCCTGAGATAATGTACTATTTATTTCATTCATTTCCTTCCAAGTACTATGGTTAGAAATTGTTTCCAGTATTTTTTCGTAACTTTCTAAATACTGATCCAATGACAAATCAATCCCTTTAGCTCTAACGACTATTTCTTCATTATTATCCTTATAATTATTATCAAGAATTAAATCATAAAATATTACATTAGTGATAATTGCAGGAATCAAAATACTCAATAGTATTATGATTGGAAAAATAATTTTTAATGAAATATTACTTATTCTCATTATATCCTCCTTACATCTTCTTATGTACTATTCCTTATACTTGTTGTATATTTCTTTAATATCTTCAACTCCTTGAATAAATGCATCAACAACTTCGTTGTCAAATTGAGAACCTGACCTTTTTACAATCTCATCAAATGCTTCATTAAACGACCATGCTTCTTTATAAGGACGGTCTGATGTCAATGCATCAAAAACATCTGCAACACTAACTATTCTTGCAAGTAAATCAATATCTTTACCCTCTATTCCAAAGGGGTATCCAGAACCATCAAAACGTTCATGATGTTCTAATGCAATTTTTGAGGCTATTAAAAGTGTTGGATCATTATATTGATTTAGGATTTTATACCCAATCTCACAGTGTTCTTTCATTCGATTATACTCATCTTCTGATAATCTTCCTGGTTTTAGGAGGATATTGTCTGAAATCCCAATTTTACCAACATCGTGCATTGGTGCCACTAGTTCAATTAAACTAGCCTCTTCGAAAGATAAGCCTAATTGGAGAGCAATAATTCTAGCATATTTACTCATTCTCAAGATGTGTAACCCAGTATCGCTATCACGATAATCTGATGCAATACCTAAAATTTTAATCAAATCGTACCTGCTATTCTGTAGTTCCTTAGTTTTTTCCTCAACTAAGTGTGCTAGTCCTATTTTCTGATTAGCCAAAGCTATTTGATTTCTCACACGAGCTTTTACTATTGATGAAGTTACTGGCTTTGTTACATAGTCAACTGCACCTAGTTCAAAACCTTTTGCTTCACTTACCACATCAGTTTTTGCAGTTATAAAGATTATCGGAATATCCTTTGTCTTTATATTTGATTTTAACTGTTTACAAACCTCATAACCATCAATAATTGGCATCATAACATCTAACAAAATCAAATCAGGAATAGTTTTCTGTGCGATTTTTAATGCAATCATACCATTTGTTGTAGCTTTTATTACGTAATCTCCTTCTAATATTGACGTTAATATGTCAATATTTTGTGGATCATCATCAACAATTAAAATTGTACTGTTCATTAAATTTCCCCCTTCATATAAAATGATTCCATTATATTTTTTTTACTATCATTATGCTTTTAGGTACTAGGTTTAATTCATATTTTCAGTTACATTCTATAACTATATATTATAGCAGAATGACAATAATAACAAGTAATCCAAATAATATACAAATCCTTTCAAGTGATTAATATGTGTAAAATTACAATTATTTGACATTACATGTTTATCTTCTTCTCTTTTTTCATCAATACTTCTACTAGATTGACTTAATTATTTTATAATCTTATAATTAAACTATATAGGCTTTCATTCGAAAGGAAGATTAATATGAAAAAATTCTTATTACTTGTATGTATAATGTTTTTTTCAATACCTCTTTCAGTGACCGCAAAAGATACCAATGAAATAGAGTTAACGGATGAGGAAATTAGTTTTATTGAATCCCATCCTGTCATTACTCTTGGTGTTGATAATCATTTCCAACCTTATGAATTTGTAGATATTGATGGTGAATACAAAGGGATGGCATCTGATTATATTGCTCTTATTGAGGAAAAAACTGGGTTGAATTTTGAATTATACGATCCTGAATTAGACTGGGTTTCAACATATGATTTAGCAGTGGATAAACAGATTGATGTTCTACCGTGTATAGGTATAACAGCAAGTCGTAGAGAAATTTTCAACTTCTCAGATCCTTATATCGAGTATCAAAGAGTCATTTTTTCTAATTCTTCCGACTCCACAGTATATAAAATTGATGAACTTGAAGGTGCACTCGTTGGTGTACAAAGAAACTCATCACATCATACATATTTAACATCCGAAATTGGTGTTGAGCCAATTCTATTTGATACAGTTGAACAAGCTTTGTTAGCACTATCTGAAGGTGAGATTGAGGTTTTTGTTGGAAATTCAGCTACTACAAGTTATATCCTAAGACGTATGAATTTAACTAATTTAAAACTTGATTCAACAATTGCAGGTAGTACAAATCAACTAGCTTTTGCTGTCCGCGATGATTGGCCTGAACTTGTAAGCATTATTAACAAGGGGTTAGGTGCTATTACAGAGGAAGAGAGACTTGTAATAAATCAGAAATGGATTGGGATTATAGATGAGGGAAAAGACTATACTCGTATTATCCAAGTAGCGATTATCATCGGTTCTTTATTAATCATAATATCAGGTGTATCATTCTTCTGGGTAGTTAAGTTAAAAAAGGAAATTGAATATCGAAAGAAAATTGAAGAAGAGCTACATATTGCAAAACAAGTAGCTGATGATGCTACAAAAGCTAAATCAGCATTTCTTGCGAATATGTCACATGAAATCAGGACACCAATGAATGCAGTTATTGGTTTGAATCGACTTCTTGAAAGAACAAAGTTGACAGATCAGCAAAAGGACTATGTTAATAAATCTAAAAGGGCTTCTGAAAACTTATTAGGAATCATAAATGATATTCTAGATTTCTCAAAAATAGAAGCTGGAAAATTAGTTATTGAAAATATCCAATTCGACCTAGATGATGTAATAGAAAACATTTCATCAGTAATTGGGATTAAGGCATTTGAAAAAGAAATTGAGTTCGTTGTTGTTAATAACTATAAAAATCAGAATCTATTATATGGAGATCCATTAAGACTTGGACAAGTAATTTTAAATCTAACAAATAATGCTATTAAATTCACTCCAAAAGGCCAGGTATCTTTAAAAATTAAGGAAGTTTATAATAATAATAGTATTTGCTCAATCGAGTTTTCAGTTAATGATACTGGTATAGGTATGACAAAAGAGCAATTAGACATACTCTTTGAATCTTTTGTCCAAGCAGACACTTCTACGACAAGAAAATTTGGTGGTACTGGTTTAGGATTGGCTATATCAAAAAACTTAGCAGCACAAATGGGCAGTAAAATAGATGTGAAAAGTGAATATGGTATAGGTAGTACGTTTTCTTTTACTCTTACTTTCAAAATAGGTGACAAGATAGAAGAAAAAAATATTGTTATTCCTGAGAACTTAAGTAATTTAAAAGTAATGGTAATTGATGATGATAGTGCATCCCGAGAAATCTCTAACATTTATTTAGAGGAAATGGGAATAACTTGCACTGTTGTTTCTTCAGGTATAAAAGCTATTAGCTTAATCGATGATAGTTATGATGTAATTATACTAGACTGGTCTATGCCAGTTATGAATGGTTCAGAGACATGGATTAAGATAAAATCCAATTTCGAAAATAATCTTCCAAAAGTTATTTTGATGACCGCATATGCTTCAAGCGATGTGGTTCAACAGGCAAATGAAATTGGTATTGATGTAATAATCCCAAAACCAGTAAACAAAATAATGCTATATAACGCAATAATGGAAGTGTTTGGAGAAGAACATTATATAAATCTCACGACTGCAGAGAAAGAAATTATTAGTGGTTTATCAAAAATTAGAGGTGCTCATATTTTAGTTGCTGAGGATAATGAGATTAACCAACTAGTCATCAAAGAAACTCTTGAGAATGAAGGTTTCATTGTGGATATTGCTGAGAATGGTCTAATTTGTATTGAAATGTTTGAGAAAAACAAATATTACGATTTAATATTTATGGATCTTCAAATGCCGATTATGAGTGGTATAATTGCCACTTCTAAACTTCGTGAGAAAGGTTATACTTCTATTCCAATAATTGCCCTTACAGCTGATGTAATGACTGGAGTAAAAGACAAAGTAATTACTTCAGGATTAAATGGTGTAGTTGGAAAACCGTTCAATCTTGATGAGTTGTTTTCTACTCTTGTTAAATGGATTGATGCATCAAAAATAAATAGAGAGCTAAAAGATAAACAAAGAAAACCACAGAAAAATCAACAGGTTGACTTATCAAGCCTAGAACGTTTTGATGTAAGCAATGTATTACAAAGAATTGGAAATAAATCAAATACTTATATTAATATCTTAATGAGATACAAAGAAAAATATGAAAATTTTACAGATTATATAATTGAACTTAATAGCAACAATGAAACAATTAAAATAAAACAAGAACTACATACTTTCAAAGGTGCATCAGGTAATATTGGTGCCTTAGAATCACACTCAATAGTCAAAAACCTTGAATCAACGTATAGTGATTCAATGGATATTTCAGCAATAAGTGATTTTTCTTCACTCTCTAGGAGTCTAGCAAGTGATATCGATGAGATTAATAAATTCCTAAAAATACTCGAAGACTTCTCAAAAGATGATGAAACCCTCTCAAATGATGAATTGATTGAGCAATTATTGTTATTGAGGGAATATACAGAGAATTATGATATAAAATGCAAGAAAATTATGGAAGTTATATCCAGTTCTCTATTATCTATAAATGAAAATGCAGCAAAAGAAATTGAGAAGTGTATTTCTGAATATGATTATGAAAAAGCTACAGTTATATGTGATGAATTTATAAATGTCTTAAAATAAAAATAGATAAGAAGGTGTAATAATGAGTGAGGTACTGTGGATTTTCTATATTTTTACTGGTTTTGTTATTGCTATACCACTACTACAAATTGGGATGTTCAAAGTTGACAAACGTTATAAATCATTTGTATATGTTTCTTCATTATTATTCTTATGGTGGTTTGTAGATTTGTTACGTTTTGTTTGTACTAATCCGACTTTAATGTATTATTTATCAATGTTGATATATCCATTAGTATACTTAATTGTTTTTAGTTTATTTGTGGCATCACTTAAGTATCTTGGTAAACCACTGAAGAAACATATTGTTGCTTTTGGTATTATAGTTCTTATCATTAACTTCGTAATATCGTTTACTAATGACTATCATAATTTGGTCTTATATGTAAACTTATCCGACACAGTTACTCTTAATACATTTAGAGAAGCGGAAATTGGACCTTTATACATGGTATTTTTGAGTATATCATATATCCTTATCTTAGGTTCTGTAGGTTCAGTTCTTTATCGTCTATCAAAGAGGATTAAAGAAAATAAAGACCCTATTCCATTTGTAACATTGATTCTCTCATTGGCTTTTGGATTTTTCCTTAACCTATGGCACGTATTAGTTGATACATTTGAAATTGATCCAACAATTGTTTCTGTAACAGCTTTTATCTCTGTACTATATTATGTCTTCTATATTAGGGATCTAAGACTGATTCTAGCTTTTGACAGACACAACTTTCTAATTAATAATTTAAATGAGAATTTTGTTATTTCAAATGATAAAGGAGTTGTCGTAGTTGCTTCAGACAGATTCATAGAAATGACAGGGATTGATATAAACGATCATAATTTACTTGAAGATTTACTTGTTATAATTAATGAAAAAGCTGTCATGTATGAAAATACAAATGATGTAAAATATGATTATAGTAACGACAAAATGTATCTTAAGACTTCATTTAAAGAGATAAGATTACCCGTATACAAAAAGAGAGGTTCATTTTATTTGTTCACTGATGAAACTGCAAACTTAAAATATATAAATGAAATGAATTACGTTAAAACTCATGATTTAATGACAAATCTATATAATAGAAATTACCTTGAAGAAATCCGTGATAGTTTAGATGATGAAGGTCATATGTATCATATAATCATGTTTGACCTTGACGGTTTAAAATTATTCAATGATATTATGGGTCATGAAAAGGGTGATGATTTATTAATTAGATTTGCCAAACAACTATTAGAAGTATCTTGTGAAGAAGGAATAATACCAATCCGACTTGGGGGAGATGAATTCGTAATTATTACTATTAATAAGTCTGATAAAAGAGCAAACAGAGTCGTTGATGAAATAAAATCAATTAACGATAACCTAGAGTTCATTAACACAATACATTATTCCTACGCTATTGAAAGCAACAAAGGAAATAAAAATATGACAGAAGTTCTGTCAGAGGCAGATAAAAACATGTATAAAATGAAAAGAAATAAAACTGATTATAAAGAGAAACTAAAAGATGCTCTTACAAAAATAAAAAATTCTGAAAATTAAAAAGAAGAACTGTGCCATATAATTGTCCACAGTTCTTCTTCTTTTTTTTGGATAATACTTCCAATTCGTATTAGATATTTCCTTATTTTGCATATAACTTTCAAAACTAAATTAGACCAAAATAAGCACAAGTCTCAATCATATGATATGGCTAGTTATAACATTTTTGATGCAACTTTTTATAGTTTACATTTCAAACTTCAACTTATATTTATAATCTTCATTATTTCAGCAATACAGTTTATATCTATACCAATAATCGCCTTAAATAGCGACTAAAACTGCTCAAATATCTCATTGTTAGGTTTTAAAAAGTTGTCATAACTATATCTGTTTCCATCCTAACTTTTTTGAAATAGTCTCCAAGTAATGATATAATGCAATTGAAACATATATGTTATTTCTTTAGATATGTTGCTATGTTGTCAATCATAGAATTGACATAGCTTAGACAATATATCTGTTTTTAATCAAAGTAATAATGAGTATTTCACATTATCTTCATTACGATATAAAGCAAAAAAATTGTTATGATGTCTAGTGGAAATATCTCTTTGAGGTAACAAAAATAAGATAAGGACAAGCACCAAATGCATCAAGACATTGTTGTGAACTATTGTGTTTGGGTGGTAACCAATGAGTATTTATAAGAAACTATTATTAGCATTTATGCTTTTAAGTATCATCCCTTTATTAATTTATACCATTATCAGTAATGTTATATTTTTAGGAGAGACACGGGATTTTGTTAGAGAATATTCTGATGTACAACTGAGTTCTATTAATTCACAAGTTGTAGCACTACTAGATACTGCGGAAAATGAAGTTCAAACACTATCTGAGAACATTTTATTAAAGTATGAAAGCGATGATGATTTTACAAACTTCATCGGCGCAGATCCTGATACATTTGAGTATAATATTACCTCAGAAGAACAAGATATAATTGATTTATTTAATTCCTATAGAATGAATCATTCATACATGAATTCAGTATATTTTGGGACTGTTAACGGTGCTTTTGTAAGAAGTCATGAACGTGCAAGAAGTACCGACTATGATCCAAGACTACGTGTATGGTATCAACTTGGTGAGGATAATCCTGATGAGGTTCAATTAACAGACCCGTATATGTCTGTAACTACAAATGACATTAATCTTGGTACTGTAAAAGCTGTTTTTAGTGACCAAGGAGATTTATTAGGAGTTGTTGGTGCTGATATAACGTTGTATAAATTATCTGAAATCACAACTGAGTTTGAAGGTTATGATCACTCTTACAATGTTATTATCTCTGATAAAAACATAATTTTGTCTCACCCAAATCCTGAGTATCTTTTTCAGGATGCAAGTGTTTTAGAAAATTCCTTCCCTAAAGAGGTCTCATCAGAAGATTCGTTATTCAAGTTTGATGAGCAAGGTATGAGTAAATCTGTGTATACTTACTATAGCGAAGAAACTGGTTGGTATTTTTATCGAGTTGTACCTATGAGTGTTTTGAACCAAAATGTAAAGGAACTAGTCATATATAGTGTTTTACTAGTAACTGCATTGGTATTAATTATGTTCTTATTTAATACCAGAGTATCTAAATTCTTCTCTAATAGAATTAGGGTAATTAGTAATGCAATGGAAATGGTTGGAGCAAAAAAACAACTTGTACAAGTTGATGATAAATGGAATGATGAATTATCCATAATATCAGCTGAATTCAATAAAATGATGAAAAGAGTAGATGAAGCACAATATAAGATTGAATTCCTAGACAACGATACTGGATTACCTAATATAACACAACTGAAAAAGATATTAAACATGAGAAGTAGGGGAGGATACCTAATACAGGTTTCAATAACAAATCTATTGCTTCTTAATCAGATATATGGAATCGATCAAACAAATAAACTTGTTCTACAAATTACAAGTTTATTACAGTCTATCACAGATGATGAATCAGTATTAGGACGTAGTTCAACTTCAGATTTCATTTACTTATTCAGAAATATAAATGAGAAAGATGTAATTACTGAAAAAGTAAAATCACTTCATAAAGTCCTTTCACAAAAATTTTACATCGATGATTTACAAGTTTATTTAAAATACAAAATTGGCGGTATTTCCTTAATTGGAGATAATTCCTCCTCTTCAGAATTAATAGTTAATCTCAATTTGACAACAATGGCTCATAATCTATTGGAATCAGATTTCCAACTCTTTGATATAGAGAAAAAAGAATCCATATTAATAGACCTAAAAATTCAAAAAGAAATGTTCCAAGCACTTGAACGTAACGAATTCTTTACAATGTTTCAACCAATAATTAATATGACTAACAACAAAATTATTGGATATGAAGTGTTAGCACGTTGGGAAAATAATGAACTTGGTTTAGTACGACCTGATGTATTTATACCCATTGCTGAAAAAAATCGAATAATTATCGGTCTAGGGCAAACAGTATTAATTCAAGCTCTTGAGTTCGCTAGTGACTATAAAAGAATTAATAAGAAACCTATTATGATTGCAGTTAATTGCTCAGTAATACAGCTAATGTATGATGATATGTATCAACTGATAAAGAAACTATTAAAAGAATATGATTTTGATGCCAAGTATTTAACTTTGGAGGTAACTGAAACTGTCTTTTATGATGGTGTTGCTGAAATATCAAATATATTACTTGATATAAAAAAACTAGGAGTACGTATCGCATTGGATGATTTTGGTTCTGGATTCTCAACAATTACGAATCTTATGTTATTACCACTTGATTTTGTAAAAATCGACAAATCACTTTTTTGGTATTCGCTAGATGATGAAAAAGGATCAGTCATGGTTAAAACTATATTAGATTATGCTACAAAAACAGGAATAGAAGTAATTGTTGAAGGGGTAGAAACTAAGGAAATGGAAGAAAAGGTAATAGAATTCAGTGCAAAATATACACAAGGATACTTATACTCCCATCCACAAAGAAAATCAAACATATTTAAAGAAAGTGAATAATTTGGCAAATTTATGGAAGAAGGTAAAACACCTTCATACTACAATAAAAGTATGAAGGTGTTTTTATTATAATTTTACGCAAAGAGTACGCAACTAACATAAGGAATGAGATATTATCCCTAGTAGTATAATTTTTTAAAAAGGAACCAGGAAAAGTCATAGCCCTATGATGGATATTACTTCCAAATCTAACAGCAATGAAAACAAATAAACGTCATGTCATAATATTGACACAACTTCTTGATATAATGCTATAATTAAATAAGAGGTGATTACATGTCAAAAAGAATACTAATAATAGAAGATGAACCTACAATCAATGAGGTACTCAAAGAGTATTTGGTTGAATCTAATTTTGAATGCATTCAAGCATATGATGGTTTAGACGGCTTAATGAAGTTCAATGAAACTGTTTCTTTGATTATATGTGATGTAATGATGCCGAAACTTAATGGATTTGGAGTCGTAGAGGAAATCAGAGAACAGTCTGACGTTCCAATAATAATGCTAACTGCTTTAACCTCTGAAGTAGATGTATTAAGAGGATATGACTTAGGTGTTGATGAATTTGTAAGTAAGCCATTTAGTCCAAAAATAATTGTACGTAAAGTGAAGGCAATCTTAAACAGAAATGCTATGAAACCACAGAGTGATATCATAAATAAGGGAATCATTGAAATGAATATTAGTGCTTTTAAAGTGCGTATTGATCATGAAGATATCAAACTCTCAAAAAAGGAATTTGAATTGTTAAGATTATTCCTAGAAAATGAAGATATTGCCTTTACAAGAGACAGTCTTCTTAATCATATATGGGGATACGATTACTTTGGGGATGACAGGGTAGTAGATACGGCAATAAAAAGATTAAGAAAGAAGCTACTAAGGGCTTCCACGTATATAAAAACTAAACATGGTGTTGGATATAAACTTGAGGTGAAATTATGAAACTAAAATCAAGAATCTTCTATAAATTGTTTGGATTAATGCTTTTTGGCTTCTTAATTGTTTTTGTTATTCAAGTCATTGCCAAAAATCTTTTTTTTGATTCACTATATATAGATAAGATTCACAATCGTAACATTGAAGAGATCATTGAAGTGGCTGAATCTGTAGAAAATGGTGAAGACTTATATGAAATATTATTTCAAAGAGAATTAACAAACATACAAGCTTATATCACTGATAGCAACTTTGACATTATACTTGATGATTACTTTCCAGATGATTATGAAGTAGAATACCTTTTAGACAGTTTTGACGAAAAAGATGGGGTATATTTTCAAATCTTTGAAGAGGATGAGGGAAACTCAATGTATACCATCTACTACAAAGAATTAGATAATGGGGACTACTTAGTTTTTGAGCAGTATTTATTTGGATTAATCACCGCAAATGAAACTCTAAACATAATAGATATGTATATCATATTAGGTTTAATTATCTTCTTATTACCGTATACTTACTGGTACTCTAGAAGGTTTTCTAGACCACTCATCGCAATGAACAATCAAGTGAATGCTTTGAGTAATCTAGAGTTTCTACCTCCACTAGAGGTAAAATCTATGGATGAGATAGGTGCATTAACCAAAAGTATTAATAAGGTAAGTAAAAGTCTAGAAGAATCAATCAATAAACTAAAAAATGACATTGAGTTTGAGCAATACAAAGATAAAAAAAGAAGAGAACTAATCGCTTCTTTATCTCATGAATTAAAAACACCAATCACGACCCTTCGTGCAGTAATCGAAGGTATGAGTGATAACATTGGAAAATATAAGGATAGAGATATCTACTTAAAAGAATCATTAGAATACTTGCACTATATGGATACACTTAGTAAAGACTTAATAGATGCAATTAACATTGAAAGTACAGCTATCAATGTTACATCCCACAACCTTATAGATATCTATAAACATTCTTTGAGATATGTTGAACACAATATAAATAACAAAGAACAAGAACTAATAAGTGAGTTAGAAAACTGTAATGTGCTCGCAAATAAAGAAATGATTAGTAGGGTACTTATCAATCTTATAAATAATGGGTCTAAGTATTCACCAAACAAAAGCACAATTAAAATATCATCTACTATTCACGAAGATACAGTAACGATATGTATCCTAAATACAGAATCCTATATCAATCCAGGTGATATTACACATCTGTTTGAACCATTCTATCGTGTAGAAAAATCACGAAACAAAGAAACTGGAGGAAGCGGGTTGGGTCTATTTATCATTAAATCAATATTAGATGGACATGATTCAAAATATACTATCGAAAATACAGTTGCTGGAGTAGTATTCAAATTTACTTTAAAAATTGACACAATTAAATCAAATTAATGACATAAGTTTGACATATCCTTCTTATAAAATATAGGTATAAAAAAAAGGAGGAAACGCCAAATGAAAAAATTAGTATTACTAGCAGCTGTCTTTGGAACAGCAATCACCCTAAGTGGATGTGATTTAAATAATGACCAAATGAAAGATATCATTACCAAGTGTAAAGAGGATGTAGAGTGTAAAGAAATACTTGATAATGAGATTGATGAAGCTTTAGCTGAAAGAGGTATAACTGGAGACAACTTCACAAATGGATACGACGATTATTATTTCTACGAAGACTTTGATGACTATGAGTTTACTGAAGAAGAAATGGCACTGTTTGATGTAATAGATGCCCTAGACGAAGAACTATTCGATAAGTTAGATAGTATGGATGATGAAGAGTTCAGTAGTATGGAGCAGGATTACTTGACTTACTTACTGGATAGAGAACTTACAACTGAAGAAGTAAATTCTATTGAACTAGTAGAAGCGTTATACAGTGTATATGAAACAGATGTTGAGATAGAATTCCCTGAATTCGCTACAGAAACTGAATATCTAGTTCACTACCTTGGTAGAGAATTAACTACTGAAGAAATTGAAGCTTTTGAAGTAATTGACACACTGTTCTCAATTGATGAAAACATGGTTGATGAAGAGTTTGAATTAACAGAAACTCAGGAAGATGCACTAGAAGTTATCGATGCATTATATGAAGAAGCTTTTGAAAATATGGAAGCTAAAGAATTATCATTGATATTAGATAGAGAATTAACAGATGAAGAAACTGTTGCTCTAGACCTTGTTAATGAACTATACAAGGAAGCATATGGATCAATTGACGAAGAATATGATTATATTCAAGAAACAGTTAATTACTATGAATTCATTCTTGATAGAGAATTAACAGAAACCGAAAAAGAAGCTTTAACATTCTCTATGGAGTGGGAGTTTGATTACTTCTACGAATGTGATGACATAGATTTTGATTTAGAATAATCCCCCTATCAAAAAAGGATACAATCGTTTTGTATCCTTTTTTTCATACCAACAATATTTTACTGCTTATTGTAACATTTCCAATTGCAACTTCATTCTCATATATTTAGACTTCAATTATATCACCCTCATAAAACCTAACCACAGGCACTTTTTATGTTGCTGCTCACAAAATCAAGAACTTGATTAAATAAATTTTCTAGATAAGATAAACTATAATATTTAAATTCTTGAACTGTTTTCTTATTAGAGAACTTGTCCTCTATCCAATCAAAATTTGAACAAAGTGATTTTGAATCAATTAGCTTGTCTAACTTTGATTCACTACATAAGTTTTTTGCTTTAAATAACTCATCATATAGAAAATTATTATCTCTTAACAACATATAATCTAGTGCATCCAGTTCATTAACCATTGCTAGCATTAGTTCTCTTCCAGTATATGGAAGATTATTTTCCTTAAGTGCTTTAACAATGTCCATTCTAAACGTATAGTGAAATGCCTGGTCTGTTAATAGATGAACTAAATAACCTAATGCAAAATCATTATTATCAATATCCTTTGTTTTATAGAATTCAGATATTCTGTTTTTAAATATATTCTTATATTCATCTAAATACCAATTATCAGAACTAATACCTTCTCTTAAATGAGAAACCTTTTTATCATCTCTTTGATAATGTTCTTTTGACATTATAGAGTCAGGTGCTATACTTCCTAATAAATACTTGGATCTATCCTTGACACATATAATTCTTTTTTTTACTAAAAGATCAGCGATATAGATGTGTGTGATAACTCCAGCCATCTTATTTAATCCCTATATTTATATTCATGGCAATATCAACTACTATTTTGTTAACTATGTCCTTTATGCTTCTTCTTTCAATTAAGAATCCACTCCAAGCATCTTGGTTAACAATGTCTGAGAAATATAGTATTTGTGAAAACTGTGTATTTCTAAACTTGGAAACTGCAGCCATTCCTGCACATTCCATTTCAACTGCAACTGCACCTTCTTGTTTCCTAATTTCAATACGTGATTTTGTCTCTCTATAAAATGCATCCGTTGTCCAAGTAATCCCTTCTTCAAATACAATGTTCTTCTTCCTAAGTTCTTGTTCCACTAACTCATTTAGTTCCTTATCTGTTTCTACATATACTGATGGTTCGATATAGTGATACGATAATCCCTCATCTCTAATAGCTTTTGATACTAGTAATACATTCTTCGGATCAAAGTCCCCAATTAAACCACTACTACCACATGCAATTATCTTTTTGATCCCTAATGCTATTAATTCTTCTAATAAACCTCCAGCAGCTGCACTTCCAAGCGGAGCATATGCAAGTACTATCGATTCTTTATATAAATATTGTTGTACTCTATAAGAAGCTCCAACAAATCTAAATAATGGTTTTGCATCCTTTAATAGTTCCTCATCGGGATGTCCATCAAATAACATAACTGCAGTATCAATACTTTCTGGTAACCTATCACAATCATTCAAAATAATATTTGGAGTAATAATCCCTTTTTCATCTAAACCCTTTGTTTCTAATATCGGTATTTTCATATTACATAACTCCCTTTCTCAAAATCATTCTAACTTCTATAAGACTGATTTTATCATTAATTCTAACAGTTTTTTCTTTTCCATCTTTTTCAAATCCCATTTTTTCATAAAATTCAATTGCGTGATGATTTGATTTTAGAACCCACAAGGCAATTTTAGGATATTCATCAAGTTCCTTGTAACATGCTTCCATTAACATTTTGCCAATACCTTGCCCATGATAATCCTTGAGTAAATAGATTGCATTTATTTCTCCAGTATTTTCCAAGTCATCATCTCTATATTTTATATAACATGAAAATCCGACTATCTTTCCCTCAACAAGGGCGACATATGTGTTCTGAGGATATTTCTTTGCTAACGAGACACATTTTTCCAATGATCTTGAGTCTAAGTAATCTTGATCTATAATTCCCGTATATGTCTCATTCCATGAATGATAATGCACATATCCCTTTCCTTCAGCATCTTTGATATCAGCTTTTCTAATTATTACATTTGCTTTCATATTCTCACCCCACTTTTTCAATTATGTTCATTATATCAAACAAAAGAATCTATAACAATTCAATGTTATAGATTCAAATTATTTTTCTACTACTAAATTTCATTCTCTTCTATTTAAAAGATAAAACATACTATTTGTGGATTTCAACAGATGGAGTATTGTGTTTTCTAATTCTAGGGATGAAACCAATTAAAACCAATTTTTTTTGAATGACTTATTGCACTTCAGTATATCTCAGTCAGCCAAATAAAGTATTACGATACCATAAAAGATTACAATATAGAGCAATGGGAACAACTAAATCTAGAAATGAAATACTACAACTATGATATCCATAGAGGTGCATTCGCATTACCTACCTCTGTTAAGAAGGTAATGTTTGAAGAGTTATATCTTTATTATAACTATGAACTTATCTATACTAAAATACGTCCAGTCTATATCACTGAACATATTTTTTTTTATTTCCCCTTAAGATGTTTCACTTCTGTGCAAGGTTTAGTCTCACAACGGAATATAACGACCTTTCAGACGGCAGTTATTCAAAGCTTCAATATCAAAGAAAAAACCATTCTTTTCAGAATGATTTTTATATTACTCTATTACGTACTTCTTTACCATTTAGGTACAAATCTATATTCTGAATAATCAAACTAGAAAGATTTTTCATCATCAAATTACTTGATGATGCATTATGTGGTGTAATAAAAACATTATCTAAGTCCCAAAACTTACTGTTTTTTGGTAAAGGTTCAAGGTTAAAGACATCAAGTCCAGCACCTCTTATCTCTCTATTTTTAAGTACTTCATATAAATCATCTTGTTTTATAACTGCACCCCTGGCAACATTAATTAACAAGGCTTCCTTATTCATTAATTTTAGTTTAGTCTTATCAATGAAGTGGAACGTCTCACTATTCAATGGAAGTGCTAAAATTATATAATCTGCATGAGTAATTGCAGTATCTAGGTCTGAATCACTTGTGATTATCTTATCAAAGTTTTTCTCATCTTTGAAAGATTTTCGATATCCTATTACATTCACTTCAAATGCTTTTAACCGTTTCGCAAGTTCTTTACCTATCGATCCTACTCCCAAAATCAAAACAGTTGAACCTGTTAGTTCTTTATAGCAGTTTCCAGCACTCCATAATTTCTTCTGCATTGATTCTACATTATGTCTAACAGAACGATTAAAATATAATATTTTAGTAATCACATCCTCAGCAATAGCCTTTGAATATACATCTTTGGCATTACTAAACATAACTCCTTTATTAAACAACTGCTCCATATCAACGTCATCGAATCCTGCAGAAAAATATTGAATCCATTTCAACTTAGGATATTTCTCAATTTCTATATCATGTACTAAATTGGGGTTAAAAGGAATAAGAACTTCAGCATTGCGAGCTTCATTGTGATCACAAACAAAATCAACATTTGGATATTTTCTAACTAATGATTCATAGTCTTTTCCATTTACAAGCTTATTATCTACATATATTATCATGTTTCTATACCTATCTTTCCTCAATTTTACAGTTTATAAATTGATAGTAGTTCACTACAACACTATTTATAGTCATTATAGCAAATAAATCATACAGTCCTAAAATAATACTCGAACTTTATTAGTTTCACCCACAAGAACATCATCATCTGTATGAAACTCGATTAGTGAGTATATATAATAATCTCCACTCAGAATTTCTGGATTAATACCTTTCTAGGGGAATTCTTTCAAAATCTCCAATATTTATCCTTGTAAGTGCATCAATAAGTTCATCAATTGATATGGCTAATTTCGTTGTTCTTGGTATGGTTTTCCAAATCTAAAATTTCCATCTGTTAGTGATACAATAGCTCCAAATACTTTGTAGACTTCTGGACTACCATATTTTGCACATATACTTGCTTTCATGTAATCTCCAATCTGTAAAGAGATTTCCCATTTTATTATACGTTCTCTTTTAGTTTTGTTCTAAAAAATATATTCGATGATGTCATCAAACCTCTTGTCCCAAAACTCTTCTTCATGTTTAGCATCTGGGATGATATTAAACTGTAGTTTTTCCTTGTCTATTTTTTCTTTTAGTATTTCGTACACTTTTTTATTTGTATCTAAATAGAGGTTATTTACATTTTCGTCATTTGTCTCTGATGTACCGATATCAAAATAGTATTTTATGACTGCATCAAATGTAGATTCTTTCAATAGTTCAATCATTTTGTGATATACCGGCATGTAGCAACTTGATATTGATGCAAATCTACCAAAGCTACTTGTATACTTTGTAGCTGCATAAGTTGAAAAAACTCCTCCAACCGACATCCCCAATAATCCTGTGTACTCTTTAGATGATTTTGTTCTATATTTTGAGTTAATTATTGGCATCAATGTTTCAATAATAAACTGCATTAATTGATCTGCTTTACCGCCTAGTTCAATGTTATCTTTTTTACTGATAAATGTGAATGGAAGTAACTCGTCATTTCTATTTTCATTAGTACTTACACCAACTATAATAACTTCTTTGCGGTTTGGTTTTGACATATATGTGTTCATAATTCCCCAACTTTGACCTAGGTAATTGTCATAATCCTTAAATAAAACTTGTCCATCAGTTACATATAGTACTGGAAAATCTTTCTTGCTATCTTCATAATTATTTGGTAATGAGATATAAATCTTAATATCTCTGTTGAGTTCTTTTGAATAAATTACTAGTATCCTATATTCTTTCATTTATTTCTCCTTTGTTTTCTTATGAATCACAACAGAATTTCCTTGTGATACAAGATAATATATTTGATCTTATATGACTTTTTCTGTTTCTCCATACTTATTGAGTAAAAAATATTTTTTTTCTTTCACCACTTTGTCTTTCATAATATTCAAGTATCTCAAAAAGTTGTTCTTCAGCGCTATAGTATATAGATACAAACAACTGTACATTATGCTTTAAATACCACCTTTGTAATACTGTGTTTAAGTATTCTAATTGATTTGAATCATCATCTACTAACAAATATGCATACGATCACATTCCTTTACTGTCCCATATATATAAATATTATTTCAAACGACTTGATATACTATAATCCAGTCACACCAATAGAAGTAAATATTAGTGCTACTATTACATCACATGTTCCAATATTACATCTGTCACACATTGTTCTTAAATAACTATACTCAATGTTCTATTTACTTAGTTTGATATTCTCCAATTCATCATTTCTCAACACTATTGACTCTAAATAATGATTGATCGTTTTACAGCCCTTATTTATATTATAACATGGATTATTATAATAAATAGGTCAAATAAGTATAGGTCAGATACTGACTTAATCAAATAAAGAAAAAAGCCCAAAAGGGCTTTAATAAGTTGTAACTTGATATTTTTTTCGTATTATCTTATTTCAAATAGTAGACTTTCGTAAAAACCACCAATAGAGTCTTTATATCTATGTGTAATAATAATATTGTCATGTTTCCATTTATAGATGTAAAAGGGTTTGTTTATTTTGGAAATAATCTCGTAAAAAAGCTAGGTTTTCCATAATTTTTTTGAACAAAGTTCTCGAACACACTTGCTTTTCCTAAATCAATAAACAGTGAATTAGATTCATTGTCTATAACTTGATTGTCATCAAATATGCAAAGTTCTAATTTAAACATTGAATTATTAAAAGTCACTCTAACAAAAAACTCAACTTCTATATTTTCCATTGTTGCATCGAAGTTATAGAAAAGTTCATTGTTTTTTTCGAGATCCAATGATTTAATCAGTTCTTCTTCTGTTACATTCCAATTTATTGTTATCTTGGGTGATAATAATGTAATTGGTTCAATCAGTCTGCTCATAAAATCACCTACTTAGTTTGTTGTATGAATCATTATTGCAACTCATTATTATGTTCATATAATGTAAATCTAATCAATTGCTTAACTTCCATTGTATTATATTACCTTTTTAAGTTTCGACTCAACATCTGATTTAAATCTATTAATATAACCCGTTAAAAATTTAATAATATCTAGTTTATCGTCCATGATTAATGGAGTTAAATCCATCGCATAAGTTAATGCATTTGATTTGTCAACTTCATGAGATGTATTGAAAGTTGCATTCGCTAATCTTCTTCCAATTGTAGCTGCATCGTATCTTTTACCACCGTTGATTTGAGAATCAAACACTTCAACTAAAGACGCTGATAGGTTCGGATGTTTAGAAACATCTAAATTCACTTTCTCATCATCATTTACCCAGTCAAGTGCTCTCCATACTTCACATCCATAAAACTCTTTAGGGCGGATGTCTAATGGTAAAGAACGTAATGCTTTTATTGTCTTTACAACTACACCAATATGAGTATCATGCTTATCTGCTAAGTTGTGCGTATATAATACATCAGGCTTTGCCTTCTCAAGTAAAATTGCTAAATCATTCACAACAGTTTCATTACTACTACTTTTCACTTCTTTACTAGGGTAATCAAGTAAAATAAGACAAGAGTACTCCCCTAAAATAGATGCCTTGATTTGCTCTTCTTTACGAACTACTTTCATTTCATCGTCTGTATAATCTTTATAGTCATTTTCACGAGCACTACCACTACCATTTGTTACTACTACTCCAGTAAAATGTTTATCATTATTATGAAAACAATTCATTATTCCATTGTATGCCATAATTTCTATATCATCTTGATGTGCTGCGATACACATGTGTGTTGTACGCTTTATAGCGTAATTCAGATCTGATTGATTTGGAATAAAGATTTCAGCTGTCTTATTATTCAATTTCATATAATCACCTACTATATAATTTGGGGCAAAGAAGCTGCTGCGATACTTTGTCCTACTCTTCTACTTTTTTCATCAGGAAGAAATACACTTATTTTATCGTTTAATAGTGGAAATTCATTCTTTAATACTTCTTGCGCATTCTCCAGCAATAATACACCACCAAATCCGCTTGTAAGACGTCCTAATATTAATACATGTTTTATATCATAGAATCTGGCATAATATGCTAATGTGTATCCTAAATAAACACCAATCGTTCTAAATATTTCTTTGGCATCTTCATTCCCTTCTGAAACCAATCCTTGAACATATTTTAATTTCTCAGCTGGAGATAATTCATCAGGTAATTCTATTCCAGCAGGCTTACATAATTTAATCACAGCATCTTGTGAGAAATAAGTTACTCCTACACCATAGTCTCCACTCCATTCATCAATCATAGCGTCTTGATTATAGTCTACTGGGACAAATGCAAGTTCATTTAGCCAACCAGTTATATTCCCTAGATGATCTACATATCCTGCAGCCTCTGCAGTACCCATCGCGATTCCTAATACATTATTAGAGTTTAAACTCATAGCACCAGCTAATGCAGTTACATCACCATCATTTACTACTTCTAAAGGAACGTTATTAAATTCTTTCTGTATATCAAAATACATATTTCTTACTTTTAATTCAAACAAGTCTTTTGGTACTTGTCTAAACAAAGAAGCTACAGCTACTTGGTTATCAATAAAGATACCCGCACTACTTACCCCAATCGCATCTACAGATGGTAAATATGAAGCAGCTCTTTTCATTGAGTCCATGATTCCATCATAATGATAATTAGGATCTGCCGTTGTTTTAGGATGCCATATTACCTCTTCAGAAAATACACTTTTCCCATCAATTACTGCTGATACTTTACGATCACTACCACCTGCATCAAATCCAATTCTATTACCGTCTAAATAACGACCAATAGGTTTTGAAACTTCATTGCTTAATGGAATATTTTCCATACTACATACCACAACTTCAAAAGATTCTTGATATACAGAACTCATTAACTCACTATCAAATGCTCTATCTCCATTTTCCTTATAAGTTTTTTTGATTCTATCACCAATAATATCATCCCCTGCGATATAGACTTTAAATCCACCTTTCAGCCACAATAATGTCTTAACTAGTCGTTCTACATAAATATAGTTTGCCTCACCTTGTCCTTCTTCAGCATTAAACACATCACAATTTACACTTGCGATTTGATTACCACTACGTTCAACAGAAATCGTAACTTTCACAGGATTTTTTGAAGCTTTTACTGTTTCTTCAAATGCGTGGTTTCCAAGAATCATTGGTGCAAATCCCGGATCTAATCTTAAACGATTTCTTGGCTTTTGATTAAACTTAAATGTTTTCATATAATTTCTCCTTTACTGCGATATTAAAACTTCAAGTAATTTGTAGTCATATTTAGTTCTGAAGCAGCTTCCTCATCTATTACAATCGTTACATTAGGATGTAATTGTAGTATGGAAGCTGGTACTTCTTCAGTAATTTCTCCATATATCATATCTTTTAATGCTTTAGCCTTATTTTTTCCTGAGGCTATCAATAATATTTGTTTTGAAAACATAATATTTTTGATTCCCATCGTGATTGCATGTGTTGGAACTTCTTCTATGCTATTAAAAAATCTAGAGTTTACTTTTCTTGTATCTTGGTTTAATTCTATAATAAATGCTTGATTCCCAATATCACTACCGGGTTCATTAAATCCTATATGCGCATTTTCTCCTATCCCAAGAATTTGTAAATCACGTTGATTCCCAAACATCTTCTTATTGTATTCTTCAGCTAACGATTCAAATTGAGACATCTCATTTGATGGTATATTGATATTCTTTTCATCAATATCAATATGATCAAATAAATGTTTATGCATAAATGAATAATAACTTTGAGGATGTTCTTTTGGTATCCCAATATATTCATCAAGATTGAAAGTTCTCACATCTTTAAATGAGATAATAAAGTCTCTATTAGCTCTTATTAAGTTCTCATAAAGCCCAATTGGAGAAGTCCCTGTTGCTAGTCCTAATATTACCTTAGGATTTCTCACAATATTTCTTATTACGATTGCAGCAGAGGCTTTAGAAACTTCCTCATAATTCTTATATACAAATATTTCCATAATAACTCCTTTATACTATATTATAGTTTATCTTAATAGCTTTAAAAGATTGCTATTAGCGTACTTCTTTATTACCTCAATTAGAAGTTCATCTTTTCTATTTGAAATTGCATATTCAAACATAGTAATGTATAATTATATATATTTCACAATGGAGGACCACTAATGAAAATTGTTGATGGATATCACTTAATAGAACTACCTTCTGTTATTGATGTAACACACTTAATCTCAGTACATTATTTTGAATACTCAAAACACTATGAGTTCAAAGGTGAACATCATCATTTTTGGGAACTTGTTTATGTAGACAAAGGAGCCATAAATATCACCGCAGGTGATAGAGATATCACTCTTGAACAAGGTGAAATGATATTCCATGAACCAAATGAATGGCATACCGTTGTAGCCAACGGTGAAATCGCTCCAAACTTGATTGTTATAGGATTTAATAGTGAAAGTGAAGCAATGTCATTCTTTAAACAAAAGAGACTCACAATCAACAGTAAGATGCGTTCTTATTTAGGAACGATTCTATCTGAAGCAGGTTATGCTTTTGATTCAGATTTTGGAGATCCAACATTGCGTCAACTCACAGTAAAAGAAGATACTGTAATTGGATCTATTCAACTTGTAAAGCTTTATATAGAGCTCCTATTAATTGACATTATCAGACATGAAACAAGTCTGCATCTACCTGTTAGAACAACACCAATGGTATTTGAATTTACAAAGGAAGATAAAGTAAAGGATATTGTTCAATTATTAAAAGACAATATACATGGAAACATCAAACTAGATAAAATCTGTAAACATGTACTTCTATCAAAATCTTCAGTTCAAAAACTATTCAAAGATACTATTGGAGTTAGCATAATGGAATACTTTAAAAAACTAAAAATCAGCCATGCGAAAAAGCTCGTTCGAGAGCACCAACACAATTTCACAGAAATCGCATCGATTCTTGGATACAATTCAATCCATTATTTCTCTAGATCATTTAAATCAGTTGTCGGTATGACTCCAACTGAATATTCCAATTCAATAAAGAAATTGTTAGATTAAAAGGAGTAGGAAAAAAACACCAGTCACTTCAGAATGAATGGTGTTTTTTTCATTTATAAATAGGATGAAAAAATTATTTATTTTATACCATTCTAAAGTCTATATTTGAAGGAGGATTGTAATTCTTCTTCACATATGTATAGTCTTTATCCACTTCAATAGCTTTCATCTTAAACCACAAATCTACAAGTACATTGTTTCCTTCTCGTATTTTTTCTGGTTGTATATTGAAAGATCGTTTTACGAAGTCCCATTTTTTTAGTTCAAAAGCTATTTGTGCTAACTCTAAAACCATTGCTTCAGTAAGATTTATCCCCATTGATTCAAGTTTTAAATAAACACTCCAAGCATTCATATATAATTTTCTAGCATTTAGGAATTGTAGAAACTTGACAATGAAATCTTCTTTCATACTTTCATTACTACAAGACTCAATTCTTGCATATGCTAAATCATAATAGCATTCGGCATCATTGTATTTCTTTGATTTATTACATAATTCAGCAAAGACATATAAGTATAGAAGTGATGTTGATTTATTGATGTGTTTTTCCATCAATGATATTGCATCTTCTATTCTTTTATTTTCTGAGTATATTACTGCTAATTGAACGATGTGATACTGCGTATTATTTGATGATTCAATCATCTTTAATAAATGAATCTCCCACGCAGGATCTATCATGTAACTGATATGTTCATCACTGAAAGAACTATCAGTTTCTTCATGAAGTAAAACTTTCTTCCAATATTTTTGTTCTGAACCCAATGATGTAGTTTCAAAATTCATGCTATCAATTGGAAAATCTACTTTTTCAAGCTTTAATCGTTCTATTTCCAATGTTCCCCAACTTCTTCCTTTTGAGATAACATTATCAATTGTTTTGTTTGATAAATATACTAAACTTTGTTCTAAATCTTTAAGTTGTTTTTCCTGAGTATTCATGAAGATTGATTCTTCAACGTAGTTTCTAGATAGTTTAAACGCTTTATAACATTCCTCTTTTTCAACAAACTTTCCACCGAATACTTGCATAAAAGAAACTTCAGAATGCTCTTTTAGTTCACCATTATGTAATTGTGTTGGATACACTCCAGCTTGTATTTCTACATAACTTTCACTTTGCTCATTCGCTAAATAATCTTGCCATTTAGCTCCCCCAGCTCTTGTTCCCCAACAAAACATTTTACGATAATTTAATGGTCTTGAAGAATACTCATAAAACATAAATCCATCATTATAAGTCACAGCTTCCCAAGGATGTACAACATCCTTTTTTGTTTGGTAGAAATACTCTAATGAGTTTACAAAGTTTCTTGGATAAGACCCATCTACTTCTAAGTCTCCTAAATAAGGTAAATCACCATATGAGAAATCTGTATAGCTATCACTTTCGGCACTTACAGATGCATTTGTAAATACAACTTCATCTGCCTTTGAAAATACTCTAGCATCATTCATTTCACTAACTGCGATATTCGACCAATAATATAATCTAGTTGGTGCATCATAAATATTGAATATCCTTGTATATGTAATCAACTCTTTCGAGCCTTTAGGTAAATGGAAATCAATCTGATAAAAGATTTTTTTCATTCTTTCAAACTCATAAAGTCTTAAGAACTCTTCACCATCATCATTTTTACATACTCCAAAATGAACATGATCAGAAGTTAAGCATGAATGTCCAAAGTGTCCTACATTCCATTCAATTCCACCAGATATCCATGCATTACGTGTCCCAAGATTCGCAGGTTGTAATACTGGATTAACACTCAACGATTCTCTATCTAATTCTTTATTAAACAATGAATACAATCTTCCACCAAATGATGGGATAAATGTAGCTTTTAAGATATCATTTTCTAGTATGATTGTTTCCAATTTCATTTCTTTTTTATTTCTTGAATATTTGTCTTGTATTTTGTAAGGAAGTACTCGATATGCTGAATCCTTACCAAAGTCTAATTTTAATTCTTCTGGTATTTTATTTGATAAGTTTACAGGGAAATCATCTTCCACTTCTCTAAGATAAGGTAGAGTATTCTCGCCTTCTAACTTGCTTCCCATCAATGTAACATGAGATTTAAATACACTCATCCTTTGATTCCTCCCCCTGTAATTCCTGAAATAATTCGTTTCGATAAAAAGACATAGATCAATAATGTTGGTAAGAATACAATAACAACTGCTGCGAACATTCCTGCCCAATCACCAATATATCTCATTGATTGGATCATTGAATATAGTCCCACTGCTACAGGACGTATCTCAGAACTGTTCGCAAAGATTAATGCGATGAAATACTCATTCCATATTGTAATAACGTTAAAAATAGATACTGTTACAATCGCAGGTTGCGCTAATGGCAATATGATCTTCCAGAATGTCATCATTGGAGAGCATCCATCTATCGCTGCTGCTTCTTCAAATGTTGGTGAAATTGATTTAAAGAATGAAATCAAGAAGAACAATGTAAATGGTATATGTACCCCAATATATAATATGATTAACAATCCTCTTGAGTCTTGAATCCCTAGACGTGTAACAACTCCAAATAAAGGTAATATAATCATAACAATTGGAATACTCATTGCCCATACAAATAAACTTTGAATCGTCTTGTTTAATTTAAAATTAAATCTAGCTAACACATAAGCAGCAGGAGCAGCAAATAAGATAACACCAACAACTGATACACTTGTATAAATAAGCGAATTCATGAAGTATTTAGCGACATTATGAGTAAACAATGCATTAATATAGTTTTCAGGATGGAATCCTGATGTCAGTACTTGCCCACTAAAGATACCAGGAGTTGTAGAAAATGAAGCTGCAATAATCCAACCAATTAAGATGATTGAGAAAAACAGCCATGCGTTTAACGCTACATACCCTAGAAACATAGAAGAATTGCTTTTGACTTTGTTTTTATTATTCATAATCAGATCCTCCTAGTACTCATATTTCTCAGACTTGAGAACTTTATTCGATAAAACAAACATAACTAATACAATAAATGTAAGAATAACACCTACCGCTGCACCAGCTCCAACATTTCTTGTTGTTACCGCTACTTTACTACCAAATACAGATTCATACATATAAACTAGTGGTGTTACGGTACCGTTATTAATGATGTATGGTGAGAATATTTGGGACCATACAAAGAATCCCACAGTAGATACAGTCCATAATACTAAGTTTGTTCTAAATACATCTTTGATTAAAGGTAATGAAATATATCTAAATTTATGGAATGTAGTTGCACCTTCTAACAATGCAGCCTCATAGTAATCTCTTGGAATACCTTCAATAGCCGCCATAAAAATTAGCATGTAATATCCTACCATACCGAAACAGTATGCAACCAGCAAACTGAAAAATATTTGATCTGCACCAATCCAATTGATTGCTGCAACACTTTCCCAACCAACTAATTCCGCTCCTTCTTTAATTATCCCATAACTAGAACTATACACAGCTTGTAGCCACATTGTCCCCATTGCTACTGCTGAAACAATGTTTGGTAAATAAATAACACTTCTGTAAAATCCTTTGAATCTCACACCTGAAGTTAGAATTACCGCAAACATAAGAGCTAGTGTGAATACCAATGCTCCACCATAAGCCCATATTTTTACAAAGTTCAACATTGATTGAACAAAAACAGGACTATCCAATAGATGAGCATAATTATCAAATCCAACAAATTCCCATTCACTGATTGGATCTGTTACATTACTCATTTCAAAAAGACTCATTAATGTTGTTCTAATGGTCGGATATAAAAAGATAACAACGTAAGAAAAGATTGCTGGTACTAAGAAAAAGATCATCATAGTATGGATATTTTTTTTGTTCATATAAGTTTACTCCTTAATAGATATCATCCAGTAAATTTTAACACTTACTGGATGATAGTTTAAGTTTATTTTTTCATCTCGGCGATAAATTGCTCAGCAGTAATTGTTCCGTCTAGTAATTTTGTAAAGTTTTCAACGATTACTGGATGTTTATCTGTATTAGCATTTACACCAGCTGCCCAAGGGTAAGCTGCGTTTAAATCATTAAATACTTCTTTTGCCTCAGCTAATTGTGTAGGCCATGTTGCAGTACCACTTACAGGTACACCAAAAGATTGCTTAGCTAATTCTGAATCCCATTTACCAACTGTTAGGTGAACTAATAATTCAAAGATAATGTCAGCATTTTCTGAATCTTTATTGATTTGGAATGCTTGAGAACCATAGTTTGCTGCATACTCATCTGCTCCTCCAGTCACTGATGGCCAGTTGAATGTCCCCCATTCAAAGTCAGGACCAGTTGATGCCATAATTTCATTAACAAGCCAAGTTCCGTTTAAATACATAGATACATCCCCAGCAGCAACGTGTTGTTGTCCTGCAGGCCAGCTATTAGAAGTGATTGTATCACTTAAATATCCGTTAGTAGCTAATTGTTCAAAATCTTGTAATGCACTTAATACAGCTGGATCATCCCACATTGCATTAGTTTCATCATTTACTAAATCTACTACCCAGTCACTACCTTTATAACGTGCTAATTGGTAACCAATTAAAGTATCCATGTATGCATCATCTGTAGTTAATGGGTCATATCCAGCAGTCTTTAAACTTTCACAAACTGCGATGAATTCATCCCAAGTTTCAGGTACTTCTGTAATCCCAGCTTCAGTAAAGTGTGCTTTGTTGTACATTACAGCAAATACAAATGGTTGATAAGGAACAGCAGTAATGCTTCCGTCTTCATTGAAGCTTCTACCTAAATCTACTAAACTTCCCATAACACTTTCTTCATATGTTTTAGTTCCAGTTAACTCATAAGTTTTACTAAAATAATCATCAAGTTTAAGTGCGTGAGATCCAAATTGTGTAGAAACTCTCTCTAAATCCTCGTCCCACATATCAATTTTAGTTCCATTTTGAAGAGCAGGCAATAAAGTGTTTCTGATTTCGCGACCATTCCACTCAACAGTAACTTTAATGTCTTCATTTTTTGCTTCAAAATCATCGATAGCTTCTTGCAACGCAATTGCTTGAGGTTCAGTTTGATTCCACATAGACCAATAAACGATTTCTGTCTTGTCATCATTTCCACCACATGCAGCCAATACAGCTACCAGCAAGAAAGATAACACTAATAATACTTTCTTCATAATTCCTCCTATTTTTTTCACTGTGATTTATTTGATTTTAGATTCAATGTAAAAACGCTTACTCTCTATAATAAAAAAATATTTACATCATTCTATTCACAATGTATTTCCTAATTTAATACTAACAAATTACTACAAAAGTTTATTTATCAAATAATCCAATCTTTTTGCACAATTGAACACATAGACATATGTTTGTGCAAAAAGAAGAGGACTTGAATTTTTATTTTTTTGTTCTTTTTACAAAATTCCATGAATCTTTTAACATTTGTTCTAAATCAAACTTTGCTGTCCAATTAAGGATTTCTTTAGACTTTGTGGCATCTGCGTATGATGTGCCAATATCTCCAGGTCTTCTTTCCTTTATTATATAAGGAACAGACCGATTATTAACATTCTCGAAGTTGTGTACAACTTGTAATACACTATATCCTGTACCAGTTCCAAGATTAAATTCATCAACATTTGTATTCTTACGTACATATTCCAGTGCTTTTAAATGTCCTTTTGCTAAATCAACTACATGTATATAATCTCTTACACCTGTACCATCTATTGTGTCATAATCATTCCCAAAAACACTTAGTTGATCTAATTCACGATTTGCAACTTTTACGATATAAGGTAAAAGATTATTAGGGATTCCTTTAGGATTTTCTCCTATAAGTCCACTCTCGTGAGCTCCTATTGGATTGAAGTATCTAAGAATCGCAACTGAGAAATCTCTATCACTAACATATAAATCTCTTAACATGTCTTCTATCATTAATTTTGTTCTACCATATGGATTTGTAACGGCTAATGGACTATCCTCTTTAAACGGTACGTCTTGGCTTAATCCGTACACTGTAGCAGATGATGAGAACACAATTTTCTTGCAACTGTATTTTTTCATTGCCTTTAATAATACAATAGTTCCATTGACATTATTGTCAAAATATTCTAAAGGTTTCTCTACAGATTCCCCCACAGCTTTGAGCCCTGCAAAATGAATAACGGAATCAATTTGATAAGTGGTAAATATCGAATCAAAAATGTTAGTATCTCTTATGTCTCCTACAACAAGTTTAGGAGCTACCCCAGTGATTTCTTTGATTCTTTCAATAACATTTTCTTCAGAGTTTGATAAATTGTCTAAAATTACTACTTCTTCAGTCAACTTAAGCAACTCCACTACCATGTGAGATCCTATGTATCCAGTCCCACCTGTTACTAATATTGCCATACAATTACTTCCTTTCGCAAATCTCCTCTATTATAGATGTTATTTCATCCATAGAATTTAATAACTCAGATGCAAACTTGAATTGGTTCTTTGCTCTTATTAAATTGTGATTTTCTTTATGAACTTTGAAATAGTTATCACCATCTAGAAAATCAGTTAAGAATCTCAAACCACACTCAAATGTGAGAATAAACGCAGAGATTGGAATCAATTCTATTTCCATATCCGTTATGGATTCTCCAATAGCTTCTAATAGACCCTTACTAAATGAATATACCTTGTCCATATCTACTTTTAATACATTAATATTTTCAGAATCTTCTGGTTCAGTACTACCACATGAACGTATTGCATCACCATAATCAAACAATAGTGATCCTGGCATAACTGTATCTAAATCAATCACACATCTAGCTTTTGCTGATATCTGATCTAATAATACATTATTTAACTTTGTATCATTATGCGTAACTCTTATTGGTATTTTATTTTGTTCCATCGCATCTATGATAATACCCATGTATTGTTCACTTGAATAAACAAAATCAATTTCATCTTTACACATACTTGCTCTTGAATATACATCTTTTTCTAAGACCTTCTTAAACGTCTCAAAACGGAAAGGAGTATGGTGGAAGTTTGGTAATGTTTCATATAACTCATTTACAGGAAAGTCATCTAACATCTTTTGAAATATTCCAAATGATTTCCCAGCTTCATATAACATTTCATTGTTAATTGCGAAGTTATATCCTTTTGCCCCTTCTACAAACACATAGGCTCTAAAGTATAACCCTTTATCAGAAACATAATATATTTCATCTTTTGTTGTATTGATTAATGTGAGTATCTCGTAATCACTATCAAATTGAAACTCGCTAGTGTTGTCTCCTAATACAAACTCATTGTATATATCACCAAGATAAGATGTCACTTTATCAATATTACTCATTAAGTTATCTACGTTTTTGAAGATATCATGATTGATTCTTTGCAATATATAATGTGCCTTATTTTTTGATGTTAGCTTGTATGTATCATTAATATGCCCGTCACCATATCGTTCTATAGATTCTATTTGTGAATCAAACTTAAAATGACTACACACTTCTCTTAAATGAGACATATCCTCCCAAAGTTTTTTAGGATACTCGTTATTTAGATGCATTTTACTAATTTCTTTAACAACCATTTCTTTGTCCTCTTTATATGTTACTCCAAACCATTTAGCCGATGTGTTAAGTACTTCATAACTCATTACACCTTTTGTGATTGTTTGATCCACTATATATGGAAGGTAGAACTCTGATTTTAATGGATTTACAATCAATGCCTCTTCAAAGAAATCGATCATGAATGATTCAACATGATTCATCACTTCAGGCATAAATCCCCACATATTCATTGAAACAATAGTGTTTGAATCAATATCAACCCATTCATTACTTTCGTTTTGAAATACAATCTGATTCTCTTCTTTTCTTATTTTAGGTCTTTCTACAATACTTGTAAGTATTGAATCATTATCTATTTCACAAACTCCTCTAGAAACATATCCATGGTCTGTTACTGTATTTTTCAAAGAATATCCAACCATTGTAGATTTCGAATCATCTTTGTTTATTGATAGAAACTCATACATCTTTGAAAATGCTTCAAAACTGTAGAAATCATCTGCATTAATAATAGCGAATGGTGCATCAATTGCATGTCTAGCACAATATAAAGCATGACCTGTACCCAAGGGCTTAACTCTTTCACTTGGAATGTTTATTTCATTTGGTAGATCAGTAATATCTTGATAAGCATATTCAACATCAACATGATTAGAGATCCTATTTCCAATTATTTCTTTGAAATCCTTTTCTATATTTCTATTAATGATAAAGACTACTTTACTAAATCCAGCTTTGATAGCATCATAAATAGAGTAATCAATAATCAACTCTTTGTTGGGACCTACTGAATCAATTTGCTTTAATCCTCCATAACGACTACCAATACCAGCAGCCATAATAACAATAATTGGTCTACTCATAGTTATACCTCCACGCTGTTATAACTCCATTATATAACTTGCAAAGTAGTATGTATTTGCACATTTGTAGAGTTTATTTGCACGAAAGTGAATACTCCCACCTACAATATTATAATTATATTTGATACGTGATATCTCTTTAATATATAAACAAAAAGCCACAAAAGGGCTTTGTTATAATGTTCATATCAAATTTGTCAACTATTTGTGATACGGCTCCAAGTATCTAATACTATCTCCAGCGTTTCAACTCTATCAATTTCAACCAAAGAAAATGATAGTTTCTTTCCAATCCATGCTTTACTAAACTTTGCAACATTTGAATACTTGGGAATTTCAGACAGCATGGAGTTTATTTCCTTAATTTCATTAGGTAATCCAGTTGCCTTGAATACTAAACATCCTGAACCCTTTATGTAATCCATCAATATTTCTACCGTTTCTTCTTTTGTCATATCATCACCATCCTTAGAGATATTTTACCATATCTGACATAATAAATCATTTATGTGTTCTTTATTCCCTATTTCATATAGGGTATATATCATATATCCATATGCCCCCTATATCCCCCATATAGTAGATAGTATAAGCTATGTATTTGTTTCTTATTCTTTTCTCTATATTGTTTTCACTTTTGGTTTAGCCAATGAGTTTCTATTTCCCTACCTTTATCGGATATATCTAATTACTTAGTCGTGTCCGATTCACAAGTTTAGGTTCATTATTGATTTCTCTTCCGCTTTGAGCCAATTGAGTTCTACTTATCTCTAAGTAATTACTTGTTAGTAAAATGGATAAGAAAAATGACAAATGCAGAATTGCATCTATCATTTTTTTTAGTTTAATACAACAAGTATACTACTACAAGCAAAGTTACGGAGAGTGCGCAAGCAAAATTAAAATATTTAATCCTTCTGTATAAGAAGTTTGGAGTCATACCTGGTATAAATACAATTGATGGCACACCTATAATACTCATAATTAAAGCCTCTATCAAATAACTAGGTAAAAATAATGCAACACTAGCAATAGCTACAACCAAAAATATCACACCATTTAAAATCAGCTGATTCAATTGCTCTGTTTTAACTTGATTAAAACTGAATCCGCATAAAAGTATGTTTACAGTATACAAAACTATTCCGATAATCATCATTACATTCCTCCTGTATACTTATTATGAGTCTTTCTGTACTCTATAATAATACTTAATCAAACGGAATGAATATGAAAGAAATAAAATCCCAGCTAATAACATTAAAAATGGCGTAATTAGTGTCCAAGTGTTTTGTATAGATAGATTCACCTTGGTAAATGCAACCAATGATATTCCAAAGATAACAAAGTACATTATACCTAGGGATAGCAATGGCACTAAGTACATCAACATATACGATTTTGCGTGTTTAACTTTATTTTCAACATCATTGTAATATTCTGGCTCGATATCATCATACTCTTGCCCAAAAACTGATATTGAATAATACCTTGTTACTGAAGTGAAATATACTTTCCAACCACTCTCCTCATTCATACTAAAGTAAGTAGGACTCTTTCTTTTTTGGTAATCAATATGATATATCATTTTTCGTGGTTTACTTCTTATGAAGTAGAAACTATGACCTAGTTTACCCATTCTAACCAAGTTAAAACCATTCCCTTCCATTTCTATCAACCACTGCTCAGTTTTATCAGGTGAGTAATTCCATCCAAACCTAAATTTCCTGACATATCTTCCTTGTATCTTCAGTTGTTTGATTTTTTCCTTACTTAATATCGTGTCTTTAGGAACAGTAAATGATAGATCAATACTCTCACCACAAATCTCTTCTAGATTTCTATTTGTCACCTTAAGTTTGAAGAAAGTATATATCATCCATACATGTCCTATTATCAAAACTATAAGTCTAATTGTACCTAGAATAACTTCTACTGTTTCTTTAGGAGTTAGTGGACCAACATCAACAACTGTAAATGAGGTATCTTTGAATCCACCAATCATAAGACCAACTAATAAATAAAAGATGGGAATCACAAACACAAATACTTCCACCAACAGAATATTACCAACGATATACTTTAGTTTTTGATTGAATCTTAGCAACTCATTATAAGTCGGTGACCAAGATGGATTGTTGGCAATTTTATCAAAAACATAGTAGTTTTTGGTTCTACAAATCAATCTCCATTCTGTACTATTCTTGTATATACTTTTATTCCCTTTATCTTTAATAATCATGTGATTCCGTGTTACTTCATTTTTCTTCACAAAATGAAACAGTCTAAATGCTGCATTCATTTTCACCAAATGATATCCAGATACACTTAAACGATTTAACCATTGCTGCGTTTTTAAGACATCATAACTCCAAAATGGTCTAAACCTAATTCTTCTCATTAAAAATCCCCTCCTGATGTAGCGTGTCACTATACATTATCTTAATCCTATCAATCTCCAATGAAATCAACTTCTTACCAGTATCTGTTAGAACATAAACAGTTTTTCTATCCTTATCTTGAAAAATTTCAATAAAATGAGCTTTCGTCATCTTACCAAGAGTTGTATAAACCGTCCCAGATCCAAGTTTGATACGTCCCTTAGTTAATGATTCAACATACTTGATTATCCCATATCCATGTCTAGGTTCAGTTAGTGATAATAATATATAGTAAGCCGTTTCACTAAGTGGAATATATGATTCTATACTTTTAGCCAATTCAAACACCTCCTATGTCGCACTACGACATATCTAAGTAAAGTATATCACACTACGACATAATGTCAAGATAAGAATAAAGGCACTTTCATCTGGGGAAAGTACCAAATATGCAATATTCCGTATTCTTTTAGGTCATTTGTGATACGGCTCGTTGTTGTTTATTCTAAATGAACGATATATTTGTTCTAATAAGATAAGTTTCATTAATTGATGAGGAAAAGTCATTGGTGAAAATGATAGTTGAAAGTTGGATTGTTTTAAGATTTTATTTGACAATCCTAATGATCCTCCTATGATGAATGTTATATGTGAATCGTGATATGTTTTGATGTCTTCTATTTTCTGGGCTAGTTTTTCACTAGATAACTGTTTTCCTTCTAAAGCAAGAGAGATGATATATGAGTTCTTTAGTTTAGTAAATATACGTTCTGCTTCTTTATCTTTAATTATATCAATATCTTTTTGAGATAGATTCTCAGGAGCTTGTTCGTCTTTTACTTCAATCATTTCTAGCTTCGCATATTTAGATAGTCTTTTTGCATATTCTTTGATACCTTCACTAAGGTATTTTTCCTTGATTTTGCCAACACTTATTACTGTTATTTTCATCTTTATCACCTCGTTTATATTATAACATAAAAAGTAATCAGAAATTCTGATTACCTAATTTGATTTTTGGAGTTCTTTTGTAGATGTGAATAATTTGATTTTGCCGAGATATAAATAATTTAAGAAATAAACACTATAAATATATAGTAATGCAGTGGCAAACATAATAAAGAATTGGTTTACCCCAGTGATTGTGAATGGTAGATTACCATCTAAGAAAAGATAATCAACAGTTTCATTGATAAGGATTGGTTGAAGATATTCAACGTTTATTGCGACTAGCAATAAACCAATAAAAACAACATAAGATTTTTTGACGTCTAACTCGTATGCTTTTGTAAGCATTAGGATAATTGGAATAGCTACAATTTCATAATGACTTAATACACTATCTAGTATATTTAGAGTTAAATACTTATCTACAAAGATACCATCAGGAATAATAAATGCTAGTACAGCTCCACTTATACCGGTAATAATCATAAAGTCTTTTCCTTTTTTTATATCAAAGATTATCCAAATTGATAGTAATACCGTATTTACGTTACATAAATAAAAAGGCCAAAATGCTTCAAGGACAGTATCTCCTTCGATAACTCTCGTTACTCTATTTAAGATATAAACTGCGATAGATATATAGGCAATAATTTTCATTTTATTGTGAATATATTTGCTATCTTTATTCCGAAGTAAAAAGGTAAATAAAAGAATACTAGTTCCACATAAGATTAAACTCATAATATGAACAGTACCCATTGTATAATTACCATGGACAAATCCTTCAAACATAAACTTTTTTATAAACTCAATCATAGTAACACCCATTTCCTATGTTTCGTATAATATTATATCATATATATATTAAATATTAATACCTCTAATCAATTTTATATAGTAATATTAGTTCCCTCTCATCTTGTTTACAAGGGTCTATGAATCCATACTTTAAGTAAAACTTTTAAGGACAAACTCTTTTGTCATTCAACTATATGATTTAATACTTCTAAGTCATGGTTTTCATTGTGATTACTCCTAAACGCTTTACTAAACATATGATAACAAATATATCTATAATATGATATTATGTTAGGGTAAAGTCAATCAGACAATAAATCACTTAGGAGAATAGCATATGGCTACAATACTATTAATACTTATATACCTAGCTTTTATTAGTTTAGGTTTACCTGATTCAATAATTGGAGTATCATGGCCAGTTATGCAGATTGATTTAAATGTTCCTTTAGAATTTGGTGGATATATATCACTTGTTGTTACAATAGGAACGATTATATCTAGTTTATTATCTGGTTACTTAATAAAAAAACTAAGAACTGGAAAGGTAATAACCTTTTCTATATTCTTAACTGCTTTTGCCTTATTGGGATATTCATTCTCAAATCATTACTGGTTCATTATGTTGTTTGCCTTACCTTTAGGTTTTGGGGCAGGTTCAATAGATACTGCTTTAAATAATTATGTCGCATTACATTATAAACCACATCATATGAACTGGCTACATTCATTTTGGGGTATAGGAGCTAGTATAGGTCCAGCGATTATGGCTTATTTCTTACTAGATAGTGATTGGCAAAAAGGATTTTTGACAATCGCAATAATTCAATTTAGTTTAATGTTGATAATTACATTGTCTTTACCTTTATGGAAAAAACAAGAATCTATCCATGAGGAAATCTATGAGGAAAATGGTAAAGAACCAAAAAAACTAAAAGATATACATGGTGTATATTTTGCCTTAATGATTTTTCTTGTATACTGTGCTTTGGAGTTCTCCATAGGGATATGGGGAAGTACTTACTTAGTCCATTCTAAAGATATGATTGTGTCTATGGCTGCAAAGGTAGTTACTCTTTATTACTTAGGTATTACTGTTGGTAGATTCATTAGTGGTGTTTTATCATTCTTTGTTACAAACAGAAAACTTATATATGGTGGGATTGGTGTAATTTTTGTAGGTGGTATATTATTATTCTTAGCTAAATCTGATGCATTACTTATTACCTCATTTGGATTATTAGGTTTAGGTTTAGCCCCTATCTTTCCGAGTATGATTCATGATACACCAAGAAATTTTGGAAAAGAAAACTCACAATATGTGATTGGTTATCAAATAGCGTTTGCATATATTGGTAGTGCGATTTTCCCAAGTATGTTTGGAATACTATATGCGAATATATCAGTTTCATTATTTCCGTTAACAATATTTATTTTATCAAGTTTATTACTTGTGTTAGTAGTTAATTTGATGATCCTCGTTAGAAAAAACTAAAAGGCCTAAAATAGGCCTTTTTTTATTATTCTGAGAAGTCGTGGAAACTAGGATCAAATTTGATACAGGTACCATTAACAATACGTGTATCACATACACAAGTTCCATCCATTTCTATTAGTTCAATGTCGGGTGATAGATACCCTTCTTTGATTGGTTCTTTGTTTAACAAGTCTGAAGTTAAATATTTTTTTGAGTCATCAGAGAAGACTGTAACTGCGTTAAAGTCTTTTCCATATTTGTTTTGTGTCATTACAGCACCAATAAAGTTAGCACCACTAGAGATACCAACACCTAGACCTAACTTTTTAGCTAGTAATTGTGCCATTAAAACAGCATCTCCATCATGCACTACTAGTACTTCATCTAATCGCTTCATATTAACAAGTTCAGGGACAAATCCATCCCCTATCCCTTGGATACGGTGTTCTCCACCCTTTTGTCCAGTAGACATGGCAGGAGCTTTATGTGGTTCTAAAGGAAATAATTTAACATGAGGATATCTTTTCTTTAATCTTTTTCCTACACCCATGATTGTTCCACCAGTTCCCACACCAGCAATGAAACCATCAGGTCTAATTTCTAGTTTATCTAATTGAGTGCAAATCTCTAAACCAGTAGTTCTGTAATGAGCACCTTCATTATAAGGATTATAAAACTGTTGAGGTCTAAATCCACCAATCTCTTCTGCTAGTTTATCAGCTAGTTCAACACTACCTTCAAAACCACCTTGTTCATGTGATACTTCGTGTAATGTAGCCCCGTACTTTTTAATCATACTTTTACGCTCAGATGTCATCCAATCTGGCATAAAGATATGAACAGGGTGTTCGTACATTGCACCAAGTGCACTAAAAGCTATTCCTGTGTTTCCACTTGTAGCTTCAATAATTGGCATATTTCTTCTCAAAGTACCATCCTTATAAGATTCCTCAATAATGTGTTTAGCCATTCTGTCTTTAATACTACCCGTTAAGTTATAAAACTCAGCCTTTGCGAAAATGGTTCTCTCTTCACCTTTATATCTGTATTTAATCTCAAGTAAAGGTGTATTCCCAATCATATTTTTCATATGTTCCTCCTAAAAAATAATCACTTTCTCAACCTATGTTAGCACACGAGGTTTTGATAATCAAGACAAAAATAAAAACCCTTACATTTTTATTAATTTTTATTAAAAAAGCCCAACACTTTGGGCTTATCTAACTTCAACAGCACCTAAGTATTTTGAAAATCTTTTGTGAGCTTGTTGTAATTTATTATCTAATTTTTTTGATTGTCTTATACCTTTATTAAACCATATATTTTTTATTATTAAAGGTTCTTGTTTTCTTTGTTTATCAAACTCAATTCTACCAATAAAATCTGAACCTTTCAAAATAGGCAAAACATAATAGCCATATTTACGAAGTTTTACAGGAGTATATACTTCCCATTTATAATCAAAATCAAATATCTCTTTGATTAGGTTTCGATCCCATATTAAGTTATCTAAAGGAGCAATAAATGATATTTTATCTTGTATATCAATATTGTAATCTAATGCTTCTGTTGGTAAATAGAAAGGCTCTTTGATATCTTCAATATATATCTTAGTTATTTGTCCTTTATTACATAGGATATCCAAGTACTTATTTCTAGTATTTTTTTTATCAATGTGGAGTCCACTGAAGTGAACACCACTTTTATTACCAGTTAATCCAAGTGATTTAATACGTCTGAGAAGATAATATTCAATAAATTCTTCATCAGTAGTAAATGGATAATTATGGTTATGGTTATCGATTAGATTCTCGATTAGTTCGTATTGTTTTTGAGTGTTTTTTCTTGTGTAAATACCGATTTTACCTAAGTGGAACAAATAATCAATTGCGAGGGTGGATGGTTTTGTGCTAAACCATTTACTTTTTACTGATTCTCCAACTTTTATCTTTGATGAAAAGATTGGACTTTTTTCTTTGATTATTCCGTATACTTCGTCGATAAATGGTGTTGTATCAAAATCTAAGTACTTTAAAGTCGAATTAATGCTTCCTTGTGCTCTATCTTCTCTTACTTTTGTAAAGTGAGGAAAGTATTTAGTTTGATAGATACTCATTTGTTTATCCCAACCATCTATTAGATAACGTTGGTAGTATAGGGCATTTCTTAAATCTTCTTTTTTAAAGTTTTTGATTCTTGATTGTAGTACTAGTTCACTGTTAGTCCCAACAACGTTTAATGGATCATATTGGATTGTTTGGATACGTTCAAAAACATCTTCAATTGAAGGGTTATCTTTGGTGTTTATCATGTGGTAGTTTACTAGAAAGTCTCTAGCTTGTTTTTTTGTCCAAATAATCTTGTTCATAATTACTCCTAATCAAAATGTCTTTTTGTAGTCTTCTTGCAATATTGCAAAGAATAATTCATCCCACCAGATATCATCTTTATAGTGGATACATTGTTTGAAATTACCTTCTTGTCTCATCCCTAGTTTTTCACATACTCTTTTTGATGAGATATTTTCTGGTTGACAAGTAGCTACTAAACGATGGATGTTTTCTTCCTCAAAAGCATATTTAATAATCGCTTTTGCGGCTTCAGTACAATACCCATAACCTTGAGCAGTTCTAAAGAATATCCATCCAATTTCTTTGGTTTTTGTCATAAACCAATCATTGTATGATAGTTTCCCAATAATTCTGTTTGAACCTTTTAATAATACTGTATAATGATGAATTTTTTTGTGATTGCGATTAACAAATTCTTTGACCTTATCCCTTGAATAAGTTCCCTCTACAAAAAATTTCATAATATCCTCATCACTTAACATTTCATGAATCTTGTCGATATCCCTACAATCAGTAGGTCTAATAATCAACCTTTCTGTTTCAAATCTTGGCATATTATCCCCCCTTACTTCTTCTTAGCACGTGGATGTGCATTCATATATGAATCCTTTAACTTCTCCTTTGAAACTTTCGTATATATTTGAGTGCTTGATAAATGTGAATGCCCTAATAACTCTTGAACACTTCTTAAATCAGCACCGTTATTTAATAGATGTGTTGCGAAGGTGTGTCTAAGGGTGTGCGGACTTATTTTAAGCGATTCACCGGACTCTAACATGATTTTATTAATAACCATTCTGATACCTCTAGGAGTAATGTTTGAGCCTCGGAAGTTCAAGAAAAGATATTTTGATTCATTCTTTTTTAGTAAGTCTTTTCTTGTGGTAATGACGTAATCACTTAACTCATTTACCAATCTATTATGCAGAGGAACATAACGATCTTTTGATCCTTTTCCGTGAATTAAACATAGATTTTGGAAGTAATCAATATCGTTGAGTTTGATATCACATAGTTCGCTAACACGAACTCCTGTTCCATATAGAAATTCTAGGATTAAATAGTTTCTTACTCCTAATGGTGTTGATGTATCAACTGAGTTAAAAAGATTTTCTATTTCATTTGGATAAATAAATTTTGGTAGTTTCTTTTCTTGTTTTGGTAATTCGATATCTTGAAATGGATTTTCCTTTATTATATCCTCTCTTACTAAGAAGTTATAGAAACTACGAACACTTGATATTTTTCTAGCGATAGAGCGAGGTGAATAGTTTTCGTGAAGTGTAGCTGTGTAAAAACGAGCAATTCTTGGTGATACTGATTCTAAATCACCAAATTGTTCGATATCGAGAAAGTTGATAAGAGAATGTAAATCTTCAATATATGATAATGATGTATGATCACTGTATCTCTTTTCACTTTCAATATAATCTTTGAATAATTGTAACACTTCACTGTTTATCATAAATCCACCTACTATAATTCATACATAAAACAAAAGACACTATATATTTTGTCTAAACTCGCTAATATTGGTGCTTTTCTTTTTATGTTTTTATGTTTCATGATTACGTTATATACGTGATCACGTCCAAATCCTTTATTTCCTTTTTTAAAGATAAAAAATAACCTGTTTTCTTTATGGTTTTGTTTATTTTGAACCATATTTAACCCTTGCATTATCTCATTGATACTTGTTACAAACAGGAAATATACTTCTGGAGAGTCGTTTTTACTTAACGGTGGATTAAATCCTTCTGGAAGATTAAAACCGTTATATGTGGAAAATTTATCAAGTTTTAACTTATGAAAGTCCATACTATTCCTCCAATCTTCTAACTAGTTCCTCCATTAATTTTAAAGAACGTTCTTTGTAGAACATTTTACGTTCTTTTTTCTTATGTTTAAAATCTAGTTTATGTAAGATACCGTAATTGGCATTCATTGGCTGAAAATCGGAAATACTTGCGTGACTGATATAATATGATTCACTTCCCATAATCGTTGTTTCTGGGAAGATAATTTCTTCTTTGCCTTGCAACTGTCTTGCTAGAGATAAACTAGCTAATAACCCACTACCTGCGCTTTCAACATATCCTTCAACACCGGTAATTTGTCCTGCGAAATAGATATTTTTATTGGTTCTTAACTGGTAGTTTCTAGTTAATAATTTAGGACTATTAATAAATGTATTACGGTGCATAACCCCATACCTAACAATACTAGCTTTTTCAAGACCAGGAATCATTTGAATAATTCTTTTTTGCTCTCCAAATGTCAAATGTGTTTGGAAGCCAACAATATTATATAATGTTCCTTCTTTGTTATCCTGTCTAAGTTGTACCACAGCATATGGTCTTTCACCATTTTCCATTCGTAAACCAACTGGTTTCATAGGTCCAAACAATAATGTTTGACGACCTCTTCTAGCTATTTCTTCAAAAGGCATGCATCCTTCAAATACTTTCAACTCAAAGTCTTTAACTTCTACAGCTTTTGCCTTAATTAACTCATCATACCAATTATTAAATTCTACCTCTGTCATAGGACAGTTTAAATAATCTGCTTCGCCTTTATCATATCTACTTTTACGATAAACAATATCCATATTGATTGAATCATATTCTACAATTGGCGCAGCTGCATCAAAGAAGTATAAATAATCTTCATGAATTAATTCTTTTATCTTATCACTTAATAAATCACTGGTTAATGGTCCTGATGCAATTATAACTGGACCATCAGGGATTTCAGTTACTTCTTCTTCAATCACTTCTATATTAGGATTGTTTCTAATTTCTTTTGTAACCATGTCACTAAAAATATCACGATCAACTGCTAGTGCTCCACCTGCTGGAACTTTAGAAGCATCTGCGCATCTAATAATTAATGAATCCAACATTCTCATTTCTTGCTTTAATAAACCCACTGCATTTTCCAATCCATTTGCTCGTAAACTGTTAGAACATACAAGTTCAGCAAAAAGACCTGTTTTATGTGCAGGTGTTAATTTTTTAGGACGCATCTCATACAATTTTACTTTAAACCCTTTTTTAGCTAACTGGTAACTTGCCTCGCTACCTGCTAACCCCGCTCCTATTACTGTTACTGTTTTTTGCATATTATCACCTTTCTTTATTATAACACAAAAACAAAATCACAATTGTGATTTTGTTTGTTTATTCGTATACAGATAAATCAACTTCACCATTCTTATATGCCTTGATAAAATCAGGTATTTGAACAGCTCCAATATATTCTTCTACAACTTCATTATCGTTAACAAGATATAGTGCAGGACCTCCTCCAAAACCAGGTATTTTTGGTATACCATCTGCTTCAGTAGTATTAATTATATAAAATTCAACATTTACAAGATCATTGAAGAAATTTAATACCTTAAATTTGACAGAATTACAATCTCCACAATATGGACTATAGTAATACTCAAAATGCAGATTATCAGATATTGTTAATGTATCACCATAATCATCTAAAGCATGTTCTGAAAAATCATGATAATCAAAATCCATTGTTTCTGGAATAATATCTCCTGTACCAACAGAATTTATGTATTCGACTACAGGTTCATCTCCACTATAATATTCATCGGCGAACTCACCATTACTCATCAATACTAATATTGGTGTTCCTGAGTTCAGAATTATAAGTTCAGTTGGAAGATTATCTGCACCTAAAATTGATGAACCTTCCATAAAATATATATCTTCTACACTTTTAGTAAATGCCCAAGGTAGTACATCAGGTTTTGCCTTAATACAATAAGGACAATTATCCAAATAATAGTATAAAATATAGGAATCATTTTCGATACTTAGGATTTCTTCATAGGTTGTAACATGTTGGTCTTCAAATAAATCATATTCAAACTCAATATTACTGTATTTCACTATGAATTCTCTTACTTCTGAAATACCTGTATAGACCTCCAACACTTGATTACTCGATACAATATAAACTATAGGTTCTCCATCATATTCCCCAAAGTTACTAGACTCGGTTTCAATGCTAGAGGTATCTAATAGGTAGTACTCCAAGGTATCAAAACCGTCAAAAAATGATAAAATCTCTTGCTTTATTTCTGCAGAATTGTCATCTTCAGAATTGTAATAATATAGTACATAACGATTGTTACTTATTGTTTCAGATCCATAATATGTAGTTACTCTTTCGCTCTCAAAATCAGTATAATCTAATTTTTGAGCACATCCTGTTAATGCAATTACAGATACTACTATTAATAATAAAATAATCTTTTTCATTAATCTACTATGAAGATTGCAGGACCTTCTAAAACCTCTATTTTTTCGTCTTTAATTACTATATCGTTTCCTACTATATTTTTATATGTTCCATCTGGTAATGGTAATTCAACATAACCATCAACTTTACCTACATTGAATATACCTACTAACTTCTTAGTTTTTGTCATATAACAAGCTGTTAATACATCTATTTTTTGTGGTTTAATATTGTAGTTTCCTTCAACAACAATATCATCTTTTAGTACTACATTTAATTTTTTAATTAGTGGACTGATATCTCTACCATCCCAGTTAACTTTATCTACACTAAATAAATCAGGACGATTTGCATCACTAAACTCTTGTCCAGCATAAACCATTGCGCAACCTTTATTAAAGAACATAAACGCTGTCCAGTTATCAATCAATACAGGATCATTTTTTACCATTTTCGCAAATCTACCAAAGTCATGGTTCTCTAAATTACGCAACTTAACATAGTTTTCAGGATATATCTCTTCCTGTAATAATACTGATTCAATATATCTATCTAATAATCCTTCTCCTTTTAAATATGCTTCAAAATGAGGATGTGTATCATAGTCATAAGACATATCAAACACTTGATAAATTTCTGATTCGCTTAATCCTTTAAATCCTTCATTTCTAATATATCTTAAAAAACTTCCGTGCACAGATTCACTTAAGAATATATTATCAGGATCAACTTCTAAAACAGCTTCATGAGCTTGCTCTAAAAATCCCATTGGTAATAAAGATGCAACATCCCATCTAAATCCATCAACACCTAATTTAGTCCAATATAATAAAGTATCGATAAGTTCTTCCCATAATGCTTTATCTACTGTGTAATCTAGATCAGTTATATCCCACCAATCTCCAACTCTATTAGCGAATTCTCCATCTTTTTTATAGAAATACTCAGGATGTTCTTCTAATAAAACACTATCGTATGATGTATGATTATATACTACATCAATCATAACCTTCATTCCTCTATTATGTATTTCCTTTATTAAAGCCTTAAAATCATCAATAGTTCCATATTCATGATTAACACTTCTATAATCTTTAATTGAATAAGGACAACCTAAATCACCCTTTTTTTGCTTTTGTCCAATTTCATGTATTGGTAAAAAGTAAACAACATCAACTCCTAGATCTTTTATACGATCTAAATCATTTGTAAACTCCTTAAAAGTTCCACTCTTAGTGTGGTTTCTTAAAAATACCTGGTATATGAATAGTTTTCTTAATTCCGGTTTTGTATATATACTCATAAATATCACTCCAATCAAAGACATTATAACACTTATATTTCATTTACAAAAGGGCTAAACTATAATATAATGTTTTTAGTAGGATGTGATTAATTATGCCAACAATTAAAGACGTTGCAAAGAAAGCAAATGTTAGTGTAGCAACAGTATCAAGAGTAATAAACAACACTGGTTACGTTAACCATGAAACAAGAAAAATTGTTGAAGATGCAATCCAAGAACTCGGCTATGTGCCTAATGAATTAGCCCGTTCTCTATTCCGTAAACGTTCGAACATTATCGGATTGATTGTACCTCATATTTCAACATACTTTTTCGCGGAATTAATTGAGGCAATTGAGGACTCGGTTACTAAAAGTGGCTACAAGTTAATGATTTTCAACTCCAAAGATGATATTGAACTTGAAAAGAAATATCTTAATGTATTAAATCAGTACAATATTGATGGACTAATACTTGTAGCGAATACAAAAAGTACTAAATCATATATGAAACTTGGAATTCCTATTTTAACTATTGATCATATAATTGATAAATCAGTTCCTTCAATTACTAGTGACAATGTTCAAGGTGGAGAATTAGCTGCACATAAGCTTGTAAATACAGGAGCAAAAAGAGTAATACACTTCCGTGGTCCTAGTGATTTAATAACTGTAGTAGACCGTGCAAGAGGATTCTATCAAGTAATAGACGAGAATAATATTGATTGTCATAGTTTTGACTTAGATTTCAAAACGCCAGATATCGATGACATTGAAATGTTCATTAAAAAACACCCAGATGTTGATGGAATATTCTGTAGTAGTGATATTATTGCATTTTATGTTATAAGTGTTTTAACAAAATTAGGATATTCGATTCCAAATGATGTCCAAGTTATTGGATTTGATAATATCGAACTTGCAGGAGTACTTATTCCAAAATTAACAACTATTGCCCAACCAATCCAAGAAATTGGAAATGAATCAATTAGAAAACTTAACAAACTTATAAAAAAACAAACATTGGATGAATTACATAGTTTAATGCCTGTTAATATGATTGAAAGAGATACAACAAAAAAGGCCTAAGGTCTTTTTTTTTATTTTCTAAAAGAAAAAACGATAATTTTATCGTTTTTATATATATTATTAGTAGATTTTCATATATATTTGGTGTATTTTTTTTGCAATTATAAATCCAATAAAACCTTTATTAAGCCGTCTCAATAGCAATAAAGCCAATCTTTGAAGAAGATTGAGGCAATATGACATTGCCTCATTTGCATAACTACACACATAAATTAAAGAAATGAGACATTAAAATCTTAAAAATTCAATAACTGTGCAAATTCTATGAAAAAAGAATTCTATACAATTTACTAATTCGACCTCTTTTTTGACGAATAACAGAATTTGAAGAAGTAAAAGTATCTTTGGAAATTAAATATTCTTTTATTTGAGATAGAAAAGCATCAATAATGATAAATGAATCAACAATATTTACAGACCTTTTTTTATTCTTCTTGTAATTGTCAAAAAATAGATTTTTAACCATTACTTCTAGCTGATCAATTCTTTTGGTAAAAGTGCCATCTAAATATGAATAGTCCTTATATATGCGCGACAAAATATCCTCATATTTTGACTGTATATCAAGATAGTTTTTCAGGAATATATCCTGTGATTTAGAAGTGATACAATACTCTTTTAAATCACTTTCCAAATCATCTATATTACTAGTTAGTATTGTGCCTAATAATCCATCCTTTGTACCGAAGTGTAAGAAGATTGACCCCTGTGATACATCACACTCTCTTGCTATCTCTTTTGAGGAAATCTTAACAAAGCCTTTTCTATGAATTAATAGCTCTGATGCTAAAATAATTTTTTCACGAGTTCTCAATTTCGATTCTTCTCTTATACCAATTATGACCACCTACTCACTGATTATATAATCATTATAAATGATATTTTTCCACATGTCAATTGATTATATGCGATTACAAATAGTGAAGTAACATAATGCTGTTAAAGAAAAGAGTCAATTGGAACTAGGCTGTGGATAACTTCTGTGGATAACTTTCAGAACATACTAATATGGTAGTTTAATTAAAACTCATTCTAAAAAAGAATAAATAAAAAAACAGACAAATTTATGTCTGTTTTATATAAAATGCTACTCTTTAACGGTTTTTTGAAATGAACGATATATTAAAATAACATTCATAAACGCGTATAGATGAATCATAAGTATTATTATCACTATAATTCTAAAGAAGAAGTAAAAGCTGGGAAATTCGAATCTTGATGGATCCATATTTGGAAACATAATAAGCATTTGATAATAAACGGGAAATCCAGTTGCGATAAGAAATCCTAAAATTCTATTAAACATTTGTCTTTTTGATTCATTATCATTGTAAATCTCGTCTTTTTCATTGTTTTCTCTTTTCTTATAGAAGTAATACCATCCACCAAAGCTATCTGCTAGTATCCAATCTTGAAACATTTCTAGATACTCAGGTATAGCTTTTTTACCTATAATCTGGAAGTCAAACTGATATACTAGATCCTGTGGTTCACATTTATCAAACTCGTACTTAAAGAGTTTAAGACTCTTTAATATATAGCCTAGTTTAGCCATATCTTCTAACCATATCTTTTCCTTGTCTGATTGCCAGACAAAGAATACTTTACGTATAGTTTTACTCATTTTAAATCACAACCTTTGCGCTTTTTATCATTTCTTTTAATCTCTTTATCTCGTAGCTCAGTAAGCTCTTCCCAAGCTCAGTTGTTAAATATTCTTTTTTCTTTTTATTACTTACATCTTCATTTACTAAACTAATTAATTTGTATCTTAACAGATTTTGAATTGCACCATATAAAGTCCCTGCAGCAAGTTTTAATCTACCTTTTGTTAGATCCTCTACTTGTTTGATAACACCATAGCCATGATTCTGATTTTGCAGAACTAATAATATATAAAATGTAGACTCAGTTAATGGAGATAGTTTCTTAATTTTATTATCCATAAAACACCTCTTCTATATATCGTGCAACGATATATCGTATACCTTTATATTATCAGTTGATTTATGTAAAGTCAAATAAAAAAAGAGCCGAAGCTCTTTTTATTTTTTATGTAGTACTGTAATACTCTCAATATGAGATGTATGAGGGAACATATCAAATGGCGTAATTGAGGCCACTTTATACTTTTTAGATAATACTTTTAGGTTCTTTGCTAGGGTACTTGGATTACAAGAAACATAGATAATTTTATTAATAACTTTTCTTGTTAAAACATCTAATGTTTTATCATCAATTCCCGATCTAGGAGGGTCAATTATTACCACATCTGGAGTGATATTTTTATCATAAATGTAAGGTAAAACTTTTGATACTTCACCTTTGGCAAATGCAACGTTTTCTAGTTTATTTAATTTCTTATTGTGAAGAGCACTATAAATAGATTCTTCACTAATATCAATACCAAATACTCTTTCAGCATAAGGAGCTAAGAACATTGTAATTGCACCTGCACCACAATATGCATCAACTATTATTTTATCTTTTTCAAAATCTAAGTGTGATTTTACAGTTTTATAAAGCTTGATAGCCTGTGATGGATTAAGTTGATAAAATGCTTTAGGTTTTAGATCATATTTTATATTTCCAATTCCTTCAGTAATATAATTCTTACCGGCTAATATCTCTACTTCATTACCAAATATCTCAACATTACTTGCATCTTTGTTCTTACTAATACCAACACTTACAACATTTGGAATTTTTTCAATATCTTTAGCTGCTGCATGAAGGGCTTTATTAAAGATTGTAATTATTAGCGTTACTTGAATTTCACCTGTATGATGAGATTCTCTAATTACTACATTTCTTAGTAACCCACGCATTGTTGTTGGATCAAATGCGTAGATTTCATGTTTATCACAAATATCTAATATTTTTTGATTAATTAGATTTATGTTTTCAGCATGAATAGGACACTCTTGGATAGGTACTAAATCATTTGAATTTAATTTGTATAATCCAGTAGTTAAGCCGTATTCGCCATTTCTTACTGGCATTTGAGATTTATGTCTATAATATTTAGGATTGTTCATACCCATCATATCGTTAAACTTGAGTTTAGTTATGTCTAGTCCTGAATATCTATCAATTGTTTGAATTAACATTTCTTCTTTAAGAGCTAGTTGCTCTCTATAATCGATGTGTTGGATTTGACAACCACCACACACACCAAAATGTTTACAGAATGGCGTAACTCTTTTCTTGGCTTTTATTCTGATTCGAACAACTTCACCTTTTGAAAATTTGTTAGATACTTCTGTAATTTTTACTATTGCTTCTTCTGGAGGAATTAATCCTGGTACAAAGACCGCTTGTCTTTTGTAATACCCTATTCCTTCTCCATTTATACCCAATCTTTTGATTGTTAATAATATTTCTTGGTCTTTTCTTAATAAAGGTTCCATGAAATCACCATCTTTCTACTTCCGCAAGTATTAACTATACACAATTTACTCGGGAAATGCAATACCAAATGCAGTTCCCAGTGAAATAACTGCAGTATTTGGTTCGTTTCTAAACATCAATGCCATTGCTGAGGTATCGTGAAATAATTTAACTATTATATCTTTTTTAAAAATATTTGATAATCTTTTTGAAATATACTTCTCGTAGTTAGGCGCTATATAAGCTAATTTACCATAACCCCCACGTGCTAAATAAATCTCACCATCATATACATAATTAGCTATACTTAAATAAACTTCATTACCTGTAAAGGCAACTTGTTTATATGTATCTTTGATAGTATTAATTATATAATCATCTAATTTTTTAGCAACCTTTTTTACTTCATCCTGATTCTTTGTCTTATAAAACAAATAATCCGATGAGATAGAAGGTAGTATTGTATCTATAACTACTTTACCATTCTTTTTTAAATGTCTAGCTCTTTTTATATTGGTTTGTCCAAAATCAAATAATAGGTAATCTCCATTTTCAACTATTGAAGCTAAACCTTTAGTACCAAGATTTGCAGATCCTTCAATAAAAGTAATTCTTATATCTGTAATTCCTTGTTTATTAAAGTTGTCTTTAACACACTCATAGAAAATTTGTGTAAGAATTGGTGATGTTAAACCACCAACAAGATAAATATTCTTAATTGTTTTCCAGAAATTCCAGTGTTCATCTGTCCAATTATGACGATTCTTTATCGACAATTCTGATGGATCAAATAACGTAGTTAATACTTTAGCTAGTTTGTTTCCAAATTCTTTTGCTATTTCAGTAGCCTTATTTTTTATACTGTCTAAATCACTGTTTAATAAGCTATTAAATATATATAGTAACTTGCTGTTATCTTGAACATTATTTAATCCAAGTTCATCTTTTTGCTTTACTATTTCCTGTAAAATTAATGACGGCCTAAATAAATCTGATGCTAAAATGTCATCAATATATACACTATTTACAGACGCTACAGGTAACATCTGATTATTTTTTTTGAACGGATTCATTTTACTCACCTATAATCTTTACTAATACTCTCTTATTTCTTTTACCATCAAACTCTCCATAAAAAATTTGCTCCCATGGTCCAAAATCAAAATCACCATTTGTAATTGCAACAACCACTTCACGGCCCATTATAGTTCTCTTTATATGAGCATCAGCGTTATCTTCATAACCGTTATGATCGTACTGATTATAAGGTTTTTCAGGAGCTAACTTCTCTAAGAATCTTTCAAAATCACGGTGCAAACCTGATTCATCATCATTAATAAATACACTAGCTGTGATATGCATGGCATTAACAAGAACTAAACCTTCTTTAATACCACTTTCTTCTAAACAATTCTTAACACTCCTAGTAATATTTATTAATTCTCTTCGCTGAGATGTTTTAAACCATAACTCTTTTCGATAAGATTTCATTATATCACCTCTAAAATCATTATATCACAGTGAAAAAAAAGCAGGAATTAATTTTCCTGCTTTTTCAGTCTTAGTTTTGTAACTGTTTCAATATGTGTTGTTTGAGGGAACATGTCAAATGGAGTTACCTCTTCAACTTGATATCCCATAGATTGCAAGTAATTAAGGTCTCTTGCTAGCGTAGAAACATTACATGAAATGTATACAATTTTTGGTATTTTCATTTCTACAACTGTTTCTAAAAATTTCTTGTCACAACCTTTTCTTGGTGGATCAACAAAAAGTACATCAACATTGTAGTTCTTCCAATGTAATATAACTTCTTCAGCTTTTCCAGCAATAAACTTATAATTTTGAATACCATTATTTTTGGCATTTTCAACTGCATCACTAATTGCCTGTTTAACAATATCTACACCTAATAAGGTTTTTGCATACTTAGCTGCAGACAAACCTATAGTTCCAATTCCGCAATAAGCATCAATAATAACTTCATCAGTAGTTAATTCTGCATACTCAATAGCTTTAGAATATAAAGCTTCTGTTTGAATTGGATTAACCTGGTAGAAAGATCTATGAGAAATCTTAAAGAATACACCATTGATTTCATCTCTAATGAAGTCTTCACCATAAATAACTTTACTCTTTTTACCAAGGATAATATTAGTATTATCAGGATTGAAGTTATGGACAACACTAACAACTTTCTTATATCTAGACACTAATTTTTTAACAATAATATCTTTTTTAGGTAGTTTTGGTGTTAGTGTAACGATAGTAACTGAGATTTCATCAAATTTATAAGAATTTCTAACGATTAAATATCGTACAACACCAGTACCGATTTTCTCATTGTAAGCAGGAATATTTAGTTCTTCAAAAACATTTTTCATGAACTTAACAATGTCTGTGGTAATTTTTGGTATAATATAACATTTCTTCATATCAATAATGTCATGAGTTCTGTTTTTATATAATCCAGAAATCATCTTACCGTTTTCCTCACCGAAAGGTATTACCGCTTTATTACGGTAATAATATGGATTTAGCATTCCAACAGCATCATTAACTTTTGTCTCAATTCTTCCTAATTTCCTCAAAGTTTCTTTAGTTCTGTATTGTTTAAAATCTAGTTGCATTTGATAATTCATATGCATTAAATTACAACCACCACACTCTGAAAAATGATCGCAAATTGGCTCTTTTCTAAAAGGAGATTTGTGAACTAATTCAATTAGTCTACCAAAACCAAAACTAGCGTTTACTTTCGTAATTTTAATTTCAGCTTTTTCACCTTTTAAAGCATTAGCGACAAAAATAGGAAACCCATCTATCTTACATACACCCATTCCATCATGAGTCATATCTATGAACTCAACTGAATAATACTCGTTCTTTTCAATCATCTCTACACCTCTTGTATGAACTTAATTCAATGATTTGGGGTTAAACTTATAATCTATTATAACACATTTTCAATGAGATAATTTTCAAAGTATAAAAAAAAGGGTCTGAGACCCTTTTTTAAAGAGAGAATTACTCGATTACTATTTCAACGATGTCTCCATCTGCCGATTCAACATCTACGATTTTTCCTAACATTCCACTATCGATCATATCTAAGATTTGTTCAAAATCTAAATCTAATCCTTGAATTTGATCTACTTTCATAAATCCTTTTCCGCTTGATAATGCTACTTTAGCGAATTCAATAGGGATTTGCACATTTACTTTATCTCCATCTGCTGATAATACTTTAATTTTAAACATTTTGAATGCATTTTTCTTTGGTTTGATAATTGATTTAGCTTCGTTTTTGTCTAAGGCTTTTAATAGGTCTGCACCTTCTGCTGCAGTTATAGTTTTATTTTCAATCATTTCTAATATTTTTAATCTATCGCTCATTAATATCTTCCTTTCCGTTTATCGGTTTGATTTTTTTTGTTTTTTATCTTGTTCCAAAAATAATTTTTGGTTTTCTCTTTTCTGCTCAAATGTTTCATAGTAATAATAACTGTTATACATATTCATAATTGGCCTCCTTTATTTTAAAAGTTTAGCAGCCTCTGATGCACTTATTTCGCCTTTTTCTAGTTTTGCTAAAACGTCTACTCTTTTTGTTTTTTCTTCGTCGCTTATTTCATACCCTAAGCTAACGATAACTTCATCTAGGTTTTTCTTAACTGTTGGATAAGAGATTCCTAGTTCTTTTTCAATTTGTTTAATGTTTCCTTTATTTTTGATAAATACTTCGATAAAGTATAAATGTTCTTTTGATAAGTAATTAAATTTTGATAATTGAAAGTCTCCTGTTAATTCTGTACCACAGTGTGTACAACTTAATTTCGTAACTTTAAGATCACTCTTACATATAGGGCATTCGCCGATAACATTATTCATTTTCTTCCTCCTAAATAATTCTTATGTCTACTTGTGCATCATCTGTATCGACTTGCACCATAGTATTTTTTGAGTATTTTAATAATTTACTAATTTCTGATAAATCTACATCTTCTTCTTTAACAAATCTACCAGCAAATCTTAATCCTAACCTTGCAAAGATCATTGGGATTGGAAATGCGAAGAGAATTTTTAAGAATGTATTTAATCCTTTTCCTTCATCGGGGATTTTAATATTCATTTTAATGAATGAAGCTCTTTTACCAGGTTTCCCAATTTTAACTGGTTTTTCTGGATATAAAGTATTGAATGCTTCTTGTGATGTTAAATCTCCATTTTCAATTTGTTGAAGTATTTTGTTGTATTCCATCTTAATATCACAACCTTTATTAATATTTTTAATTTCGTGGTTAATTTTCTTAATTACAACTATATGATAACTCATAAAAAATACAATGTCAATAGAAATATTAAAAAAATTAATTTATTTATTAAAAAAATCAATTATTCAATAAATTTTATTGATATAATTGATTTAATTTGATATTTTAATTCATTTTCTCATGTAATTCGTCACAAAGTTTAGTAAATACTACTTTATGATTTTTCCCTATAATGAATGCTATTACTGCTTTTGCATCATCTAATTGGTTAAACTTATAATACGCATAAGCTAAATAGTACTCTAATTCTATAATATGAACTCTTTGCTCTTGCATAGGTATAATGTCTACCAATAAGCTAATTGTTTCTTCATATCTTTCCTCAATTAATAAGATAAATACTTTAATATAATCTTTTAATAATTCATTTTCTTCAAATGGTATTGAAGTATCATCTAGTAACCTTTTAAGTTTTTGCTTATCATTTTCATAATATGCTAGCATTATTTCTATCCTTATATATATAGGGAGAAATTTACTCTTTTTATCAATTGAAGATTTATCCACTTTTAAGAACTCTTCTTTCGCTTGATCATTTTCACCTTTGAATAGTAAAGCATATGCTTTTGATAAATGATATTGATTAGGATCTTCTTGATATTTTTCTTCAATGAAATCCAAATATTTTTGTGCATCACATTGCAGTTCTAATAACGGTTCACCATTCTTAGTATTTTTAACATTAAATACCAGAAATCCTAAAGCTACAACTACTAATATTAAAATGAATGGCCATTTCATGTCTAAATAAATAACAAATAAGAAGTATAGTCCAAGTGCTATTGTTACTTGAACAAAATATTTAATTAAGGATTTACCCATTGTTCTCAACCTTTCTAATTGCTCTGATTCGATCCACGATTGGTGGATGTGAGTAAGTAAGTTTAACATATAGAGGATGTGGTGTCAAATTGGCAAAATTCTCTTTAGCTAAGACTTTCAAAGCATTAATTATATGTTCACTACTAAACTTTGTTGCCGCAAAATTGTCTGCTTGGTATTCATGTTTCCTTGATAGGAATGCAGTAACAAGATTGATTATTATTGATATTGGCTCAAGCAGAACACCGAGCAACATCAAGCTAAATCCAAAGTTAACACTATCAAATCCAAATGCTGTAGAGAATACATCATTACCAAGAACAAGAGCAAACACACCAATGTAAATTAATAATGTAATTGCCATTTGGAAAATATTATAAATAATATGTTTATATTTATTATGTCCAATCTCATGTGCTAGTACAGCAACAATTTCCTCTGTTGACATCTTCTCAATTAATGTATCATATAATACTATTTTCTTAAACTTGCCAAATCCAGTGAAATAAGCATTAAGTTTAGTTGATCTTTTTGAAGCATTAATAACACTTATCTTCGACACTTCATATCCAACACTTTTAGCAAACTTATTTATTTCAGTTTGCAGTTCACCTTCTTCTAAAGGTGTTAACTTGTTAAATATTGGAACAATAAGTGGAACATAAATAATATTCACTATTAAGAAAATAACCATTACTGCTATCCATGTATATAATAAGAAGAGATTCCCAGCAGAATCATAAATTACAAGAACTAAATACACTAATCCTCCACCAAATACAGCGGTTAACACAATATTCTTTATCTTATCAATAATAAATGTCTTTTTAGTGGTCTTATTAAAACCATACTTTTCTTCAATAACAAATGTATGATAATAAGAAACAAATATTTGTACGATAAATGTTATTACATTATAAAGAGCTAAAAAGATCAACACTTGTAGTCTACTATCATTACTTATTGAAATAGCTATATCATCAAATAACACAAAGACACCAAACAACAACATTGCCAAAAATAAAATAAGATTAATGACCTTAACTATGTTATTAAATCTAAACTGCTCCATCGTATACTCAAGCCACTTCTTATATTTCTTTGGTTCGTATACATCTTCTACTTCTTTAGGGATTTCTGCATTTCTATTTTTATAGTTCAATATTGATAACCATAAGTTAAAAACAAACCCCAAAATAATTAAACTATAAATTAATATTTGGATAAACATTTCCATGATATCACTCCTAACAATTACATTCTATCATAAATGATAGAAAAGATATGTAAATATTATGTGTGACAAGGTTGTCATATTTTTATTGACAAACATGTCAAATGGTGTTATCCTATAAGTGACAAGGTTGTCATATGGAGGTGATACATGAATGCCTAAGGAAACGTTTTATAACTTAGACGAAGAAAAGAAACAAAGAATACTTGATGCAGCCGTTAATGAGTTTTCTGAACACAGTTACGTCGAGGTAAAGCTATCAAGAATTATTAAAGCTTCAAAAATTCCTCGTGGTAGTTTCTATCAATATTTTGAGGATAAGAAAGATTTATTTTTGTATCTATTTGATATGATTACCAAGGCTAAACTTGAATTTCTAAAAGATTTGCTACCCAACCCTGAGAACACACCGTTTCTAGAATTGTTCAAAGAATTATACATAAGAGGAGCTAGGTTCGCAGAGGTTAACCCAAAATACATCAAGATAACTAGATATCTTATGATGAGTGGTGGAGCAATCTATGATGAAGTAATCGGAGATGGTTTACAAATGGCTAGAAAGATTTATCTTAACTATATAGATACAGATAAAAAAATGGGACGCATCAAAGATGATGTAGATAGTGAAGTACTTGCAGATTTTATGATATCAACAATTACAAATGTTGCAATTGATGAAATCGCAAAAAAAGAAGAAATCGATATAAACAAAATGATATACAAAGTAGAAAATTTACTAAAAATACTTAAGAAAGGTATCGAGTAGGTGAAACTATGTTTAAAGTAGAAGACTTAAAATTTATGTATCCAAAAGGAGAAGCTGACGTTATTAACGGAATAAGTTTCGAAATTGGACAAGGAGAAATCTTTGGATTCTTAGGACCAAGTGGTGCTGGTAAAAGTACAACACAAAAGATTCTCATTAAAATATTAGAAGATTTTAGAGGTAATATTACATATAACGGTAAAGACATAAGAGAGTTTAAAGATGACTTTTATGAAAGTATTGGTGTTAGTTTTGAAATGCCAATTCACTTCTCAAAAATGACAGCTATGGAGAATATTGAGTTTTTCCTAAAACTATATAAAAACAATGCTGACATTGAAGTTTTAATGAAAAGAGTAGGACTTTGGGAAAGCAGAGACATGATGGTTGGTGAATTCAGTAAAGGTATGAAAATTAGATTAAATATCGTACGTGCCTTATTAAACAAACCAACAATGTTATTCTTAGATGAACCAACAAATGGTTTAGACCCTAAGAACGCAATGATTTTAAAAGATATGATTAGAGAGTTTAGAGATGATGGTGGAACAGTATTTATCACATCACATATTATGGCTGATATCGATCAATTATGTGATCGTGTTGCGTTTATTGTTGATGGAAGAATCGAGGAAATTGATTCTCCAAGAAACTTAAAAATCAAATATGGTAAACGTTCAATGACGATTGAATATAAAGAAGATAATGAAACAATTACTAAAGAGTTCCCAATGGATGGTATTGGTAAAAATGAAGAGTTCTTAAACCTTTTACAAACAAAAGAAATTGAAACACTACATAGTGGAGAAACGACTTTAGAAGACATCTTCATTAAAGTAACCGGAGTAAAACTAAGAGATGAGCAATAGACTTTGGCTTTTAGTAAAAGGTGAACTTGTAAGATTAAACAAATACGGAGTATTTTCAATTAGTATCTTAGTTGCATTTATATGGGGAGCGGTATTATTCTTAGTAAATGAAGATATTTTAGCAGGTATCCTACCAATGGTGTTATTAATAGATGCAACTATGATGTGTATTATGTACATTGGGGCAGAAATGCACTTTGAGAAATCAGAATCAACAATTAGTACAATGTTGGTTACACCAGTAACAAATAATGAACTAGTATTAAGCAAAGTAATCGCAAATACTATTCATAACTTAGTATCTTCTATGTTAATAATTGGTGTATTCTATACAGCTGGACAGTTAGATTTTATAGTTGATCCAGGTATCAACCTAGGATTACTTATCTTAGGTGTAGTAATCTCTACAGCAACATTCACTATTTTAGGATTAATCCTTAGTTACTATCAAAAAGACTTTACAGATATGCTTGTTAATATGTTTGTTTTAGTATTCTTATTAATGATTCCATCTATATTAATGCTATTTGGTGTATTAGAGGGGGAGGTATGGGAAAAGGCAATGTTAATAAACCCAATCCAAGCTTCACAAGAAGTAATACGAGCTGGCTTTGAGAATTACGAGTTCACATATAAGTATTATTTCAGTTTAGGATATTTATTCTTCGGAGGAATTGCCCTTTACTTCTTATTAGCAATCCCAAAATTCCAAAATTATGCTGTTAAGCAAAGTGGGGTGTAATAATGTTTAAAACGATATTAAAAGCTGAACTAAAAAATATATTTAGAGACAAAATGTATATATTCTTTGCAGTCTATCCAGCAATCTTCGGAGCACTAGGATATTTCCTAGTTGAATGGATTGATAATAAGTACCCAGAAAGTGTTTGGGATTCAGTAACAGCAATGATGTTAATTGTTATAACTGGATATGTATTTGGAGCATTGATTGCATTTACATTACTAGATGATAAAGATGATAAAGTATTAATGAGTTTAAAAATCACACCAGTTTCTGTAAGACAATACGTTTACGTAAAAATGTTAGTAGGTATGGTATTTGGATTTATCGCAACATTAGTTCTTATATTGGCAACAAACTTCTTAAATGACGCTAACTTCTTCATTGTAATTGCTGTTGCAATACTAGGAGCAATACAAGTACCTAGTGTTACTTTAATCGTAAACTCGTTTGCAGATAACAAAGTAGAAGGATTCGTTATTATGAAGTTATCAGGAATAGTATTAATATTCCCTGTTATCGGTTTCTTGGTAACAGGTTGGGTTCAATACTTCTTAGGTGTAGCACCTGGCTATTGGGCTGGTAGAATCGTTGAATTACAACTTCTTCCAACAGAAGAAGGAAGTGCATTTGTGGTATTTCTAGCTGGAGTTGCATATAACTTGTTAGCAACATGGCTATTAATGAAAGTCTATACAAAAAGATCAAATATATAGGAGGAAATTATGCAAATATTAAGCACAGTATTAATTATTTATGGTATTTTCTGTATTATTGTTGGAGTATTAAAATTACCAATCATCTGGAAGATGAAAAAACTACAAATTATGGCTAAAATGTTCAAAGGTGAAAAAAACCTTCAAATCTTTGTTATTGTTTGGGGTTTAATTGCTTTAGTAGTTGGAATCATAATTTAGAACCACAAAAAAAACACAATTCAATCGAATTGTGTTTTTTGTTACTCATACCAAAAATAAAGTACTAAGTCAGATAATCCAATACCTTCATCATCTAAATCAGCTTGAGTAAGAAAGATTAAATCATCAGAGAACTCAAGTTCATACATAACATAGTTATCTGGTTTTATCGTGTCATAGAAATCAAACCCAGCACCACAAAACTCTGTTTCCTCATCTGGAAAGTATAAATTAAACTCCATATAACGTAAATCAAAATCTTCTTCTGTACCATTTGTAATCCAAACATCTACTATTAATAAATCTTCTTCCCAACGTACATTATCATACTGAACATCGATAATCCCTGGTTCAATATAAACTTTCTCGCATCCTGTAAGTGTAAACACAAATAATAATGTTAAAGCTAAAGTAATAATCTTTTTCATGAAAATCCCCCTATATAGTTGTTTTTAATTCAATAATAATATCTCTTAATTCCGCAGCTTTTTCGAAGTCTAGCTTCTTGGCTGCACTACGCATCTCTTTTTCAAGATCTGCGATAATTTTAAGTTTTTCTTTTTTAGTTAATTCATTAATAGTTTTTGATTCTTCTGAAATTTCAAGTTTAATACTGATTGAATCACGTATTGCTTTTTTGATTGTTGTTGGAGTAATATTATGGACTTCATTATAATCTTCCTGAGTTTGTCTTCTTCTAGCTGTTTCCTCAATAGCATATTTCATCGAATCAGTCATTTTATCAGCGTATAAAATTACTCGTCCTTCGCTATTTCTAGCAGCACGTCCGATAGTTTGAACTAAACTTCTATTACTTCTTAGGAATCCTTGTTTATCTGCATCTAAAATACAGATTAAGGCAACTTCTGGGATATCTAATCCTTCACGTAACAAGTTAATACCCACAACTACATCATATGTCCCCATTCGTAATTCTCTAATTATTTCGATTCTTTCTAATGTTTTAATTTCACTATGTAAATAAGCTACTTTTATTCCTAGTTCTTTTAAATAATTAGTTAAATCCTCACTCATTTTGATTGTCAATGTTGTTATTAAAGTTCTTTGATCTTTTTCAATACGTTTTAAGATTTCAGCGACAATATCATCAATTTGTCCTTGTTTAGGTCTAACTTCCACTAATGGATCTAATAAACCTGTTGGTCGAATGATTTGTTCAACAAGATATGGTGTTTTATCCATTTCATAATCACCAGGTGTAGCACTTAAATAAATTACCTGATTAATCTTTTTATTAAACTCTTCAAAGTTTAAGGGACGATTATCTAAGGCACTTGGTAATCTAAATCCGTACTCAACAAGTGATCCTTTCCGTGATTGATCTCCATTATACATTCCTCTTACTTGTGGCAATGTAACATGTGATTCATCTACAATTAATAAATAATCATCACCGAAGAAATCCATCAATGTATAAGGTGTTTCTCCTTTTTCTCGTAGAGATAAATGTCTTGAGTAGTTCTCTACTCCTGCACAACTTCCTATTTCCTTTAACATTTCAATATCGTAATTAGTTCTTTGTGATATTCTTTCTGCTTCTAAATACTTATCATTTTTCTTATAATATTCGATTCTTTCTTCTAACTCTGCTTCAATTCTTCTAATACCTTCTTCTATTTTCTCTTTATTAGTAACAAACTGCGTTGCTGGGAATAAAGAAATAACAGTATATTCATTCAGAACTTCACCTGTTAGTATATCAAATTCTCTTATTCTCTCGATTTCATCATCAAACAACTCTACTCTAATACCAATTGTTTTACTATATGTTGGTAGAATCTCAATCACATCACCCTTAACTCTAAAAGTACCACGGTTAAAGTCAAAATCATTTCTTGTGAATAACATATCTACTAATCTTACCAACAATGCATCACGACCAAACTCATCACCAACACGTAAAGTTAACATTGAGTTTTTATAATCTTCAGGGTCTCCAATACCATATATACAAGATACCGAAGCAACCACAATAACATCTTTTCTTTCTAATAAAGAAGCAGTAGCGCTATGTCTCATCTCGTCAATTTCATCATTTGTTTGGGCGTCTTTTTCAATATATAAGTCTCTTGATGGTACATATGCTTCTGGTTGATAATAATCATAATATGAAATAAAGTATTCAACGCGGTTGTTCGGAAAATACTGTTTTAACTCACTGTATAATTGTCCTGCTAGTGTCTTATTATGAGCTAATACTAATGTCGGTTTATTTACTTGGGTAATTACATTACTTATTGTAAATGTTTTACCAGTACCTGTTGCCCCTAATAAAATCTGTTCTTTAACACCTGCATCTATATTATTCTTTAAATATTCAATTGCTTTTATCTGATCACCCATTGGTGCATATTCAGATTTTAAATCAAACTTAACCATCAAATCACCTCATTTTCAAACTACTTAAAAACGCTTCTTTTTCTACATAGTTATTTATTCTTATCACATTTAAATGTGGATTATTACTAATTCTTTCTTCAATATCATCTAAATTATCTTTATTAAAGTTCTCAACATACTCTAAAAAGTCATCATCCATAATACTTATATCAAACCCTGGGGCCATATCAGGACGTTTATCTAATTTTTGTCTTTCTAATACATTTTTTACACAAACATCTGTTGGTAGTTTAAAAAAGATTACAGTATCACAATGTTTCATTCTAAACTCCATTGTCCCACCATAATTTCCATCAATAATAAATTTATTATTACTATCAATAAACCCTTTTGTCTTTCTTCTCAATTCTTCTCTACCAATATCAGTATGATTATCAATATGAAAAATATAGTCCAAATGTAAGACAGGAAATTCAAGAATTTCACTAAGTTCTCTACTCAGTGTTGACTTCCCACTTCCGGGACTCCCGATAATCATTATTTTGTTCATTTTAATCACCTATAAACATTCTATCATACATATCAAAAAATAATGATATATGTTACAATTAATTAGGTGATTTTTATGAGAGTATTATTAGTAAGTATCAACGCCAAATACATCCATACAAATAACGCTGTTCGCTTACTAAAAGCAAACAGTTCTTTTAATCCAACAATTAAAGAATACACAATCAAAGACAATATCAATATGATTATTAAAGACATCGAGGAGTTTAACGCAGACGTTATAGCTTTCAGTGTATATATATGGAATGTTAATATCTTTAAGCAAATAAGTTCCAAGTTAAACAAGAAAAATGCAAAACTAATTTTTGGTGGTCCAGAAGTTAGTTACGATAGTGAATACTTTCTTAATAATACCCAAGTAGATTTTATAATCAAAGGTGAGGGTGAGTTGGCGTTTGAGGAACTCCTCAACCATTTAAGTAATGAATCTGATTATACAAACACACCAAACATTTCATTCATTAAGGATGGTAAACTCTATACTAATCCCATCAAAGAAGTTAAGGATCTATCAGTAATCAAACTTCCTTATTATTTTGAAGAAGATATAAAACATATCCCTAACAAAATATCTTATATCGAATCATCAAGAGGTTGTCCATACAAATGTAGTTATTGTTTAAGTTCTTTAGAAAAAACAGTTAGATTTTTTAATCCTGAAGAAGTTAAAAAGGCAATTCTTTATTTAATGGCTAAAGGAGCTAAAACAATCAAGTTCTTAGACAGAACATTTAACGCAAATAAAAACACATTACAGTTACTAGATTTCATCATCAAAAACAATAATAATAAAACAGTATTCCAGTTCGAAATAACCGGTGATGTTTTAGACCCTAAAATAATTGAACATCTAAATAAAAAAGCCCCAAAAGGACTATTTAGATTTGAAATTGGTATTCAATCAACCAACGAAAATACTAACCTTTTAGTAGATAGAATCCAGAATACAAATAAACTCTTCAACAACATAAACCTTATTGAAAAAGGTAAGGTAATTGATCTTCATTTAGACTTAATTGCTGGATTACCTGAAGAAGACTTAAAATCATTCAAAAATACCTTTGACAGTGTTTTTAACCTTGGAAGCAAAGAACTACAACTTGGATTCCTAAAAATGCTTAGAGGGACAAAAATAAGGAATGAGAGCGAATTATATAACTATGAGTTCAATCAGGAAGCACCATATGAAATAATAAAAAATAACTCATTATCACCTGCTGACATAAAAGAAATTCATCTAGTAGAACACATGTTAGAACTACACCATAACAAAGGTTACTTCAAAGAAAACATGTTGAATATTATCTTGTCTAAGAACTCACCATATGAGTTTTTATTGGAAATAGGAAACCATTACACAAAAAACAACTACTCCATGAAGGGATTCCAAATTGAGGACATCTATAAAAGAGTCTTTGAACTGCTAAATACACAAGAAATATATCTATTAAAACAAGACTATTTAAAAAGATCAAAAATAAAACCAAAAATCTTCTTTGACAATGTAATAACAAAAGAAGAAAGAAATAAAGTATTAACTGGTATATCTTTAGAATATAACATCAAAATAAATGATTTATATAAACACAGTGTCCTAATAGATGATGAACATAGTTACTTCTGTGTATACTATAAAAACAATCAAAACAAATCATTTCTTGTACTTAAAAAGCCCTAAATAGGGCTTTTTTTATAATCTAATTTGTGATTTTTAGCGTTGCCTGGTAAATAGCATCTATGTAATCTTCTACATCAACACTTGCATGTGATTCAGCATTAAAGTTAGCTAATCGCATAATGCTTCCTGATACTAAACTTGATACTAATAAACTATTAACCAGTATATTTTCTTTGGATATAATTCCATCTTCAATACCTTTTTGAAAGATCGTTGCAAAGCGTTGTTCATAGTGTCTACTAACCTTACGTATCTTTATTACAATTCCTTCACGGCAAGATTCTGGTAATAATGTTTTAAAGCTTGGTTGTATTACATTAAGTAAGAAACGGCTGTTTACTGCAATATTGAACAAGAAACGAAGTTCACTGCGATACATTTCTTCAAATGAATCATGTTCATCAATATCTCTTGAGTAAACATTGTCTACAGCTTGTTCGATAACTCTAGTAATTGCTAGTTGTACCACTTCATCTTTTGTTTTGAAGTACTCATATATTGTGCTTTTCCCGATGTTTACTTTAGCTGCTAATTGTGACATAGTGAAGTCAGAACTAATCCCTTTATTTCTAAATATATCAATTAATGCGTCTAAAATTTCATCTCTTCTAGCCATTTATACTACCTTCTTTTTATTAAATATTAAGTTAGCAAGTAAAGCAGCTATTAACACAACACCAATTAAAATAATATACCAATATCCTAAATAGATATATGTACCAACAGTACCAACTACAACAGTAATAATTGCTAAACTACTAATGATGTTTTTAGTATACTCTGTAAATAAGTAGTACATAATTGGAACTACTAATAATGTAAGTACAGTAGCATATAATAATCCACCAATTGTAGTTACAGCCATTGGTTGCATCATTTCTGCCCCTTCACCAATACCTAAAGCCATTGTGCTTAATGCTAATATTGTTGTTAAAGCTGTCATAATGATCGGTCTTAATCTTGTTTTACCAGCTTCTAACAATGCTTCTTTTACTTCCATTCCTCTATCACGTAGTTGGTTTGTATAATCTACGAGTACGATACCGTTATTTACGACAACCCCGACTAAGATAATAAATCCAATCATTGAAACTACACTTACAGGCATTCCTGCAAAGAATAGGATCGCAAATCCACCAGTAAATGCCAATGGAATTGTAAACATGATAATTAATGGATAAGTTAGTGATTGGAACTGTGAAGCCATTATCATATAGATTAACGCAACAGCTAATACCATTGCTAATACTAATGTACTTAATGCTTCCATGATTTCTTCATTTTCACCTAATACTTCATAACTATATCCATCAGGTGTAATATAATCTTCCATAATATCATCAAGATCTTGTGCAACGAAAGTTGAATTAAATCCTTCTTCAAATGTCGCAGAAACTGTGATTGATCTAATACCGTTCATATGTGAGATACTTGTAAATCCTTCAACAGGTAATACTGTAGCTACATCTTTAACTTGAATTACAGATCCATCAAACGATAAACCTAAAACCATATCTTTAATGTTGTCAATTGTATATGCAGTAGCTGAATAATTTGAATCACCATCATATACATATACATCATAAAGATTTCCGTCTGAGGTAATTGATGTAGTGATCTCTTCTTCCGCTAATTTTTCAGCAATCATCCCAGCAACTACTGCTGTTAAGTAACCATATTGTACTGCAGCATTCTTATCAACGGTAATTTTGATTTCATCTGCTGGAATCCCAACACCATCATCAACACTTTCAACACCTTCAACATTACTTATTAACGCTGCTAGGTCTTCAGCTTCAGTTTTTAATACATCTAAGTCATAACCACGTAACTGCACTTGATACCCACTACCGGTTAACATTGATGTTTGTTGCTGTGAACCAGTAATCTCATAATCAACTTCTGCATAATCAGCATCAAGTAAGTTCTCTAGAACCACTTGAACTTCAGATGTTGTCATCTCACGATCACTTTTTAATACAACACTAGCAGTTGCAGTATCTGCAGAAGTAAATCCTAAGAAGCTACCTTCCATAGACCCGAGTGTAACACCAATAACTTCAACGTCATCTATCTCTAATACATCTTCAGATAAGTCATCTAATAATGTAAAGAACTCATCATTTGTAATTGGATCATCAACTGGATTAGATAATGTAACATTTAACTGTCCTTCATCAGAAACTGGGAAGTACTCAAATCCATTACCTAATGCTAAATAGATAAATCCACCAAATAATATAATAACTGCACCTAAAATGAAATATTTAAATTTGAAAGCACCATTAAATGCTTTTTCATAAACTTTTTTAGTCCAATTAATTGTTTTTTCTTCGCCTTCTTTAGCTTTTCCATCTTCTTTTAATACTTTAGAAGAAATAGCAGGAACTAAAGTTAATGCGATTAATAATGAAGCAATTAAACTATATGCAATTGTTAAAGCCATTTGCATAAATATTTCTCTAATAAATCCTTCAATAAACACAACAGGTACAAATACACTAATAGTAGTAATAGTAGAGGCAAATATTGCTCCTGCTACTTGTTTAGTACCATCAATTGCTGCTTCACGATTTGATTTACCTTGTTTTTTCATTCTAAAGATATTTTCCATAACTACTATCGAGTTATCTACTAACATCCCAATACCTAAGGCTAATCCACCTAAACTTACAATGTTCAATGTAATTCCACTAAAGTAAATTAATACAATCGCAAACATTAAACTAATAGGAATACTTACAGCAACAATAAATGTTGCTCGTGCACTTTTCAAGAAAATAATCAATACGATAATAGCTAACAAAGCACCATATAATAGATTATCTACTACACCACCTGTAGCTTGTTCAATATACTGTCCTTGGTCTAATAGTATTGTAAAATCAGTATCACTATCTGTTTCACTAATACCATCTAATACATCAGCAATTGCCTTCGTAACATCCGTAGTAGCAAACTCACTACTTTTTTGGATAGAGATACTAATTGCATTATCACCATTTACTTTACTATATTCTTTTTCATTTGCATTTACATAATCAATTGAAGTTGTAATGTCATCCATAGTGATATGTAATGGAGCTATCGACCAAAATGCTTCTGGTGGATCTGTTAACTCATCATACATCGGATTTGGCATCCCTGGGAATGTAAATACTACAAGATCTTGAATTTGATCAGTATTATCAAACTCATCTCCAACTCTAATTAAATATGTCCCATTGTGGATATCTTGTTCATCATCTTCTAATAGATTTGCATAGCCAACAGGATACTCAAAGTTTTGTGCCATCAATATATCAGATACTAAACCTTTTTCTAACATTGGTAACTCAGGAGCATCATCTTCTTCAAATCCTTGTAATACCCACATAATCTTGAACTGATCATTTATATCGTCGATAAGTTCGTTTTTCTCATCAATCATATCATCATCAAGTAATACTTGAACTTCAGATTCATAAGCACCACTTACATTTACACTTGCTACTCCTGGTACCTTTTCGATATTTGGAATAACTTCATCGTAAACATATTGTGTTAACTCCTCTTGATCTAAATCACCTTTTGATACACTCATTTGTAAAATAGGCATCATATCAGGATTTAATTTTATGATCATTGGATTTCCAACCATATCTGGCATATTAGTTGTACTCATATCCAACGTCTCACGCATTTCAATTACTGCGCTATCCATATCTGTATCACTATTAAACTCCAAAATAACTATAGATACATGTTCTTGTGAAACAGATGTAATCTCTTTAATGTTTGTTGTCGTTGCTAAAGAATCCTCTAATGGATTAGTTACAACATCTTCAACTTCCGTAGGGCTTGCCCCAGGATATGACGTAACTACAACACTATATGGAATATTCATACTTGGGAATAAATCAGTAGTTAAGTTTGTATAAGATACTACACCAAATACAATAACAATAATTACTGCCATAAAAACTGTAATAGCTTTGTCAACGGAAAATTTTGCTAAGTTCTTCATATTGTCCTCCTATATTTTGTCAAAATAAAAACCCGACCGAACATTCGGTCGGGTATAATTCTACCACCTTTTTTATGCTAAATCAAGTACCTTCACTAAATCTTCACAAGTTAATTACTCATGGACATTTGTGTCAATATCATTATAACTTGATGTATCTAAATCTAAGTTTGATGGATGGAATGAAGTATCATCGTTATCAAAATAAATATTTCCATTTGTAGTATCTATAGTAATATCATCAACATATACATTACTCATTGATACATTACTATTACTTGTTTTTGCGTTTAATTCTACACCATCATAGTTTTCTTCATTAATGTTTTCTAATCTAATTCTACCGTTTGATGTATCAATATCGTAATCTCCAAAATTAACATTTGAAATACTTACAGTGCCATTTGATGTTTCAGCTACTAATGAACCAACTGTTTCAGAAACTACGTTGTTAACATCAATTCTACCGTTTGATGTATCCAAAGTCATATTAGATCCTACTATTACGTTTGAAACATCAATTGTTGAATTTGTAGTAGTAAGCTTTAACGTTGTACCTACTTCTAAATTAGTTACATCGATTCTAGAATTGCTAGTTTTTACAGTTAATTTATTAAAATCAACATTTGTAATATCAACAGATTTATTTGATGTTGTAAAACTACCTTCATTTAATACTAACTCTTGAGGAACCTCAATTCTTAATTCATGTCCCCCATTGAACAAATTAAATAATTCACTTGGATCAAAAAAGATTTGAACTTGTGTTTCTACATTATTTGAAATAACTAATTCATTGTTTTCAAAATCAAATTCATACTCAAACTCATCATCTTCATAATACGAATGTTTAATAATAACATCTTCACCAGCTACTAATACAACATCAATATCAATGTTTTCCATTGTAGTTATGATATCCCATTCATCACCGGCAGTTAATTCTGCTGTAAAATCTTCAGTGATTGTTTCGTTAATGATTTCACCATTACTGTACTCTGCTTCTACCCAGTCATAATGATTTGCCAGCCAGAATCCTGTGTATGATACTGTAATAATTGCACCAATTAATGCTAAGTTCTTAATTGTTCTTGCACGACGATGTTTTTTAAACCATGAATCTAAACTCCAATGTGATATTTTTTTGATTGTTTTATCTCTATTTTTGAATTTAAAGACATTTAAATGCCATTTAACAATAGTTCTGGTTGCCCATAATGCAGCTTCTAAAACTACTAATCCAAATAGGAATAATAAGATATATCCACCTGTTAAGAATGCGAATACAAACTCATCTACTGTTGATTGAGCACCGATCATTAATCCCCAAGTACTAATGTAGCTAAAAGTTGATCCTAATATTGCGATTGCAGCTCCATATAATGCAGGAATAACACTTGTAGCAATTAAGACATCAAAAGCTAATAACATAATAACTTTAAATGTACTTATATTTGTATATCTTTCTTCTTTTGTTTTTACGTATGTTGGACTTACACCATATTCAGCTAGAACGTTTCTTGCAATTACTTCAGGTCTTTCTAATTCCGCAATTACTTCTTCTTCTGTTTTGTTCTCATAAATTGTTCCATTATAGAATCTTTCTTCATAGAATCCAAGTATTTCTCTTCTTTCCTGTCTATCTAAAACACTTAGTTCCTTATCTAGTCTTCTTAAAAAATCTAGTTTATTCATATCGATCACTCCTTATCAATAAATTAACGACTCGCTGGAATTTTTGCCAATCCATCCGTAAATCTTTTAATCTTTTATTACCTTGTCTGGTAATTCTAAAATACTTTCTAGGTGGTCCTTCAGAGGATTCCCTTAAATATGTTTCACATAAGCCTTCTTTAGTAAGTTTTCTTAAAATAGGATATATAGTACTTTCGCTTATAGCCATATTCTGACTAATTTCTTGATATATATCGTACCCATAAGAATCACGTTGAGCTATCTTACTTAAAACAACCATTTCTAGGACTCCCTTTTTTAGTTGTGTACTCATATGAGCACCTCCTTCTACACATTATGTGGTACTACACAATGTATAGTAGCATACAAAATATAGTACGTCAAGGAATTTTCTGTGAAAAATTTGTGTATTTTTTGTGTATTATATCAAACAAAAAAGCCTATCTCTAAGAGATAGACTTGATTGCAAAAATATATTGGAGATATTTTTTATAAGTCAAATATTTAGATGATATACATCACTAAATTATATAAGAAAGCTACAAGAAATGCTGTGTTTAATGCGATATAACTAATTTCATGATGGCTCTTTTTTTCTTTATTTTGTCTTGTTACATATTTTTCTTTTATATAGTTTACGATATTGATTCTTGATAAAAATACTAATATTGCAAAGTTCGCAAGTAAAGTTACTACTTCAATTTGCTCTGAACTAATATCTCTAACTGATCCTTTAAGAACTATAATTGATAATACTAAAACAATCAAAAATAGTACTGAAGTAATTATTGTTGAAAGGAAGTATAAGTTCTTATATCCAGGTATGTCAATTTTGTCATTTTTTGTTACTTTTAATTGATATGTTACTTTTCTTATAAATGTATCTTCATTGATACTTCTTTTACGGTTCAATGCTGAGAAGAAGAAACCAATCGTTGCTGCAAATAAGATGATAATATATAGTAATATTTCAATATTCATTTTTATTTCCTCCATAAAAAGTCAAAGGTGCCTTGAATAGGCACCTTTAATTTTTTAATTATTTTGCCATTTTTTGTCCTCTATAATAGAAGTAGAATCCTGCTGCTGTAGTTAAGATTGTTCCAATAATAACTACTGGATAATATAAGTCATAACCTTGGTTAGATGTGAATAATAAGATAACTGCTAATGCGATAAAGAAGAAGTTTAATACCGCAGAAATCCATAATCCAACTTTTCCACCAGGAACAATGAAGTCTTTTCCTTCAACACCGTCACGTTTACGTAACTTAAGAATTGCAGGAGTTAAATAGATATATGGGAAGATAAAGATTACCATACTGAATGCTAAGATAGTCCAGAATGCTTCGTCACCTGAATCTCCAAGTCCTAAACCTACTAATACTAAGATAGTAGAAATAATACCCATTAATATATATGATTTTGATAATGTTCCAAATTTAGGATGTCTTTCGTTGAAGATAGGCATAGTTTTTGCAAAGTCTGCATCTTCAAGAATTTCACTAGCTCCAATTACCCAGCTAATCATGTTAGCAACTAATGTGAATAAAGTTAATCCCATTAATAGTTTATAGATAAATGTTCCAGCTCCACCAAAGATTATTGTCATTCTTTCTAATGCAATAATAAATCCATCTAAGATAAATCCATCATCAGCTATATCTGCTACTGTGGCAACTCTTAATACACCGAATGTTGCGAAGATGTATAAACCACCAATTAATACAGCACCGATAATAACTGCTCTAGGAATATCTTTTTTAGGGTTTTTAACTCTGTCTCCAATTGAGGCAATAAGTTCAAATCCTAATAAGTTGAATACTACTGCAGTTACTAAACCAATAGTTGAAATATCAGATAAGTCTAATCCCCAAGTAGTTTCTCTGAAGATTTCTCCAGCACCTTCTCCTGTATATAAAATACCTAATACACCAAAGATAACTAATATTGCAACTTTGATAATTGATGCAACTTTACTTAAGAATACACCTAAGTCTACACCACGTCTTACTGTTAATACTAGTACCCAACATGCGATTAACGCAATAACGATCATTCCGAAGCTACCTAATGTAGTCCATCCTTCACCATCAGGGAAGTATGTCATACTAAACCAGTACGAGAATGTAATAAAAACTGCTGGCATCCAAAATGATACATTTACCCAGTAGAACCATCCAGCGATAGTTGCATGTAATTCACCCATAGATTCTTTAACCCATGAAACTAATCCATCAGGATAAGCTCCACCTAATTCTGCGTTGATAAAACCATTTGGAATCATAAAGAAAATTGATACAACGATCCAAAGTGTAATTGCACTTGAACCTAAAGCTGCAGGAGCAACAAATGTATCAAGTACGATAATTCCACTGATTAAAAATGATACTAACTCAAATAAGCCAAACTTTTTTTCTTCTGTCATGATAATCTCCTTTTATTTTTTAACTTCTGGTTGTTGTTGTGTAATACAATGGATGTTTCCTCCACCAAGAATTACTTCTCTAGCGTATACTCCAACAACTTCTCTGTCCGGGAAGATAGTTTTTAAAACTTCTTCCGCTTTTTTGTCGTAAACTGGGTCATTGAATGTTGGGAAAACAACTCCTCCATTTACAATATAAAAGTTTGCGTATGATGCTGCTTGACGATCTCCTTCTTCACGAGGAAGAGTTCCATCAACACTATCAACACCTTCGCTTTCTTCTTTAGTAATTAAAACTGTGTTAGGAATATGTAGTTTATGAATAGTAAATTTTCTTCCTTTAGCATCAGTTTCATTTGATAACACATCATATGCAGCTTTACTAAATGCATACTGTGGATCATTTTCATCTTCTGTCCACGCTAATGCTACAACACCTGGTGCACAGTAATGAATAATATTATCAACATGTTCATTAGTTTCATCTAGATAAATACCATTTTTTAACCAGATGATTTTTTCTAAATTTAAATGTTCTTTTAATTTGTCTTCAATTTGTTCCTTTGACATTTCAGGATTACGTCCTTCGCTTAATAAACAAGCTTCAGTAACGATTAAAGTTCCTTCCCCATCAACATGAATACTTCCACCTTCTAAAACAAAATCTTCTGTTCTATAAGTATCAGCATTTTCAATTTCACTAACTTTTCGAGCAACTAAATCATCTTGAGACCAGTCTTCGTATAAACCGTCAACTTCTCCACCCCAAGCATTAAATACCCAATCATTAGCTCTTAATTCACCTTTATCATTTACTACAAATGTTGGACCAACATCTCTCATCCATGAATCATCATTACTCATTTCGATTACTTTGATATCTGTAGGTAACATTTTTCTTGCATTATTAAATTCAGCTTTAGAAGCACACATAATAACTTCTTCAAACTTACTAATAGCTACCGCTACATTCACAAATGCTTCTTGTGCAGGTTTTGCACCTTCACGCCAATTATCAGTTCTTTCTGGCCAAATCATCCATGTTTTTGAATGTTCTTCAAACTCACCTGGCATTCTAAAGCCATGTGCTTTGGGAGTACCTTCTAATCTTTTTGCCATTATAATTATCCTTCTTTCCTATAGTGTTTTTAAGAAATCGTTTAATTTGTCTTCGTGATATTTAACTGTTTCTTCAGTAGGAACGTTAATATCTTTATGAGTGAAGTAAACTAAGATTGCCATTTGAGCAGTTAATCTATTTTCTGCTTCATCAAATGCAACACTGTATTCACCTTCTAATGCTTCACGTGTTACTTCTTCTTTATCATTTGCTGGTAAACAATGTAATAACATAGCTCCAGGTTTAGCTTTTTGCATTAACTCTGTAGTAATTACATAATCAGGCATAAATGCAGCTAATCTCTCATCTTTTTCATCCATTTGTGTTGTCCAGTAGAATGAATCTCCATAAATAATATCACATTCAGATACTTTATCTACATCATCAGTAATTTCATAAGAACCACCAGTTTCAGCACAGATTTCGTCTGCTAAATCTAACCATTCTTGTTCCATTTGATATTTTTTAGGTCCAATTTGCTTAAATTTCATTCCGTATTTTGTACAAGTTAATAATAAACTTCTACAAACATCAGTTGCATCTCCCATGAACGCTAATGTTAAGTCTTTTAATTCTTTTCCAGCAGGCATATGTTCTTTAACTGTGTATAAATCAGCTAACATTTGTGTTGGATGGAATCTAGTATCTAATCCATTAATTACTGGTACTGTAGACATATTTGTTAAGTCATCAATAATTTCTGGTGTATTTGTTCTAGCCATAATCATGTCACACATTCTTGATAGTACTCTAGCAGTATCATCAACACTTTCTTTTTTACCTAAATGAATATCTCTTGGGCTTAAGAACAATGCATGTCCTCCTAAAATTGTAGCAGCTGTTTCAAAACTTACTCTTGTACGAGTACTTCCTGCTTCAAAGATCATTGCCACACTTTTACCTTTAAATAATTGTGGTACAGCATTATCTTTTCTTGCAGCTTTTAACATGTCCATTAAATCGAACATTTCATCCATTTCTTTTCTAGAAAAATCTTTCATTCCCACCATATGTCTTAAGCTTTTTTTGCTTAAGTTAGTAGCACTTGAACTTGGTAATTTCATATTATTTTCTCCTCTAACTATCTAATGATTGTTCCTGTATTAAATTTTAATGCTTCTTTAGCTTTTTCTAATGAAGCAATAATTGCAACTTTGTTTTCTGTTGATTCAACGAATCCTAATGCAGCTTCTACTTTTGGAAGCATACTACCTTTTGCGAAATGTCCTTCGCTAATTAAGTTTCGTAAATCTTTTGCTGTCATATCCTTTAAATTTTCTTGATCTGGTTGTCCAAATCTAATAGCAACATAATCAACTGCCGTTAAGATACATAACGCGTCAGCGTCAACTAACTCAGCCAATTTTGCTGATGCGAAATCTTTATCGATAACAGCTGGAACACCGTGATATCCATGTCCATTTTTCACAACAGGAATACCTCCACCACCAACTGTAATAACTACTTCACCATTATTTACTAGTGTATTTACTACTTCTTTTTCTACAATGTCTACAGGTTTTGGACTAGGAACAACACGACGGTATCCTCTTCCAGAATCTTCAACCATTGTAAAACCTTTAGTTTCTTCTAATTCTTTAGCTTCCTCTAAACTTAAGAACGCACCAATAGGTTTTGTAGGATTGGCAAATCCTTGATCCTTTGGATCTACTTCTACTTGTGTTACTAATGTAACAACGTTTTTGTTAATTCCTCTATTAAGTAATTCATTCTTAATAGCATTTTGTAGATGATAACCAATATATCCCTGGCTCATCGCTCCACATTCAGGAAATGGCATGTTGACATTACTCATTTCATTGTTTATCATCCCTACTTGGGGACCATTACCGTGAGCTATTACAACTTCATTACCTTCTTGAACTAAATCAACGATTGGTAAAGCTGTTGCTTTTACTAACTCTAACTGCTCAGCAGCTGATTTCCCAAGAGCATTTCCTCCTAATGCAATTACAACTTTCATAAAATATTTCCTCCGATTTTCTTTAAGCGCTTTCATTTTTATTATATCAAAGATAACATTCTATTTTTATAGCAAAAAACAATCATTATAACAATGTTGTTGGTGACAAAGTTAACTCATTATAACAATGTTGTTGGTTGTGTTATTATTAAAATATAAACAGGAGGTGATCCTTTGAAAATCCTCAAAGAAGAACTAACAATTTTATGGGAAGTACAATGCCCTAAATGCAACTCAGATATCTTAAATAAAAATGGGAAGTATCGAGGTCGTCAAAGATTTATATGTCTTGACTGTGGATTCTCTTTCACAACATACTCAAAAAGCATCCTCGATTCAACTAAATTAAAAGAAGAGCAATGGCAAACAATTATTTCAGGAATAATCGATAACGTTAAAATATCAGATATCGCCAAACAAAGCGGTGTTTCATCTATATCTATCAGCAAGATTCGCCGTAAAATATTTGATTCATTAAAGCCATTAAGTCGTTTTACTAGAACACTAAACAAACATTATTACAATCCATTTGATACCTCTACAATATTTGTTCCTGATAAGGATGAAGGATTACTGTATTACTATAAATATAATGATTATTTAGTAATAGCATTTATCGAATATCATCCAAATGTGTTTGTCTCTATGGCATATCCTATCCATGAGTTTAATATCCTTTTGAGCAGTGTCCACTATCCCAAACTTAAATTAGTATCCTTTAAGGATATAACCAATCATAATGCAATTAGTTATCTAGAGAACTTAACTGATTTCCTAAAAAGTTATCGTGGTATTAAGAAAGAATTATTGGCATCTTATTGTAACTTCTATGATTTTAAAAGGAATCTAAATAAAGAAGAACTAACGAATTTATTGATAAATCAACTATCTAAAAATACTAAAACCAATTCAAATTAAATTGAATTGGTTTTTATTATTTCGCCATTTTATGAAGTTGTTTACAGATATTCTCTTTGTGTTCTATAATCGTTTGTTCTGATGGTGCACTCTTTGGAGAGTACATATAATGCGTTAATAAAGCCATTTGTACGTATAAACGATTCTCTGTTTGTTTAAATGCTAAAGAATATTCACCATCTAATACATCAGAAGTAACTTCCATACCTCTATTTGCTGGTAAACAATGCATAAACTTAATATCTGGGTTTTTCGTTTTTTTAAGTTTTTCTTCATTAATTTGATATTTTGGATAAAATACTTCTTTACGAAGATCCTTTTCAATCTCTTGATCAATCCACCACCATAAATCAGTATAGACAATATCTGTATTTTTAATGAACTTCATATTATCTGTAACAATAACATCTTTTTTATATTCCGGATTCGCCTTAAAAGCATTTGAAATTATTTCAGGATATAAGTGATATTTTTTTGGACCAATTTGTCTGAATGTTATATCTAGTTTTGCTGCGATATTTAATAAACTATTCGCAACATTAGTTCTATCACCAATAAATGTCATATCAATTTTATTAATTGGCTTAGCTACATTTTCCATAATTGTCATAATATCGGCAATTGCCTGAGTTGGATGATTATAGTCTGATAATCCATTAAAGACAGGTACTGTTGAAAACCTTGATAATTCAGTAATTGATTCATGTTTCCAAGCACGCATAAAGATACCATCACATAGCATTGATAACACTTTAGATGTATCTTCTAAGGTTTCTCTAGGTTCTACATGTATTTCACCTGGTTTTAGGTATAATGCATGTCCTCCAAGTAGTGTCATTGCGTTTTCAAAACTCACTCTAGTACGACTTGATGGTAATTCGAAAATCATTGCAAGACTTTTTCCTTCAAGTAACTGTGGTATTGAGTTATCTTTTCTAGCTTCTTTAAATAGTTTAGCAAGATCAATAATCTCAAGTATTTCATTTTTAGTAATTTCATTAATATCGATGAAGTGTTTTATCATTTTGTGTAAACCTCCTCTAGTGGAGTGGGTTTGTCTATGTTTCTAGTAAAGTATGTAACAATTATAATTGTAACTAAGTTAAGTAAAGCAGGTACTAATGTATAAAACTCCCAAGGTTCAGGGATGATTGTTCCCTGTACAATTGCACCAACTAGATTAACCAATAATCCCATAAACATCCCAGCAAGTACTCCGTATGAATTAGCCCATTTTGATTTTAAAGCAAAAACAAATGGGAAGAATAATATTCCAAATAATAATGTGAATGCAAAGATTGTTAAATCATATAAATTTGTAGATATTAAACCTATTAAAACTGCTAATAGACCAACAATAACTACTGATAATTTCGTAACTAATACTAACTTTTTATCATTATCTTTTTTCATAAATAACGGTTTATAAATATCATTAGACATCAAAACAGCTGTTGCGAACAAACTTGTTGAAGCACTTGATAATACAGCTGCAATTAAACTACCGGCAAATATACCAAGACCTATTGGTCCTAACAACTCTTTTGCAAGTAGTGGTATTAACAGTTCACTATCTTCACCAATACTAGCTATTGCGTCTGCACTTAATAATCCGTTATTAACCATTGTTAGTCCAATTAGAGCGATAAAGACAGGTATTAATCCAACAGTCCAATACATGAATCCAGCAGTAATCATTCCCTTTTGAGCAGTTTTAGCATCCTTTGCCACAAAAGCTCTTTGGGCTATGTCTGGTGAAGGTATGTTACCTAAAGCCATCCCAACCCACATTGCAAAGTATGCAATCCATGATACTCCATTATCTTGATTAGGGAAGAAATCCCAATAGTTTTCAGGGGTATTAGTATTGATAACTTCAATACCTCCAACGGCATTTACACCAACGACTACAATTAGTACTAACCCAACAAAGATAATAATCATTTGAATAGCATCAGTCCATACAACCGCTAAAATACCACCTAAAACAGTATATAAGATTACAACAAATGCACCAGTAAAAAATGCAAGTAAGAAGTTAACACCGAATAATACATTGGCAATTTTACCAATTGCCAATAATTGAACAGCAGTCCATATAACATAAGTTGGTATCATTAAAGCACTTGCGCTATAACTAACATTTTTGTTATAACGTCTACCATATAATTCACCAACAGATTTTAAATTTAGTTTACGTAAGGTTTTAACAAAGAAAACACCTACTAAGATTAAGGCTAATCCTGCAGCAAAAGGATCTTCAATAACACCCATAATCCCATCATTAAACGCAGCACCACTACCTCCTAAGACAGTTCCTCCACCCCAGAATGTGGCAAACAATGTTCCAACAATGAGAAAATAACCACTTGATCTATTAGCCACTAAATAACCATCAGAATCTTTTGTTTTCCTTCCTGCGATAGCTCCAACAGCTACGATAAATATTAAAAATAATACAATAATTGATAAGGATATAATATTATCCATAGTTTCAGCTCCTTCAAAACGCTTACAGGGGAATTATAGCATAATTCAATTTCAAAAAAAGATGGTTTTTTAGTTCATTATAATTATATTGTGGGAATAACTTTTCAAAAAAAAAGACTTGAAAAATCAAGTCTTTATTTAATATCTATAATACGCATACCGTTAGTTGGCTTACCAATAGGGAATCCACCAGTAATGATAACACGATCACCTTTTTTTATACCATATTCTCTTTTAGCAATTTCAATTGCCTCTTTAACTACTGTTTCAACATCTGATACTAAATGGAACTCAATTGGTTCTACACCACTATGTAATTGTAGTGCTTTAGCATAACGATCTGTAGAAGTTAAAGCTAAGATTCTTGCATTTGGTCTAAACTTTGATAAATATTTGGCAGTTTGTCCACTAACTGTAGGGACAATAATTAAGTTTACTTTTGATTGAATAACTGTATAAGCAACACTTATTGCAATTGAAGTTGCAATATTGCGTGATGAAGAGTTTTCTTTATTAGCACGTTTAACAATATCTTTACGGTCTAATATTCCTTCAATACGATTTGCGATGCGGTTCATTGTTTCAACTGATTCAACTGGATAATTACCAATTGCACTTTCACCACTTAACATGATTGCATCTGTTCCATCATAAATGGCATTTGCAACATCACTAACTTCAGCACGTGTTGGACGTGGATGATCAATCATTGATTCTAACATCTGTGTTGCAGTAACACTGATTTTTCCTTTAGCTAAACATTTATTAATGATTTCTTTTTGAATAACTGGTACTTCTTCAGCAGGTACTTCTACCCCTAAATCACCACGAGCAATCATTATTCCATCAGAAATATCAATGATTTCATCGATGTTTTCAACACCCTCTTTATTTTCGATTTTCGATATAATTTGGATATCTTTGTTTCCGCTATATTTCATAATATTACGGATTTCTTGAACATCACTAGCTCTTCTTACAAAAGATGCTGCGATAAAATCAACATTGTTTTTACAACCCCATACGATATCTTGATAATCTTTAGGTGAAATAAAATCTAAATGTAATTTAACACCAGGAACGTTAATCCCTTTTCTGTTTTTAAGTGTATGTGTATTCTCTGCTCTAGTAATAATCGTTTTGTTAGATAAATCAATTTTTGTAACTGTTAATTCTAAGTAACCATCATCTACTAAGATTATTTGTCCAACTTGCATATCTTTATAAAGATTAGGATAGTTAACACTGAAGTGCTTTGTATCTCCCTCAACTTCATCCATATGAACAGTGATTTCATCACCTTCATTAATTAAAGCTTTACCACCCTTAAATAAATGTGTTCTTATTTCTGGACCTTTAGTATCTAAAAGTGACGCGATATGCGTTCCTAGTTCTTTGTTTACTTTATCTAATGTTTTCATTCTTTCTAAATGAGCTTCATGATTTCCATGTGAGAAGTTCATTCGCATTACATCCATACCAGCTTCTACTAAACCTTTCATAACTTCAAAACTATCTGAAGCAGGTCCAATAGTACATATAATCTTTGTTTGATTAAAAGGTATCATCTAATCATCTCCTATTTTAATCTTCCAACTAATCCGTATCTTTTGTTCGGTATTTCTCTTTTCTTATTTAATGCAAAGTTAATATCGTAATCAACATAGTCCATGCCTTTTAAACCAACAGCTCTTCCACTTTTACCATTTACTAGTAAATCAACAGCGTATTCACCCATCTCTGTTGCTAATACTCTATCAAATGCAGCAGGGTCCCCACCACGTTGAACATGTCCTAATACTGTAGTTCTTGTTTCAAATCCAGTACGTTTCTCAATTTCTGTAGCAAGATCAATAACGTTTACCATGTGTTCTGTAACTATTACAATCGCATGCATTCTACCGATTTTATTAGAATTACTTATTGCGTTAATTAATCTTTCTTTATCAAATCCTGATTCAGGAGTAATAATAAATTCACTACCACCAGCAATTCCTGCATATAATGCTAAATCACCACAGTGTCTACCCATTACCTCAACAACACTACATCTTTTATGAGACATAGATGTATCACGAAGTTTATCAACACTATCTACAACTGTTTGTAAAGCCGTAAAGAACCCAATAGTATAATCAGTACTTGAAATATCATTATCAATAGTTCCTGGTAACCCAATTGTAGGCACACCCATCTCACTCAAAGCTTGAGCACCTCTATAAGTACCATCTCCACCAATAACTACAATCGCATCAATTCCTCTTTCTTTTAACTGAGCAACTGCACCTTCACGCACTTCTTTTTGTTTAAATTCAGGATATCTTGCACTTCCTAAAATAGTTCCACCACGACTTATTATTCTTGTAACATCATAGCGATCCAACTTCTTTATATTCCCTTCACATAGGCCTTTATAACCATGGTATATCCCATATACTTCTAACCCATAATGGAGTCCGCTTCTTACAACGGCTCTAATGGCAGCATTCATCCCTGGTGCATCTCCACCAGAAGTCATAACTGCGATTTTTTTCATATAAACCACCACCAAAATGATTATATCATAAACAATTTAATTTCAAAACTATTATAAAATGTATACGCTTTTATTTGTGTAATTTTATAAGATTATTGATAATAATTTGTCGTTCATTATTTCTATCTTCAATTTTACCTTTTAGAAGGTATACTTCACCTTTTAATAATTCATTTTTAAACTTAGCATATTGTGCAGTAAATAGAACTCCATTAACTTTCACATACTCATCTTCAATAGTTACAAAAGCCATTTCTTGTTTATTCTTTGTTGTTATTTTTCTTACTCTTGAAAGTATTGCTACTAACCTTATTTCAATACCTTTATGTTTATCAGTAATTGATGAAGGTTTTAATAGTTTGTGTTTTTTTATATACTCTGTATGATTTAATAATGGATTAATAAATAGATTAAATCCTAGTATACTTTTTTCTTTTTCTTCCTGTACTTGATAATCGTATTCTTCTAAGTTCTCAATTACAAACTCATCTTGTTTAATAAAGTCTCCGTATAAACTAAAGTTGATTACTTCATCTAATTTTTCAATCATAGCTCGTTTCGAATAGTTAAACTCATCCAATGCTCCAGCATAGATAAGTGACTCTAGAACTCTTTTATTTAATACTTTATGCGTTCTAGATACAAAATCAAAGAATGACTTAAACAATCCTTCTTTACGCACTTCTAATAAATCTTTAACTGTATTCCTACCTAAGTTTTTAATTCCTAAAAGTGGAAAACGTAAGTTATTACCTTCAGGATTAAAAATTTCATTTGATTTATTAACTGAAGGTTTTAATATTTTAACACCTAGTTTATTAGCTTCAAAAATATACTCTTTCATACTTGATTCACTACCAATAACACTAGTAGTTAATATACTAATAAAATATTTAGGATAGTTAGCTTTTAAGTATGCCATCCAGTAGGATACCATTGCATATGCAACACTATGGGCTTTATTAAATCCATAATTAGCAAACTTAACTATATAATCATATATTTCATTACTTATTTTTTCACTTCGACCAAGTTTCTTAGCTTTTTTAACGAAGTTCTTTCGTTCTTTATTAAGAATTGATTCTGATTTCTTACTTACCGCTCTTCTTAAGACATCAGCTTCACCTAAACTATATCCTGCGAACAAACTTGCGATTTGGATTATTTGTTCCTGATAAATAATAATTCCATTAGTAGGTTTTAAAACCTCTTCAATAACTTTATGAGGGTAAGTTACTTCCTCTTCTTTATTTCTTCTTCTAATATAAGAAGGGATATTTTCCATTGGTCCAGGTCTAAATAACGCCAATATTGTGACTATATCTTCAAAACAATCAATCTGCATCTGTCCAATTAAACTTCTCATTCCTCGAGATTCTAGTTGGAAAATACCTGTAGTTTCAACTTTCTTTAACAAATCGAAAGTTGGTTTATCATCTAAAGGTATTTTGTAGATATCAATTACCTTTTTTTCATCTTTTTCAATTAACTGACATATTTTATTTATACTTGTAAGATTTCTCAATCCTAAGAAATCTATTTTTAATAACCCTAATTCCTCTAAATCTTTTGCTTCATACTGTGTTTGAATCATATCTAGTAAACCACTTTGAACAGCAGTATGTTTTGTCATATTATCTTCAGTGACAATGATTCCAGCTGCATGTGTAGACACATGGCGATTAAGACCTTCAATCTTTGCAGCGAAAGTTAATAATTTTTTTGCTTCTTGGTTTTGTGAAATAATGTTTTCAATGTCTGTAGATTGTTCTAACATATCTGTGATTGTATTATATTTTTCACTAGCATTCGCAAGTTGATTTAAAAGAACACCCTCGAACTTAAGTACTCTAGCTGTATCTCTAATTGCCGATTTAGATTGGAACGTACCAAAAGTACAAATTGAGGCTACTCTTTCCACACCATAATAATCACGAACGTACTTAATTACATCATCTCTTTTATTATCAGGAATATCCATATCAATATCTGGTAATGTAATTCTTTCAGGATTTAAGAATCTCTCAAAAACAAGATCATGAGCAATAGAATCAACCGATGTAATACCTAAACAGTAAGAAACTAAACTAGCTGCAGCACTACCTCTACCTGGTCCTACTAAATATTTATTCTTTTTGGCATATTTAACAAAATCCCAAACGATTAAAAAATAATCGTTATAACCCATTTCATCAATTACACTCAACTCATAATTAAGTCTATTAATATATTCTTTCTTATTTACTTTCAATCCTCTTAAACGTTTTTCTAATCCTTTAAAAACTAAGGCATGTAAATAATCTTTAGTATTAACATTATCTTTAAGTTTATATTTAGGAAGGTGTACTTTAGTAAAATCAATCTTCACTTTGCACATTTCAGCGATATTCTTAGTTTCTTCTAGAGCTTTTGGATATTTATTATAAGCTTTTTCTACTTCCTTTGGTGCAGTAAAATGATTTACAACTTCATTCCCTAAAAAACTAGATGTATCCTGAGCAAATATTTTTTTTAATACATTAGATATGTCAATATCTTCTTCATTTAAATATGAAACCTTTGGTACAACCACAAATTTAAAGAAGTTATTTAAATCTTCATTGAATGATTCAATTTGACTAATACTAACATAACTTGTCTCCAGATGCGTTTTTAAAACTTCTCGGTATTCGTTTATGGTGTTTGCCTGTTTATTGTTATAAGCGGCAATTAGCTCTGATTCATCACTAATAATTATTCCTATCAACCCTGATTTATTACTTTTCAATTCTTGTAGGCTAATTATTCCATTCACACTGTACAAAGAAGCTATTTTAAGAAGATTTTGATATCCTTTATTATTTTTAGCATATAGTAGTATATGATTTTTAGATCCTGGGTTTATCCCTTCAACATATAGATTAAGTCCTATAATTGGATTTATTCCTTTTTTATTACATTCTTTATAAAATTTAATAACTCCGTGCATTTTAGGATCAGTAATTGCTAAAGAGCTGTATCCATAAGATACAGCTTTATTTACTAATTCTTCAATTCGTATATTTGAGCCATTCATTGCGTAATTGGTCTCGATGTATAAATGGTTAAAAGACATCAAATCACCACCATAAAAATTATAACATAGTTTAGTGCTTTATGATAAAAAGAAAAAGTAAATGAAATTACTTTTTCTTAAGGATTAATCCGCCACTAACTACCACTACTGCAAGGAAAATAACATCATATTTTTGAACAAAACTAACAAGTGAGGTTTCATCTTCAGGAGCAGTTACATCAAAGTAATATGTTTCTAAGTAATTATTCTCTCCTTGTATTCTTAATATATATTCTCCCTCATCAACAACTGTATGGGGCGATTCAATATATGTATTATTTAAATATCCTTTTCCTTCAAACTCAATTTCTACTGGATCATTGTATGTTTGATTATGGAGTACTCCAGAGATATTTGAGGTAATTGTAAAGTTGTATTCTTCTACATAATTATTACTTCCAATTATTTGAAGTTGATAATTACCTGGTTTATCAATTACAGTACCGGATACATATAAATCATTGTTTAGATACACATTTCCTGCGGTTATATTTGCGCTAACTGGTTGATTGTATACAGCGTCATCTTCGATACCTGTTAATGTTGGAACTACTATAAATTTATATGTAAAATCATAATATGTTAGCTCATAATTTCCAGGATAATCAATCGTAACTCCATTACTAACTATTTGATTATTCAAGATAGCATCGTTTAAAAAGAGGATGGTGATTTCATCATGATAGACTGAGCCTGTTGGTATATCTAATGATTCATCTATAGTTATAATATTTAAATCAGAAGTAAAAGCACCTTCCCATATATTATCTTCATTAAAACTATATAAATATAGCTGATCTGTGGATGATACATTACCATACTCGTTGTAGGTTGTGATTTCATCTAATAAGTTATACTCATGATCATATATTTTTATATTGTTTTGTAAAAAAAGGATATCAAAGCCATCATCGTAATACTCATTATAATGAACTAAAATAACATTATCAATCTCCACAACATCATGGACGGCATCTAAATCCCCATAATCATTTGTTTCTTGGTAAATTTGATTTCCCTGCGGATCAAGTACAATCATAAATGTATCATAATAATCATCGCTATCGATTACATGTGAATATCCATAAAAGACATGATTTCCATCTATTTCTTTAACATTATTAATTGTTAGCCATATATTGTCATATATAACATTTAAGACAAAGGGATTCTCCCCTAGTTTTTCAATATAGTATCCTCTTCCGTTATTATCGTTGGAGTATAGATCAACTCTAATTTCGTAATCGTCAAATTGATAAACATTATCATTAACCGCTCCAACAGGTTTACTTGTTGAGAAAATTAAAACTAATAAAAATAAAAAAACAGTTTTTTTCATAATATCACTCCTTCAAAAAGTATATTACTCATTAAAACTGTTTTTTTCTTATTTATTATTTAGATAATCTTAAAGTGTCTCTTGCGATCATTACTTCTTCGTTAGTAGGAATTAATAAAATCTTTATTTTAGAAGTGTCTTTAGAGATTACTGCTTCTGTACCACGAGTTAAATTTTTCTCGTAATCTAGTTCAACTCCTAAAGCTTTTAGTCTATCAACAACTAGTTTACGAGTTTCTGATGCATTTTCTCCAATACCAGCAGTGAAACAGATAGCGTCACAACCTTCTAATGAAATGAAGTAAGCACCGATGTAGTCTGCAATCATTTTTGCTTGTTTCTCAACAGCTAAAATTGATTTTTTGTCTCCTCTTTCAACTGCTTCCCATAAATCTCTTGAATCACTTGATAGTTCACTTAATCCGAGATATCCAGATTTTTTATTTAGTTCATGGATAACTTCGTCCAATGTTTTATTTTCTTTTTGAGAAATAAATTGTACAATTGCTGGATCGATATCTCCACTACGAGTTCCCATAGGGATACCTGCTAAAGGTGTGAATCCCATTGATGTATCAACACTTTTACCATTTTTAACAGCACATAAACTAGCACCATTACCAATATGACAAACAATTACTTTTGCCTCTTCAGGTGTTTTACCTAGCATATCAGCTGCACGTAAACTAACATACTTATGACTTGTCCCGTGGAACCCATATTTCCTAACACCATATTTTGTATACCAATCATAAGGAACACTATACATATATTCTACTGGTTCCATAGTTTGATGAAATGCTGTATCAAATACTGCAACTGCAGTAACACTTGGTAAAGCTTCTTTGAAAGCACTAATTCCAGTTAAGTTTGCTGGATTATGAAGTGGAGCTAAATCAGAAACATCTTCAATTGCTTGAATAACTTCATGATCTATAACTACTGAGTCTTTAAATAACTCTCCACCATGTACAACACGGTGTCCTACACCCTCAATTTCATCTAAACTACCTAGAATGTTCAGACCAATTAATTTCCTAAGTAACATTTGCACAGCTACTTTATGTGTAGGAATACTAGTAATCTCTTTTGATCTTTCACTTCCATACTTAATAGTGAATATCGAATCATTTAACCCTATTCTTTCAACTACTCCACTAGCTAACATATCTTCGCTAGGCATATCAAGCAATTGAAACTTTAATGAAGAACTACCTGCATTTACTGCGATTATTTTCATACAACTTCTTCCTCTCTACTACTAAACCATATATCGATTTGTTTTATTGTTTTATTAAAATCTTCAAGTTCATTAAAACTTGGTAAATCTACTAACAAGAAATCTTTAGGTGGAACTACATCACTACCTTTTTTACGAATTATCAAAATACTTTTAGGATTATTCTTAAACAAAGTTTCACTTAATTTAATCAATCCAAATATATATCCTTTTTTATCAATCTCTTTTTTAAAGACATCACTGTTACTCTTTTCAAAAAAATCATTCTCAATTACACTAATAAAATATCCACCATCACGTAAAGCATCAATATGATGATTTATTACCTGATATGGCATATATGGTGTTTCATTTGTAACAGGCATATCAGTTAAAACTAAATCAAATCCTTTATTGTAATAACTAAATGTATCCTGATAAAACATTTCATTCTCGTAATCAAGTAAGTCTCCCAAATTACGCGCTAAATTACATTTAACTAAATCATTATCAACACCAAACACTTTAGCATCAACTTCAATATGATTTAAAACAGTATATAACAAATTACCTGATCCAACTAATGGATCAAAAATTGTCTTAATTATACTATTCTTATATAACTTCTTAAGTAAATACCCGATAAAAATACCGATAGTATCTGGAGTAATTAAACTGTTAGAACTATATGAATGTTTATATCCTTTTAACATTCCGAGTTGAACGCTTTTTCTTACTTCCTCACGAGAGAATTTAGTATTCGTAACTACAGCTTTTAACACAGATATTTTCTCAATATCTTCTGGACTATAATCACCAATAAAATCACCATCTAACAAGTAATTAAAGGCTTCATTCATACCTTCAATATATGTTTTTTGATAATTATGATAAAGGATATTTGCCACCTCATCAAAATAATCATAAAACATTTCTACATTAACTTTATTTACCATTCTATCACCACAAAATTTATTATAATCTAACTACTACTCTTTGTCTAACATTAATCACATTTCTTGTTTAAAACTTTCACATTTGATAATATAATTAATAGGGAGGTGAAATCCATGAACAAGATAATGATAAAACTAATTGATTCTTACAAGAAAAACACCAGTAATTCTAACCCAACATGTCGCTATCATCCATCATGTAGTACTTATTCAAGAGAAGCTTATCAAAAACACAATTTCTTCTATGCTTCCATTTTAAGTGTTTGGCGAATATTGCGATGCAATCCATTATCTAAAGGTGGATATGACCCAGTACCAAAAACTAAAAAAGAAAGGGAAGAAGATAAAAATGAACTACCTAAACATTAAACTACCCGCTAGTGACGATAAAGAATATACACTAAATGATTTTAAAGGACAAAAAGTTGTTTTATATTTTTATCCTAAGGATAATACATCAGGTTGTACAATTGAAGCTAAAGACTTTACTTGTTTACAAAATGAATTCAAACAGAAAGGTTACTTCGTTATAGGAGTTTCTAGAGATAGTGTTAAGTCTCATAAAAACTTCATCACTAAACAAGAACTAAACTTACTACTATTAAGTGATCAAGATGAACAACTTGTTAAAGCATTTGATGTTCTAAAAGAAAAATCAATGTATGGTCGCAAATACATGGGTATCGTTAGAAGTACTTTCATTCTAGATGAAAGTGGAAAAGTAATTAACGAATACCGCAAAGTAAAAGCTAAAGGCCATGCCGAACAAGTTTTATCGGAAATATAAGAAAAAATCAGTTTTCACTGATTTTTTTTATTTGTCTAATTGTATTTCATTTGCTTGATATAATGCGTGTTTAACACCAATAGGACCGAACAATTCGTATACTAACGTTGCAATTAATACAACAATCAATATAATAGTTCCTTCTTCACCAAAGTCAGTTTTAGCTTGATATGCCATCCCCAGTGCAACACCTGCTTGTGGTAATAAACATACCCCCAGATACTTTTTAACACTGCGATGAGAATTCATAATCTTAGCACCAAACAGTGCTCCGTAGACTTTACCTATAGATCTAAAGACAATATATACAGCAGTTATACCTGCAATCATCCCATATTCAACATCTGCATTATGAGCAAATGCTACAACAAGTTCTGCTCCTGCTAATGTAAAGAATGCGATTAAGATTGGTGCACTAAATGATTCAACTGAATGATTAACATCATGTGCTCTAACTCTTGATAAAGTATTTGTTAAGACAATACCCATAATCATTGGAGTTAAGATTGGTGATAAGTGAATTTCAAAATCACCAATAGCTAAATGCATTTTAGCTGCAGCAACTGTTGTAAAAACAGCAAAGATTGCAACACTTAGGAATACTTCTTCTTTTTGTGAGTCTCTATTTTTGATTTTCTTAATCATAAAGGCAGAAACATAACCAACAAGTGCTCCAATTACAGCTGAGAATAATAATTCAAATAATGGACCTTCTAACATTTTTAATACAGATAAATCAGTTCCACCTTTAATTGAGTTTGCTACTGATAACAATATCCCAAATAAGATAATACCCACAGCATCATCCATACCTACTAGAGGTAATAATGTATCTGTTAATGGTCCTTTTGCTCTATATTTACGAGTTAATAACATTATTGGTGCAGGTGCTGTTGCTGTTGCAATTGCTCCTAACACTAACGCTACTGGTAATGATACTAATCCAGGAAATATTAGGTTCAGTGCTAACAATCCACCGATTGTTACTACTGAAGCTAACACTGCTTGAACAATAGTAATTACCACAACTTCTTTTCCACTTTTTTTAAGTTTTTCAAATTCTAATTCAGTCCCAATACTGAATGCGATAAACCCTAACGCTACTCCTGATACTATTTCTAGTACTTCGGCTATTTCTCCAAAACCTAATGCTACTAAGATAACTCCGATTATAACTCCCATTATGATATAACCTGTAATATGAGGTAATTTTATTTTCTCAAATAATCTTCCTGCATATAATCCCAATAGTAACACTAGTGCTAAAACTAATAATGCTTCATATCCAAGTGAAGCTTCACTACTCAATAAATTAAAATACACTTTGGTCACTTCTTTCATATTTATATATATATACACGCAAGTGATATTTTACTCCTCTAAATTATTAAATGCAAGAAAAAAAAATAAAAAAAGGCTTTCGAATAAGAAGCCTTTATTTATAAGTAATTTTTTTATTCCCAGTCGCCTACAGCTGCGTCAATTTCTCCTGCTTTTCCAAGAGCTGCTTTTACTACAACAAGGCCAAATACCTCGTATATTACAGTAGCAGCAAGAACAATTGTCATAATAACTGCTCCAACTTCGGCAAATTCTGCAAGTTCTGGTGTCTCAAATCGTAATTGTGTTGTTAAAGCCATATCAATAGCAACACCCGCTTGAGGAATTAGAGTAAATCCTAAATACTTAATAACATTTTTAGGTGCTTTAACAGCTTTGGCACTGATATAAGAACCTGATACTTTACCCACAACACGAACTAATAGATAAATTACACCCATAATACCAATTTTAGCTAATAGTGATAACTGTAACTCTGCTCCAGCAATTGTGAAGAATGCTAAAAGGATTGGTGCACTAAATAAATCTGTATTTTGTGTTAATCTATGTTCATATTTTTCATCAATTGAGTTTGCTAGAAAGACTCCAATTGTCATTGGCAATAAGATTGCAGATGCATGAACTGCTTGTCCTACACCGATTCCTAAAAATACAAACCCTATAATAACCATCATTAAGAAACTATCTGTTTCACGGTTATACTTCTTAGCAATTATCGTAACAATTAATCCAATGATTGCACCGATGAATATTGAAAGGAATATTTCCATAAATGGCTCTAATAACATATGTCCAATACTTACAGGTCCACTAAGAAATGAAGTACCCAACGATAACATAACAGCAAATAACATAATACCAATAGCATCATCTAATGCTACTAATGGTAATAATACGTCAGTTACCGGACCTTTTGTACGGTAACTTTTAACTACTGCAACAATTGGTCCAGGTGCAGTTGCTGTTGCTATTGCACCTAAAATAAGTGCATAAGTCCATACATAGCTTCCACCAGTTGCCTTTAAATATGCTACAATTGCCAAACAAACAAGAACTGCAGTCATAAATGCTTGAACAATTGTAATTATGGTAACTTGTTTACCCGTTTTTTTAAGTTTACTAAACTTCAATTCGAGTCCAATTGTATAACCAATAAATCCAATTGCTACCTGTCTTATTATCGTAAATGATTCAACCATCTCATGTGATAATAAATGTAGTACACTAGGACCAATAATGATCCCGATTAAGATGTACCCAGTAACACGTGGAAATTTCAATAAACTAATTAATTTCCCCCCAAGTAACCCAAATATAATTAATACTGCGACCCCAAATATGGGATTCTCATATAGGTGATGCCAAGAAGTTTGAAACCACTCAGCTACTGATTCTATAAATGTTAAATCTTCACTACCAGTTGAAGAAGATAATAAAAGGCTTATCATAACCTAAACTTCCTTTTTTTATTGTTCTTCAAATACTCAACGAATTCACTTTGAACCACTGCTCTTGAGAAGTAATCACCTGTTGCCATATTAACACCTAATTCACGTACTAACTTAACGTCTTGTTTACTTTTTACCCCTGTTGATACTACCGATATATCAAATTCTTTACTTATGTTAACGAAGAACTCATAAACACTTTTCATATTTTTATACTCTTCACTATTATTAACTTCCAATAATAATTTTTCTGATAATTTTAATACATCAATCTTTAAATCTGCTAAATAAGTTAATGATGAAGATGTATTAGAATAATCATCCAAGATTACTACAAATCCTAACTCATATAAGTTTTGAACTTTTCGATAAACGTTTTTGTCTTCAATATATGATTCTTTAATTTCAATAATTACATCTTTCGCAGAAATATCGTACTTACGTAAAATATCAATTATCATATCTATTTCCACTGTAATTAATGTATACTCAGAGAGGTTAACTCCTGCTTTAAATCGTGGTGATAGTTTAATTGTTTTGTCATCAATCAAACTGCGATAAAATTTCATTGCTTTTTCAAATACACACATTTCTAAATCATAAATAATTCCTGTCCATTGTGCTATTTCTAAAAACTGAGCAGGTTTTAATTCTCTACCATTCAGTTTCCATCTTGAAACAGCTTCAAAACCAATAACTTCATTACTAAATGTATCTACAAATGGTCTAAATTTAGGGAAAAATTGCTTTTTCTTCATTGCTGAGTAAATATTATTTTCAACTTCTTGAATTAACTGATACTTTTCTTTATGTTTTTGATTTGCGTAAATCAAAGTATTTCTTCCAACATTTTTAGTTAAATCAACAGTGATTCTTAAAAGATTTATCATTTCTTTTAGATTATCACCTTTAAAATCATCATAATCCGCAACACATACACTTGCGTTAATAACATATTGAATTTCATGATGTTTAAATGGTTGTCTTAATAGTCTTTGTAATTCAGAAGGTTCACAAATTATGTGACTACTTGTTAATAGTAAGAACTGATCATTCCCTACACGATAAACATCAGATTTACCGCAATAATCAATTAGTGTTCTTGATACTTCTTTTAACATATCATCAACAGTATCTACCCCAAAGATAATGTTCATTTTATTAAAATCATCAATATCTACATAAATGAAATGTAGTCCTGTTAAATCCTTCTTACCATAGTCATGATACAACCCCTTTAAATCCCTTAAACAAGTCAAATTATCAATGAATTGCTTCTCGGTATTTTTCATCATTGTTTCCATTAAATCACCTCTCTATATCTAGTATACCAAAAAAAAACGTTTTCACAACAAATCATTACATAGTAATGAGATTTAATAGTATAACTACGAACAAAGTAAAGAAAAAATGGTTCGAATCCAAAAAAAAAGACAACCTAAGTTGTCTTTTAATTTCAATATGGTGCGGGTGACAGGACTTGAACCTGCACTCCTAAGAACTAGAGCCTAAATCTAGCGCGTCTGCCAGTTCCGCCACACCCGCAACATGATGGCTGGGCTAGATGGATTCGAACCATCGATCCCGGAGTCAAAGTCCGGTGCCTTAACCACTTGGCCATAGCCCATCATGGGGCGACTGATGAGAATCGAACTCACGAATGCCGGAGCCACAATCCGGTGCGTTAACCACTTCGCCACAATCGCCATATACCTCTTTTTAAAAAAGAGACTATATACATTTTATTCAATACGTCTATAATTGTCAAGATATTTCACTTTTTATTTCTATTATTTTCGCATAATATAATTGGAAATAAATCATTTTTTATATTATAATGTTATGTTGTGAAAGAAGTTGATAATATGAAACAGAAATTAATTAATGCAGGTTTTCTATTTATATTCTTTTTTGTTGTAATACTTTACTTAGAAGCGTTATTTAAAATTAGAGTTCTAAGCTTTGCATTTGATTACAATTTTTTTAGGATAACACTATTTAGTTTGTCATATACTATTATGATAATGTTTTTTGTAATGTTTTTTAAAGAAAAGACAGTAAAGATTATTGTATTTGTATCTACATTTATTATTACGTTCCTATACTTTAATCAAGAGATATACAGTTCTTTTGTTGAGGGGTTCTATTCTATAGCAGTTGCTGGGGATTTTACAGCTGGATTATCATTCTTTAGTGATTATCTTACAGCAATTAGATTACCTCATATATCTTATCTGTTACCTTTAGCTAGTTTATTTGTACTTAATCGATATAAAATTATTAGTTTCGATGTTGAATACACATTGTTAAAACAACCTTTATTTATACTAACACTAGCTGTAGTTCTATTCTTTACTTCATTACAAACGATTAATGAAAGTGTTGAGATTCAAAGTGATACTTCAGATGAGATGTTTGATTTGAATCAAGTAAGTAGCTTAGTTTCTTATAGTGATATGGATTTATATACTTATATGTATAACTCGCAAAATGCATTGAAGAAGTTTGGATTATTAACATATACACAGCGCGATGTATTCAGTATGTTTAGAACAGATCCTCTAAGTGAAGAGGCTTACGAAGTTCTGATTGAAGATTTCTTTGAAAAACAGCCTGAACATGATGATAATACTTATACAGGATTATTTGAGGACAAAAACTTTATACTAATAATGGCAGAGAGTTTAGATACTTATGCTATCAATGAAACATTGACACCAAATTTGTGGAATCTTAAACAAGAAAATGCATATTTTGAGAATTATTATTCACCTCTTTATTACAGATCAACTGCAGATAGCGAATTTTTAGTTCAAACATCAATGTTTCCAAATAAAAACGTTACATTGAGTATGGATGCTTATCTTGAAAATACATTCCCTAATACTTTACCGAAATTATTTGAAAGTGGAGGGTATACAACTTATTCATTCCATAATTACTTTGATTATTTCTATCCTCGTGGTGATTTCCATTTAAATACTTTGGGTTATGATCAATTTTGGGGTAGTGAAGAATTAGGTATAACCTCAGGTTATGACCCGGAAGAAGTAATTTTTGATCATGTGTGGGAAAGTGACTACGAAATGATGAAAATGGCAGTACCTAAATTTATTGGAGAAGATAAATTCTTTGTAAATATATTAACTGTTAGTGGACACTTTCAATACAATGAAAATCATGAAATGGCTAAACCAGAGTATGTAGCAGCTGTACAAGACTATTTTGACAATCTTGAAGAACCAGTTGAGTATAGTGATGAAATATTGTACTACTTAGCAGTAAATATGGAGTTGGATAAAGCTATTGGTTATTTAGTAGATGAACTCGAAGAAGCAAATAAAATGGATGATACTGTTATAATGATTTTTGGAGACCATTATGCATATGGTATTGATAATGAAGATATTTGGGCTTATGAGGACGAGTATAAAACAGATAATGATGAGATGGATATTCACAATGTTCCAATGTTAATCATTTCTGATGATGACTTTATGACTGGTGTACAACCACAGTACATGTCAACTATTGATATAATGCCTACAGTTGCAAATTTATTTGACCTCGATATAGATTATAATTTTGTGTTTGGTAATGATGCGTTAAGTGATGCAAGAAATATTGTAAAATTTGCAGATGGTAGTTTTATCTGTGAAGATTTCCGTTATGATTCATTAAGTGAGAAATATACTATATATAATAACAGTGTTACAGAGTTATACTTATTCTCTTTAAATACAAATTATATTAATGATTACATGTATAACATACTTGTGTTAAACTATGATTATTTCAAAGAAGATGACGAAACCGCAAATTAAAAACGGCTTATTTAAGCCGTTTTTCTTTTATCTTGATATATTTTAGTTAGGAAGTATGTTAAGAAGAATGCAAAAATCAATACTACTTCAAACCTTAACATGTGCCAAGGGTATGTTCCAAATACGGCCTCTACATCTGGAGGAGGTCCCATCGTAAACATGAAGTTTGCGTCTTCTAAAATACCGGTATTTCTTAATAATATATTTACTGGCCACATTCCAAATCCTAAGATGTTTGTTATTATGATACCAATAATTGTTGTTTTCAATGTTATATTCCATTTATAACACGTCAAATAATATAAAGGAACAATCATAATTGAAGCATGAGCAATAATAAACTCATAAAATCTAAAGCGATTATATCCTGCGTGATATAAATCTGGAATAGCAAATGTAACCACACCACCAATTAATCCTGCGTAGAATAGGTAATAATACACTTTCTTATTATTAGTAAATAAGAGGATAATTGCTAGTATATAGCTAATTGAGCAAAGATGGAACGGTAAATATAAATGGCCACCTGAGTACTCTATAATAACTAATAAAGCTAAATTAAAAATTAAAAGTGAAGCATATACATATCTTATAAATTTTTCTTTTTGTGAATTAAACACTTTGTCTTTAAACACAAAGAACAAAACCATAAGAACAATGAATATTCCTAGCATTGACAAATGCATAGGGGTATACATATCAAATTTTACATCTGGATCATATTGATAAGAGAAAAAACTCATACAAATCGCTCCTTTTTATTTATGTAATTTTAAATATACTTCTTCAACACTTTTTGCATAGTTCATTGCGGAAAACTTCTCAACAGACGAACAAGCGTTACTTGCGTATTCATCTAATAATTGTCTATTATTAATTAGCTTATTTGCTAAATCAACAAACTCACTATTTTCTTTAAATGAGTATCCATTAACTTCGTCAAGGATTACTCCCTCAAGATTATCATCATATTTTACTAATAGAGGTAAACAGCTTGCTAAAGCCTCATAATAAGTTAGTCCTTGTGTTTCTGTTGTACTGAAATTAACAAATAAATCTCCTAAGTGATAATACACACCTACATCTTTTGGTGGTACCATTCCTGTAAAGATAACTCTATCAGTAATACCTTTTTCTTTTACTAGTTTCTCAAATAAATCACTATCAGGTCCACCACCGACAATTAGTAGTTTCACTTTAGGATCTTCTATTTTAGCAAACTCAATTAATAGGTCTTCAATTGATTTTTCTCTTGATAATCTTCCTAGAAATAGTAAAACAAAATCATCATGTCTAATTTTAAGAGATTCCTTTAATTGAATAATTCTGTGAGTACTAAAATTATCCTTATCAAATTTTTCTAAGTATATTCCAGTTGGAACAATGTGTGAATGTTTTTTATATCCATAACGATCAAACGTTTTTTTAACTTTTATTGTTGGGAAAAGCACTTCATTAGCACTATTCGCAAAACTTCTACTATAATACTTACTTAAAAGTCGTAAAGGTTTTGTAAGAGTTTTAGAAATAAAGTGTACATAGTCCTCATACATTGTATGGTAAGTATGAACAACTGGTAACTTGTACTTCCTAGCTACTCTGCGCCCTAATCTTCCCATTGTAAATTCAGTATGACAATGAACTATATCCAAGTTTAACTTCCCTACTTCTAACACTTTCTTTCTAGTTACTTTACCAATTCGATATTCCCCCATACCTTTCATTGGTAACTTGTAACCACCTAACCGTATTACGTTTTCTTCAGGAGTAGCACTTTCGTGGTTATTAGTAATAATAAACACTTCGTGCCCTAGATCTGTAAGTTCTTTCTTCAATATCCTAAGCGAGATAGATACTCCACTTATGATAGGGTAATACGCGTCAGTAAATAAACCTATTCTCATAATAATCACCTATATTTTTATTTTGTACTTTTTATCTTTAAACAAAAAGAAATATGCACTAAAGAAACCAAAGACTGCTATTGTATGTATCATAACGAATACAATACTTGGTAAGCCCGGAAAAATGTCTGCAACAATACTTTGATCCTTAACATAGAAATAATCAGCTGTGCTTTCTAAATTAGGAATAGTATTTAAAAGATTATTGATTGGTATAAATGATGCTAAAATAACAAACATCACACCAGTAATAACAAATAGATCCTTTTTAACTGGTTTATATCCTTGATATACAACTAAGAAATAAGGAGTTATCCCTAGTAAAAAATGATCAATATAGAATGTTTCTGTTAAATTGGCAATATTTCCCATATAACTACTATTTGGATAAATAATTCCCGCTAAACCTGTAGCTCCCCAATAAAATAGAAACGATTCAACTCTTTTATCTTTTGTAATAAGGTAATAAAGTAATACTACTACGCTTAATCTACAAATATAAAAAGGTAGATGTGTTGCTAAACTAAATGATACAATCTTAAAATTAAAAATCCAAAAGCTCCAATAAGTATCCTCTTTAAAAAATATACCAATATATCTAGCGATTTGTGTCCAAATTAATAAAATCATCGCGATTGTCATTAAACTTTTTTTATGTTTAGTGATAAAATCACGATAATGAAAAATCGCATAAATAGTAAAAGTGAATGCGAGAACAATTGTCATATAGATTATATAAGGACTAATCATATCAAAATAAAGCATGTAATCACCTCTAAGTAAGTTGCCTAAATATTATAACATATTCAATAGAATAATATAATTAATTTCGGATAATAATATCCACAATATCTTTTATATTTAATACTTCAAAATATTTATTTTCTAATGGAATCCATTCCTCTTTAAAACGTTTTAACATATCCGCTCCACTACGTTCTAAAATCCTATTCAATTGGACTTCTTTACTAACATCTAAATAGACTTTATAATCATAGAATTTCTGAAACAAAGGATGCAATGAATATACCCCTTCGATTACAATCATATTCTTCTTTAAAAATGGTTCCCTATTTTCAATTATATTTGTCATACAATTGAAGTGATTTGAAGTAATGAGTTCTTTATCTAAATTACTAAAGATTTCTAAGAGCATTCTTTCGTAATCTAGATTACCTCCTGGTTCATTTAACCGTTCAAAAGTTTTTCTTGAAGGATGCAAAAAGTAATCATCAGTATGGAATACTAGACAATCATATTTATCTTCTAAAATCTTTGCTAAACTGCTCTTACCTGAACCACTAGGTCCGTCTATCGCAATTACTTTGAACTTGTTATTTAATATATACTCTTCTAATTGCCTGTCAATCATATAAATCACCGATACAATTTTATCACAAAAAAAGTATTTTTTATATCATTACATCTTTGTTATAATACATATAAGGCGGTGTAAGTATGAGCAAAGTAGCAGTATTAAGATGTGAAGAGTACGATATGAAACAAGTGTATGATAAAATTAAATGGGCAATAAATGAACTTGGTGGAGTTGAGAGTTTTATTCCTAAAAATAAGAAAGTTTTGCTAAAACCTAACCTTGTTGTTGCAAGTGATGTAGAACGATCAGCTACTACTCACCCAGTTATCTTTGAAGCAGTTGTTAAACTAATGTTGGAAAATGGATATGATATTTTTTATGGTGATTCTCCAGGTATCGGAAATCCTGTTAAAGTTGCAGAAAAGACAGGGATAAAGCCTGTTGCTGACAGATACAATATTGAAATTGGTGACTTTGTAAATGGTAAAACAATTGAAATTAACGGTCGCGCTACTAAATCATTAGAAATATGTAATGCAATTCTTGAAAGTGAAGCAATCATTAATTTACCAAAAATGAAATCACATGCTCTACAAAGAATTACAGGAGCGATAAAAAACCCTTTTGGTGCAGTTGTTGGTTTTAATAAGGCTAAAATGCACGGTAGATTTCAAAACGCCTTTAACTTCGCAGAAATGTTGATTGATTTAGATCTTTATCTAAACATCAATCTCCATATTATGGATGGTATTATCGCAATGGAAGGTAACGGCCCTAGAAATGGTGATCCTACACCGATGAATGTAATAATGATATCCAAAGATCCAGTTGCTTTAGATACAGTCTTTTGTCAAATGGTTAATTTAGATCATATGTTACTTCCATCGATTACTTATGGTCATAAATATGGATTGGGTTCATATGAAAATATTGAAATTATTGGAGATTCTGTTGAATCTTTCATCAATAAGGACTTTGATATTCCAAGAGATGCAGTAAAACAAACAGAAAAAAGTAAGTTTGAGCTAATTAGTAAATACGTATTACGAAGACCTTATATTAGTAAATCTATGTGTAAGAAATGTGGTATATGTGTAGAAGTATGTCCTTTAGAAGAAAAAGCTTTGAGTTTTAAAGATGGTGTAAAACTTAATCCACCTGTATACGACTACACTAAATGTATTAGATGTTATTGTTGTCAAGAGATGTGTCCATATCATGCAATTAGAACAAAAACACCAATTATAGGTAAAGTAGTATATGGTTTAAGACTTATGAGATAAAAAAAGTAGAAACTAAGTTTCTACTTTTTATTTACTTTATCCATGCTACTCCAACAGTGTTTGGTCCTGTATGGACACTAATTACTGGGGATAACTCACCAATAACAATTTCTTTGTTTGGGTGAATAACTTTAATTGCCTCTTTAACTTTTTCTGCTTGTTTAATACCATTAGCATGAGCAATCATTATTTGTGATGATTCATCTAAATCAGCATCTGTTAGAATCGACATTACTTCTAGATATGCTCTTGATAATGTTCTCACTTTTTTTCTTAAATTTATATAGCCATTTTCAAATGTTAGAATTGGCTTAATCTTTAACAATGCACCAACTATAGCACCCATATTGTTTACTCTACCAGTTCGACCTAAATGTCTTAAGTCGTCTACTACTAGGTAAATATTACTGTTGTCTCTCATTTTCTTTAACTTCTTGATGATACTATCAACATGTGTTCCCTTATTAGCTAATTTCACAGCTTCTAATACAAACATTCTTTGAATAACAGATGTATTTAAGCTATCAAATACCTCAATTTTATGATTAGGAATCAAGTTTTTAGCTAATAGCCCAGTATTATAGGTCCCACTAATATTAGAACTTATAGTTATATATAATACTTCATCATATGTTTTTACTAATTCTTCATACATTTCTAATACTGCCCCAACACTTGGTTGTGATGTAGTTGGCAATTGCGATGTTTTGTTTAGTTTCTTAAAAAACTCTTCACTTGTAATATCAATCCCATCTCGATAAACTTCATCTTCGCCAAACAAAATCTGTAATGGTACTGAATATAGATTTGGCATATTATCTATAAGTTCTTTTCCCATTACTGCAGTACTATCTGTTACTATCGCTACTTTTCTCATATATTATCACCTTTTTCTGTACAATATATGATTATATATTCTTTTATTATATTTTTCAACTTTATCTTGTTAGTTTATATAAAGAAAAAATCACTCATAGGAGTGATTTTCTTATTCAACAAACCAACTAATTCCATATCCTTTTTTACCGATATGAATACTAAACACTGGTCCTAAATACTCTGTGAATGTAATTTTACTTTCAGGAAACTCTGATATTAGTTTCTCTTTTATCATATTAGCATTATCAACTGAATGTTGGCTGGTTACATAAAAGGTAACTTTTGATTTTCCTTCTAAAGATTTTTTGACATTTTCAACAAAGAAATTATGGATTTTTTTATATGTTCTTTCACTTTTTACTAATTCAAGTTTTCCCTCAATAACTTTAACAACTGGTTTAATACGTAAAACAGTTCCAATAGCAGCTTTTGTTGGACTTAGTCTTCCACCTTTTACTAAAGAAAATAAATTTTCTACAGTAAACATTTGCCCTGAGTTAGTAATTATGTCTGTGATTCTAGAAGTTATTTCATCATCTGTTTTATCACTATTTATCATATCCATCACTTCCAGTGCAATCATCTCAGTACCATAGGCACATAACATAGTATCAAACAAATGTACTTTGTCAGGTGTATCCAACATATTTTTTGCCAGTAGTGCACTTTGGAAAGTACCGGAAATGTTTTTAGATAAAAGTACACAAAAGATTTTTTCATATCCTTCTTCTAATAATTTCTCATAGGTACTTAGAAAATCTCCAGGAGCTGGTTGGCTTGTCTTCCAACTAGTTCCTTTATCTTGCATACTCCAAATAAATTCATTGTCAACGTCTACTTCACGATATGAGTTTACTCCATCAACAACATTTAAAGATACAACAGATATATTATTATCCTTTACATATTTTTCATTTAGATAGACTGTACTATCTATTACTAATGCATATTTATTCATCATCACACCTCTTCTTGTTATTCAGCGCTCCAAGATACTCCATAACCTGTTGTACCTAAATGTAGGCTAAATACAGGTCCTAAGTACTCATTAAAAGTTAATTTAATATTACTGAATGTTTCCTTAATAATTTTTTCTAACGCTCTTGCTTGTTCAAGAGAGTTTTTGCTTAATACTCTAACGTTAATTATTTTAGCATTTTCTGTTGTTTCTTTCATTTTTTGAATAATACTTGCCGCTACTTTTTTGTGAGTTCTTTCCGATTTAAATAAATCTAACTTACCTTCAACCATTTGGATTAATGGTTTAACACGTAATACCGAACCAATCATTGCTTTAGCTTTTGATAATCTACCAGATCTTGATAAATGATGTAAATTCTCAACAGTGAATATTAAATTAGAATTACTGTTAAGTTTAGAAATCCTATTAATTATTTCTGATTCTGATTTTCCATCTGAAATCATTTTTTGTAATTCAATAACTAGTAATTCATTACCAAATGCAGCCATTTGTGACTCAAATATATGTACTTGTATTGGTTCATCTAACATAGCTCTTGCCAAAGTAGCACTTTGGAATGTCCCACTTAAAGGAGGAGCTAATGTAACAACAAAGATTTTTTCAGCACCTTCATTAATTAGTTCTTCGTATATATCAAAGAACTCTCCTGGTGAAGGTTGGCTAGTTGTTAAAGAATGTCCATTATCTAATCTTGAGTAAACAAAATCATTGTCTATTTTTAATTCTTTGAATGTTTCATCTTTATCGATTACATTCAAACTTGCTCTTTTTATCCCGAATTTTTGAAATTCCTCTTCCGATAAATAAACCGTACTATCTACTACAATTCTGAATTTCATATTAATCTCTCCTATCTAATAATTAATGTCCAAACTGCCAGGAAGTGAAAGAAACTTCCTCCTAACACAAATATATGCCATACAAAGTGAGCATACTTAAATTTAGAAATATAAAATGCTACACCTAGTGTATAGCTTATCCCACCTAGTAAAACGTATAAAAAGTTACCATCTAGTCCTTCCAATGCATCATTAAATACTAGTAACACACTCCAACCCATTAATAAATAGATTGCTAAGTGTACTTTTTGATATTTCATAATCCATATTGACTTAAACACGATCCCTACTATTGTAATTGTCCATAAAGCTGCTAATAATACATATCCCTTTACATTATTTACAGCCAGAACCAAGAATGGTGTATAAGTTCCTGTTATTAATAAAAAAATGCTTGAATGATCTAATCTTTGGAAAACTGCGTAAACTCGTTTCATTTTTTCTGGAAATGAATGAAATAAAGTGCTGCATAAGTACAGAACAATCATTGATACTGCAAATGCAATACTAGATAATGCCTCTGCTACACCACTACTTCTTACTAATAATAAGACTAGTGCTGTAATGGCAAATATTACACCAATTCCATGTGAAACGGCGTTTGCAATTAACTCTCCAAGTGTTGTTTTTTTCATGATGCCACTCCCTTTTATAGATTACTCTACCACACATAATAATTTATCAAAAATTACTCTATCTGTCAAGGTAAAAGAACTCTAACGAGACAGTTAAACAAAAATAAAAAAAAGAACTCTTTTTTTAGAGCTCTTATTCAAAGAAATGTTTGATATGCTTTAAGTGCTTTTTCTTAAATTGATATTTCTCATCCTGCAACATATTAGAAATAAATTCATTGATTCTTCTAAGTTTTCCGTTCTCTGACAAACGGGGATTTTCTTTCATCATTTTTAAGAAAGTGTAGTTCCATAATTGATAGTCCTCAAACTTACCAAATGACTTAACACTTTTATTTTTTATACTCCAAGGTTTTAGTCCTGCAAAGTGAATTCCATATAGCACATCTACTTTCGGATATCCATTAAAAGAAGAATACTTAAGATCAATATTCGTCCACGTTCCACTAAGTTTCACGGAAATATATTGCATCTCTGGCCAATCGTATGTTGAGATTTCATCCTGTACTTTTTTATCTTCTAAATCATCCATAATAGAATTATACAAATCCATTGTGGGGCTAAATAGACAGACAGAAGTGTTTACACCTAAATTTAGTTTATCTTTATGTATTCTGTCTGTAATCTCTTTAGGTATAAGTGTTCCATGTGGAACATCTTTGTAAATTTCATGCCAATTCCATGTTCCATCAATATCAACTGAATCTGGGATAATATACTTACCATCGACATATTCGAGACAGTGTTCTTTACTCTCATTGATAATTCCAGCTGGTGCAGAAAGTTCAAATAATTCATCAAAACCACATAATGGTAAATGATCACAATCTGCCATCATAATCTTCTCATATTTCTTTCCTAAATCACCATCTGGACCAAGTCTAAATGAGTTAAATCTAGAGAATAAAAATGGTCTATCTTGTCTTTCATGTCTTCTCTCATGTGGTACATACAATTCATCAATTACAAGAACATCATCATATATAACATTTAGAGCTTTTATTGCTCGTTCTGAAACTTGTTCAGAGACAATACAAATAAGATCATATTTAGTTTTTTGTAATTTTAAAGCGTAGGCAAAAACCAATGCTCCTGGCATATAAGAATCGTTTCTTATAATGAATGTTACATAAGCATATTTACTCATAATATCACCTTTTATAGTTTTTTACTTTGATTGTGTTATACTATATTATACAATAGATATGATGAATTGTGGTGATTATATGGACAAAAGAGAATCTTATATTGAATTGAAGAAAAAAGAAGCTGATGAACAAGGTGTTTTATGTCTTTGTAAACAAGTAACTGAGCGAAAAATCAGAAAAGTTGTTAGAGAAGGCAGAAGACGATTTGTTTCTGTTAAGCAGGCTACTGAAGCTGGAAGTGGTTGTGGTTTATGTCAGCCCTTTGTTGAAGATGTAATTCAAGATGAGTTAAAAAAGAATAGAGGATACTAAAAAAGTGAGCTGAGCTCACTTTTTTTTATAGTTTGTTATGTACAGTATTCACTAACTCATCTTTCAGTAAACGTGAAGTTTCTAAAGCTTCCTTACATTCTTTTGTGTAATGGTCTTTTAGTTCTTGATCACTGATACCTGGTAAATTGATTTTTACGTTAAGTACAGCTCCTTCAAGTCCACTTTGTAACATTAACGCACTTACTGCTAAATCAGATAAACAGTTTTTGTTACCATATTTAAGAATAACTTCTAGTTGCTTTAATGCTTTTAAAGATAACTTTACTACTTTGAATGGTACTTTGATTGCTTCAAGAGTACCTTCTTCGATTTTTTGACTTCTTAATGCTTTTTCTTCTTGTGTTTCTTTGGGTAATTTAAATGCAGCCATAATTAAATTAAATGCCGCTGTATCTTCGTCGATTAAATTGATAAACTCTTGTTTAACACTATTTAATCTTGTTTCAGCTTCCATAAAATCATCTTGTTTATCAACATCTAGAGCTTTAAATTTCTTTTTACCAACAGTTAGATGCCCAACCATTTTTGCCAATGAAACACCTAAAGCGCTAGATAATGCTGCAACACTTCCGCCACCAGGTGCCGGACTTTTTGAATCAACTTCATTTACAAAGTCTACTACTTTTAACTCTACTAATTTCATAATATCTCCTAAATAATTTGTCGATCTTTAACAACTAATTTACCGTTCTTAAAGACATCTTTTGTATGATTAACTCCAAAGTGATACATAATATAATTTAAGTTAGGTGCATCCATTATTACTATGTCTGCTTGTTTACCTTTTGCGATGCTACCTACTTTTTCTTTTAATCCTAACCCATATGCAGCATTAATTGTTGTTGCGTTTAATACTTCTTTAGGTTTTAATTTTAATTTATTACATGCTAATTGCATTGTGAATTGTAAGTTTTCTGAAGGACTACTACCTGGGTTGTAGTCTGTCGATAAAGAAATAATACAGCCATCATCAATCATTTTACGAGCATTCGCGAAATCTTTGTTTAAGTAAAATGATGTTGTTGGTAAGATGTTAGCAACAGTTTTACTGTTAGCTAATTTTTTTATGTCTTCATCGCTTGCTGCGATTAAATGATCTGCGGTTGATGCTTGTACTTCAACAGCTAAACCTAAACCGCCAATTGGATTAATTTCATCAGCATGAAGTCGAATGAAGAATCCAAGTTTTTTTGCAGCTTCAACTATTTCTTTTGTTTCTTCAACAGTGAATACACTGTCTTCACAGAAAACGTCTACTGATTCCGCTAAATCATTATTTCTTATTAATTCCATATCTTTTATAATTGATTTAATGTAATCAGCTTTTTTATCTTTGTATTCTACAGGGACTGCATGAGCACCTAAATATGTTGAAATGATATCTATAGGATGAACTGTGTTCAGTTTTTTGGTAACTTCTAATTGTTTAACTTCTGTTTCATAGTTAAGACCATATCCACTTTTGGCTTCAATTGTTGTAACACCTAGTAATAACATTTCATCTAGTGATTTCTTAGCTTTTGTATATAACTCATCAAATGATGCATTTCTTGTTGCTTCTACTGTGGATAAGATACCTCCACCTTGTTCTAATATTTTTAAGTATGGTACGCCTTTTAGTTTTTTACGGAATTCATTTTCTCGACTCCCTCCATGAACTAAATGAGTATGTGAATCAATTAATCCAGGGATTACTAATTTGTTTCCTGCGTCATGTAAATATGTATTCTCACTGATATATTTTGAGTGGTTTCCTTTTCCGTAATCAATGATTTTACCGTTTCTAATCGCGATAAATGCATCTTTAACTACTTCTACTTGATTCATTTCGTGTCCACGATGAGATAAAGAACGATGCGGTGTTACTAACTCTTTAATATTATAAATAATTGTATCTGCGCGCATTAACTAACCTCCTATTAGATGTTGGCTTCGATAATTTTTGATTGATCAAAATCTCTAAACCCTATATACATTATACTATATTTTGTGATTTCTTCTAAAGTCATATCTGGGTTAAATTCTTTACCTTCTACTTGGAAGTAGTATTTTATTGTTTTTAAAAGTGCTTCTTTAGGTATTAAACCTACTAATTCACAAGATGGTACTTCAATATGATATCTTTTTGCCTCCATTTTTACCGTTTCTAATACGCGATAAATTGGGTTCTTTTTGTAATTTAGAATATTCATTGTAACTTGTGTGTGACCTCTTGAATCTAAAAATACAGGTCCTGCTTGGATATGACGGAATCCTCCACTACTAAATCTAATTGCTCTAGCTATTGCCCCTGTTCTTTTTGTGTTGTCTGTTTGTAAGTCTATGTTATACGCAATTAGTGGGATACGAGCACCCACTCCAATTACTCCAAATGTTGGATGAATTTCAGGTTTACCATAATCGGGATGCCATTTATCCAATTTGATTTTATCTTTCATTCCTTCAAATTCACCTTTACGGATATTAGGTAATTTAACACGGCTTTTTTCATTGGCTGCTTCTGCATACATAAAGATTGGAATGTTAAATTTTTCATTAATCAATTTAGCTACTGTATTTGCGTATACAACACATTCATCCATTTCCACATCTTGGATAGGGATGAATGGAATAACGTCTACAGCACCCATTCTTGCGTGTTCTCCTGATTGATAATTCATATCAATTAAGTTCAAACACTTCTCTGTGAAAGGGATTAAAGCTTCAATAATTTTTTCTGGATTACCTAACAAAGTTACAACAGTTCTATTGTAGTCTTTATCTGGTTCATAACTTACTAAGTTGAATCCTTCTTTATCTTTTAAAACACTTACTATTTCTTCTATTTTGTCTAAATCTCGTCCTTCGCTAAAATTAGGAACACATTGTACTATTTTTACCATTTTATTTACCACCTTTTGTGTAATTATCATCAACTAGTTTTTTAATAAAGTCTTCATCTGTTAAGTATGGAACTGTGACTTCTGAGTTATTGTCAAGACTATTGTATTCTTTGACTGTTGAAATTGCGTTTTCGTTTCTAGCCCAAGATCTTCTTGATACACCACCCATTACATCGAATAACATCGCTGTTTTAAGGATTTCATCAACTCTTTCACTACCATCTAATACCATTCCATAACCACCATTTATTACTTTACCAATTCCAACTCCTCCACCATTATGAAGGGCTACTAAACTCATACCTCTTGAAGCGTTACCCATGGCAACATGTGTTGCCATTTCACTCATAACATTAGATCCATCTTTGATGTTTGAAGTTTCTCTAAATGGTGAATCTGTTCCACCTGTATCATGATGATCACGACCTAACATAATTGGTCCAACCTCATTATTTCTTACCATTTCATTAAATTTTAATGCTATTTTAAGTCTTCCGTATGCATCTTGATATAAGATACGCGCTTTAGTTCCAACTACTAATTTATTCTTTTCAGCATCTTTTATCCAGTTATAGTTATCTAAATCTTGGAAACGACGATCTTTATCAATTGAGTTCATAGCAGCTTGATCTGTTTTTCTTAAATCTTCGTCACTACCAGATAAACATACCCATCTAAATGGTCCATATCCATAATCAAATAAAACCGGACCCATAATATCTTCTACATAACTTGGCCATATAAATCCATCTAAATCATTAGTTCCGTTTTTACATATTTCCGTTACACCACTATCGTAAATGGCTTTCATAAAGCTATTCCCGTAATCGAAGAAGTATGTACCTCTTGAGGTAATTGTTTTGATTGCATCATAGTGTCTTTTTAATCCTTGATCAACTAAATCTTTAAATAAATCTTTGTTGTTCCCAAGTAATTGTGTTCTACGTTTAAAGCTGATACCGACAGGACAATATCCACCTTCATAAACTGCGTGACAACTTGTTTGATCACTTAGTAAATCAATGTGTACTTCTTTCTCTACTGCAAACTCTAAGATATCAACAATATTTCCACAATATGCGATTGCGATTGGTTCTAATTTATCAATATACTCTTGAGCCTTTTCAAAAGCTTCAAAAGGAGTATATGCTACATATGATACCCATCCTTGTTCATAACGTGTATCAATACGAGATTTATCAACTTCAGCGATAATTCCTACACCACCACTAATTTCAACAGCTTTACCTTGTGCTCCACTCATACCACCTAAACCAGATGTTACAAATAATTTTCCTCTTAAATCATCTTTTTCAGGAATACCTAATTTACTTCTACCAGCATTTAACAATGTTGAGTAGGTTCCATGAACGATTCCTTGAGGTCCAATATACATCCAACCACCCGCAGTCATTTGTCCATAACTAGCGACACCTAATTGTGCTGCACGATTCCAGTTTTCTATATCATTAAATTGTCCAATCATTAATCCATTAGTAATCATTACTCTTGGACTTGTTTTACTTGATGCAAATAGTCCTAGTGGATGTCCACTTAGAATTACTAAAGTTTGTTCATTGTTTAGTTCTTCCAAGTATTTTTTTATTAAATGATACTGCATCCAGTTTTGCATTACTCTTCCTGTTTCACCATATGTAACAAGTTCATATGGATATAACGCAATTGCAAAATCAAGATTATTATCAATCATTACTTGGAATGCTTTTCCTTCAATTGTATTTCCTTTGTACTCATCAATTGGTCTACCATAAATATCATAAGTTGGTCTAAAACGATATCCGTAGATTCTTCCCTTAGTTAATAGTTCTTCTAGAAACTCAGGAGCTAATTCTTGATGCCATTTTTCTGGGATATAACGAAGAGCATTTTTTAAGGCTAACTCAGTTTCTTCTTTAGTTAGAACAAATTCTCTTTTTGGAGCTCTTCTTATTCCTTCTTGAAATTCTTGTTTTTTTGGTAATTCTTTAAAGATATCACCAATATTATATTCAAGGGTTTTATTCATTATTTATCCTCCTTAAAAATATAATCATATAATTCATCACTTACAACTAAATCTTCACATGTATGAATATGATGATACATGATTTCATCATCGTTAATAAATGGAATATATTCTCTAATTTTATTATATGCTTTTATTGTTTTATTTCCTAGTTTTAAGTTACCATTTAAGTCGATTGCCTGGCACGCTGTGAAAATTTCCATAGCGATAACCTTTCTAGCGTTTTCTAATATAGAACCTGCTTTTCTAGCACCAATTGTTCCCATACTTACGTGATCTTCTTGATTAGCACTACTTGGAATTGAATCAACACTAGCTGGGTGTGCTAAAACTTTATTTTCACTTACAAGTGAAGCTGCGCTATACTGAACAATCATAAATCCAGAATTAATTCCTGGATGTGTTACTAGGAATGGTGGCAGTCCATTACTTAATGCTGGATTAACAAGTCTTTCTAGTCTTCTTTCACTAATATTTGCAAGTTCTGCGATTGCAATACCTAAATAATCAAATACTAATGCAAGGGGTTGCCCGTGGAAGTTACCAGCACTTATTGCTATTTCATCATCTGCGAAAATAATTGGATTATCTGTAACTGCGTTCATTTCAATTTCTATCTTCTCTTTTATAAAGTCTAATGCATCAATTGTTGCTCCATGAACTTGGGGAGCACATCTTATTGAATAAGCATCTTGTACTCTTTCTTCACCTTGTTTTGTAATATTACTAGAACCTTTTAATATATCTCTAACTTCAGCAGCTGCTTTGATTTGTCCTTTATGGCCTCTTACTTGATGAACACGATCATCAAAAGCATCAATGATTCCTCTTAGTGCTTCCATAGTTAAAGATAAACTAATATTAGATAGTTTTGATAGTTTCATTGCATCGTATAATGCAAAAGCACCGATACTAGTCATAGCTTGAGTACCGTTAATTAAACTTAAACCTTCTTTTGCCTTTAAATTTTCTAAAGGAAGAATTTCCGCTTTAATGAATGCTTCATTAGTACTCATTCTTTTTCCTTTATAATAACATTCACCTAATCCTATAATTGGTAAACTCATATGGGATAAAGGTGCTAAATCTCCACTTGCTCCTAAACTACCTTTTTCAAAAACAACGGGGCAAACATCTTTATTTAACATCTCTACAAGTTTTTCTAATACTTGAATTCTAATTCCGCTATTACCTCTAATTAAGGCATTAACACGTAATAACATCATTCCTCTAACAATCTCATCTGATAAAGGACTTCCAACACCACAAGCATGAGATTTAAGTAAATTCTCTTGTAATTTACTAACATCTTTTTTGCCAACAGGTACATCACTTAGTTTTCCAAAACCAGTATTAATTCCATATACAGGTTTTTCACTATCCACAACATGTTTTACATATCGATGAGCCTTATTAACTAACTTGATTTGCTCATCACCAATACATACTTCCTCTTTAAATCTTGAAATTCTAATAAACTTTTCTAAGTTTAAACCGCTTCCGTTCAATGTTATCATCAAAACCACCTCTTCTGTATAATTATTATACATCAATGTAAGCGATAACAAAAGAAGAAAATGGCTTTATATAGCGCTTTACACCGGTAAAGTGATAAAGTTTTTAGTGCACTTTAAAATTAATTATAAATAACAGGATAATTTATTGTATAATTTAAATAGAGAGAAAATATAAAGGGGGATCATATGGAGTACTCAATTACAACAGAAGTTCTACAAAATCCGATTTTAGTTAAAACAAACTGGTTTACTGGTGGAATAAGTCTATTCTATAATGGAAATCCAATCGACAAAGTTAGTCGATTTGCCTTCCAATTAGTAGATGAAGCTGGAGAAACAAGACTAATTACAACAACTAGACGTTTAGGTGGTATTGATTATCCAAAGATTATTATTGACGGTAAGGAAGTTATTTATGTTAGAGAGTTAGCTATTTATGAAAAGGTAATTTCATTCTTGCCATTTGCGATGGTAATATTCGGACTTATTGGAGCGTTATTTGGAGTAGTTACTAGTTTGTTTGCTGTCAAGATTTTTAGAGGTCTTGAAAATAGAGTTGGTGCTATTTTTACTGTTTTATTCTTATATCTAGTTTCATTTCTAATTATGAATGAAGTTGTCTATAACGTTTTATTGGCACTAGAATAATAAAAAGTGTATTGCTCAGCAATACACTTTTATATTTGATCTTTAATTTTGTATACTTCAGGAAGATGTTTATCAAGCTTAGCAATACTAAAATCATCTTTTTTAACACAGATAATTGAAGAATGTCCTCTAGCTTTTAGTTCACCTTCTGAATTGAATATTTCATGTTCAAAATCCATACGAACTTTAGTAATTTTAATAATTGATGTTTCACAGTACACATTTTCCCCTAAACGAATACTTTTGAAGAAAGTACAATCTACATCCCTAACGGGAAAAATAATTCCGCTTCTTTCAATATTGTAATAATTTACACCATATTTAGCTAACATTGTTGTTCTACCTAGTTCAAAGAATGAAAAGTAATTAGCGTGATAAACAACACCCATTTGATCGCTATCACTGTATCTTAACTCTATATTTGTTCTATGTTTCATTTAGAATGCAAACCCATAGATAAATAGTAAAAATAATCCAATTATACAAGGTACATGAGCGATAGCTAAATGTAATATTACTTTATCTTTATTCTTTTCTTCTTTGATTCCCTTGTAGGCAATAATTGACATTGTTATTAAACTAAATGTACAACCTGCTACAAATGCATAAAATCCGAATGTATCGATTGCTAAATCTACATATATATGTAATATTGTTACAATTATAACGTATAAAAGATTAGTTATGATTAGTGATAAATAGGTTATTTTGTTCATGTTTTCCTGTTGAATACTGTCCATTTTTACCTCCTGTTAGTTCTTTTGAATATAATGGTGTATATGTTAGTATTCCATCTATTCTACTAGATTGGAATAATGTTAATTTTGCAACTGGAATTTCATCAATAAATAATGGTAATCCATTTGTGTAGTGACCGTTATTAAATACTACTTTTTTACCAATAGTAACATGTGGTCTAAATTTACGGAGTTCTGGTTGAAAGCCTGAACGATTAGTTTCCTTATCAGTTAACTTGTGTAATCTCATTACTTCCTCTTTACCTCTTGTTACGCCAACCCACACAATGTTTGTGGTTTTTTTATTGAAGAAGCCAATATCTCCTATTTTAATAGAAAAAGGTGCAGTAGTTGAACAGATGTCATCAATACAATGACATAGTTCTTGATACTCACCATTATATATTTCACCAATATATTTTATTGTGAGATGGAAGTTCTTATAATGGGTGAAATTTCCCTTATAAGTGGTAGTTTTAACGATGTCTTGGACATCTTTCAAGTACCGTTTCACTCGGTCTTCGAATTCGATTGCGATAAATACTCTCATATAACCACCTCACTATAAATATATTATAGCATATAAAAAGGATGCCGAAGCATCCATCTTAAATTTTCACTTCAATAAAAACTCCATAATGATCACTGACAGTATCTCTTGAGAATAGTATTTCACGATTAATAACTTCTAGTTTATGATTACTAAAGAAATAATCTATTCGTGTTTCACCTTGATGTAAATCCATATTCTTTTTATGGGTTGGATCAAACAAATATTTTTTGTTAGAACCATATAAATCAACTAGTTCTTTACTTAGAATGTACTTATATTCTTCTGTTCCAGGGGATACATTGAAGTCGCCAACTAACAATAATATGTTGTTTCTGTCAACATGTGATAACATTCTTTCAACTTGATTTTCGAAATTTTCATACTCATCAGTCCATCCAAGATGAGAACTAACTAAAGAGATTTTATTGTTTTGTAAATGTAAATCACCTTTTATCATTTTCCTAGTACGCCAAAAATGGAACTCATTACTTTTTGATATGTAATTTGCCTTGATATCGTATAACTCGTATTTAGATAATATAGCTATTCCCTCATCATACTTCCCAAAAGAATGTTTGATAATATCAAAGTAGTAAAAATATTCAACACCTTTTTTTCGTAGTTTTTCCTGAACTTCAAATCCATAATTAGTTTCTTTTATGTTTTCAAATAATAAAGGGCTATCTGCATATTGAGCTACTTCTTGTAAGAAGATAATATCTATTTCTTTTTCCAATATTGTTTCTACTATTAAATCTTGTTTCTCAGGAATGTTGTTTTCTTCTAAGCAATGTAGGTTTAACGATAACAGCTTTAAATTAAGCATTTTTAATCACCTTCGGAATATAGTGAATTAAATCAGTAGCAGTCATTGATTCTTCACCTAGTTTATTTTGAGCTAGTTCACCAGCTTTTGAGTGGATTAAAACTCCTACTTTACAAGCTTCTATTGGAGAAAACCCTCTACCAAGTAAACTACCAATTATTCCTGATAATACATCTCCTGTTCCTGCTGTTGCCATTCCTGGGTTACCGTGTATACTAAAATATGTTTCCTCATTGTTAGTAACTATTGTGCATGATCCTTTTAATAAAACTGTAAGGTTATACTTATGTGCTATGTTTTTGGCAAATAAAACTGGTTCATGTTTAATATCTTCTATATCTATTCCTAAGAATCCAGCCATTTCTTGGTTGTGTGGAGTAATAATTATATTCTCTCTTTCACTGTATTCTTGGATTAGATCTTTTAAATAATAGATTCCATCAGCATCGATAACTAACGGCACATCTAATTGTAATAAATAACTAAGTATCTCGAGATTTAGTTCATCATTTTTACCCAATCCTGGTCCATAAATAACTGTTGTTTTTTTCCTTACTTGTGATGGCATATCCTCAATGCCAAAGTATGTATTCACCATAATCTCAGGATAGATATTGTGAATGTGATTTAAATATTTATCATTGTATGTAACTTCTGAAAGTCCTGTACCGGTTTTTAGTGCAGCGTATCCTGCAAGCAAAGGAGCTCCCATCATTCCTTTACTACCACCAATAGTTAGTATATTACCATATTGATATTTATGAGAGTTTTTCCTTCTTTTTGGCAACTTGCTTTTATAATATGATTTATTTAACAATACTTGAGATTCAGGGAACAATGTTTGTAAGATTCCAATATCCAATAAATACATTTCACCTGAATAATCTAAAGCATCATTTAATAAGTTCCCTTGTTTATAGTTCTGAACAATAACAGTATAATCTGCGATAACTGCATTCCCCATTACTAGACCATTGTCAGCGTTTATTCCTGAAGGAATGTCAATACTAACTACAGTTGCATAACTATGATTTATTAAATCGATAACATCTTTGTAATATCCTTCTACAGATCTAATTAGTCCTATACCAAAAATACCATCAATTACAACTGATGCTTCTTCTAATAACTCACTAAATTTTGATAAGTCATCTTCTTTAGTAATGTAGTTTATTTCTATTGATTTTGAAATTAGAATTTCTGTAGCTTTTTTGTTTTCCTCTGATTGAGCACCTTTAGGCCCAATAATTACGATTTTAGGAGTGCATTCTCTTTGAAGGCATTCAATAGCAGCAATCAAGGCATCTCCACCGTTGTTTCCTACTCCAGCAACAAAAAGAATGGATTCAGATAAATTCATAACACCATTTCTAACTAGGTGTTTAAAGATACTTTTACCTGCATGTTCCATAAGAGCATAGGATGTTATGTTTGTTTCCTTAATTGTCAATTTGTCTAATTGGCGCATTTCTTGAGCACTTACTATTTGTCTTTCAATCATTGTTATCACCTTCTATATTAATTATAACATATATGAATAAGTAGCCAAATAAAACAAAAACTACACATAGGGGATATGTGTAGTTTTCAAATAATAAAGGCGGATTTATCTAAATCTCTGAGTCTTCAGAGTCTTCCTCATCTTCATCGAATCCTTTTGATTTTGGCTCTTGTTTTTCTGTATGTCTTTCTTTTCCAGCTTCTTGAATGAAGTAATCATATGTTACTTCTCCATCTTCACCGATAATTTCTTTGATTTTAACCATACCAATTACTCCATCAACTTTGTATTGAAGTTTGTATATAGTTTCTCCATCTTCAATTTCTTTTTTAAACTTATACTCATCTTCACCTTCAGAAATTGCGATTACTAACTCATCTTCTTCTAATGAAATCTTTAGTGTTGATTCTGTTGTAACGCCATCAATTGTTTTCTCAATATAAAACTTAGTTTCTGTTTCTTCACCATCTGTTTCTGTTTTATACACGATTTTAATTGTATCTTCACCATTAGTGGCAATTAATGTCATTTTTGATTCAGATTCTTCTTCGTCATCATCATTTTCATCTTCTTCATTTTCCGTATCTAACTCATCGTCATCTGTATCTACATCGTCATCATCATCATTATTTTCATTATTACTGTTGTTTCCATTACTATTGTTTTCTTTGTTGGTATTTTCGTTATCTTCTGCGTGATTTTCATTTTTTTCTTCTTCATTGTGTTCGTATTGTTTAATGTTATCTACCACTTCAAATTCATACTCTACGTCTCCAATAACAATAATACCTGTCATTTCACCTGTTAACTCATCAATATTATAGTAGATGATATAAACTTCTTCATTTACTGTAAATGTTAGTTTATATGTGTATAGTTCGTTATCACTTTCTTCTTCAACGACACTACCAAATGATTCCACACCATTATCAATTAATGCTTTTAAACGATCTATATAAATATTTACTTCATCTAATTCACCTTCAATTACTGTAGGTTCTTCCTCCTCATCAGTATTTGACAAGAACATGATATTTGATACATCTGGTGATGTATTATTAAAATCTAAAAACCCTGTAGATAAGTATGATAATGTAGCTAATGATTGTTCACTACTTAAAATTTCTTCAGTAATTTGATCTTGAGGGTCTCCTTCTAGATCTGTACAGGCAGTTAAACCACCTAATGTTAATATTGCTAATCCTAATAATAATAGTTTTTTCATTTTATTCACTCCTTTTAACATACATACAGTTTTGAACTAACTTTTTCTCCCTATAAGGTTTTATTTTCTAAATTTATTTCTCTATATGAAGATTGGTTCTGATTATTCCCCTCTCCATTTCCATTATTCCCATTATTTCGATTATTTTCATCTTCCTCATCTTCCTCATCTTCATCTTCTTCATCTTCTTCATAATCATAATCTGGTTTACCGTGATGAATTTCTTTCTCCTCGTCGCCTTCTTTAATTTGATAATTATATGAGATATTCCCTTGAGCGTCTTCTTCTTCAGTAATTTCTGCTTCACCAGAAACACCATTAATCTTGTATTCAAGTTTATACTTATTATTTCCATTTTCAGTTTCTTTTTTTAGTGTATACTCATTTTGTCCTTCGATAATTTCCACTTTTACCTCATCTTCTTCATGTGATACTTTGATTTCTGAGTATGTCTCTATGTTTTGGATACGTTTATGTACTTCATATTTTGTTTCAATATCATCTTCTGATTCAGTTTTATATTTAATAATGATAAAATCATTTCCAAAAACTGCTTCTATTTCAATTGAGAGTTCTGTTTCTGTTTCTTCAAATTTTCCAGTTACTTCATAAATTGTATTTTCAACGATTAGTTCACCTAAGATATCTGAATCAACAATCGAGATGTAAAACTGGTACATAACTCCATCAATCTCAAACTCTAACAATTGATCAAACTCATTATCTTCTAAGATTGTAATAGTAACCGAATCATTAAATGTTTCATCTTCTAGAAATACTTTTAATGTGTCAAAATATAGGTTGATAAGTTCATCATTATCCTCAAACTCAGTTATCTCAAGTGTGCTTAACTGGGTTAGTAGATTATTATTTACTTGAACATTGGAACTGATTAAATTAGATGTAACATAACTAATTTCAGCTAATTTTTGCGATTCGAAAGCACTTAATATTATTTGATCGTCAGGATTTGCTGGATCACTTGAAGTGAAAATAACTACTAAAAGAATAATGATACCTAATGCACTAATCAATGTTGGTTTTATAGACTTATAGATACTAAATGATTTATCCTCTTTGTTTATTTCGTTCATGACCATATCTATGGACTTGGATTTGGATTGCTCAACTTTATCATAATCAATCTTTCTTTGATATTTATTCATTAGTAGTCACCTCCTTTTTGATTTTCTCAATGCTAGATTTTATAGCCTTATATATTGTCTTCTCTGGTATATTTAGAATTTGTCCGATTTCTTTGACGGATAAACCTGAGAAGTAATGTAAAATTATGATTTTTTGATGTTTCTCTGATAATTTTCTTTTTATTATTTTTAATATTTGTCTTATTTCCTGATCTTTTATAAGTTCTTCTTCTATATCGATATCGGATTCTAAATATGTTGTATCGAGTTCAGAAGATGTTTTTCTTTTATAATATGCAGACTTTAAATAATTTATTGTGTGATTGGATGATATACGGTAAAGCCAAGTTCTAAAAGAAGATTTTGAGTTGTCATATTTACTTAAGTTTTTGTATACCTTAATGAATATCTCTTGTAATAAGTCTTCTGTGTCATCATAGTTTCCAAGCATGTTGAAAACAAATGAGAATATCTCATTGTGGTATTTGTTCATTAAAATGGAGAAATGATCTTTTTTTCCATTTAAAACTAAGTTAATGACTTTTATATCTTCTTCCACTTGTATCATCCTTTCTATCAGTATTATAGCATTTTTGGTATTGGATTTATAGCAAGTGAAGCCCCTATTCATAAATACATACAACTGAAAGTAGATTTTTTCGCAAAAAAAAGAACTAAAATTAATTAGTTCTAAATTGAGCAAGTTTCATCATCACAGGTATGTCCTTCAGATGCCCCTGAAATATCTTCCAATGGTTTAACTTCTTCCCATAATTTTTCTAAAACTTGTGTGAAATACTCAACTGGTTGAGCTCCACTTACTCCATATTTCCTATTTAGTACAAAGAAAGGAACTCCTTGAACTCCTATTTGACGTCCTTCATTAATTTCATTAACTACTTGATCACCAAAATCTTTAGATTCAAGAACCTTTTTAGCTTCAAGTTCATTAAGTCCTACTTCTTTTGCAATTGCCGTCAGTGTTTCAATATCAGCGATATTTAATCCATCTGTGAAATAAGCTTTCATTAAACGATCACTTAATACTTCCTCTAAACCAAATTTATTTGCCCATTTGGCAAGACGATGAGCATCAAAACTATTTGTCATTTGAATGTTTTCATAATCATAAGTTAAACCTACTGTTTGAGCCTGTTGTTTAAACATATTGAATCTTTCTTTTGCCTTATCAACACTCATTCTGTGTCCTTTAGCAAAGCTCTCAGCTGCATTTCCTTCCATCACTTTTGGTGCATTTGGATTTAATTGGTATGCTTTAAAGATTACTTCAACTTTATCTTTATGTGGAAAACTATCTAAAGCTGCTTCAAATCTTTTCTTTCCGATATAACAAAATGGACATGCAAAGTCACTCCATAATTCGATTTTCATAATATCAACTCCTTTTCATCATTATTATCTAATATTATGATGTATTTTTCAAATAGTTTGCTCACAAACTATTTGTTATGCTCATACATTTTATATTTTTACTAAATCAATGTATAATTAAAGTATGAAAGTGAGGTAGTTATATGAAAAAGAGAAATAATATATACTTTATTCTTACTTACTTATTCTTTATTTATCCACCATTTATATGGGGATTAGTAATGATTTACAGAGAAAGAAACTTTGATATGGTTCATATTACGAGTTTGTACATTAATTTAATTTTACTTGGTGTTATAGCTTTGATATGTGGATTATTAGTTTACCTCAAGAAAATACATGTTCCTAGTGAACTCGAAATAAAATACTTGTTATTTGGTTTAATTGGGAATATCGTTGTTTACTTCTATACTTTCCAGAACTTGATGCATATTGAAGATATAGTTACGATTTATTTAATATTACTTGTTGTTTTACTTGTTCACTATTTCTTAATCTCAAGAACATTGAAAGTAATTGAATTATGGTTGCTATTACCATTGTTTATCGTGATTGATTATATCCATTTAATCTATACTGGTTGTGGATGGTCTGAAGGTTACGAATGTTATCAGGGAAGCACAGATGTATTCCAATATATCCTTTATACAATACTAATTTTGGCATCTTTAGCTTATTATTCTTACCGCGTATATTTACTAAAACTAGTTGATTACTTCAAATATATCAATATTGCATTAGTTGCGGTAATGGCCGTATTAATTCAAGATATTGAACTTTTTGATGAAAGGATAGTTGCTACTGTTGGTATTATGTTAGCATTCTTCACAATTGTTGATTTTGTAGTTAGTATTGTCAATAAGAGATATACTCATAGAATATTATTCTTCTATATAAGAATGTATACAATCTTAACTATATTCTCTGTTATGGGGGCTATGGAATTTTTCCAAGGTAATGCTTCTTATGAAATACTAATGATTATGGTATCAATTACTTATGTATCACTGTTTACTAATATTTTTAGATCTTTGTTAAAGGTTGATAAAGAGAAAATCGTAAAGGTAAACAGAGAAATTAAGTTTATGTCATGCATGCCAAAACATGTTGAACATATCAAGGAATATTATGGTGAAATGGAAGCAAATCACGTTAGTTTAGAAGAAAATCATTATTCACTAGTTGCAACAAAAGGAGATGAAGTAGTTGGATTTATCTCAACATATATTAAGCCATTAACTCCACCTCTTGAAGATACAAATGAGGCCTACATCAATATAATTGAAGTACACCCTGAGTATAGGAAACAAGGGATTGCATCAAGGTTGACCTTAAAAACTGAGAAACACTTTAAAGGTTTAGGTATTTCCCAAATTAGAGGTTGGTCTAGTGATGATAAACTAGAGGCAATTAACTTATGGAGGAAATTAGATTACTTAATGTCACCAGCCTTAATTCACATTGAAAAAGCTAATATAAATGTAAATGGTTATTACTTTGTTAAAAAAATATAAGGAGGATAATTATGAAAATTAAGTATTTAGGACACTCTGCTTTATTAGTTGAGGATACTGGGTTTAAAGCATTAATTGATCCGTTCTTAAAAGGAAACCCTCAATACAAAGAAGATAAAACTGATACTGAAGGAGTTACTCATATATTTGTAACTCATGCTCATGGAGATCATATTGGTGATGCTGTAGAAATCGCATTAAAAAACGAGGCAATGGTCATAGCAAACGCTGAAATATCAAATATAATTAAAATGGAAAACCCGGAAATTAAAACTCATGGTATGCATATTGGAGGTAGATTTGAGTTTAGTTTTGGTATTGTTAAAATGACACCTGCAGTACATGGATCTAGTTATTATAAAGATGGACATTTCTACGATGGTGGTAACCCATGTGGATTCGTAATTGAGATTGATGATAAAAAAATATATCATGCTGGTGATACAGGTTTAACATATGATATGAAATTACTAGAAGTTGAAGAAATTGACATTGCATTTCTACCAATTGGTGGTAATTACACTATGGATATTATCGATGCAGTTCGAGCAGTACATTTTATAAATCCAAAATATATTGTTCCTATGCACTATAATACTTTTGGTGTAATTCAAGCAGATCCAAACGAGTTCCTTGAAAGATTACCAGATTACAATGTAAAGATTATCAAACCAAAAGAGACAATAGAAATATAAAAAAGGAGCATTTGCTCCTTTTTATTTGTTTGCTTTTATGTACTCGTCAAATACTCCATCTTCAATATACTCATCAATAATATCTAGTAAAATATCTAAGTTATCTACATCATTAACAGTAAAACCATATTTTACTAATTCACTTCGATAATTATTTATAAAATGGTCTCTTGCGTCATAAGCTTGTTGTAAGGTTAAACCGGAGTTTAAACCATATTCACTTAATGTTATATCACTTTCTGATAAATCACCTTCAAATAATTTATAAGCGATTATCTTGCCATATCCGTTTAATTGGATATCTATTTCATAATCCATCATTGTAGATATACTATTCCTATAAACAAAGTGTTCACCAAGATAGTAATCAACGCTATCCCAACCATCTACTTCAAGTAAGTTCCATGTTAATTCATTAATTGATGGATCATTCTTGAATGTGTTAACGTCTATTTTAACTATTCTGTGTCCTTCGTCAAAGATCTTAACACGATAATCTTCTAATAAATCTTCTTTTATATCGTAAGAAACAAATGAGTTATGTTCGTCTATATAATACTCAACTGTTTGTCTTAAATAGTAATTATCACTAGTTAATATACCTTTATATTTAAAATAATCTTGGTCTTCTTTGGAATTATAAAGATATGTAAATGAGTTTGTAGTCGGATAGTATTCAATGCTTTCTGTATATCTATCCCCAAACACTTTCATTATCTTAGAAATTATTATTTCATCTGTTTCAGTATCATAGACACTAAGATATTTAATCATTTGAGCTTCTTCATCTACTTTGTTCAAAATATAATTATGTCTTATTATTACCTCCAGTTCAGGTAATGTCTCATAGAAATCTAGATATAGTTCTCCGTCTTCATAATTAACTAGGACCATTTCATCTGTTTTACTATTTTTAAAATAACTATCATATCTAAAATCCTCTATATCTGAAATAGCGTCTTTGACAAATATTAAATTACTGAATGATGAATGGAACTCACCATATTCTAATTCTACATTTAATGGGCTTTTACTGTCATAATTAAAGAAATCATCTTTAATATACTCTCTTTTTTCATCAACATCGATTAATGATTCATCGTTAATCAAATCAATATAATCATTAGCATTTATATAGAAATCTATTTTATCAATTATACTGTCTCTTAAAGAATCAGGACTTTGTTCAAAGTTACATCCTGATAGAAAAAAGATAGTTATAGAAATTATAGCTAATAAAAATATACGTTTCATAAAATCACCTTCTTATATTATACCACGTAAGATATAAGAAAAGGCAAAGATTATGAACTCTTGACAAGTTCAATTACGTTGCCTTTAATAATTAAATCATTTCTTTGATGTCTTCTTCTACTGTAGAGATTGTTGATAGTTTATATGTATCGATTAAGAAGTTAGCTACATTTTCAGATAAGAATGCTGGTAATGTAGGTCCTAACTTAATATTGTTAACACCTAAGTGTAATAATGACAATAATACTATTACTGCTTTTTGCTCATACCATGCGATGTTGTATGCAATTGGCAAATCATTGACACCACAGTTAAATACTTCTGCTAGTTTTAGCGCAATAACAACTAAACTATATGAATCATTACATTGTCCAGCATCTAATACTCTAGGAATACCGTTGATATCCCCTAGGTTTAACTTATTATATTTAAACTTAGCACAACCCGCAGTTAAGATAATTGAATCAGTTGGTAGTTGTCTGGCAAACTCTGTGTAATATGAACGCTTAGTACTTCTACCATCACATCCAGCCATTACTACAAACTTTTTAATACTTCCGTTATTAATATTTTCTACTACAGTATCTGCTAGTTCTAATACTTGATCATGGGCAAATCCACCAACTATTTGTCCTGTTTCAATTTCTGTCGGTGCTTGTGAACTTTTGGCAAGTTCAATAATCTCAGTAAAATCTTTTTTACCATTTACTTCTTTGATATGTTTAAATCCTGGGAATCCTGAGTTTCCTGTTGTAAATACTTTATCTTTATATACTGAATCTGCTTTTGGTGGAACTATGCAATTAGTAGTAAATAAAATAGGACCATTGAATGAAGTAAATTCTTCTTTTTGATTCCACCAAGCACTACCATAGTTACCGTATAAGTGATCATATTTACTTAATTCTGGATAATAATGAGCAGGTAACATTTCACTATGTGTATAAATATCAATTCCTGCATCTTTTGATTGCTCTAATAACTCTTTAATGTCATGTAAATCATGTCCACTAATTAAGATACCAGGTCTTGAGCCTGTTCCTAAATTAACGTGGCTAATTCTTGGTTTACCAAATGTAGTTTTATTTGCATTGTCTAATAAAGCCATTCCTGTAACCCCATATTTACCTGTTTCATCTACTATACTAATATAATCAGTTAATGATAATGAATCATCAGTTAATGCGATTAATGCTTTTCTAGTGAAATTGAAAATACTCTCATCAACATATCCTAATTTATGCGCATGTGAATGATATGCGCTAAGCCCCATTAATCCTGTGATAATAATCTCTCTAATACTTCTTATGTCTTCATCCTCTGTTGATAAAACCCCAACATTGATTGCTTTTTGTACAATATCTGACGTTACTTCTACAGCCCATGAAGTGATATCATCGTTAAACGCGGTATCTAATCCTTGTTTTAATGCTTCTCTAATAACAATACCTTCAGTAATGCTTTCCTCAAAAACTTTATCATCAAAGTTTGCATTTGTAATTAACTTGAATAATCCTTCCATAATAAATAAGTCTGCTTGTAACGTATCTTGTCCATTTTCCTTTGCCTCTTCAGCTACAAGTGCTAATCCTTTTAATACATATTTAAATGTATCCATATATGAAGATAATAGTGGTGTTTTCCCACAAACTCCCATTACCTCACATCCAGTATTTCTTGCTGCTTCTTGACACTGATAACAAAACATTTTTTTGTTCATTTCTTTTCCTCCTGAGTAATTTTACTATTGGAGTATAATCTATAAATCATCAAAAAAATGTGATTTGAATCACATTTAGAATAAAATCAATTCTTTGTGACACTGCCTCTCCACTTAACGTAGTTTGAAGTGGGCTTCATGGGTTATGCGAACTAGCGTTCGCAAACTTACCACGCTACCAAGTCTGTCTCGTATTCTGTGTGTAGTTTAATTATCTGACCTTATCTAGCAATGTTTACTGCTACGTATGGTCCCAATCTATTTCATTACCACAATCACATGTGTATACTCTTTGGGACAATATAAACACCGAAGTCAATATTGATGAGTCATACATAGTTAATAATATTCATGAGTTACTTACACAATTCAAATAAAAAAGAACTTTTCTAGTAAAGTTCTTTTTTTATTTCTCATAAATATCAATAGAAACGTTTCCTACTTTATGACCTGTTTCGACATAGTCTTGAGCAACACCTAATTCCTCCAATGCATAAGTTTTACCATGCAGTGGTGATAACTCTTTTGAAATAAGTAACTCTTCAAGATATTTCATATCATTTATCTTAACGTTAGGTTTTCTTAGTCCTGCAGCCATAAATCCTGCCCTTTTTCTATCAGTTTTTTTGCTTAACATTGAACTTACCATTACTCCTGGAGTTGGTACTGTGGTTAGATAAATACCATTTTCAGTTAAAGCATTCTTAGTTTTTTTATATGTTGATTTTCCAACAGCATCAAAGATGATGTCGTATTTGCTATTTGTTTTTGTAAAATCTTTTATTGTATAATCAATCACTTCATCAGCACCTAAAGATTTAACTGATTCTACATTAGTTCCACTACAAACACCAGTAACTGTAGCACCAAAATGTTTTGCAATCATTACTGCCATTGAACCAACAGCTCCTGATGCACCATTAATTAGTACTGTATCACCTTGTTTTATTTTCCCTGCTTCTTTTAGGAATGGTAACGCTGTAATACCGCCATCTAATAAAGTTAACGCATCTTTATAATCTACATTATCTGGTACTTTCTTTATTGCATTTTTTACATCAACAGCTACATATTCAGCATAAGCACCAAACTTCATTCCATTTGTTTCAGCCTTTCTTTTATGGTTAACTGATATACTTTATTATACCATTTTTCATCGCTTTTTTCAATGATATCATGTTGAAAAAATGATCAGAAAAGTGAACCAAAATACATGGTTCACTCGGGAAATTCGTATCAATTCATCCCCCACTTATGACATACATTGTATATCCTTGAAGATGGGAGGTTTCTTGATATATTTGGCTAAAATTTACGTCCGTTGGTGATACTATAGCTCTGTAAACTTTGATTAAAATCTCATTTTCTTTTACTTTAGGTTTATCTATATCTATAAACTGATATACTTCAGGTCCTCCATATTTTGGGCAATAACTTACTTTCATTTTAGTTCCTCCTATTCAAATGCTTTGTAAAGTATTACAGACACATTGTAACTTCAACTTTACATCATGTCAAGTTTGCTTTACATATAATTTTAAAAAAATAACAATCTTTACAGAAAGTTATTATATTACTCCTCTACTTTTAATAGGATAAAGAACTACCATAAGTACTTTGTACTATGCTCTCCTATTTTAGATAAATTGTTTAACAGTATTAGTGAGAACACAACAAAATTAAGTATCGGTATGAACATTAGTAAGAACCACCACATAGGTTTATCAGAGACCTTGATAAAAAAATAAACATTAAGGAATGGAACCATTCCATATCGTTTATCATACCCACCTTTTTCAATTGAATTTCTAGTACTTCCTAACCAAGCCCATAAAAACCCAGTCATTAAATCACCTACAATTCTCTATATATACTTGTCGATTACTTCTTGTAACATAATTGATGATTTAGCAATCATATCATTACAACCTAATTCCTCAGTTTTATAATGTTCGACAAGATAATCACAATCTATATTTTGATATAACTCTCTGAACTTCTCTTTAAAGTCACTTATCGTTATTTTAAGAAGATCTTCATCATTATATACTTTGTCCTTAAAGAAAATACCAAGAACTGCTACCGCACCACTAATTATTCCACATAAATGCCCTTCTTGAACTCCACCGCCAAATCCAGCAGTCATTCTAAGTGCATTTTTTGATAATCCCAGATCGTACTTCTCATTAGCTGAATATAACATTGCCTCAGCACAGTTCAAATCATAAAATTCTTTGTTTCTGTATTTCTCAATCAATTTATTCATAACCTTACCTCATCTATTCTATTATAATACATTCCCCTATGAGTCTGCTTGTTTCTACAAATATGACTTTATCTTATTTCATCTAAATATTCAAGAAAAATCAAATTACAATTTATATCTTTGTTTTATTTTTTTGAAATGATAAAATAATGAATAGGAGGGATATTTTTTATGCATTTTCTCTTCCAAAAAATAAGGGAATACAATTTATACTATGTGGTTACATTTGATCAGATAGTAATTATACAGGGGATTTATTATATTTCTTGATTAGGATTTATTTAGTACTACTATAATTTATCGTAACTTATATGTCTGGGAGGTTATTTATGTTACTTAAAGTTGTTCTTTACAACCTAATATATGATAGAAAGATTTTCTTATATAATATTTTTGGTTTAGTTATAATTTGTACATTCTTTTTTTCAGGTTTTATATCAATAAAAATTCGTGAAAACGAGTTAATACAAACTATTAATTTTGCAGATAACACAATTTTAGTTAAACAGGGATTATCGAATAATTATTTTTCTAATGAAAACATTGACGAACTTGAATCTCTTATCGGTTATGATTACTTTGGTAGATTTACTTATCTAGATATTAGATCAACAAAAAACGGGCAATCAATTAATGTAAATGCAGTTGATTCAAAAACTTTTATGATTGGTCTTCCAAGTCGTAATATTCGATTCGAGTCAGATATAGTTGAAGATGTCAATTTTTTATATGGAGAAGTTTGGACTCAAGGTACTCAAGATAGAGTTGTAATTGTAGATGAATACACTGCATATAGCACTTATGGTAAAAATGATGTTATCGGAGAAACTCTGACATTATTTGATAATGATTTTGAGATAGTTGGAGTTGTTACGGATACGTCATTTAGATTACAAGACTATTCGCGATGTATGACACTGAATCCTATTTGTGACATGCAATCATATGCATCAAACGTATATGTACCTTACCACTTCAGAACTTTTTCAGCTCATGATTATTACTTCAATGATATTCAATATCTACTCATAAAAAATGATGATAACGTAGATTTAAAGAATCAATTGATTGATGTATTCAAAGATGAAGACAATGAAATATCTAGCTACGTTATTGATGAAGGCGAAGTCATTGATAGAGCATTCTCTTATTACTCTATCTTCATAACTTTCTCTTTAGTTTTATTAGGTATAACCCTTATTCTTGCATTTCTTAATTTGATAAATACTGCAATCTATACAAATAGAATTAGACGAAAAGAAAATGGTATATATAGAGTTTTAGGTGCTACAAAGAAACAGATGACTTTGATATCATTATATAAAGGGGCATTAATTGGTTTCATTTCAGGAGTTATAATAGTTATTTTGAGTACTATCATAACAGTTTCAACAACTATTTTGTCTGATACAAGCATTAAGTATCTTAGTATAACTAATTTGATATTATATTCAGGAGTTTTGATACTTGGTCTTAGTATAATCACCTCAAGTATATTTTCATTCATTGATTTTGCGTTTAGAGGTAAAGACATTATTGAGATGCGCAAAGTAAGAGGTGATGTAGATGCTTAAGAAAATTATGATAAGAAATATATTTGGCTCAATACAAAGACATTTTATTTCATATTTCGGTATTGTTATATCCACTATGATTTTGATTGTAGGACTAAATTATCAAAACGGGTTAGAAGCACAAGTTCAAAAGGAAGCTACCATAGATGAGAATCAAATTATTCTAGAATATGATGAAAGTATAGTTGGTAACAACAGTATAGATTATTATGCTAATCTTACAGAAAAATATCCTCATGTATCGCCCTATATGTTCTCAAGTAATACAGTTTCTATAAATGTAAATGATAATGAGGATATTATATTGAACTACTTAGTTACTGACACCAGTAATGAGATAATTTATTTACGTGATGGAAATAACTTCCTAATTCCGGATATTAATTACGAAGATAATGAAATTGAGACTAATAATATTATTATTTTGCCTATGAGTACAAAAGATTTCATATATAATAATGAGCTTTTAGTTGAAGGTATCAACTTCAAGATTGCTGGATATTATGATGATACCGGCGAGGAATCAAAAAAAATAATTTTTGACTATAGAGGATATTCTGAAAACATAGACCCAAACAGAATCATCAATATGGGAGAGTCAGTAAAGTATAATTTTGATAGTTATTTAGTTACAACAGAAGACTTATCTGATTCTGATATTTCTTTCATTAAATCGCTTTACAATGATTATAATCCTAACTCAAGATATATTTATACACTTGATGACATAATAACTCAGTCAATGAGTGAAGTTTTCCCATATTCTGATTTCTTCATTATATTTTATTCTGCAGTCATTTTACTCTCATTTCTCAACATCATTAACTCATTAACATTCAATATGAATGAAAGAAGAAAAAATGATGTGATTTACTTAATTTTGGGAATGTCGGTTAAAACTCTAAAGAAGTACTATATATTTGAGTATATGATAGTTGGAATTTTTATGGGTGTATTGTCAATATGTCTTGGCAACCTTATGAGTTATATTATTCTTCACTATATACCGAGTATTGATTATGTTGGGATAAGTCTATGGACTAATCTAAGCATTATCATATGTATTTCTCTTGCTTCGGTAATTTATAGTTTCATTGTATTACAGTTTACTTCATTTAAAAAAATCACAAATAACGTGTATATATAAGGAGAAATGTATGATAAGTTTAAACAATATTTATAAATCATATGATAAAGGTGAAACATTTGTAATTCAAAACTTGAGTTTTGAAGTATCTAAAGGTGATTTCATATCAATTATAGGAGATTCAGGTGTTGGTAAAACAACACTACTCAATATATTAGCAACAATAGATGGTAATTATAATGGTAAATATGTGTTTGGCAAATCTGATATAAGTAAATACAATGATACCAAGATATCAAAATTTAGAAATGCAAACATTGGAGTTATTTTTCAAAATTACAATCTAGTAACTAATCTAGATGTAAAAAACAACATACTGTTACCAGCAATATTGGGTGGAAAAGAAACAAAAGGATTTTTAAGTAATTTTGAGGAGTTATCAAAAACATTTAACATCTATGATCTTAAAGATAAAATGGTTGGTGATTTATCAGGTGGAGAGATGCAAAGAGTGGCTGTAGTAAGAGCTCTAATAAATGAACCTGATTTAATACTTGCAGATGAACCCACAGGTAACCTAGACTCCAAAAACACAGATATTCTTTTTGATTTACTTCACAAGATAAACACAAAAGGTCAAACTGTTATTCTAGCTACACATGATGAGCAATTAGCCAGAAGATTTGATAAGTGTTATAGATTAAGTGGAAAAAGACTATCATTAGTTAACAATTAAACATCATATTTATACACCAACATTTTTCAAAGTCCTAGAGTATTATTAACCTAAGTCATAAAAAAAGATCTTCCAGAACAAATTCTGCGAAGATCTTTATTTTTTGTCTAAACATAGTATACCGATACTTAATCTATTACTTCAAAATTTCATATATCAAATTAATATTTTAAAATGTAATAATTCATGTTAACTTCAATAATCTACAATTTTTCTTGTTTCAGTATAAGGTTTACAAAAATAGTTATTTTGTTGATGGTGTTTATCATATGTAGCCATAAAAATCATCTTAATTATTCTCCTTAGAAAAAATCAACAAATTGTATTGCTAATATATTAACATTTTAAAAATCCAAATCTTTAACAATCTTGATTTCTTTTTCATCACCAACACCATAAACTGAAATATAACCTGATTTTCTTAGATCCTTTATAAAAGACCTAATTTTTCTTTCATCATTTCTATTTCCAAAAATGGCTTTACTCATATCAGAATACTTAGGATTACAGTAGTTAGTACTGGACATTTCAATTCCTTTTTTAATATATACATAAACTTTTACACAGTAATAACGATAACTACCTTTTATTTTATCATCTCTTTGTTTTCTTAATACTTCAATATTTTCTTCAATATACTTCTTTCCCATATGTACCCTCTTTATTTTCGACTTTACTATATAATCTTTATATACCTAATAATATCACAATTATATCAATATCAACTAAATCAAATTAAAAAAGAAGCCATTTGACTTCTCTACTTTATTTTATGGCAGGGGCGGAGAGGATCGAACTCCCGTAGACGGTGTTGGAACTCGAAAAGTGTAAACCATCTAAAGAAGATAAGGAATCCATTGAGACCATAATCAAAGGTTCAATAGCTCATGAATCAATAAATTCGGATCACATTCAGGGATAATCTATAGTTCAATGATTTTAAACAATAGAAAAATTATAGGTGCCATTTCTTGTTATATTATGAGTTAATCCAAGACAGAAATCATATAAAAACAAAGATTATTCATTCTCTCACCCCCTTCCATAAATATTATATACCTGGTTTACTCAATATTCAAAAAAACTTAGAAAGGAGTTGAAGACATGTCAAATGTAAAAGCAATGAACAGTACTTACATCAATTACTATGTTCCAGGACAATTAGATCCAGAGAATGTACGGCTTGTCACCTTAAATGGTATGGACGTTAATGTCTTATATAAGACTCATTACAATACTTACATTCCTAATGGTATTAACTATATCATTGGTCTTTTAAGTCATTGGGGACGTAAAAGAACTAAACCTCAAGAACAAGTATTCATCTCAAATAAGAATATAGTTTAAAATATTGGTTGCTCATATGGCAATGCATCATATTTCATGATCAGATAAAAGAAATATTCAAAGTTGATATGGGTTACTGTCGAGATTTAGGAAATCTCTACTTTATTGATTGTTTATTTTTTTCTATATGTTTGATATACTAAAATTAGATAGAAGGATAGGAGGATACTATGAAGACAAATGTGTATTTAAGAGAAGAAAAAATTACTGTTCCAATTAATATCACCGATTATAGTAAACCTATCATTGAACAAGTAATTTTAGATAGATGGCAAAGAATTATTTCATTAGTAGCTGAAATACTTGATGTTTCAGCTGGTTTAATAATGAGAATTACAAAAACACATATGAAAGTATTAGTTAAAAGTCAAAATAAAGATAATCCATATCCTGCTGATGGAAAAGACGAATTGTTGCACGGGTTATATTGCGAAACTGTTATTGGTAGAGATGAACCTTTACATATTGATAATTCTTTACTCTATGATGATTGGAAAGATAATCCAGATATTAAACTTAATATGGTATCATATTATGGATTGCCAATAAAATGGGCAGATGATTCTGTTTTTGGAACTATATGTGTTCTAGACAAAGAAACTAATCATTTTCATAATAAATACAGAAGTTTGCTTCTCCATTTTAGAGAAATAATCGAAGAAGATTTAGCGATGTTAGAACGTAAACAATATTTGGAAAGGCAATCTGATTACGATACATTAACTGGATTATTTAATCGGAAACATTACGAAGAAGAAATCATTAACATAGATAAGGAAAAGAACTATCCTCTGTCAATAATTGTTGCGGATATAAATGGGTTAAAACTAATTAACGATGCATTTGGAAATTATTCAGGTGATAAAGTATTAATAGATGCAGCAGAAGTATTCCTTCGTCATTCAAAAAATGATGATTTCGTTGCCAGAATCGGTGGAGACGAATTTATAATTATCATGCCTAACACAAATAAAATAGAAGCTGAAAAGCGCGTTGATAAAATGTTGAATACATGTAAAACATATGAACACAAATCTTATCCATTGTCAATCTCATTTGGAATTGACACCAAGTCAACTGATTCAGTTGATTTTAAAGACTTATATAGATCAGCTGAGGATTCTATGTATCGAATGAAATTACATGCAGTTCCATCAATGAGAAATAGAACTATAGACACAATTATAACAACTCTTTATGAAAAAGATAATTATTCTGAATCTCATTCTAGAAAAGTCTCAAAAATGAGCGAAGAAATTGCCAAACGATGCAATCTTCCCTATTCAGAAGTAAATGATATAAAAACAACTGGATTACTTCATGATATTGGTAAAATCATTATCCCTCAATATATTCTAAACAAAATTGGACCTTTAGATGACAAAGAGATGGCTGAGATGAAGAAGCATTGTGAGATCGGTTCTCGAATTTTAAACTCTACAAGCGAGTTACGAGACTTCTCTAAAATAATATTGTACCATCATGAAAAGTGGGATGGGACAGGATATCCTAGAGGGGTGAAGGGTGAAGAAATACCATATCAGGCAAGAATCATATCACTTGCTGATGCTTTTGATGCAATGACAAGTGATCGAACTTATCGAGAAAAACTAACCCCTGAAGAAGCTCTCGAGGAAATTAAAAGGTGTTCGGGTACTCAATTCGATCCTAAATTTGTAAAAATTTTTGAAGACAATTTTGAAGAAATTATGAAATCGTGTTATTCAGTTAAATAATAAATATTTACAAAATTTTAGACATTTATTATTGTCAAACAATGTCTAAATGTATGCCATTAATTATCTTTGACTTCCACTCAACTTAAAAAATTACAACCTAAAAATAAAAAGGTTTTGAAAATGCAATATACTTTCAAACCTTTTTTTATTTTTTCGAAGTCATTACGAATCATAATATCCTTCGTTGCTACTAATGCTTCTCTTACCAAAACAAATCTTAGATAAAACCCTTCATCATGCAAAAAAGAGGCTAATTGAAAGGACTTCTTTTTATTATGAGGGCATTTCAAGTGGATTCGACCACCATTGAATTAAAAATTTTCTACTCTATTTATTTGATTCTTGATGTAGATTTGACAAGTAATCGAATAGTTGCTCTGCACTACTATTATCATCCGAAATCTGATAAATGTAGTAGATGTCTTCTCCTAAAGTAAAGAACAAATCTACATAATCATCATAAACTTGAATGTTCAAGTTATATGTTGATGATTCAAGGTCTAATTGAGTTGGTGCTTGCCCTTTCAGCATTATACAAATTTTACTTCTACAAATTTCATTATCCTCAATTCTTACGCAATAAGATGTTGTAAATACTGTGCTATATCAACAAGATCGAGTTCAAGATTATAACTTGTATTAAACAAATCAAAAGTTCAAAACAATAAAAAAGAAGCCAAATTTGGCTTCTTTACTTTATTTAATGGCAGGGGCGGAGAGGATCGAACTCCCGTAGACGGTGTTGGAGACCGCTGCATAACCATTTTGCTACGCCCCTAAAATAAAAAAATGGTGGGAGGGGACGGATTTGAACCGCCGAACCCAAAGGAGCAGAGTTACAGTCTGCCGCGTTTAACCACTTCGCTACCCGCCCACTGTTTGCATATTATTTTATGCGCTTTTTTATTATAGCAAAGAGGTTTTTAAAAATCAATGATTTTATAAAATAAAAAGGAAGGTTTTTTTCCTTCCCCCTTATTCAAAACTTATTCCCTTGCCCAATTCCTTGAATCCTTCCCGATCCATATAAATAGAAATCACGAAAATTTTATGTGTTATTGTATCATCTTTTATACCTTAACACCTTCCTTTCCGGTAACTTTGGTTCATAATTTGGAGGTTATATTCCTAGTTACATATATATTATATTATATTTGAACTACTTTATCAAAAAAGTAAAAGCGGAGTATAAACTCCGCTTTATTACTTGATTTCGTAGCCTTTAGCTGTGATTATATTTCTTACTTCTTCCTCTGTTTTTCCATTTAAATCAACATTTACTGTTTTTGTATCAAGATTTATTTCAACTTGATCAAAACCATTTTCATGTAGTGCTTTCTCAATTGTCATTTTACAATGTCCACATGTCATATTTGTTACTTCTAGTTTCAAATTTATTCCTCCTTTATTTTGTACCTTAAACTCAGGTAATTTGTATCCTTTTAATCGTAATGCATTTAATACCACTGTAATACTGCTAAATGCCATTGCAGCTGCAGCAACTACCATGCTTAATCTTCCAGTTGCTGCTAATGGTATTGCAATTAGGTTATAACTAAATGCCCAGGCAAAGTTTTGATATATATTTTTTAGTGTAGCTTTTGACATATCAATCGCTTTAATTACAAGACCTAAGTCATAACTCATTAGTGTTACATCACTACTATCAATAGCTATATCAGTCCCGTGCCCCATAGAAATCCCTACGTCTGCTAGTTTTAATGCAGGAGCATCGTTGATACCATCACCAACAAAGGCAACTACTTTTCCTTGTGATTGGATGTCTTCAACTATTTTTGCCTTTTCATGTGGTAATACTTCAAAATAGATATTTTCAATTCCCAATTCTTTTCCTATTTGTTTTGCGACTATTTCATTGTCTCCAGTAATCATATAAGGAACTAAGTTTCTGGCTTTCATTTCTTCAATTACTAGTTTTGATGTTTCTTTGATTTCGTCTCTAACAGCGTATAGAGCTTCAATTTTATTATTAATAACTAAGAAGTTTACAGTTTTTGCTTGATTTATCAGTTTATTATACTTGTCATCAAAGTCTTTTGGCACAATTATTTCATCTAATATTTTGTATGATCCAACATAGACATCATTTAAGTTAATTGTTGCTTTTATACCTTTTCCTTTTATAACTTCAAAGTTAGATATCTCTAACTGTTTTGCGTTTTTTTCTTCTGCCCATTCAACAAGTGAAACACTTATTGGATGAGTGGATTCTTTTTCTAAAGAATATAAGTAATCTAATACGTCTATATTTCCAATGTAATCAGTTACTACTGGTTTTCCAATAGTAAGTGTCCCTGTTTTATCAAATGCTATAGCCTCTATTTTATTAGCTAATTCAAAGAACTCTCCACCTTTATATAGAATGTGGTTTTGTGCTGCTTTTCCGTTACCTACTAAAATACTTGTAGGGGTAGCTAACCCCAGAGCACATGGGCAGCTAATTACTAATATAGCGATTGTTCTTTCGAAGGCTATACTAAAATCAATTCCCATAATTGCAAATTGAATAAATAGATTTAGTAAAGCAATTGATACTACAATTGGTACAAAATAAGAAGCTATTTTATCGGCAGTTCTTTGAATTGGTGGTTTTTGTGCACTTGCTTCCTCTACTGTTTGAATGATTTGAGCTAACATTGAGTCACTACCAATTTTGGTTGCTTCTATTATTAGCGTTTCCCGTAGGTTTATTGTCGCACCAATTACATTGTCATCAGTTTCTTTTTGGACAGGGATGCTTTCCCCTGTAATCATAGATTCATTTATATATGATGTTCCTTTTATTACTTTTCCATCAACAGGTATTTTTTCATTAGCTTTTACTAGTATATGATTACCTAGAAAGACTTCATCAATATTTAACATTACTTCTTTACCATCTTTCAAAACTCTAGCTTCTTTAGCACCTAGATTAATAAGTTCTACTAAAGCATCTGTGGTTCTTTCTTTAGCAATATGTTCAATGTAATTACCAATCAACACCATTGTGATTATTAATGCGCTTATCTCAAAATAATATGTTGGATGCATAACGGGATTACTTAATTGGTTTACTAATAGGTATATACTATATAAGTATGCACTTGTAGTCCCCATTACTACCAAAATATCCATCCCAAGTACTTTTTTCCTTATACTGTGATATGCCGCTTTATAAAATCTTCTCCCTATATAAAACTGAACTATCCCAGATACTATTAATTGGAAGATACCATCTTTTAGTATTTCTGGCACATAGACAAAACTAAAGAACTCAATATGACTGAACATCGCCCATAATAAAGGAATACTAAATATAACAGCAATATAAATTTCAATTCTCATTTTCGCTCGTTCTTTTTTATTATCATTTAAAGACTCTTCAATAATCGGTTCATACCCTATATTGGTTACTATATCAGCAATATCAACTAAACTATATTTTTCTTCATTATAAGTAAATATAACTTTTCCTGCCCCTACATTAACGTTTGCACTAATCCCTTCATAATTATCAAATGTGTTGGTAATTGTTTTAGCACACATTGCACATGTCATCCCGTTAACCTTTAAGGACTTTTTAATCATCTAACTTGCCTCTTTTCTATATGCATTACAAACATATATATTGTTGTCTTTAACTTCTTCATGTTTAATAAATTCTTCAAAATCCTTTTTTAACATGTCTTCAGTTAACTTAAGTTCTTGAATATGTTTTACTAAATATGTGTTCTTTTTAAAGTCTTCAGTAAGTGAATAAAATCCTCTTTGTTTTTCTCTTCTAACATCAACAATCCCTGCATCTTTTAAACTTATTAAGTTTTTAGAAATGTTTACTTGTCTGATATGGAGAATCTCTTCTAACTCACAAACACATAACTCATTCTCTAGTAACAAAGACACTAGACGTAATTTTGTGTTATTACTAATACTTTTAAGATAATTAACACTTTTCATTATTATCACCTCTTACGCGTATATTACCATCATGTTATATTCCAAACAAGGAATATATATATAATTATGATTAAGGAAAACACTTTTATAATTAAAATGGTTGACAAATTTTATTATTGTTTGTATACTAACTTTCGGCTTGGAGGTGTTTTATATGGCTTATACCGTAGATGTAGATAATGATAGATGTATTGGTTGTTCTATTTGTGCAAGAATTTGCCCAACTGGAACTCTTAAAATAGACAAAGAAAAGAAAAAAGCGTATACTACTGATGTAATCTGTGATAACGCGTGGGGTTGTTTATATGCTTGTCCTACAAAGGCGTTAAGAATTGTTGAGGCGAATTAAATGAACTTAATAAAAAACTATAAAGACGTTAAAGATGTAATTAATAAAGATTTTGTGATGGTTATTGCTAAATCACATACTTGTACTGCTTGTCAAAGTATCTTAGGTATGCTTGAGCAAAATGTACCAAATTTAGACCAAATTGATATCTATAATATTTATATTGATGATATTGATCAATTCCGTGGAGAACATCTAATTTTCAGTGTTCCAACTGTACTTATATTCAGTAATGGAAAAGAGTTATTAAGAGAATCTAGATACATTAATTATAGTAAAGTAGCTAGACTAATCGATTTATATAACAATTAAAAAAGAGCGAGTTCGCTCTTTTTGTTTACATAAAACTTAAAAATAAAATTAAAATAATAACGAAGACAATATAAACAATCTTTCCTGTTGGACCTAAACTGTGGAAAAAATAATTTCTTCTGTATGGACGATAACTATGGTGTCTATGTCCTCCCAAATTTATTGAAGATCTTGATTTAAATCCTGAACTTCTAAAACTACTTGCTTTAAATCCTCTACCTGAGATTCCTCTACTTCTGCCACCTGATATTCTTTTACCCATAATAACCCCCTATGTATTTGATTTTTCTATATAATTATAATATATTATGTAGAAAATCGCAATTTTACATTTTAATTACTAAATATACTGTATAATGGATATGAGGTGGTTTAATGAAGATTGCATTAATTGCACATGATAAGAAAAAAGATGAGATTATTACTTTCTGTAAAAGACATGTTGAAGTATTAAGAAGACATCAACTATTTGCTACTGGTACAACAGGTAGTAAAGTTATGGAAGAAACAGGACTAATTATCCATTGTTTTAAAAGTGGTCCACTAGGTGGAGACCAAGAAATAGGAGCAAGAGTTGCAAATGGTGATATAGATTTAATTATATTCTTTAGAGATCCATTAACAGCTCAACCTCATGAACCTGATGTTTCAGCATTATTTAGATTAAGTGATGTTTATAAGATTCCACTAGCATCAAATATTAATACTGCTGAGTTGTTTTTTCAAACACTAAAGTAAAAGCCTTAGTTCATCTGAACCAAGGCTTTTTTTTAGATTATTCCTGCTAGATACGCGACTCCAAAACAAAGTACTATAATGATGAATGATGTAATAATCATTCTTATTAAGCGATTACTTTTGGAATTTTCAATATCATCAACAGGGTTGTAATACTTAAATTTCTCTTTGTGATTCTCATTCTTTTTTTCAACCTGATCCCAAACTGAACTTGAATTCCTCTTAGTTGATTTATCAATTAACTTTTTACCCTTATCTTGGGCTAGTTCAATATCAGAAGCTGTTTCTCTTGGATCTTTGACATGTATCATAATAATCCCTCCAATTTATCCTGTTGTTTGATATAGTGAGTATACAAATAACAGAAATAAAATAAAATAGATAATAAACAAGTAGGTAAATCTTTTTTTATTTGGCTTTTTTGTTTGGTTTAATCCTTCACTTTTTGTTACTACATCATCCCATGAAAACTCCTCAACATCTTCACATTCACAGCGGAATTTCCGATATTTGTTTTGCTTCTTGTGATAATCAAAATTAGTGAATTTAGCCATAAAACCATCTCCTATATATCTTGATTTCTTATTTTCTTAATTGAGAACCCAATCAATATTGAAGTAAGTGCTAATGTTACAATTATGTTCCAAACAATGTCTCCTGATTCTGTTATTCCCAGATAGACATGACCAATATTAGCTTTAATCATTCCTGGGAAGTATTTTATAACTGGTACCTTATCTAAAATTGCAAACATTCCAATTACAATATATAACCCCCAAGTTGTTAACATTGCTGGTATATAGGTTCTAAAATGCATAGCGGCAAATAATGCAATAGCGGATGCAAACATTAAATCAAGGAAGTAAAGTAACATCATATAAATACCTTTAATAAAGAATATTTCATCAAATAAGAAATAAGTATAATATGTAAATACCATATATCCTAAAGTAAGTGATATCAATAGCATTATAAGGAAAGTGATATATTTAGAAAGTAAATATTTAGTACGATTTATCGGTTTACTAAATATAAGTGGTTGTAAGTTTTTTGTCTTATCTCTAATAAATATGCTTACTGCGACAAACAGTGTTACAGTAAAGACTAGTTCATAAAGATCATTAATATATTGAGCATATGCTGTTTCAACGTTAGGTTTTGGTAATAATAATTGAACTTCTTGTCCGTTTAAGAGGAAGTTGAAAATATCTTCAATATATTTTGATGTCAAAGGTGAGATTATTGAGAATAAAACGAATATAGCTCCAAAGACAATGAATTTAGAAGTTTTATGTAAATAATAGAAGTCGTATTTAAGTAGTTTTTTCATTAGTAACCTTTATGAACACATCTTCTAAAGTTGCGTTAATTTTTCTAAATTCGATTATTTTTATGTTATTTTTAATTAACAAGTTTAAAATGTCTTGGGCACTCGTCTCTGATTTTACATCACATAATATTCCCTTATGATTCATCTCAATGTTATTCTCTACACCTTGTTTTTTTAAGAAAGTGTATAAATCAGCTGCTGGTTTATTAGTTTCAATAAACATTCTACTGTTGAAATAGTTTTCTTGAATATTCTCTATTGTATCTTCAAGAAGTAGTTCTCCATTATTCAATAATCCAATTCTATCACATACTTTTTCAACGTCATCTAAAATATGTGTTGAGTAGAATATGGTTTTTTTACCCTTTAGCTTAAGGATGATTTTCATAACATCTTTTCTCCCAATAGGATCCAAAGCACTTGTTGGTTCATCCATTATGAGAATTTCTGGGTCATGAATTAGAGCTTGAGCTATAGCCAAACGTTGTTTCATCCCTCTTGAATAAGCACTTATCTTCTTTTTGTGCTCTTTCAAGTCAACAAAGTCTAATACTTCAAGCACTTTGTCTTTTATTAAATCACGTTTTATTTCATACATATCACATGTATATGTTAGATATTCAATCGCGTTCATATATTTAGGATATGCAGGTACATCTGGAACATATCCAATTAACTTTTTATAGTTTTGGTTCTTAAACAATACTGGTTTCTCATTAATCTCTACACTTCCTTCAGTTGGATGTATTAATGAAAGAATTAAGTTAATAGTAGTTGTTTTACCTGCACCATTACGTCCAATGAAGCCATAAACTTCACCTTGTTTTATCTTTAAATCAAGATTTAATAATGCTGGTCTGCTATTATATATTTTTGTTAAATTGTTTGTTTGAATGGCTATCATTATTCATCCCTCCCAAATAAGAAATAGAAGATCCAACCAAAATTAATTAGGAATGAAATTAAAATCCATATAATCTTATTGTTCCATCTAACTACTCTATCTTCTTTTAGAATATCTATCAGTGCGTAGATCTTAAATCCAAAGTCGATTACGAAAATGGGAATTAAAAGAGGTAACACCTCTAAGAATTGCTCAACAGCTTCCATAATGCTACCTCCTTGTAATTATATTCCTGATCTTATATCAGTTTCTTCTTTATGTCCGTTGTATCCTCCTACACCGGATACTAAATATAAAATTCCAACAATCTGATTTGATAAAAGGTTTATTCCACCCCAGATAGCTTGATACAAATATACTTTTTTAGCTTGTTCTTCGGAGTAACGACCTTTCATTAACTTTGTAAACAAATATAGATTAATGATTAGAATTATACCGAGAATAAATATAGATAAACCCATAACATTTATCATAAGATTGAATATCCACATAGTAAAATCGTGCTCCTCTGCAGTCATGGCCGCAAGTTCAACATCCATACCTGGTAGGTTCTCAATATTAGTGAAGAATAATAAAACTAATCCTATTAATACAACTGATATCCCTTCAAAAACTAAACCAATAATCGTTAAAACTCTTTTAGTGTTATCCATTTCGTGCATAATGACACACTCCTTTTCTAAAAACTACTATCCTAACTTAACAGCAGTCCCATAGGCAATAATTTCTGCTGCTCCACCCATTACTGCTGATGTTTGTAGTCTAAATCCTACTACTGCATCTGCACCCAAAGCTTCTGCATCTTTTAATAATCTTTCAGTAGCAATCTTACGTGCTTCGTTCATCATTTCAGTATACGAGACAATTTCTCCACCGACTAAGCTTTTAAGTCCTGCTAAGAAGTCTTTTCCAACGTTTTTTGTTTGTACTGTTGATCCTTTTACATATCCTAATACTTCAACTATTTCTTTACCAGGATACTTATTAATTGTTAATAATTCTTTTCTTGAAATCATAATAATCTCCTTAAATTTTATTTGAAGTTTCCTTCACTTCAATTATATTATAACTGATAAATTAATCAAAATCAACAAAATATTATTTTTTATTATTTTTTGATATATTTTTATATAAAAATGGTTATGAAATTGCTCTTTATATTAATTTTTTTATCTCAAATCATTTATGCACACCTAATAAAGCCATAAAATATAATCATCACTCATCCTTATATATATAGTGTAAATACCATACACTTCCAATTATGTCTTTTACGGATGTAATTATAACAGTATTAAATTTATACAAATATTTGCCTTAATACATATAATATTGGGTAATCTCATACTTAATCAAAAACAACGAAAAAAAGGATTAGTACAATGTACCAATCCTTTTAGGTTTGAGTTGTGATGCTCATTTATCTTTTGATTTTTTTGTTAGATTTTTTAACTAAGTTTTCATGAGCCATTTTTGCTTCCTCAAATACCATAACTACTGTATTACCAATAACTGTCATTTTCCCATTTCTCCTTTATAATGATTTTTTCAAACACGTTGGGTTGCTATCTTTTTGTGCTATTTATTTATGTAAAAACCATCTTTTATTTCGCTCATATTTTTTACAACCTCATTCATTATACACACTTAATAATGTTTGTAAAGAGAAATGTTTTAAAAAAGTAAAAAAAGTTTTTATCGTCTTAATACAGACGTTTTTTTATGGTTGAAAACGATTTCTCAGTTTTATTTTGCATTACATGAAAGTCAAAATAAAAAAGGTGGTAAACCACCTTTATCAGTCCTGTAAAAAATTATTAACTAGAAAACAAATATTTGGAAACAGCATTTTCAAAATCCTTATCGCGAGTAAGTTCGACTTTATTAAGTGACCCTTTTGCGTGATGAGCAATAAAATCGATTTGTTTGTTTAGAAGATTAACTTCAAGTTGATAGTCTAACCAGTAGTAGTCATTATACTCATATGTTACAGAGACTTGTAAATGATTCTCGTCTTCATAATTTAGAACTAATTCTCCCAATCTTCCGTTTAAGAATTTGTTAGTTATTTTTGTAAAACTTGCGTATTTTTCCATGATAACCCCTTTTCTGTTTCTTGTACAGTGTTTTCCTTTGCTTTAAATAAAGCTATTTTTACTAAGACAGGACCTGTTAGAGCAAAGAATAATACAGATGCTAAGATAACATTCTTAACAACTAATGCATATTCCATATTTAATGGTGCTAGTTCAGTATATGCTGCAACGCTTAAACCGATTGCTACACCAGATTGAGGCAACAAGCTTACCCCGAGGTATTTCTTTACTTTGTCGCTTGATTTTGTAATTGCCGAACCTAGATAAGCTCCAAAGAACTTCCCAATAATTCTCCCCACAATATATATTAAACCAACTACTCCAGCTGAGATAATTACATCAAACTGTAACTGTGCCCCTGCAATAGTAAAGAATGCAATCATTAATGGTGGAATGAAGAATCTAATTGTCTCTTCTTCTAAGATAAAACATTCCTTATTAATAATGTTTGTTACTACAGCACCTGCAATCATTGGCGTCAGTATTGATGAAGCTCCAGCTAATATTGCAGCACCTGTTGTTAATAAAACTGTAATGATAACTACATTAAGGTTCTTTTCTTTACGATCACTATTAATTGAAATCATTGATATTGCCTTCCCAGATGCAAACCCAATTGCAACTCCTATACCAACGCTTTTAACTATCTCTAAAAATGGTTCTAACAGCATATATCCTATACTCAAACCACCTGATTCAGAACCTATCAAACTGACACTGATTGATAGTAGTGTCCCAAACATTACAACTCCGACAGCATCATCAAGACCCACAACTGGTAAAATTGTATCAGTTAGTTCACCTTTAGTGCGATATTTCTTAATTATCATCATTATTGGTGCAGGTGCAGTTGCTGCTGCAATTGCCCCTAACATAAGTGCAACTGGTAAATCCACAAATAATAATGTTAGGCATGTTACAAGAACCGTTGTCAATATTGCCTGTATAACAGTAATAATTACAATACGTTTCCCTGATTTTTTCAACTTACCTAGCCAAAGTTCATTCCCTACTTGAAAGGCAATAAATCCCAGAGCCACGTCTCCAACAACTCTAAAATTCTCCAAATACTCAACTGAGAAATATCCAGTTATTGGGCCAAGCAACAAACCAGCAACTAAATATCCAGTAACAGCAGGTATTTTAATTAACTCAAAAATTCTTCCCATTGCAAAACCTAAAAGTATAACAATACCAAGATCAACTACAACAGATGATAATCCAGCATCTATGCTGGCATTTAATAAATACATATATGATCACTCCTTTTCACAGTTCATGACAATGGAATGACAACTTCTTCTTCATATGTTCAAATTAGGTAACAAAAATATGCAAAAATACTCTTGTGAGCAAATTTGAATATTGAGTAAGAAATCATCACGCATTAGATCAATCACCAAGGCTCATTATACTCCTCGAAAAGAAGAAATCAAGTAGTTTTTGAGTGAAAAAAGTGACTGATGAGTCAATTAGTAGTCACTTTGATTGATTTATGGCTCTTGAGGGGTTTCCAAATTTTTTTTATTTTTTTAAACAAGAGCTATGTCGCTTTAAACAGCCTTCTAGTGACTAATCAATCAAATCACAGGTTAATGAAATACACTATATTAACTATTAAGAAGTATATAACATATTATTATTATTTATGAAAGCACTATCACTATATGTGAAACGGTCAATATAATGTGATACGAGAATAAAAAATGCATTTTTTAATAAATATTGATTGACAAATGTGATTGACAGGAGTAAAATTTCATTCAGAGTGTATTTATGAAAGAAGGGTTTACAATGGACGAAAATAAAAGAAGAAATATTTTATTTACGGCTATGAAATTATTTAACGAAAATGGGTTTCACGCTACTCCAACATCAATAATTGCAAAAAAGGCTAAAGTTAGTGTTGGTACATTATTCAATTATTTTCCTACCAAAGAGGATTTAATTCATGCAATATACAAAGATATCAAATATCATTCAAAAGCAGTTTTTCTAGATTTAATCCATGAGTGTCAAACACCTCATGACAATATGAAGAACATGTGGGGTGCAGTAATCGCTTGGGGAATATCAAATCCAGAGGAATTTAACTATCTAGAACTATTTTTACATTCACCATTCAGGAATATGTATATGGATGAAAAGAAAATGGAGACTTTCTCAAAATTTAGACAATCAATATTAAGTTCTATATCTCCACGAACAATATGTATTGATTATCCTGAGTACTCAATGATTTATATAGACAATGCATTACATGCTACAATTAATTTTATTCTGGAAAACGATATTAGTGATAAAGACCATTTTATCAATTCATCTTTTGAGTTGTTATGGAACGGATTTAGCCAAAAATAAAAAGAACATTCGATGAATGTTCTTTATTTTTTGTATAGCTCAAAAGTCGTCTTATTATTGTCATTATCTTCCAAATTAGACTCTAATAAAAATAAACCATTATTATATCCCGCGTTTTTTCTGCATAATACCGCAGTAGCATTACTAAATATTCCGTTTGATAATTTCTTTGCAGCAGTGGCAGTATCTTCGTCACTTACTAACTCAACATGTGGGTAAGTACTAAAGAGATTTTCTTTACATTGAACAAAAGCTTGTGGATGTGATGCGATAAATCTGATATCCTCTTTTTTTACAGATTCATTTTTTACAAACAAAAAATGGTGAATACTCATTTCGATATTGTCAGCTAAAATGAGTTTTGTGTTCTTCAATGCATCTTTACTTTCCTTTACTATCCCACCATGATTATTTCTAACGGCAATGACTCCATAATCTGTTTTTTTGGTCTCTACACAACTCAAAACATTTAAAGAAGAAACCAAAGGAAGTAAAATATAATTTTTTATCTTCAATTTAATCGCTAGCTGTCTTGCAGCTTCTTCTGAGTTGCTTCCTTCAATACCTTGATAACCTATAATTTTCATAATATCTACCTCATTTATTGCCTTAATAATATCATATATCTCTTATATTTTTTTGTGAAAGTGTTATCACTTAAAACGTATATCCTTTGTTAGACATAATCATAAATGATAAAATTAATTATAAATATAAGGAGGAAATTATGAGACAATTCATCTACCCATACATCTTGTTAGAGGACACGTTTGAAGCAGCAAACTACTATAAAGATATGTTTAATGGAGAAATTACGTATATTATGAGAGGAAAAGACACTCCTGATTGTCCTGAAGATAAACTTGAATCAGTGATGCATCTTCAGTTAAAATTTAATGACAATCAAATATATATGGCAGATCAGAAACTTCCTAGAAAAAGCAATATAGAACTTCATCTAGACTATGAATCAAAAGAAGAGTTAATTGAAGTATTTAATCGATTCAAAGCAGAAAGTAAAGTTGTTAGAGATATTGAAGAAACTTTCTGGGGTGCATTATTTGGTGTACTTATTGATAAATACGGTATTACTTGGCAATTCCATTATACAATTCCAACAAAATAATTTATTATCATTACACTAGTTTTGAACTTTATTCGATATGGTTATATTTAGTTTATTCTTGCCAAAACCATAACAGCCTAATAAATGGTACGTCAATAAAATGTTATTTCTAAAAAAGAAAGTTAAATCAATGTGATTTAACTTTCTTTATATCTATATTACTGTTCTACATCAGGTATAGTAATATCCTCTTCTAAATCATCTTGTTCTATTACTGCAACATCAGCTATTTCCACTCTAAATGTGTATGTATCCCCAGGTATTAGTACACCTTCTTCAAAAAACATTCCAATAAGTTCACTATGTACCTCACTAAATCCAGAATATATTACTGTATCATTATGATATAACAATATGTTTGTGTTTGCCTCAACAAAATCAAATTCTGTCAGTTCTGAGGCAAATGAATCACCTTCATTGAAGCCGTTGTTATCATTATCGTAGATTAATCTAAAAGTTCCAGATGTATCAGTAGTACATATATTAAACTCATAATAGCCACGGCCAAAAGTATTAATAAGAACTCCAGTGATTGGATTATTATAATCAAAATCATTGAATGATCCAACTATTCCAAGTTTATCAACATCATGGCTTGATGTTACAGCTAATCTTATATAGTTATCAGAACATATTTCCGATAAGTCAGGTATATCTAAAAATATATTAGTATCATTAACGACAACAATGAAACCAGTATTCTGAACAATGTTTCCTTCTGAGTCAAATAAGTTTGTATCATCTAGGATTCTACTAACTAAAATAGATTCATCAGTAATTATATATGCAATGTTTCCAATGTCTGAATCTTCATTTGAAACGTAATCCGCCAGTTCAACTCCTATTTCGGCTAATAATAAAATTTCTTCAGCAACCACAGTCATATGTTCATCATAGTCTTGGGTTACAGAGCAATGCCCATTAACAATAAAGTTGATTTTACTTCCATCTTGTTTAACTTCTGAATTATCGAGTATATAAGTTGGACAAATTCCATTTAAACGCAATGCACTATCATATACCCCGAACTCATTAACTTCAATTATAAATAAGATGGATTTCATCAATTTTCCATCAATATTCTGTATAAGCGAATGTGTCTCTAAGCGGTTTTCAGTGTTGTCTACATTGTAGAATCCACCATTATTATCATATGCTTTTATGTATGAGTAGTTTCCTTTAATTGAATTAACGTCAGCAACGATATTAAAAATTAATCCTCCACCTGTATGATTCTCATATATTGTATCTTGTCCTTCAAAATAATAAATATCCGTTTCCGCATAAATCCTATCTTTAATTGGATTTATATAATAACGTGTATAACTATATTCTGCTAAAACACTCAATTTATTCTCTAAATCACTATAGAAATCAAAGGTTATATAATCTGGGAACTCCATAAATACTTCATGTGGATATACTACTTGCACAATCCCAAACCCATCTACAACTTCAGTAATCGCATATTCTGTATATTCTCCATCTATTAGTATGCTAACTCCCGCATTAGTGTAATCTTGATCAAACAAGTACATTTTAAGGTTTAAAACAATATCTTGGATTGGTACTAAAGGTAGGGTTTTAAACGTAAATTCAACATTATTACCTGAGTACATTTCATATACTACTCGGTATTCCATATCTCCTTCAAGATTGCTAATAGTAAAGTTAGGGTGTCCTGGATTTACACTCTCATATACCAGAGAATCTTCAGAATCAAAAACTAAAATTCTTTCAATATCATCATATATAACATCTGCATAAACAGTAACTGTTGATCCATAAACATTTGCATAGAAATTAATAATCGGTGGTTCAACTTCTAACAAATTAGAAAATATGCTTATTGTTTCATCATCAATGATTGTGTTATATGATACTTCAATGACATACTCAATACCATATAAAGTTTCAAGTAATACCTGAGTAAACTCTCTAGTAATTGTGATGTCTTCAAAACCTTCTAATAGAACCATATTATCTGTTTCATCTATAGTATATATCGTATATTTGAAATTCTCATAAAATGGATCATTATATGCCTCTATAGCAAAAGATATACTGTTTTCTTGAATTTCAAAATAATCAAACTGAACTATTGGATGATATCCAATCTCAACTACTAATGTGAAACTATCTGAAGATGAGTTACCATTTGAATCTGTAACTTCAACAAATACATCATATTCTCCTAACTTCATAACATCAAAATCAGTAACGAAATCAATAGTTAAATGCTCTGCGGCATCATAATTGTCTTGTAAGTTATAAACAAAAATTTCCAGATCAACATCTTGTGTCCCGACAGTAATTGTTGCTGAGGAAATCACGCTGAAAGTTGGTACTTCATCATCTTTAACGATAACTCTTCTAGTAACAAACTCTGCATCATTTCCTGAGGAATCCTGAGCACTATATGTAATAATGTAAGATCCTGGATGTTCTAGATCTAATCCAGTATTATCAATTACTACCTCTCCTTCGGTATCATAATTATCTGAATAAACTGCACCTAAATCCTCATATTCACTACCAATACTTAGATATATAATATTATCCCCGTTCAAAGTAATCACTGGGGCAATTTTATCCTCAACGTATACATTTAAAACATCTCTACTTATCATACCTTCATCATCAGTGTATGTAACGGTTATTGTATATGTTCCTACAACATCTACATCATATCCACCATAATCAACTTCACAGTCATTTACGTCTCTATCAAGCCCATCTTCATCAATGAAGGTAATTAATGCATCTATATCAAAAGAGTCATCTCCTAGTTGCACTCTATATTCATAGTCCATATTAAATACAACTTCATTAGAAAACTCTACTTCTTCATCACAACCAAATAAAAAAAACATCATTGAAAAGAGTACAATTGATGTAAATATTTTTTTTCTGTTCATATACAACACCCCTTCTTTAGTCATTAATATTATAAAAGATTAGATTGATACTGTCAACAATACACCATCAAATGATAAAATACCCTAACTGTAACAAATTATTATAAAATCAAATGTAAATTCCTTTTTTTGAAATTCATGATATAATATTATTTAGGAAGGTGATATTAATGAAGAAATTTTGTCACACTTTTATAGTGTTTTTTTTATTACTAGGAATGAGCAGTTGCAACAAATATAATGACGAAGTTGCTCCAGAAATAAGTCGTATCCCTGAGGAAATCGAAATTGAATATGGTGAAGTTGTCGACTTAACCGAGATTGGTGTTAGAGCTATCGATGATATTGATGGTTTGATGAGTAGTTTAATTACGACAAATATTCAAGAAACTAATCTATTAGAGTTAGGTGAACATGAAGTTATTTTCACTGCGTCAGATACTGCAGGTAATATTTCTACTGCATCAACTAAATTAAAAATTGTTGATACCACAAAACCAGAAGTAAAACTAATAAAAAAATATTCTTTAATTCTTGAAAGAGGGGATGATATCCCAGATCTAAAAGAGTTTATCACTATGGTTGATAATCACGATCAAGAATTAGTCAAAGAAAATATTGAAATTGATTACTCTAACGTAAACACATCTTTTACTGGAAAGTTTAGTGTAATAGCAACATATACAGATTCATCAGGAAACAAATCATTACCATTTGTTTTTAATATTGAAGTAGTAAATAAATGGACAGAACTTAGACACTTCACATACCTACTTAACCAAGATCAAGACGGATATATAATTAAATCTTATGGTTTTGGACCTAAAAAGGTTGTTATTCCAAAACAAATTAACAATATATCTGTAACTGAAATCGGGGTACATGCACTAAGCATTAAAGCTCTAGAAACTGTAATAATCCCAGACACAGTTAAAAAAATTGATAATTATGCGTTTGCACACAATATTCTAGAGCACATAACATTACCAAGAGATCTAGAATATATAAGTAATAATGCTTTTTACGTTAACAACTTATCATCAGTCACATTTAATGACAAACTAAAAGAGATTGGTCCTGCAGCATTCTCAGAAAACAATCTTGAAGAAATATTATTACCAAATTCATTGGAAATAATTGGAGCTGGTGCTTTTCAGGCAAATGAAATATATACACTAACTATTCCTGACAATGTAGATATAATCGAAGATAGTGCATTTAGTGAAAATAACATTCATAATCTTACACTTTCTGATAAGACTTCAATATATAGAGATTGTGCTTTTTGTTTCAATAATATCCAAGGATTAGTTTACATTTCGGAAAATGTTACTGAACTATCTCCATCCGCATTTAGTCGAACTTCATTTGCTGGATGGGAAGTATCTGAGTTAAATAGATATTACGCTTCTTCGGAAGGTGTTTTATACTCTAAAGATTTTGAAACATTATACAATTATCCAAGTAGTAAAAATGGTGATGAATATGAAGTTCTTGAAGGAACCAAAGTAATATCAACTAATGCTTTCTATAATACAAGAGTTGATAATGTGTCACTACCAGATTCACTTATCTTAATTGAAGAATATGCATTTCATCAAAGTTCAATTAGATCAATAATTATTCCTGATAAAGTAACTACAATCGAAACTGGTGCCTTTCAGGGATGCTATGCTTTGTATAACATTAGCATTGGTAAAGGATTAACAACTTTAGGCGTTGATGTATTTAATAACTCTCAAATAAACGAGTTTGATGTTTCAGAAGAAAATAATACATACACAAGTCTTGATGGCGTAATGTACACCAAGGATTATAAAACTTTAGTGGCATATCCATCTGGTAGAATAAGACAAGATTACACCATACATTCAGAAACAACTAAGATACTATCTGGTGCATTTGTTGAAGCAAGCTTTTATAATTTCACTGTTCCTGAATCAGTTGTAACAATTCAGGAGGCAGCATTTAACGGTGTCAACATGTATCAATTAATCATTGAAGGAAACGAAAGAAGATTTGATAGTCGTTGGACTGAAATCGGCTTCCCATATGAGTTAAGATAGGGTAAAAAAATAAAAAGAACACTTGAAGTGTTCTTTTTTACGATATTAAGAAATATATAATTACCACAGCACCTAATACAATGCGATACCATCCAAATACCTTGAAGTCGTTTTTCTTAATATAACTTAGTAAAAATTTAATTGTTACAATCGAAACTAGAAATGCAGTAATCATCCCAATAAGTAAAATTGCGATTTCCGAACCAGTAAAATCAAAACCAAATTTTACCAATTTAAGAGCACTTGCCCCAAACATTACCGGAATTGATAAGAAAAATGAAAATTCCGCAGCAACGAACCTTGAAGTACCTAATATTATAGCCCCAAGTATTGTTGCCCCTGATCTTGATGTACCAGGAATCAATGATAATACTTGAAACAGCCCAATAAAGAATGCTGTTTTATATGATAAATCTTTGAAGGAAGTTATACTTGCCTTTTTACCTTTATTTTTATTTTCTATAATAATGAATAGCACACCATATACTACAAGCATAACTGCTACAGTAATATAGTTATACAGTTTTTCATTTAACCAGTCATCAAGCAATAGTCCAATAACTGCAGCAGGTAAAACACCAATAACCACTTTAAACCATATTTGCCAAGTATCCATTTTTTCTTGTTTAGATTTCTTCAAAGATAAAGGATTCAACTTATTGAAAAACAATACTACTACTGCCATTATTGCTCCTAGTTGAATTACAACTAAAAACATCTCCATAAATTCCTCACTAACATTAAGTTTAATCCACTCATCAACTAATATCATATGCCCAGTACTACTAATAGGTAACCATTCTGTAATACCTTCTACTATTCCTATTAAAATAGTTTTTAATATCTCAATAAATTCCATAATTACACCTCTTATTTTGCTTATTACATTATACTATATATTTACAAATTCACCAATTTTATTTAATGATTTTATTTTATTATTTTCTTATTAATAATTTGATATAATATACCTAGGACAGATTTAAGGAGGAGCTATATGCCATATGAATCTAAATACTTAAACCTTTTAGCAAAAGAATTTACCACAGTACAAGAAGTAAGTACAGAGTTAATAAACTTAACAGCGATACTAAACTTACCAAAAGGTACAGAACATTTTTTATCAGATATTCATGGTGAGTATGAAACGTTTAATCATTTCTTGAAAAATGGTTCAGGAGTAACAAAAGAAAAGATTGACATTATATTTAGTGATTATTCTGAAGAACAAAAGAACCAATTAGCATTTTTTGTTTATTATCCAAAACAAATGATAAACAAATATGAAGAAAAACTAAGTAAACAAGATTTCAACAGCGTCATTCGCACAAAACTACTAGAATTAATTAGATTGTGTAGTTACTTATCACAAAAATACACAAAAAGTAAAGTAAGAAAAATCCTACCAAGTGCTTTTAGTTATATCATTCAAGAACTATTAAATGAGGATAGATTCTCAAGTGACAAAAAAGCCTACTATAACTCAATTATTGATGCTATTTTTAAAACAAGACGAGAAAAAAACTTTTTAATTGAATTATCTTATTTAGCTCAAAGACTTACAATTGATCGATTACATATCGTTGGTGATATCTTTGATCGTGGTTCGGGTGCACACCTTGTCATGAACAAAATCATCAAATATCACTCTGTAGATATTGAATGGGGTAACCATGATATTATATGGATGGGAGCCGGATCAGGTAGTAAATTATCTATTTGCAATGTCTTAAGAAACTGCGCTAAATACAACACTCTTGATACTATTGAAGAAGGATATGGTATCAGTCTTATGCCTTTAGCACAATTTGCTTTAAAAAACTATAAAGATGATCCATGTACACTATTTATGCCAAGTGCTTCTTCTATGATGGATATTGAAGATGCTAAATTAGTCGCTAAAATGCACAAAGCTATTGCTATAATTCAATTTAAACTTGAAAAATATTTAAGCGATCGTAATCCTCATTTTGAACTACAAGATAGACTATTACTTGATAAAATTAACTTTAAAGAAGGAACTATCGATATTGAAGGGAAAATATATAAACTACTTGATACATCATTTCCAACAATTGATCAAAATAACCCCTTTGAATTATCTGAAGCTGAAGACAAATTACTAAATCAACTAAAAAGAGCATTTTTAAACAGTGATTTATTACAAACACATATTAGATACCTGTTCCAAGTTGGACAAATGTACTTAATATATAATCATAACTTATTATTCCACGGTTGTATTCCTCTAGAAAAAGATGGTTCATTTAGTTCATTAAAAGAATCTGATGGTATCTATAGTGGGAAAACCCTATTTGATTTTCTTGATCAAAAAGTTAGAACCAGTTTCCTAAACAGATACAGTAAAGACAATCCAGCCAAAGATTATTTTACATTTCTTTGGCAAGGTAGAAACTCACCATTATTTGGTAAAAAGGCAATGAAGACATTCGAAAGATACTTCATCAAAGAAAAAGAAACTCATTATGAAGAAAAGAATGATTACTTCGTGCTTCGTGAAAATGAAAATGTACTAAAAAACATTTATGAAGAATTTGATATAACCTTTAACTACTCAAAAATCATTAACGGCCATGTACCAACAGATATCTCTGCAGGAGAAAACCCTGTTAAGGCTAATGGTAAGATCTATGCAATAGATGGGGGAATGAGTAGGCAGTATAAGCAAAAAATAGGTATCGGTGGTTATACACTAGTAAGTGATTCTTACAAAATGTTCCTTATTTCACACAATCGTTTCGACTCTAAAGAACAGCTTATTGAATCCGAAGAAGATATAATCAGTATAGTCCGTTCAGAAGAAATAAATGCCAATAGAGAATATATATATGATACAGATAAAGGTGTTAGGCTCCAAAACGAAATTGATGATTTATACAAACTATTAGAAGCATATAGAAAAGGATTTATTAAAGAAAAACAAAGTAAGGGTTAATTAAAAGCGCTATAAACTACTTAATACTCACTATATGTTAGAATATACTAAATAGAATTTTTTAGTTCATAAGGAGGTGATTGTGAATGATATTAATTTCTATAGTTCTACCAATTCTACTATTAATACTTGCCGCATGGTTTATTTCAATAAACTATAGAGCTTATATAGTAAACTGGGGAAAAGAACTAACAACAAAAAAAGTATTATCTTATGGTTTCATTGTTTTTATCAAAACTTCAATAATGTATACAATCATTATTATCATTCATTTAAACTTTCATAAAGACCATAATTTAGAACTAGTACTTTTCACAGGATTATACTTTATTGCTGCTATCTTACAGAGTGCATATTCTTTTGGAGGATTCATTAGCAGAGTAAAATTCATAGGAAACTACTCATTGTCAAAGTTTAGAAAGAAAAGTAAAGAAGCCGAAGATTTCAAAAACAAAATTAAAGATAGTGCATTTGAACATTACTCAACATTGATTAAAGCTGTAGTTATTATAGCCTTCATAGTATTGTTCATCCCGAATATATCTATCTTTGTTATATCCAATATTTTTTATTTTTTACTAATTATTTCATTTATACTACTTAGTTTACTACTAAATAATTTAATTTTCTTTGGTCTCGTCAGTCTAATGATATTCCAATACGACCCAATAGGTATTTCATTATCTGAAATCAATTTTGTGGTATTATTCTTATCATTTATTGTTCTATTTATAGGTGTAGTTATAGAAACAAGACTGGATAATAGAATGTTTAGTATTATTGCTAGTAGAATGATAAAAAGTATTAACTTCAATAAAGGTTATACGCCAATATATCAAACCAAGGGTATTATCGTATATCAAAATAAAGTAAACTCGTATTACTATACTTATTATCGATATAACGGAATTGTTGTAGTGTTTGAGAGTTTCTTTGATGCAAAACTTTCCAACTACATTGTACGAAAAATGATTAATAAAGGTTCTCAGTACTTAAAGTACAATGGTGAATAGACAAAAAAGATTCTAAGTGAATTAGAATCTTTTTTTTTATTTTTCTGATTTAGTAAATTTATAAAGATTGTATTCAAACTAGATTTTTTTGTATCAGTATATTATAAGTGGTATAATCAAATTAGAAAGCCCTTTCATAGGAGGTAATGATGAATAATACTCTAATTGATATCAAAAATAAGATTCTTAAATCAAAAGTATTCAAATCACCAGAAACCATCAATCCATTAGAAAGACGAATCGTCTTAAAAAACTATCAAGTAATAGATCCTTTAAATATTGAGGAGTATATTGCTAGAGATGGTTATTTTGCGTTGGAAAAAGCTCTTAGATCAACTGAGATAGATATTGTTAACGAAGTAATGACATCTAATTTAAGAGGGCGTGGAGGAGTAGGATTTCCGACTGGATTAAAATGGAAATTTACAAAGCAAAATAATAGTAAAGACAAATATATTATCTGTAACGCAGATGAAGGTGAACCAGGTACGTTTATGGATAAACACATTCTTGAAGGTGATCCTCATAGTGTTATTGAAGGGATGATTATTGCCGGTTATGCTATTGGTGCAAACAAAGGATATATATACTTACGAGCAGAGTATCCAGAGGCTCTTGACATTCTTAATCATGCAATTGACGAATGTCATCAATACAATTTATTAGGTGAAAACATATTAGATAGTAGTTTTTCATTTGATCTTGAAGTCAGAAAAGGCGCGGGAGCATTTATATGTGGTGAGGAAACTTCTTTACTAGAATCAATAGAGGGTAATAGAGGTGAATCCAGAAATAAACCACCATATCCCGCAAGTAAAGGATTATTTAATAAACCAACTTCTGTGAATAATGTGGAAACACTAGCTTGTGTACCTCATATCATATTAAAGGGAGGATTATGGTATAAAAATATCGGTACTGAAAATTCTTCAGGTACAAAAGTTTTTAGTCTTGCTGGTAAAATAAAAAATCCTGGTATTTATGAAGTTGAGTTTGGTATGACTATGAAAGATATAATTGATAAACTAGGTGGAGGAATGAAAGAAGGAAGTACTTTTAATTACGTAGTTTCTGGTGGTCCTAGTAGTGGATTTCTCTTTAAAGAACATTTAAATTTAGTTGTCGATTTTGATTCGTTAATTGAGTATGGGGCAATGATGGGTAGCGGAGGAATCATCATCTTTGATCAAGATGATTGTTTGATGGATACATTAAAAGTCTTTATGAAATTTAATGAAGATGAATCTTGTGGAAAATGTACTCCTTGTCGAGAAGGTACAGGAGTTCTATCTTTACTAATAGCTAAACTAGCATCTGGTGAAGGTGAGGAATCTGATATTGAAATATTAGAATCTTTAGGTAAAATAATGGCACAAACTTCTTTATGTGGTTTAGGACAAGCTGCTCCTACTCCTATTTTTAGTGCTTTAAGATACAAAAAGGATATCTTTATTAATCATATTGATAAAGGATGTAAATTATGTAATGAAGGGAGTGGGATAGATGAGTAACCTGATAAATATTGAAATCAATGGAATAATATATGAAGTTGAAGAAACAAGGACTGTATTAGAGATATGTCGTGAAAATGATATATTTATCCCAACTCTTTGTAATGATGACAGATTGGAATCACAAGGATCATGTCGTATGTGTGTTGTTGAAGTAAATAAAAACAAAAAAAGATTAGAAACATCATGTACATTATACCCTCATGATGGAATGATAATTGAAACCGAAAATGATACTGTTAAAGAGGCAAGAGATGGAATATTAAAATTATTATGGTCTTCACATCCAAATGAATGTGTTGTTTGTGATGCAAACGGTAGATGTGATTTGCAAGACCAAATGTATTTATATGATATTGAATGCGATAAACCACTAAATAGAGAGGATCGAGATTTTCCAATTGATGAATCAAATAAGTTTTTCTATATTGATCCTCGAAAATGTATTTTGTGTGATAAATGTGTTAACACTTGTAACGAACTAGTTGGAGTTGGGGCCTTGTCACGAAAAGAAAGAGGTAAAGATAGCTATATCTCCTTCGCTTATGATAAAGGTATGGAATACTCTACATGTGTGAGCTGTGGTAACTGTGTGAGCATCTGTCCAACAGCTGCTATCATTGAGAAAAGCAGATATAAATACAAAGAAGCAGATACAAAAAAAACACAAACCACTTGTGCATACTGTGGTGTTGGTTGCCAGATGGAACTAGTAACTGTTAAAGATAAGGTAGTTAGAGTAGATCCAGTTAACGCAATCCCTAATGAGGGATTATTATGTGTTAAAGGTAAGTTTGCTTATAATTACATCAATCATCCTGATCGTTTAAAAACACCATTAATTAAACGAAATGGTGTCTTTGAAGAAGCTTCATGGGAAGAAGCATATGAGTTAATTGTCTCTAAAATTACGGAAACTAAGAAACAGTTTGGACCTAGTGCCTTTGCTGGACTTGCAAGTGCAAAATGTACTAATGAGGAAAACTACTTGTTCCAAAAATTTATAAGAGCAGTTATTGGTACTAACAATGTAGATCATTGTGCTAGGCTTTGTCATGCTTCAACTGTTAGTGGTTTAGCTACTACTTTAGGAAGTGGGGCAATGACTAATAGTATCGCTGAAGTAAAAAATAATGATGTAATTTTTGTTACGGGTAGTAATACTTCAGAAACACATCCTGTAATTGCCAATTTTATGAGACAAGCTGTTAAAAGAGGAGCAAAACTTATTGTTGCTGAACCAAGAAAGATTGAATTAGCTAAAGAAGCTGACATCTTTGTTCAAATCCATCCAGGTACAAATGTAGCTTTATTTAATGGTATGATGAATGTTATATATAATGAAAATCTTCATGACAAAGATTTCATAAAAGAAAAAACAGAAGGTTTTGAAGAAATCATAGATATTATCAATAAATATCCTCCACAAGTAAGTGCCGAAATATGTGGTTGTTCTGAGGAAGATATTATTAATGCTGCAAGAATGTATGCATCAGGAGAAAAAGCTGGTATTTACTATGCAATGGGGATAACTCAACATAGTAATGGTACAAATCATGTAAAAGCAATAGCTAACCTAGCATTAATGTGTGGTTCTGTTGGTAAGGAAGATTCCGGTATTAATCCATTACGAGGTCAAAATAATGTTCAGGGAGCTTGTGATATGGGTGGTTTACCAAATAATTATCCAGGATACCAAAAAGTATTTAATAAAGAAGTCCAATCTAAATTTGAACAAGCATGGAATGTTAAATTAAGCGATAAAGTAGGTTTAAGTCTTCCCCATATTATTAATGGAGCATATAATAATTTAATTAAGTTTTTATACATTATGGGGGAAAACCCTATTGTTAGTGATCCTGATATTAATCATGTCAAAGATGCATTTAAAGATTTAGATTTCTTAGTTGTCCAAGACTTATTTATGACCGAAACAGCAGTGTTTGCTGATGTTGTTTTACCGGCTGCAACATTTGCCGAAAAAGAAGGTACATTCACTAATACTGAAAGACGTGTGCAAATGGTTCACCAGGCAATCAAGCCAAAATACAATACAAAACCAGATTGGGTAATACTCACAGAGTTAATGAATCTTTTAGGTTATCCACAAACAACTACTTCTCCACAGGAAATAATGGAGGAAATAGCTAAAATTACCCCAATATATCATGGTGTATCGTATGAAAGGATAAAAGATTTAGGTTTACAGTGGCCAGTTTTAGATATGGATCATCCTGGTACAAAATATCTATATAAAGATAAGTTTGGTACCGGTAAAGGTAAGTTTAGTATTGTCGATTATTTTGGTGCAAAAGAGTTACCAGATGATGAATATCCATTAACATTAACAACGGGTAGAGTTTTATATCACTTCCATACAAGAACAATGACTGATAAAAATGATGAAATAAATGAAATAGTACCAGTTAACTTTATTGAAATTAATCAGTATACCGCAGACCAATATGGATTAAATAACATGCAAGAAGTAATTGTTAAATCTCGTCGTGGTGAAACTAAAGCTGAAGTACACATAACTGATACAATCGCCGATTTAGTTGTCTTTATGCCATTCCATTTTGCAGATGGAGCTAATATGCTAACAAACACAGAACTTGATCCTACTTGTGACATTCCCGAACTGAAAGTAGCAAGTTGTGAAATAGAGGTGATGTTATGAAGCTAAGTGCAATTATTCTAGCTGGTGGTAGATCAACAAGAATGAAATACAACAAAGAATATATCAAAATAGGAAATGAATACTTAGTCCATCAACAAATAAAGAAACTCCAGTTACTATTTGACGAAATTATCGTAGTATCAAATAATAAAAAGCACTACCAAAACTACAAAGTTAAAGTAGTTAGTGATATTTTAGAAGGATTTTCACCTATAATTGGTTTACACTCAGGTTTAACACATTCATCAAATGATTATAACTACATTATTGCCTGTGATATGCCATTTATCGATGCTTATTTCATAACGTATCTAAAAGATAAAATATCAAATCACAGTGCATATGTTGTTAAGATGAATCACTTTTTTGAACCTTTTCATGCAATTTATAACAAAGACTTAATTCCTTTTATTGAGGAACTTGTAAAAAAGGAGGAGTTTGGCTTCCAAAATATGGTTAAAAAATGTAATTATTTTGCCATAAAAGAAAAAGACATAGCACCACTAATAAATAAACATGATTTATTTAAAAACATCAACAATGAAGAAGAATTATATGATATCAAAAATAAGCAAGCAAAAGAATATCGTGTATATGAAATAAGTAAAGTTCAAGATCAAGATGTTTTTACAATAAACGATAAGATTATTACGGAATACCCATTATCAATATATATAAATAATGACTATTTTATGACTATGATGACAACACCAACTAATCTCGAATTCCTAGTTATTGGGTACTTATATAATGAAGGAGTAATTGCATCAGTCGAGGAGATTAAAACCCTTAAAATAAACCTCCATGATCACAAGGCATTTATCGAAATTGATAATCCTACACTTTTAAATAATAGAGAAAAAGTAACTATTTTATCAAGTGCTTGTGGTGGTGGAAAACCGATAGATTTAAAAAATGTAGATAAATACAAAATCGAAAATAATGATGTGTATAACCTTAATTACATTTTGAGTAAAGTTGCTGGATTTAATAAGGAATCAACTTTATTTAAAGAAACTGGAGGAGTTCATAGTGTTAAACTTGTTTATGAAGATGAAGAAGTTTTAATAGAAGATATTGGTAGACATAACGCTGTCGACAAAATAGTTGGATATATTTTAAAAAACCGATTAGGTAAAATTAAAAAATTTATTATAACTAGTGGAAGAGTTAGTTCAGATATATTACTTAAATGCGCAAAAAGTAACATTCCCCTAGTAGTATCAAGAAGTGCTCCTACTTCATTATCAGTTAATTTAGGAAGGGAATTAGGCGTGACAATACTTGGATTTGCTAGAGGAAAAAAAGTAAACATATATAGTAATATATCAAGGATAAAGGAGGAAGTTTTATGATTATAAACAAAGAAAACTTAAAACATTTTGAAGAAAAAATAAAGAAATATAAAAATACTGAAGGACCTCTTTTACCCGTATTACATTTAACAGAAGACATGTTTGGATATATTCCGATAGAAGCTCAGGAAATCATTCAAGATGTATTAAAAATATCTAATGCTACTGTCAATGGTGTTTTATCATTCTATGATTTATTCCATACAGTTCCAACTGGAAGACATCGTATTGGAGTATGTTCGGGAACTTCCTGTCATATCGGTAAATCACTTCCCTTATTGAAGAAACTTGAGGATATCCTAAGTATCACAGAAGGTGAAACTACTAAAGATGGTTTGTTCACCATTATTCCTGTGAAATGTATTGGTAGATGCGAAACATCACCTAATATGATAGTTGATGATGATATTTATGAGTTTGTAAATATTGAAAAAATTGCTAATATTATAAATAAGTACAAATAAAAAGGACTATGAAAGTCCTTTTTTTAATTTCCACATTCTGTGTCGACATTTTTTAAAATCTTTAGTCCATGATTAAACACATTATCTAAATAACTTAGACATTCTTTAACAGCTTTTAAACTCCCTGGGAGATTGATAATTAGGGTTCTATTTCTAATACCTGAAACTCCTCTTGAGAGATATGCTTTTTTGGTTACTTTGTAACTTTCCATTCGCAACATTTCGCTAATTCCAGGTACTTCTCTTAAAATTACTTCTTTTGTTGCTTCAGGGGTATTATCTCTTGGTGAAAATCCAGTTCCCCCTGTTGTTAATATTAAATCTACTTTTATATCGTCTGCGTAATATAGAAGTTTATCTTTTATAGATTTGAGGTCATCACTTATTATAATTTTTTCTACAACCTGAAAATCTATGTTTCTCATATAATCAACTATATAAGCTCCTGAAGTATCTTCTCTTTGCCCTCTAAATCCTTTATCACTACATGTTATTATAGCTACTTTAAAGATTGTAATCACCTTCTTTTATTATGATGATATTGTCATCTTTTTTAATAACTCCACCTTTTATTACTTTAGTGAATATACCTTCTTTAGGCATAACACAGTCACCTACTAATTCTCTTATTTCGCAACTTGTGTGACATTTTTTACCAATTTGGGTAACTTCATGTATTGTATTTCCTATTTGTAGAATTGAACCTACTGGTAATAGATGTAACGTTATTCCTGTTGTTGTGATATTTTCAGCAAATGAACCAATCGGTAAACGTTCTGGAAGATCAATTTTGTCATAACTTTCTAAGGCTAATAAACTTACTTGTCGATGCCATTTTCCTGCGTGTGCGTCATTTTCTAAACCGAAGTCCTTAATGAATACTCCTTCTTCCACTGGTTTCTTTACTGTTCCTTTCTCTTGGGAAAGGTTTATCGAAATTACTTTACTTTTCATATTTATAATCTCCACTCTTTCCCCCACTTTTAGATACTAGGTGTACATCTGTAATTACCATTGATTTATCTACAGCTTTGCACATGTCATACATTGTTAATAATGAGATGGTAACGCCAGTTAGAGCTTCCATTTCAACACCTGTTTTACCATATGTTTTTACTTTAGCTTCTACTATTATTGAAGATTCTTCAATATTCGGAGTGAAAGTAATATCAATTCCTGTAAGTAGTAATGGATGACACATAGGAATTAAATGAGGTGTGCTTTTTGTTCCTAATATACCAGCTACTTTACTAACGTTTAGGACATCTCCTTTGATTATTTCATCAGACAATATCTTTTGTAAAGTTTCTGGTTTCATTATGATTCTACCACTAGCTATTGCTGTTCTTTTCGTTTTCTCTTTATCTGTAACGTCTACCATAACAGCTTTTCCTTCTTTATTTATATGTGAAAATTCCATAGTTACCCTCCGATCTTATTCATCGATTTATTTGAGGTTATTTTATCTGTTTCATTTAAATGATGTTTTTTTTCTTTTGTTTTTAAAGCTTGTTTTAATCCTTTGAGAATTTCTTCTTTGGATTGTTTTTTTACATCAATTTCATTATTGTGGTGTAGACAGGTTTTTATTAGTCCTGTTGATGTAAGTCGTAGTCGATTACAGTATTCACAAAAATCATGTGATATTGGGCTTATAAAGCCAATTTCACCTTTTTTATTTTTAAATGTGTAGTACTCAGCAATTAATTCTTTTCTTGAAAATAATATGTTGGGATATCGTTTTAATATTTCTTCTTTTGAGATGTAATATTTGTCATAATCAAAGTCTAGATGACCTACAGGCATTAATTCGATAAACCTTATACTTATATCTAATTCATCTGCTAGGTTGATAAAGTCATCAATTTCATGATCGTTGATGCCTCTTAATAATACTGTGTTAATTTTTACTGGTAACATATTGTTATCTTGTAGTTCTTTGATTAGTTTATGATATGGGAAAACAGTATTACTTTTTGTTATTTTTTTGAAAGTTTCTTTATCTAAAGTGTCTAAGGAGAAGTTAACTCTACTTATCCCTGAATCTTTTAGTTTTTTTACATTTCCTACTAGAAGAGTGCCATTTGTAGATAATGTTATTTCGTTAATCCCCTTAACTTTTTTGATTTTACTTATTAGGTTATAAATACCTTTTCTTACTAAAGGGTCCCCACCAGTGATTCTTATTTTGGTTATACCGATTTTTGTTGCCTCTTTAACTATATCAAGAATTTCTTCGTCACGGAGGATTTCATTATGGGATACTTTTTCTATACCATCAGGCATACAGTAAAAACATCTTAAATTACATCTATCAGTGACTGAGATTCTTAGATAGTTAATCTCTCTTAAGTATTGATCTTTCATTCGATATCACTACCTTTTAATTCGCCAATATTGTATAGTGAGTAGCCTGGTATTTTGGATAATGCTTCTGCAAATTTATCACTTTTGAGTGTTTTAATGAATGACTTCACTATATCAAGTTCAAGACTATCTCTTTTAATAATGAAATCATATTCTTCAGTACCTAGGTTAATAAATTCTAGGTTGTTTAGGTATGCAACACTCTCGATTCCTAACCCAGTGTCAAATCTTTCATCTAATACACTATTGGCGATGAGAGTGTGGGTTGTAAGTTCAAAATCATACCCCTTTATTTTATCCGCATTTATATTTTCTTTTTTGAATAAGTAATCAAGTAATGTTCTAGTTCCACTACCTTTTTGACGATTTACAAATGTAATGTCTTTTCTTGTAAGGTCTTTGAGTGATTTGATTTTCTTAGGATTACCTTTTTTTACATATAAACCTTGGTTACGATTTACTCCTTTAATAACTACATAATCTTTGTTTAAATACTTATCTATAAGAAATGTGTTATATGTACCATCTGTGTGTAAAAGATGGCTAGGAGCTATATGAGTACATTCTGACTTAATCGCTAATACACCGGCAAAACTACCAACATGAGAACTGGATATATTGTATCCTTCGTTTTCCATTAAATCGTGGATGGTATCGATAATAATGTCATGTGATCCTATAACTACTAATGATTTCTTAATTGATTCTATATCTTTTAGTAATCTTATGTTGACGGTGGTATCTTTGTTATATCCTTCACTGTTTTTAGGTATTTCTAAAATACCATCAGCATCTACTACACTTCTTGTTGAACCTGCTTTACGGTCTAATTGGGTAGCAACAAACTCGTTATTGATATATCCTATTTTCATTCTAACAAACTCAAAGTGTTTTAGTGATGAATATATTTTCATTGATAATCTAGCTTTGATGTAGGTTGGTGTAGGTTTGAATTGGTTTATGTAACCTAAAATAAGGTATTGGATTACTTCTTCAAAAACAATATATGTTGAAACTGGGTAACCCGGTACTCCAATAATAGGAGTTTCGTTTATCATACCTATAATCGTTGGTTTTCCTGGTTTTATACTTATTCCATGAGCAAAGACACGACCGTTTTTCTCTACAATTTTTTTTGCGTAGTCTTTACTTCCTGCGCTACTCCCAGCACCAACTAAAACTACGTCATAATTATTACATGCTTCAATTATTATTTTTTCTAATAATAGATACTTGTCTTTTACTATTTCAAAGACAACTGGTTCTGCGCCTATACGTGTGAGTTCATTTTGTAAGTAATATGAGTTGGAATCAATAATTTTCCCTTTTCTTATATTTTTAACATCACGGATTATTTCATCTCCTGTGGGAATAATTGCGACTGTTGGTTTTTTATAAACATCAATCTCATCTATTCCTGAACTGAGCATTACTGAAATATCGATTGGTCTTATCTTATGATTTCTTTGAAGGATGATATCATCTTTGACGATGTCTTCACCAATTGGTCTTACGTTTTCATACGCTCTTATGCTTTTGATTAGAGTCATTGATTTATCTTTATTTATTTGAGCATCCTCTATCATAACTACTGCGTCATAGTCTATTGGCAACTCGTCTCCTGTATTAATAGGGGAGAAGTTAGATATATTTACGGGAGTTTCTTCTGTAGCATTAAACGTTTCAAATGCACTAATAGCATAGCCATCCATAGCTGAAGCATTGTAGAAAGGGGAAGATACTTTAGCTTTGATTGGGTCGAATAAAACTCTATTTAAAGAATCCTTAACATTAACTTTCTCACTTTTTGAATAGTTAATTTGGTTAAGAATTGATTTTAGTGTTTTTTTGATTGTTTTTAAATCCTTTGTCTCTAAGTAGACGTTTCGATTCATGTTAGTCCTCCAGTCGATATACTTTTACTGTCTTCCCTTCATTAATGCCTTCTTTATATTCGTCAATAATGATGTATCCATCTGCTTTTACTAATGAGTGAATCATTCCTGATTTTTTAAACAATGGTGTAGCATAAAATTTGTCATTTATTAACTCCAAAGTTATTAGTTGGTATAATCTTCTACCACTTGGTGAATGGACATTTTTCGTTAATACTGCATTGATGGAAGGTTTGGTTGTGATTTTATCTAAATTATAAAGTGTATTTATTATTGGATTAAACAAGGTATTTAAAACCATATATGCACTGGTTGGTTGTCCTGGTAGACCTAAAAATAATTTATTATGGTACTTGGCTATAATTGTTGGTTTTCCAGGTTTTATATTTATCCCATGAACATAAAGTTCAGCTCCAATATTATTTATAACATCAATAGTAAAATCTTCTTCTCCAACACTACTTCCTCCACTACTAATAACTATGTCTGATTCTTTTAATGCCTCTAATACGGTATTTTGATATGTGGATAGGTCATCATTTATTATATACGTTTTGGTTACTTCTAGATGATTATTAGTGAGATATGCTTTTATCATATCTGTGTTAATATCTCTTATTTCACCTATTTCGAGTTTTTTTCTATTTTGAACTAGTTCATTTCCTGTGGAAATAATCGATACGGATAATGGTTTATATACTTCTATTTGATTAATCCCAAGACTTCTTAGTGCCCCAATTATAAATGGTGTGATCTTGGTTCCTTTTTTTACTACTAAATCACCAACTGAAGTATCAGTTCCTTTATAAAAGACATTTTCTGAGACAGAAGCACTTTTAAATATAAACACTTCATTATTAATCTTATCTGTGTTTTCAATCATTACTGAGCAATCGCTACCTTGAGGTAAGTAACCTCCTGTAGGTACATAGGCTGTCTCACCTTGTTTAATTGTTTCTTTGAAGTTTTTACCCATTAAAACTTCACCGATAACCATCAATTTAACTGGTGATGATTGTGATGCGAGTTTTACATCACTACTTTTACATGCATAACCATCTACTGTGCTGCGGTTAAAATGAGGAACATCTTCATGGGAATAGATATCTTTACTAATTATCATATTGATGGCTTTTGCTGTTTCTACTTTTATGTTTTGTTTTGGATATTCTTTAAAATGTTTATTTATCAGATAAACTGACTCTTCAATTGATTTTACGTGAAACATTGTTTTCACCTACTTCGTATATGTTTTGTGACAGTTTGTTGATAAAAGATTCATTGTGCGAAACAATTATAAATGTAATTTTATTTGATAAGTTTTTGATAAGTTTTTCAAGTTCGTTAATCGAATCAATATCTAGATTAGTTGTTGGTTCATCTAGAAGAACTATATCTGGATCAAAAATAATTGATCTAATTATTGATATCTTCATTTTCTCTCCAGATGATAATTTAGAACCATCTTGGTTTAAAAGATGTGCTATTTCTAATAGTTCTGCGTATTCTTGAACTTTTTCATCATAACTTAAAACATCAAGTTTACGAAGTCTGATCGGATAGATGATATTTTCATAGACAGTTCTATGAAATATCACAGGTTCTTGAGAGTTATAAGTTATCTCACCCTTTATTTCAATGTCTCCTTCTAAAGGAATTAAACCTGCGATAGCTTTTAAGAGTGTTGTTTTGCCAAATCCGTTTTTACCAGTAATGAAGGTAATTTTATTTTCGGGAAATTCACCTTTAGTAAACGTGAAATTAATGTTTTTAAATGATACTTTAAGTTCAGAAAATTTAATCATAAAAATCACCTCTAAATTTAGCTAAAAGACTGTGGATTAAAAATGCGATTAATAAAAGAATAAATCCCATTGCGATAGACATAGAGTACTCACCCATACTATTTGTTAGTGCGATATATGTTGTCATTACTCTTGTGTCTCCACGAATGTTTCCTCCAACTAACATTACAGCTCCTACTTCACTTATTGCCCGACTAAAACCAAGTATTACACTCATAAATATAAAAGGTTTTGTTTCCTTAATAAGTAAGACAATTTTATCTAATGAACTTGCACCTAATGTTGTTGCAGTTTCAAGAACTTTTTTTTGCGTTTTTTCACTTGATATTATTATGTTCCCAATTATTATAGGTAAAACTAATAATGTTTGAGCTATAAACATCGCAGTCTTTGTAAATAAGATATTGAGGGAATCAAATGGTCCTGTGATAATTAATAGTACAATTAATCCTAATACTACTGGGGGGATTCCCATAAAAGTAAAGACTAGTTTCTTTGTCAGTCTTTTTAATCTAAACTCCTTGATACTAATATATATCCCAAGGATAGTCCCAATAATAGAAGCTGTGATTGTTGCTAATAAGGATATAGTTAAAGAAAGAAATATAATTTGATATATTTCTTGATCGAATGTAAATAATAAACGAAAAGCTTCTAAAATACTGTCTAAAATCATCTAATCACCACTGTTCGGATAGAATAGTTGTTCATCATGTTTGATATATGTTGCGATTAAATCTTGTGTGTCTTGTCTGATAATCCAATCATAAAACAAATCTGCTAGTTCTTCATTACGGTTATGTAATGAAGAATCAACTTTAATAACTCCGTATTGATTTTTAAGTTCTTCGCTATTTTCATATACGATAACTAGATTTAGATTTTCTTTCATTGATAAGTATGTTCCACGATCTGTGAAAGTATAGTACTCACTTAAAGATGTCATAGTTAAGGTAGAACCCATTGATTGTCCTGTTTCCTGATACCAATCTCCAAATGTTGAAACGTCGTGTTGATACATTGCCCATAATGATAATTCTTTACTATGCGTTCCTGAGTTATCTCCTCTTGAATAGAAGTTATAGTTATCTTTTATTTCTTGTAGTGTATCTTCTAGTGTTGTTGTTGAAAGAGTTGTTGGTCCCACAAAGATAAAATCATTGTACATAATGTTTGCTCTTTTTTCTCCATAACCATTATTTATAAACTCAATTTCACGAGCATAATCATGAACTAACAGAATATCAGCTTCCCCTCTTTGTCCCATTTCAAGGGCAGCCCCAGTTCCTAAGGCTACTACTTTAACTTTGCAATTATACTCTTCTTCAAAAGAAGGAATTATATACTCTAATAATCCACTATTATCTAAAGATGTTGTTGTAATAATCAATAGTTCATTTTCACTTTTACATCCCACTAAGAATACTATTAATACAATGTTTACAAATAAAATGATTTTCTTCATTGCATCTTCCCCCAATAAAAAATGGCTCATTACTCCCTATAAAGGAATAAAAAGCCAATCATCCTTTAAAGGTGGGTCTTTTTCTACTTATTAATACTTTATTTTATTATATCATAGTTATTAGATTATCTTATTATTTTACGCTATTAGAGGTAGTAATTACATTGTGCTATAATTAAGATAACCTATTATGTGAAAGAGAGTGGTATTATGTCAGGATTTATTATTTATATATTAGTATCTATATTTACCCCTGGACCAAACAATATATTTGCGTCTGCTTCTAGCGCAAAGGTAGGATTCAGAAAGACCTTACCCTTTATGTTCGGGGTTTTACTTGGGACTTTCATTGTTTTCATTATTACTGGATTATTCAATGTCTATTTATATGATAATCTGAGAATTGTTAATCAAGTTATCGGTGTTTTAGGTGGATTATTTATTCTTTACTTGGCAATATCTATGTATTTCACTAGTAATAAGGAAGGTAAACTAATGATTCCAGATAGTAAGTACTTCACCATGGCTATAATGTTGACTTTGATTAATCCTAAGGCTTTAATATTTGGGTTAACAGTTACAACGTATTATTTACAACTAGGATTTCCTTCTACTGGAATGGTATTTCTTGCTATAATCAATGCTGTTTTATGTTTGTTAAGTGTATTTCTTTGGGGATTCTTTGGACAAACATTTAAATTATATTTAGAAAAATATCAGAAACAGTTTAATATTATAATGTCTTTGTTGCTTGCATATAGTGGTATAATCATTTTGATTGAATCGTTTTAAAAAAGGACTCTCGTCCTTTTTTTTATAACTCTTTAATAAATGTATACTCATTAAAACCTTTTGGGAAATCTTTGATTGTCATTGATACAAAATATCCTAATTTAACGTATAGGTCGTATGCTTGGAAATCGCAAGTTCCTAAGTAGATATTTTTAATACCTCTTTTTTTTCCCTCTTCTTCAATTAAGTTCATGAGTTTTGTCGCAACTTTATTACCTCTATAATTATCATTAACAAACAATAGATTTACATAGACGTAATCTAGTTCAATATATCCATAAATACCACCAACAAAATTATCTCCATCAAATGCAACGAACTCTAGATCAACTTTTTTGTCGGTTGTATTATTTAACTCATTGAACTCTTGAATTTTTTCTTTAACAATTTTATTATGATTCTCATTTACTTTCTCGAACTCCTGAATTTGATATTTGGTTGTAACATCTAAAAAGTTCATTTCTTCATTAAAATAATATCCAGTTTCACATCCTATGGGCATGTCTTTTAACTTGCTTAGTTCATAAAATCCACACTTAATGAAATCATCCTTACGCGTTTCAATATGAGTGTTATATTGAATACCTACTGCTTTATCCTTATAAAGATTTATCATATGATTCACAATTGTCTTTAATACTTCAATATCACCATAAAAGAAATCGCCAAAATGGACCCAATCCCATGCAAATACGACACTACATGCTCCTACTAGCTTATCTTCTTCAAAGATATAGATATGTTTCATTTCAAATTCTTTTTTACCAGTTTTTGATTCGTTGTATGCTTGTAATCCATTAAGGATTAACTTCTTGTGCTCTAAATTATGATCTGCCTTATATAAAATATTCATTATAGTTTGCTCCTTTGTTTATCCAAATGAACTATTAATACTTCATTTGAGTTTATAAACCCACTTTTTTCTAAGGTTTTTTTTGATGCGTGATTTTTAACCCAGCATCTTGCGTTTGGTGTTATGTTTTTATCTTGTAATGTTTGGATTATGAATTGAACGGTTTTATATCCATATCCTTTTTTTCTTTCATCTTCAACTATCTTCATTGCAACACAAGCTTTATTTGGATCCAATGTTAAAGGTTCATAAAAGCCTAGACAGATGTATTTATCTAATTTATCTTTCTTTACATATAGTTCTTTTTTAGTTATTTTTTCCTGATAATTTTTAGCGAAATCACCAAATATTTTTTCAATTTCATCTACTTCATCTATGTTTGCCAAAGTCATGGTAAACTCAGTAGTTATGTTCTCTTTAACAAAAAAGTTATAAGATTGAATCTCACAATCATAACCTCTTCTATCAATCTCTGATAGAAGTAGTTTATCTTTATTTGTCATAAATAAAAGTGTCTCAGTAGTATTGTCTAGAACATATGATAATATTTCTTCATATCTTTCTTTAAATTTCTCTAGAACATAAAATCCAGTAATACCTCTTTCTTCATATACGGAGTATATACCCATAACCTCTTCCCCAATAATCAGGAAGTTGTCCCCTTCTAACATCGTTCTTTCGTAATAACCATCAATTCCATATTTTAGTTCATCATAGTACTTCTTATATAAACTAAGTACTTCTTCTTTTTTTGCTGGTATTATTTTCATACAAACTCCTAACTCTTACTTAGTGTAAATGTAAGTAATTAATATAGTTATCTATTATATTTTACCAGAAAAAAAATTGAATTAATAACATAAATCTATATAGTGGACACTTTTATGTAAATAATATACAATACTTTAGAGGAGTTGATTATATGGGTATTGATCTTATTATTACATATATAGTAACAATTGTTTTGTTAATTATGTCTTTTATAGTTAGTAAAGATAAAACTATAAAAGGGATAAAAAAAGGAACTAAGGCTTTTCTGAAGTTAATGCCTATACTATTACCTTTATTTTTGTTCATTGGAATCATGCTTGCAATAGTTACACCAGATTTTATATCAAGTATTTTAGGTGAGGAAAGTGGATTTATTGGAATGCTGTTCGCCTTGGTAGTTGGAAGCATTACTTTTATGCCTGCGTTTGTCTCATATCCTTTGGGTGCTCAATTAATTGAAAATGGAGCGGGGATTGCACAAGTTGCGGCATTTTTAGCAACACTTATGAGTGTTGGGATTGTTTATTATGCAGCTGAAAGTAAGCTTTTTAGTAAAAAAGCAGCGATTTATAGAAATGTAATATCTTTTATCGGTGCATTACTAATTATTCTTGTTGTATTGGTGGTGTATTAATATGAAAAAATTTGTAATGAAAAATAAATTTTTAGTAGCTTCAATTATTTTATTAATTGTGTTTTCTTTTATCGATATATCAATCACAATTCAATCACTTAAAAATACAGGAAATCAGATTGTTAGTATGTTAATGATTATTCCACCCATATTCTTATTAATTGGTTTATTTGATGTCTGGGTTCCTCGGGAAAAGGTAATTGCCTTAATGGGAGAAAACTCAGGTATAAAGGGTATGGGACTAGCATTCTTATTGGGCGCATTCTCTGCAGGTCCAACAGTTGCATCGTTTCCTGTTGCATTAATTATGTTAAAAAAAGGTGCTAAATATTCTAATGTTTTATTTTTTATAATGACTTGGTCTACATTGAAGATTCCTATTATTTTATTTCAAGTATCTCAAGTAGGTATAACCCTTACGAGTATTATCAATATTAGTATGTTAGTTGTGTTTATACTTGGTGCTACTCTAACCGATAAATTATTCACAAAAGAAGAGAAACAACAGTTTTATTTAAAAGCTGTAAATTATAATAAGAAGTAAATTTATAGAAGGTCTTTTAGTTATTATGAAAAGGTCTTTTTTTATTGTTTTATTCAGTTGAAATTGTTGCGTATACCGTGCAATAATGTTATAATAAAATGTAACTTTTTATTTTATTAAAGGGAAGAAGAGATATTATGAATGATTTTTTAAATTATGATGAAAGTAATGTAAAAAAGAAGAAAAGAAATGAAATAATTCGTATTAGTAAAAATATATTTATTAGAGATGGCATCCATCCAGTTACGATGCAACAATTAGCAAAAGAGTGTGGTATATCATTACGTTCTTTGTATTATTATTATAAGAACAAAGAGGATTTAGCTGTAGATATTCAAATTCAAACTCTTGGGACTGGTTGGTTTATGTCTGAATATAATTACGATGATAGCAATACTGCATACGACTTAATAAAAGATATGATAAATCATTTTGTTGAATATGCTAATACAAATGAAAAAGATATTAAATATATTACGGCATTTGATTTTTATTTCTATAATGAGTATCCTAGTGAAAAGTATAATAACCATCTAAAAAATAATATTCATTCTCATACTTTTTATGAGAAAATAACATCTAGTATTAAGAACGATGATACTGTAGAACACTTTGGTGATCCTGATAATTTAGTGGCTACTATTTTTCAAAGCATAATGTCATATGCTCAAAGAATTATTTATCGAGAGAAGGCAATGCTAAGTGAAACATTAGGTAATCAAGGTTCTCTTGAGATTTACTCAAAAATCATTTTAAATTCAATCAAAAAGCGCTAAAATTAGCGCTTTTTTTTAACCTTTTATTGTTTTAAATAATCCTCTTAATGGTTTTCTGTTCATCATATCAAGTAAACCAATAGCTCTGTTATAAGTAATTGCTCCATCACTCATCATAACTAATGCTCTAAATGGTAATTGATTCATCATTGTTTCAGCCATTTTAGCTAAAGCTTCATTGGCTTCTCCATCAACCATCTTTGTTATGTTCTTTAATAATGCTTTTTTGAGTAAACGTCCCACTATAGTTCCCTGCATCTCACCTATTACACTATTCATTGTAAATGGTCTTATCGATGGGTAATCTGGGATTTTAAACTCTAGAAGTTCCTCGAACTGGTTTTGAGTTGGATTAAAATCATTGTTGATATTTTTGTAATTACTGAAGTCATCTTGTAGTTTTTCCCCTTTTAACAGAATGTTCTGTTCGAAGTGAATATTATCTGAAGAAGAACCTATTTTCAATGTATATGTTCCTTCTTCAAGCTTAAATCCATCTGTGTAAACCTTTAGGTCACTTAGTGGAATGTTTATAACTACTTCTTTTTGCTCATTCGGTTTCAGGTTTACTTTGGAGTAACCTTTTAGTTCAATACTTGGTCGATATACTCCAGAATCAGGTTTTGATAAGTATACCTGTACTATTTCTTTACCTGCAACTTTTCCTGTGTTTTTAACGTTCAGTTTTACTATGATTTCCTCTTTAGACTCTACTTTAAAATCAGAATACTTAAATGTCGTATAACTTAAACCATATCCAAAAGGATATAAGGGTTTTAATCCTACTGTATTATAATATCTGTATCCTACATATAGTCCTTCACGATACTCTACTTGTCTAGGCTTACCAGGGAAATTTTTACTTGCTGGTATTTCATCTATATTATTAGGAAATGTTTCAGCCAATTTACCACTTGGATTTACATTACCAAAGATAATATCTGCCAAAGCCTCTCCTGAAGCTTGTCCTCCAAGGTAACTTTCAACAATTGCGCTTACTTTGTTTTTAAATGGTAGTAAAACTGGACTACCATTTGATAAGGCTACAATAATGTTATCGTTAACTTTAACTAACTCTTCAACAAGTTTTAAATGATTTGAAGGCATATTTAAATGTTCTCGATCAAACCCTTCACTTTCAAATACTTCAGTTAAACCAACCATAACGACAACTACTTCACTTTTTTTGGCTATTTCAACGGCTTCAGTTATTAAGTTCAAATCGACAATATCACTTTTTGAGTTATAACCTTGTGCAAATGTAACTTTGTCACCAAGTACTTCAGTAAATGCATCTAATGCATTTGTAATCTTTGATGGATTGATTAGACTACTACCACTTCCTTGGTAACGTGGTTTAACTGCAAATTCACCAATTAAGGCAACAGTTTGCTTTTTATTTAATGGTAAGATGTTATCATCATTTTTTAGAAGAACTGTAGATTCTGCAGCTAAATGTCTAGCAAAATCATGATGTTCATCTTTATTATATGGTTTAACATCTTTTTGTAATGTTGCGGAAGATTTAATGATTAAGTCTAAAATTCTTTCAACTCTTGAATCTAATACTTTTTCATCAAGTGTTCCATTTTTAACTGCATCAATAATCTTTCTTGTATTGTTTTTACTCGGTCCAGGCATTTCTAGGTCTTGGCCTGCTTCTAAACCTTTGACACGGTCATTACAAGCTCCCCAGTCAGTTACTACAATACCTTTATGTTCCCACTCGTTCTTCAGAACGTTTTGCAGGAGTTTTTTGTTTTCGCTCAGATATTCACCATTAACTTTATTGTATGAACACATTACTGTCCAAGGTTGAGCATTTTTTACTGCAATCTCAAATCCCTTTAAGTAAATTTCTCGTAATGTTCTTTCGTCAATAAATGTATCAACACTCATTCGCATATTTTCTTGATTGTTTGCTACATAGTGTTTTAAAGATGTTCCAATACCTTTACTTTGAATTCCTGATATTAAGCTAGATGAAATATATCCTGTTAAGATAGGATCTTCACTTAAATATTCAAAGTTTCTTCCACAAAGTGGATGTCTTTTAATATTAGCTCCAGGACCAAGCAATACTGAAACATTTTCCGTTAAACATTCTTCACCTAGATGTTCACCAAGTTTATATACAAGATTGTTATCCCAAGTAGCTGCTAAGCCAACTGCTGTTGGATAGCAAGTAGCCTTCACGCTTTGGCTTAAGCCGATATGGTCGGCACTAGTTTCTTGTTTTCTTAGTCCATGTGGACCATCAGTAACCATAATACTCGGTAAATCTGCTACAGATTCTAGTTCCCAAAAGTTTTTTCCACTGCAAAGTTTAGCTTTTTCTTCTAATGTAAGTTTACTTAGTATTTCATCAACTCTTTTATTCATAAATAATCCTTCTTTCCTACTCGTTAATTATATCACGAGATCCCTTCATCTCATTTACCATTTGTTTAACTTTATCTTCTGTTAAATCATAGAATATTGTGAAAATGATTAAAGCAATAATCAATCCTGCGATTGGAATTAACGAAGTAGTAATCCATATTCCGTTTAATGCTTCTGCAGTTTGTACTCCTCCAGCAGCTTGATCGATAGTTCCATCGTATCCAAATGATCCAATTATCCATAGTGATAATGCAGCTGATACTGCACTCCCAAGTTTTGTTGAGAAGGTTTGAACACTAAATGTCACTCCTTCTTTACGTATACCAGTTTTATAATGACCGTATTCAACACAGTCTGCTGTAAATATTCCCATCATCATCATTGGTGCGAATAATCCTACACTTTTTAGTGCATTCAGAATTAAGAATAGTCCTAAGTTGTCATATCCTACAAGATACTGAATTGCACTAAAGAAAATACTTGAGGCAATCCCAACGATAAAGATTTTTCTCTTTCCAAATTTACTTACAAGCTTTGGAGTTAATGCTGGCAATAAAATCATTACTGGTGCGATAGTACCCATAATTAGTGTTTGTTGTCCTATGTCACCTAGATTCCATTTTGCAAAATATGGAGCTATTGTCATACTTGTCATTGTTGCAGTGATTGCAATGAATGAACCGTAGAATATTAGTAAATATTTATTGTCTGTTACTGCCTTAATCATTTCTCTTAATGAGTTTGTACCTTCTCTTTTATATACAACTCTTTCTTTTACAAAGAATCTTAAAGGTAACATAATTAGTAAGCTTACAGCCATTAATGAAACGATAGTTGAAGTGTATCCTAAGTTGGCAATTAATTGAGGTGCTAATATCCCTGCAATCATTGAAGCTAAACCAGCTGCTAAACGTCCAATTGACATTATAGATACACGTTCTTGTGCATTATCTGTCATAGTTGTAGCTAATGCGAAGATTGGTACATCACTAATTGTATAACACATTCCCCATACGATATATGAGATATAAGCATATGTTAAGTTAAAGCTATCACTTCCATTAAAACTATAGAATAAAGCGATAGTAACTAACGGCATAATTAAACTTACTGCGTTAATCCATGGTTTAAATTTACCTTTTTTAGGATTTGCCTTATCAACAATTGCTCCTAACATAGGATCATTAACTGCATCCCATACACGAGCAATTAAAAATAATGTTGCAACTGCTCCTTCTGTAATTCCTACTTCATCTGTTAAGAATATTGCTAGGAATGATATTACCATTATATAGATTATGTTTTGCCCTACAAACCATGCACCATAAGATGTTCTTTCTTTCCTTGATGTTAAGTATCTTTCTTTTCCGATACTTTCTTTATTTACTGATTCTTTCATTGTAAGTCTCCTTTTTGTTTTTTATTCAAGAATACTCTATCAAATAAGATGAATAAGAATATTGTTATATAACTTCCAACGAGTACATCACTTAAGAAATGTGCTCCTTGGATAACTCTTGCTAGTGCAACACATGATCCCCATACTGAAGCGATAATTATCCATGTTCTAGCTTTGATATTTTTAATATATGGTATGAATATCACATATGCTAATGCGACCCAAGCATTTGCAGTATGTCCACTTGGAAATGATTTTAATTCATTATCATTACTCCATCCACTTATTTCATACCAATGTTTAAACTCACTTACATCTGTTATACTTCTCATTCTAGGTCTTGCCCAAATACTTTTTATAACATTTACTGATATCATTGAACTGAATGTTAAGGCAATTAACAACCATGCATGTCGTTTTAACCCTCTCCATTTATGACCTTTATTATGTGCTAGATAAAATGCTGCTGTAATAGTCATAACTGTAAACAATAAAACCACAATATATGCAAATGTTGTTATATCAGATACTTCTTCATGGAAGATGTATCTTGCTATATTAAAATACAACATTCCTGCTACTAGTGTAATAAATATCGCACTAATAACTGTGGATAAAATGTTCCACCATTTCTTGTCTCTGTTTCTTCCCCCATAAAGTAATGTTATCCCAAGAATTACTCCACCCATTGCTGGAATTTCCCCGAAAATATCAAAGAATCTTGCAAAGACTGAGTGCTCATTGATAATAGCATTACTAATTGTGTAGTCTAGATTCCCAATAGCAAGTATAGTCATCAAAACTACAAAAATACTTATTGTTACAATGTAAAACCTCTTTGTTAATACCATAAACTCCTCCAAATTAATTTATTTTATACAAGATATAACTCTTTAAACTTCCTTTTTACATCTTGTGTGATTCCTAAATAATTCAAATACCCATCCATACTTGAATGATTCTCAATAACTCCTTCTAAAAAATACTCAAAATAACTTCTTTTAACTGTGAATAAGCCACTATATTCCTCAATATTTTCAATCTTGAACAATTCTTTATAATGAGATTTTAATGAATCTATTGAATTCCTATCAATTGACAAATATTCATTTTCTATATCATTAATATCAAAATCTAAAATTGACATTAGTATGATGCCAAATACACCAGTTCTATCTTTACCTGCACTACAGTGAAACAACAGTGGTTCTCCATCAAGAGCCAAAATCTCTTCTAATGCTTTTTTGTAGTTAGATGCTTTGGGAAATAGATCTCTGTATATTAAGTTCATATAGTAGTTCAGTTCATAACTTGATAAACTCTCAAAACTCTTTTGGCTTTGTGATGCGCTTGATAAGATGTCGTATACTGTTGTATTTATTTGACTATGAGATAGTGTGGATAGCTTACTCACCTCATCTTTTGATCTAAAGTCAAATATGTTTTTGACATTATAATCAAGTAATCTATCTATGTCTGAGCAAGTTGCTTTTCCAACCATTCCACTTCTAAATATTGTATTTGGTTTAATTATCTTACCCTCTTTATTCTTAACATTCGCAGCAAGACCTCTAAAATTTAGTATTTCATCCATTATAAATGTTCCTTAAACTCAAGTGATACCGGTGATTTTCCTTTAAACTCAGACTTACCAACAAGTTTAGAAGCTACAGCTTCATACACATCCATCTTTGGAGAGTATGCATTAATTACTGTATCAATCATTTCGAAGTCGTATTGTTGATAAGGGTTTGAAGTACTTACTAGTAAAGTAGGTACTTCCTTAACAAACCATGGTGCATCAAATCCCATCGCTTGATATTGAACTTGTAAGCTAGTTAAATTTGATTCATGTTCCATTTTGCTTAAAATAATTATTACATCAAATTGTTTTCGCCATTCATTCATTGATTTTTTTGAGTCCTTTAAAATACTAAAAATATCTCCAAACTCATATAAGAATGGCTCAAAGCCATAAGGTCTTAAAGCATCCATTAACATCTCTGGATGAGTTTTTTTCTTTGGCTGTAATTTCATTAATGTTTTGATCATAAATCCTTTAAATCCAGGTAGATTTCCAAATATTTTTTCAGCCATACTTTTATTTCCGAAATACATTATTCCAACTTTTTTATGTTTAGTAGGATTTAATGGTAGTAATTTTTGGTCATCCTTAACAAGTGTAATAGCTTTATCAGCAGCTTCTTTAGACCATATTTTATGTCTTGAAAGCATTTTTTCATCTAGTACCCCAGGAACTAGTTCGTTTGTACTCTTATTATGGATTCCAATACTTGCCTTTAGTCCAAGGATTCTAGTTAACGCTTCATGAAGTCTTTCCTCAGTTAAAACACCATTCTTGAAACCTTTCATCATTGAATCATAATCTTCTTCAAGATTACGATTAAACAAGAACATATCATTCCCAGCCATTATAGATTCTGGTACTAAGTCTTCTCGTTTACCTTGTTGCCCAAATCCTGTCATCAAAGTTGCATCTGTCATTGTCAAACCTTTATATCCCAACTTATCTCTTAAAAGGTCGTTTAGTAAGTAAGGGTTTAATGAAGCTGGTTTGTTTTGATACTTTTCTTTTCCTTCAGGATGAACATTGAAATAATCAGGTAATGTTATATGTCCAACCATTAATCCTCTTGCCCCAGCAGCAATCGATTTTTTATATACATCTCCAAATGTTTCTAACCATTTTTTATAAGGCAGAGAGTTAATTGTTGTTATTAAGTGATGATCTCTTCCGTCAACACCATCTCCGGGGAAATGTTTGATTGTTACTGCCATATCATTTTCTCTTAACTTTTTAACATATGCTGCACCCATATCTCCAACAAGTTCTGTTTGATCGCCAAAAGCTCTTGTATTTGTAACAGGATTTCTGAAATTCATATTTAAATCAATAACAGGCGCAAATGCCATATTGCATCCTACTGCCAATCCTTCTTTTGAACATACTTCTCCAAGTTTTTCAGCAAAAGAAACATCATTTGTAGCACCAACTAACATATTATCTCCAAAGTATGTTCCCTCTTCAATAATTCCTGTCCCTCCAGCTTCAAGATTAGCCGCAAGAAACATTGGTACTTTGGAATTTTCCTGTAATACTCGATGAGCACTGACAACCTTTTTTGCCTTGCCAGTTCGATACATCATACCCCCAGGATGAAATTTCTTAACAGTATCTTTTAGTTCTTTCTCTTTTGTGGTAAATCCGACAGGGAAAAACAGTTGTCCTATTTTTTCCTCAATAGTCATTTTATTGATTGTCTCTTTTACCCATTTAATTTGATCTCTATTTAGATTAAACGGATGTTTACCAAGTTCTACATTCATTTTAAATCCTCCAAAACTAATTATTTTAAACAAAAAAGGGTTCTATGTTTGTTGTGGAAACCCTTTCAAGAATTATTATATATTTTTTGCACACAATATGCAAGATATTTTTGCATTATGTGTGCAATTTTTTTATAAATTTATTATGCTTTTTCATTATTATGCTAAAAAAATGTGATATTCTTATACTATAAGAGCTATAGTTGGAGGTTAAATATGAAGGCAGTTATAAGAGAAAAGTATGGAGAGTATGATAGATTAGAGTTTACAGAAGTTGATAATCCAATAATTACCGATGATGAAGTGTTGGTAAAAATCCATGCAGCAAGTATCAATCAAGCAGATGTTTATATGCTTCAAGGGAAACCCTTTCCTCTAAGGTTTATGATTGGGCTCTTTCGTCCCAAAAATAAAGTTGTTGGTTCGGATATTTCAGGAGTAGTTACCGAAATCGGTGAAAACATTACGGAGTTTAATGTTGGTGATGAAGTATTTGGCCAATTACTAGAAACTCAGAATGCAGGTTATTCAGAGTATGCTTCAGTAAAACCAATCCAAATTACTAAAAAACCTACTAATGTTAGTCATAGTGAAGCAGCTGCAGTTAGTATGGCTGGTTTAACAGCTTTACAAGGTGCAAGATTAGCTGAAGTTAAAGAAGGTTCGGAAGTACTGATATATGGGGCATCAGGTGGTGTTGGTACTTTTATGATTCAAGTATGCAAGTATTTAAAAGCACATGTTACAGCTGTAGTAAGTACAAGGAATATAGCAGTCGCAAAAGCATCAGGAGCAGATGTTATAATTGATTACAAAACTACAAAATGGGACAAAGATAAAAAACAATATGACGCTGTATTGGCCTGTAATGGTTATAATAAATTAACCAGGTATAGAGATTCTCTTAAGAATGATGGGATCTATGTTATATCTGGAGGAACAATGAAGCAACTTATGGACCTAGTAATTAAAAAACCATTTCTTAGAAAAAAAGAGCAAAGATCATTTAAAAATTTTGTCGCAAAATTAAGAAAAGATGATTTTGTTTTATTGGGTGAGTTACTTGAGAATAAGAACCTTAGACCTCATATAGATAAAGAGTTTCCTTTAAAAGATACGAAACTTGCATTTAAACACTTTATGGAAAATAGAACAATTGGGAAAACAATAATAAAAGTTGTTGAATAAATATAAAAAGGACACAATTATTGTGTCCTTTTGTTTTATAAATTTAACTAAACAACTTTACAAATAAATACTGTAGTGACGAATTCTGTGAATACCTCATCATCCAGTGAGTCAAATAGTACTGTTAACTTGTCAGTTAGTTCTTTTTTTGATTCTGTATTTAACCTTAGATATGATGATTGCGAGTAAAAGCCTTTTATAGTTTTATCTCTAGTTTGTTTAGATGACCATTTATGTTCAAGATAGTTATCTAATTTGTAGTACCCACTATCTTCTATATTTTTTTGTCCTATGGTTTTTTGTTCCCGTAAAATAGTTATATCTTTGGATTTTGTAGAATGCGGTTTGTCAGGATAATACTCAAAAAGCAATCTATAAGCTTCTTCAATAATTTTATTTTCTGTCCCAATAGCGTTATTCCACATTAACACAAGGTATCCATCTTTTTGAAGTAATTCTGCCGTTTTCTTGTATTTTATTTCCGGATCTAACCAATGAAATGCAGTTGCACAATAGATTACTTTGTACTTATCATCTGTTTCAGGTATCCAATCCTCAAATGAAGATACATCTACCGTAACATTCATATCTTTACAGTTTGACAGAAGTATTTTGGCTAATTTATCTCCTAGTTCAACTCCGTGTATTCGATATTTTCTTTCACCAAACTTTTTTGTTGCCTGTCCAGTACCTGGAGCTATTTCAAGTAATTTATCTTTAGTATTTATTTTTGTCTTTTCAATTATCCAATCAACTACTTCATCAGGATATGATGGTCTTACTTCATCATATAACTCAGCAGCACTATTAAATGATTCTTTGGCATTCATATTATATCTCCAGTCTATTTATCATTACAGTTCAATTTCAAGTTCTTCCTCTGCTTCTTTAATGAATTGTTCCATAAAAGCTATTTTTCTTTGATATATCTTTAGTGATTCCTCAAAATGGAAACTTGATACATTTTCTTTTAGTCTAGGTAGATATTTCTTCATTCTTTGTACTACCGAATTATAGCTGACGTTTTCGTTATGATATGATTCCCCTAGTGTATCCCATATTAAACATAAAGCTCCTACTTCATCTAGTTCATCTGCATCCATTAGGATGTATGATTCTAAAGATAGTCCTTCTGTGTCGTTTTGATTATGATATCTTATTCCCTCTAGTACTTTCCTTTTAAACTCTTCATCAAGATCAAATCTATTAAGAAACTCTGATGCTGCGTTATATGAAGTAATTGCGTGGTTTTCTTCTCCATTCCAAGCACAGTCATGAAGGATTGCGCTATATGTAAGTACTTCTAAATCCCCTCCTATTAATTTTTGTAGTCTTTCTGCCCACATTAATACTCTAAGAGTATGTCTAAATCTTGAACGAAAAGGATAGTTTGGTCTTTTACTTTCTCTTACTCTTTCCTTCAAAAACTTTATTGCAATATCTTTAGTTAACTCCATAGTTACCCTCCTTTATCCTATATTACATAATAGTAATTATATCATATTATTTACACTCAATTCGATCATATCTGTAAAATGTGATTAAATTATAATAATTAAATCTTAATTAAAAAGATTTGCCTTGTTGATGTACTATACTTTGTGTAGAAGACTATTTAATGTACCCTTAAACTATGAAAACATAAGGAGTTGAAATAATGACAAAAAATTTAGAAGTTATTTTTGATAATGTACCTAGTGGAGGATGTGGTTGTAATTGTGGATGTAATGGTTCTACAGAAATAGAGGAAATGAATAGTCTAGTAGAACAACTTAAGGAGTATAAGTTTGAAAAAGATCTGAAAGTTAATGTTCTTCCTATTTCAACTATTGAATCAACTGAGTTGATAAATAGAATTAATAAATTACTAGAAAGAACAAATGCTTCTTTTAGAGCAGACAAGAATAATGTAGAACAACTACTCTCTGAGCTTTTACCTTTAGTAGTATTAGATGATTCAATCATCACAGCATATGGTGTTCCTACATTTAATGAAGTGGTAATGGGAGTAAATAAATCTATATAAAAAAAGCATTCGCAAGAATGCTTTTAGTTTACGATAATATCGTATTTATCATGTGTTCAGTTTTCACCTTTGTCATATAACTTAAGTCTTGTATACCCTAAGGCAATTCCTTCGATTGTATCAATCCCAACAATCTCCTTAAAGGTAATGTTATAGAAGTAAATACCTTTCAAAAATTGCTCTGTGTAAGGAATATTATCCTAGAAGGTAATCCATAATCATAGTAACTGATTTTTTACAAAAATCTAATGTTTTTTCAATATCCTCATTTTCTAAACTATGCGTTCCTTGATCAAAAACAAGTACTTTTTCTTTGTATTTTTCAACTAAATCATTAACTTCTGTATCAGAAATATAATAATCATTAGTTCCAGTGATGATTAAACCTGGATAAGTATCTAAATACTTAGTTGCATCTTTTGTTGGGGAAATATACACTGTTTTATCTACTTGTATATCTTTTTTTATTTTAAGTTCGTTTGAAATAATATTCCCAGCACTTCTTGAAATAAACATTTTCTTACGATAAATCTTGTCACTCATTACTTGATTCAGAGCCTCCATGATTGAGTTAACCAATCTCTCCATCTGAACATCTGAGGAATCCTCGTTATTAACTAAATTAGTATATGATATGTTTAGAACATCAACATTATTACTTAGTAAGAAACTTCGCAAATAATGTAATATTGGTCTATCACAAGAGTTACCTCCACCAGGAAAAATTACAGCTAAACATGAAGAATCGTCCTGATAGTAGAATGTGTGTGTTGATTTTTTATCTTCAAAACTTGTTTCTATTCTTTTTGCCTTAATCATAATAAACTACTCCTTTTTTTTGATTTATAAGTAATGTTTTTTCTTTATACATAGAAGTTTGATTGTGCTGTAAATAGACTATGATATATGTCCGTCTTATTCTTCATAAGATTGTTATGCGAATCATTCGCAACAACAGAACCGTCATCTATAACAATTACTCTATCACAAAATATGCTACTGCTCATTCTATGAGATATGTATATGGTTGTTTTATCTTCTACTAGTTCTTTAAAGTGCCTGTAAATTTCTGCCTCACTTAAAGGGTCTAGAGCGCTTGTTGGTTCATCTAATATTGCAAGAGAGGTTTTTTGATACATTGCTCTAGCAATTGCAATTTTCTGTTTTTCACCACCCGACATATCTATTCCATCTTTACTAAATTCTTTTGACAAAAAACTATTAACACCATTAGGTAAAGCTTTCAGTTTGTCTTTTAAACCAACTGAATATAGACAGTCTTTGATATACTCCTTGTCATTCTCTTCTAAATCCACATTTTTACTGATTGAATAGGCAAACAATTGGAAATCTTGAAATACTGCAGAAATTTGGTTTATATATGATTCATAATTATATTCATTAATATTAATACCATTCCACAAGATTTCACCTTTATTAATTGGATAAAATCTACTAATAAGTTTTACTATTGTTGTTTTACCCGCTCCATTAAAACCTACAATACTAATTTTTTCTCCTTGTTTTATATTAAAGGATATGTCATTCAATATTACTTTATCGGTTCCTGGATATGCAAAAGTGACGTTCTTAAACTCCAATGACTTAAATGGTTCGCAAGGTGATCCATCTTGAGACAAAGTAATACCATCTTGCATATCCAAAACTACAAATATTGGTTGAAGTAGAATTACATTTCTTTTGATTTCTATCAAACGTGCAGCAAAGGAATCAATCGCACTAGCAGCTTTTATTGAACTAGCTGTAAGTAAGATATAAATACCCACCCCAAGATTTTGTGAAATGGAGATATACGCGATAAATGAGTATATTGCAAATATCTGAACATAGTTTATTACAGTGTACAGTATTTGGAAATTTCCCATATAACCATAATAATGTACTAATGCCGAACATGTTTCATTCAGGAAATGATTGAACCTCTTAAACACTAAGTCTCCAAGAGGAAATATCCTAAAATCCTTCTGATAACGAGAGTTATTAATAACATTTGAATAATACCTATTTCTTCGATTAACAGGACCAAGTTCTTTATACATTTTCGTCTGTTTTTTTGAGGCAATTGAAGATGAAACAAAATGTAGGACAACACTGACAATAATAATGACAATAATGATTGGATCAAACAATAATATCAATGTTACTAAAGAACAGATTGTGATGAACTGTGTAATTAAATCAACAGATCTCTTCATTACTACATTTAATGCATTAAAATTCTGAATCGCGTTTTTAGCTTGATCAGCAGAATCCAGATAATGTGGATCTTCAAGATATTTAAACTCTACTTGCATTAGTTTCTCTGCTATTAATATAGTGACTTCATTTTGAACCCTATCATTTTCAATTTCTGTATAGGTAGTTAATGTTATCTCGAAAAATCTTAGAATAACTTCAATTCCTACTATTACTGCTGCATAGATTATAGATAAACGCATGTCTCCTTCAGATAATTTCGTTATGATTAAGGAAAGACCATATACACCAACAATTGCTTTAGCAGACATTAAGATTGCTTTTATGGTTGATAACAGATAGAAGCGTTTTGAAATCTTAAACGTTAAAAAGAACAGTCTCAATGTGTTTGATTTAACCTTCATATTATTGCTCCTCTTCTATATAGTATTTACCTTGTACCGTAAATATATTTTGGTATTTTCCACCGTTAATATTCATTAAAGAATCGTGACTTCCTTGTTCAACAATTTCACCGTCTTCGAGAAACATAATTGAATCACAAAACTTAGTACTAGCTAATCGATGCGATATCATTATTGATGTTTTATTATTTACTAACTCGTTAAAATGCTCATATATTTCTTTTTCAGCAATTGCATCTAAGGCTGCAGTTGGTTCATCCAATATAATACACTTAGAATCTTCTTTGTAAATTGCTCTGGCAATTGATAGTTTCTGTGCCTCCCCACCACTTAGTTCAATACCTTCTGAATCAACTACTTTTAATAGATTTGTATATTGCTTATTTTTTAACGACATAACTTTATCAAGCAGTCCAACCTGCTCAAGAGCTTTTATAGCTCTTTGCTCTTCTTCCTCTGTTGGATTTAAGCCTGTTATATTCTCAATGATGGTTGCCGCATATAAGTTTACATCTTGAAATACAACAGAAACTTGCTTCTGATACTCTGGAATGTTCATTGTTCTTGTGTTTATTCCATCAATATAAATATCACCCTTAGTAGGTAAATAAAATCCACAAAGTAATTTAACAATTGTTGATTTTCCGCTTCCATTTATTCCAACAAGTGCAATTTTTTGCTTAGCATCTATTGAAAAAGATATATCTTTTAATACATATTGATCACTTGATGGATACTTAAAGCTAACATCCTCAAACCTAATACTCATATCTTTTGTGTTAACTGCTTCAGTTGTATCGACATCATAACAATAATCATCATAAATAAAATTGATATACTTCTTTGTGGCTGCAGTGAAATCCTTTAGATTAGCTAATTCTTTAAAAGTATTTTGCAGCTTCACAGATATTCCTAAAACTGTCATTATAGCCATAGACACTGTTCCTAATGAAACAATACCCTTAAAATATGAATCAATGATTAAATAATATGATATCCCATTAGTAATAAGCAAAAATATAACATCAAACAGGTTATATTTGTACTCATTTAGATCTCTCCCTTTTAACCATTCTAAAACCTTACTCGATTTTTCTTGATATAACTTCATTAAAGGCTTCGACAGTTTATTGATTCTAATGTCCTTACCATACGTAAAATCATGTGTAACTCCATAATAGTAATCTCTAACTCGACTACGATCGGTCCACTCTTTATGTTTACTTACTTCATAATGTTTTGATCTCAAAGCTAAAATAAACTGGGCAATCGCACATCCAATTGCAACTAGAATAACCCAAGGATTAAATAATCCTAAGATTACTATAAAGCCAATAATAGTAAATACTTCAGGTAGTTGGTTATACACGACCCTCAAAGTTCCTTGATAGCCATGAGATACATAGTGCATTGTATTAAATGCCTCTGCACGTGTTGAATGAAATTCAGAACTTTCTAAATGAACCATTGAAACATTTCTGAACTTGTCATTATACATTTTACTTCTTCTTAGTCTACTGGCAGAAAATCTACCACTAGAAATAGCAGATAATTTTACACTAACTATAGTCAAAATCATAGATAACAATCCAAAAATGATGATAAATTTAAAAGCATCATCTAGTTTTGAACCACTTATCGCATCAATAATATATTTAGGTAAAATAACACCAACAAGCGGAATTAATCCTGTTATCAACATATTTAGTATAAAAATCCAAACCAAATATCCCTCTTTATCTTCTTTAAACATCTTAAAATGAAACTTAAAAACATCAAATATACTCAAGTTTGCCATCATCACATACCTCTTTATCTTTCCAACTTAATAATATTTTGATGCAAGATTATATACAAGCAACTACTGGTTGAAATTATTCAATAGCCAAAAAAAAGACACCCATTACATATTAATGAGGACCCAATGTTTTCTTTATTCATCAAAGTGATTCCATTATTTGTAAGGTTATTACCATACAAATCTATTTCATTTTGAAATGAAGTGTTGTCAAAATCTTCATTGCCTGTTTAGTAATCTGAATAATTAAAAGAATTAGGTATGAACAAGACCTTTTTTAAAAGTCTAGATAGCAATGTTCGAAGAGTATTAATATTACATTCTCTTTCATTAATTGATTTATTATTAATTTCTTTAGGAGTAAGTGAGCCATACTCCCAAAGGGTTCTTAGAATATACCAATCAAAAGCAGAAATTTTACTTTCTTTCATAATATCACTTCACTTTCATTTACAGTTGTAGTTGAATTAATTATGTCATAGTTATTTTCAATGTAAACACCATATACTAGCATGCAAAAAAAGATCAACAACTGGAGTTGTTGATCTAAATTATTTCGTTATGTATGTAAAAATTAATGTTTTTACAGAATATGTGAATCTATTCAGTATATCCCCAAACAACTGTGTGTCCATCTGAGTTCCATATTGAACTCCAAGTTGCAGGTTGAGAAGCTACTTCTGCATTGATGGTGGTTAAACTAGTACAACCTTTGAATATATCGTCTCCCATAGTAGTAACACTTAAAGGAATTGTGATATGAGTTAAGTAAGTATTATATGCGAAGTTGTCATCACCAATAGACTCTAGTGAATCAGGTAGATCGATTGTTGTAAAATGAGTGTTATAAAATACTCTAGATCCAAGAGTTGTTAGTGTGCTGCCTGCTTCAAATGTAAAACTAGAAATATCATAATTATATGCAAATGCACTATTTCCAATAGATGTAACTGTATTAGGAATTTCAACTGTCGTTAACGCAGACAATCTGAATGCTAATGTTCCAATAGTCTTCAGTTGATCTGGAAATACGAAAGTAGTGAGAGATTCATTATTATAGAATGCATACATTTGGATATGTTCTAATGTACTACCTGCTTCAAATGTAACTGTTGTTAGATTGGTATTTTCTGAGAACGCAAACTCCCCAATTATTTTTAATGTATTAGGAATATGCACTGAAGTTATTAGAGTATCAGCTTCAAAAGCTTTATTCATAATTTCAGTTACAGTATGAGATCCTATTGTACTTGGAATAACAAGATCTGCAACAGTTGATCCTGATTTACGACCAACTACTATTGCATTACCGTTTGTCTGTAATATGTATTCAAAATTAGCATCTTCTGCAAAGTCTTCAAACGACCAATATATAGGTCTATTATTAGGATTATAGAATGCGTCCCATGTTTCTGGTTCGGAACTATGTTCAGCATAAATTACTAAAGAAGTACATTGATAGAATGCATTGTTACCAACCCAGGTTACTGAGTCCGGAATGATAACTGTCTCTAAACTAGAGTTCGCAGAAAACGAATATAACCCAATATCTGTTAGTTGATCAGGAAGGGTAACTGAAATCATGTTGTTGTTTGAGGCAAACATATGGTTACTAATGAATGTTACTTGACTTCCAGCCTCAAAAATAACATGTTCAAGATTGTATAGATATGCAAGTCCTTGTGATTCTATTGATGTAACTGAAGCTGGAATCGTAATCGTTCCTGTTAAACCAGCCAATTTAAATGCTTCATACTCAATTAAACTCAATGTTGATGTGTCTTCAAAATCAAGTGTTAACATATCTGTGCAATTTTTAAATGCTTGTCTACCTATAGAAGTTACGGTATTAGGGATTTCAACTGCCACTAAAGCACAATTTTCAAATGCTGAATCATCTATTCTTATTAATCCATTTGGTAATTCAATGGATAATAAATACTGTGTATCTTTAAATTGATTTTGCGCAATTGTTGTCATATCTGTGGCTAATCCTAAAGTAACTCCATTCATGTCATTACTGTATAATGTTGAATCTATAGTAGTTGAACCAACAGCATAACGAACTATCTCTAATGAAGATGGGATATTTGCTACTAAATCACCAAAGTAGTATTTTAGAGCATTACTTAATTCACTTGATATCGTCATTGATATCAAACTGCTAGCACCTTCAAAAACTGAAGTTCCAAAACTAGTAGTGTTTTTGGTAAACTCAATTGATTCTAATGATGTACAGTTCATAAATGCATTATCTGAAACACTCAAAACATTAGAACCTACGGTAATATTAACCAATGTATCATTATCTAGGAATGCATCTTCTGTAATAAGAGTTACTGGGATATCAAAGATATTATCTGGAATAACTAATGTAGTTGTTGGTCCATCAACCCCGATTACTTCAGCGAAGCCATCATTTAAACGGTACATAACATTATCGGTTGATCCTTCCCAGATAGCAACCAAGTTGATATCTGTATGAACATCCCATGTGAATGGTGCAGTTAAGATTTCTCCATCAAATTCCCATCCAATAAAGGTATATCCAGTTTTTATTGGTGTTGGTAGTGTTGTTACATCATCGTCAAAGTAATAATATTGATTTTCAATAACACTACCTGAATTACTATCAAATGACAGTAAGTACTCATGAGGTTCCCATTTAGCTGTTAAGTATAAGTCTTTGGCTGGCATGGTATCTCCAGTTTGAACTAACTCACCAAAAGCATACCAACCAAGGAAATCATAATCTTGATAGATAGGTGTTGGTAGATTAAGAACTTCATTATATGTAAGATTGTTTATAGCAGCTACTTCACTTCCTCCATTTGATTGGAAAGTGATGTTGTATTCAAGTTGGCTATAAACAGCTTTGATAACAATATCAGAACTTATCTCGAGATACTCATGATCCCATCCAGTAAACTGATAACCAGTACGTTCCACTAACATAGGTGGGACTGCACTTTCCAAATAAGGAATAATTTGCTCTGATAACAAAGTATCATCATAATCAACAAACTGCACTGTAAAAGTTTGTTTCTCATATTTTGCATACAGAATCAGATTTTTAGTAACTGGTGTAGTAGAAAAGAATTGACTATTAGGATCACCTAAATCTGTAAACCATCCAACAAATATATGGTCTTGTTTAGTTGGTACTGGCAAGTCCAATGTATCTCCATAAACTACATCTGGTATTGCATCATACTCATCAAGAGAATCACTCACAAACTCAACATTATATACATCTTGTGTATAAATAGCATTGATTGTTAGATCAGATGTTACATTTGTGAAGACTCCACTCCACTCAGAGAAAGTGTATCCAAGAAATACTGGTGGTGTTGGTGCTACAGCATCCTCACCATGATTTACCCAAAGAATGTCAATTAGCTGATCATTATGATCCATAAATTTAACTTTATATGCTAAAATCACACCTAAATTTGTTGTTTGATTATCGGTATATGTAATCACCAATTCTCCTTCATCGTTTATCTCTACAAGGGAAATACCAATTCCAGTTATCTGCGATAACGGAAGTAGTTCTTGCCATACAAGTTCTTCTTCGTATTTCCATTCTAAAGATGTCGATGTTGAGCGTAACTCAACTTCTTTTCCATCTTTACCAACTACTTGCCCTACATCTTTAGTAGTTGCGTCTGAGAATGTAAATATCAAGTGTCCAGAAGGATTTAGGGTTGCATTTGTAATAGATAACCCATCTTCTCCTTGGATTGATTCTAGCCATTCCTCATAAGTATCAGGAACATCATCAGTGACTGTTGCCATGTTATAGAGGAATAGTAATCTTGTCTTAAGTTCACTATAAGCAAAGCTAATATTTAAGGTAGTTGATAAACCTAAATATTGAACCTGTAATTCTTTATCCCCAGGAGTTGATAACAACTCTAAATCTGCGGATGATAACATTTCTTCAGTCAAGGATATTTGTGATGTGGTATCATCACTGTATGTGACTATAATACTTATTGATGATAAATCAAAATCATCTGGATCATATTCTTCTTGAACAGAAGTATTATTCACTACTATAGATACCGGTTGAACATCGGGATTATTATTACATGATGCGAGCATTAATACTAATAACATACTAAATAAAACCAAAAAAACATGATTCTTTTTCATCATGTGCCTCCTATAATATATGTATTCGAAATAAATAGATCACTCATATTATCTTCTGTAAATGAGTGATCTTTAGTTATCTTCATTTTATTACAATACAAATACAATTGCAAATACACATAAGTTACGTCTATTTAAAAACCCTTATAAACTTCTCGGCTACGCTCCCAATTTGTAGAGACTCCATCCACCATTTTTTGTCACTACAAACCGAGTTGTAATCTAAGGCAAAACCTTTAAGGAAAAAAACCAGTTCAAACTCATACACATAATTTAACACTTCTTTATGTCTCAATCTATGTTAAAATATAAACAGGTGATTATATATGAAACATATCGAAGTTGTAGCTGCAGTTATCATAGATGCAAAAGATAGAATATTTTGTGCTCAAAGAGGAAACTATGGTGAACTCGCTTTAAAATGGGAGTTTCCAGGTGGAAAAATAGAACTTGGTGAAACACATCGAGTAGCTTTAATAAGAGAGATCAAAGAAGAACTAAATACCGATATTGATGTTTTGGATCACATAATCACTGTAAATCATCAATATGAAACATTCAAGCTTACGATGCATACATATTATTCAAAAGTTACCCAAGGGAATCTTCTGTTATCCGAACACATAAATAGTAAATGGTTAGGTAAAAACGAGTTAGATCAATTAGATTGGGCAGATGCAGATATACCAATAGTAAACAAATTAAGGAGAGATTAGGAATGAGGGATTTAGGTATAAAGGATTATGTAGTTACCCAAGGTTACTCCAGAGAAGAGATAATGAACTCTTTCAAAGTTTCTGGACAATCAGGAATGATGAGATCTCATAAAACAAATACTCTAGTATTAATTGCCAACCATGAGAAGGCAATCTATACAGACAGTTGGCATGGTGGGATTATGCACTACACTGGAATGGGAAGAATAGGAAATCAAAATTTATATGGTACACAAAACAAAACATTATTAGAATCAAATCAGAATGGTATCACAGTACATCTATTTGAGATTTTCAATAATAAACTAAGCAATAAATACATCTATTCTGGCATTGTAAAATTAATAGGGAGGCCTTTTAAATCAAGACAGTTGGACATAAATAACGAAGATAGAGATGTGTGGTTATTTCCAATAAGATCGCAAAGCCTAACAGATTCAAGCGTATTCAAGATAGACGCAGATATGTCTGATATCATACACAAAGTTATGGAAGAGGAAAATATCGCTCACGGAGAAGTCATTCTTCTTGAAACAGATAAACCCATTACATCAAATATACCTAAAACCAGAAAGAATTCAATAAGAGCTAAAAAGACTGATTTTATTAAGAAATCTAAAAGAGATATGGTAATAGGTTTAAGGGGAGAAGAACTTGTAGTTATTTATGAGCAGACCCATCTAAAATCCCTTGGTTTAGAAGAACTATCTAAACAGGTAAAATGGGTATCAAAACAGTCAGATGATTATGGTTATGATGTTCTATCTTTTGATGAATTTGGTTTAGAGAAGTATATAGAAGTTAAAACAACTACCATAGATAACGATCTAAGACCATTTGATATTTCAGCTAATGAAGTAAATACCTCTGATCAGTATGGTGATCAGTATTGGATTTATAGAGTGTATAACGTTGAAGGTTCACAGCCAAAATTCTATAAAACAAATGGCTCAATATCAGAACAATTTAACATTATCCCATCAAGCTACAAAGCCTATATAAAATAAACACTATCCAAATTAGGATAGTGTTTTTATGTCACTGTGATACGACTCGTTGTAACATCTTTAATTGCAACTTTCGACATTTTTTAATATGCTAGATTAGTGAATAAACTCGTATAAAAAATCTTCATCTAATCGCAATCTAGTTTTGAGCAATGATGATATCGTACCAATCACTAATATCAGTTTCAACACGTTTAATTATGGCTAACCATTTTGATTTGTATTTATTGTAGTGTGTGTCTAGATTCAGTTGCCTATTCTCCATTAGGAAATTCGGGATTTCACTATCCTTTATTATACTAAATGATTTATTATAAAATTCTCGTCCAGCTTCCTCATAACTATAAAACAGAGTGTGAATATATCCACAGAAAACATGTTGAAAAGTTTCTGCATCAATCTCATTTATGAAATCATAAGTCATTCTATATTCAAAAGCTTCATGTTCTAATGTGTTATAACTAAAAAACGAATTTACAATTCCATATTTATTCCGAGATATTTTGCAAGTATTTGTTACCAATTGATGATAATGCTTAAACTCATGTGCAATAATTTTTAAAGAGTAAAATAAATTTCTGCTATTTACTAGATCACTTCCAAATAACATTATTTTAGTATCTGGATTAGTCCTTGATCTTGATCCATTAAAAACATTAATATTAACGATTGAATTAAGATACCTAATTTGAAATGCATCACAAAGGATTTCTACCAATCTATGAACATCTTTTTTTTGTATATTCATGCCTTCACGCCCTATTTAATGATTTTCTAAACAATATTAGAAATAAACACGCCTTTTGATATTGAAATACTTATACTAGAATACTCAATACATTATATTTTTATGTTTTGCTTATACTTGGAATCTCTATGACTCTTATTCTTTTTTCCAAAAGCAATCTGTGTAATAGATTCTTACCTCTATCATTATTCATAGAGTCTCCATAGTATTTTAGCAATTGAATCAAACTATTAACCTTGTCTGCTCTAAGTTTCTTTGTCTTATCATAGTTTGTCCAACCAACAAATAATATTGTTCTACTCTCACTGATATTATATGCATCAAATATACTTTGAAAATATGAATAATCTTGATCATTTAATGAATGTCCATAAATAAAAATGTTAGAGTCATTATACTTATTCAATTTAAAATTTTCATCATTATCATTTGAGTGAATCTTCCTTGCTGTCTTAGTGAATAAGTACTTTGTATCTCCTGGTTCAATCCATGTTTTATTTGTAGAGTTCTTTTCATCAATACCAAAAATAATCTCACCTTTTTGTATATTCCCATGAATGTTTGTAGATTGAACATAAGAATTGTCTATCAGCCTCGGAATCGTATAATTAAAATTTATGATAGAGAGAGGTTTACTATCAAAATCATTTACTTGCACAAAATGACTATATAGTGTTCTACTCTTATCATAATATTCAAACTCCTTTTGATTAATTTCTTGTTGAACATATAGCCTAAAAGCCTCTTCAATTATTTTTAATTGCTCTAGCATCCATTCGTTGAACTGCATCGGTGAAAACTTCATTTTTATTTCATTAAACAAAAAATAAAGAATACATTCAAGTTTGTTAGCCTTATTAACGGACCTTTCATCTAACTTTTGATTTGTGCCAATTATTCCTTTATATGTTAACCTATTATTCGCAATGTAATGAAAAATTAGGTTTTCAACAAAGTGCCACCCATCATTTCCTTTTGATATTTTCTCGTAAATAAAGATAAAGTCCCATACAGATATAGATTCAAATAGATCACCAGAAGTAGAGTTAATAATTCTGTTTGCTTGAATAGTTAACTCTTCTATTTTTTTATCAACATTTTTTGAGACTATTGTGGTTTCATAATTCTGAAAATAATCAGTTATCTTGATAAATTTATCATTTGAATATCTTTTGTCAAAAAAAGATTTATAATCCGTCTTTAACCCACATTGTATATCAAATCCATTTCCTAAAATCAGCAACATAATTATCGCCCTTTCAAAAACAGCCCTCATTTGAGGACAACATAATTTTCCCCTAACTGTTGTAGATTATATTATATCACAACTTATTATAAATAACAGGTCATATAAGACCCAAAAGAAAAAGCCTAAAAGGGCTTTGTTATGCATTCTATAACATTTTTGTCAATTATTTGTGATACGGCTCGTGAATTGATAGGATGTTAGTAGACACGAAATGATACACTGTGTTTATTAGCATCTTTTTGTATACTTAAAAGAAAGGAGTGAACGTTATGAGTAAAAGAAGGAAATACAGATACTGGAGCAAAGAAGAGAAACAACGTATCTTGAAGAGACTTTTTAATGAGGATATTGGAGTAAGATTATAATACTCCTCAGTCATACCAACATCTAATGCTATATCCCCCAAACGACTTCTATCATTTCTACCTTTATTAAGAAACGAATTTGCCCACATAAATTCTTTTCCCAATTTGAGAGTGCTATATTTATCTCTTATTTTGCTCACAGTTCGATTTATATTAATTCTGTCAGTTTGTGTTTTGCTATCAAAATCAGGATTAGCTTCAAGTATTTTCTTTCTCATTTTTTCAAACTCAACTGCTCCATTTGCAACAAATATTTCAGCCGCTGGTTCTCCATGTTTAACAATGAAACTTAATATAATTAAATTTTCTATCATTGATCTATTCAATGAGTACATTGAAATTCTCAAACCATTACTAATGAACCTAGAACCTCCTCTGTTAAATTACTCATATTTATTGTTGTATTTGCAATTACGTCTTTCAATTTACCTTTTTGCTTAGAAATGGAATTCTCACATAATGTTCTGAACTGATGGTGGTAATCAAATAGATCATTCATATAAGGATACATTTTTCTAACATCATCACTCCAGTTTGATCTAATTCTATCTAATAACACATCTAGATTGTTACTCATTTAATCACCTCTAAAAACAAACACTATAAAACTAGAAACGTTTCCTAGAGTATGTGCATTTCGGGAATGAATTACACCCAACAAACTTACCATATCTACCAGTTCTTCCAATTAGTGTTGAATTACACCTTGGACATATGAATTTGTTATAGGACTTTGTTGGAACACTTGTATTTTCAATATGTTCAGTAGCCGATTTAACATTATTCTCATTACCGTTATCTGAAATTAATCTCTTCCTATAATTATAATAATAGATTACCACAACACCTATTACCAATAATAAAAGAAGTATCAAGTACACCCACCAAGGAAAACTAAGTAACCAGGCTAAGAATTGGAATACTTTTACCAATATAAAAGTAAGTAAAACGAACACTATTACTCTAACGGTCCAATGGACGTCACTCATTAATTGTGAATCATAGAAACCTAAGAAATCGAATAGACCACTTACAAAATCCCATCCAACACTAAAGTTAATTACTCCTATCAAGAAAAACAAAATGGTATCAATAGTTTCATTTCCACTAATAGTTATAAATGTTGAGACTAATTCAATTATAGCTTTACCCATAAATTTTTAACCAACAATCAAGATTGCCACTAATATAATTAGTTCAATCAAATAGAATGCCCAAATAATTGGTCTTGTTAAACCATAGTTCCACTTGCATAATATAATATCATAATCTATTGGTTGATCTTCATCTTTATGAAAAGCCATTCTAAAATCTACTTTACTATCGTCTTCAATTTTCCTTACAGACTCATACAAACTTCTATATGATTTTTCTAGATTCAAATAGTACCAATCCAACAACATAAATCCTATAGTAAATGCTAATGCAATACTAATAGATAAATAAGTTGCTATTTCTTCTTTTATTGAATACGCAATAAATGCAGTTAATAATGTTATATTCCAAGATTTAATTGTAAATGAATACTTTGAAAACCTACCAATAACTTCTTGAATCATAGTTAAATGTTTCTCTTTTCTCATAGTTTCACTCCCTAATTGTTAAATCATACTCTTCTATATAGTCTGTAGATTTTTTGTATGCAATATCTATGTAACCTTCTAAATGATTACAAAAATCATCCCATCTATAAACAGATATATATGAACCATAATTTATACTTGTCTTGTACTTATCTCTGGTTAAATAATTGTATCTATTCTTGTTTATTATACTCGGTAATCTTGACTTTTTTACAGTTCTAGATCCATTATCATTATTGATCACATAGCTATAGTCATTTCCATTAATTGGACAGACAACAGCTATTATTCCATTACGTTTACTGTTTCTATTAGCTCTTCGAATCTCTCGTAGAGAATAGTTAATCTCCCAAGGGATCCACTTAGACTTAGTAGTATTTGGAGTAATAAGAACAATGGTAACGCTGGTTGAGTAGATTAAATCAGACAACTTACTTTTTATTGTATTTGTCTTTTGACCTGTCAAATCTGGTGAATCACTAGTTTCACCTGTATAGTAATGCCCTAAGTTACCAAGTTTCTTTAGGAGTTTATCCCTAAACCCTCTGGCTTCACTATACTTGTATGATATAAATACTCTATGTTTATTCATCACTTATCTCCTTTTTATCATTTTAGATATCTTTATCAGTTATAACATCATTTATTCTAAAAACATTTTTCATAAACAATCCAAGCCCTTCTATTATGCTTTTATTAATAGACTCATCAAAAGATAGATTCTCCTCAATATATTTCGAATCAATATCTTTAATCTTGATCAACTCATGAATGTTTTTCAAATTTATCTGACCATCAACTCCAATAAACATTTTCTCTTCACCCTTATATTCAAGGTATATTTCATTATTTTTTTCTATAACTTTCATTTCAACTCTCCCAATTAGTCAATTTAATTTTATTCAAATCATATTTATCTGATCGATTTATAAAAGCAGACTCTCCACCTTCAAGTATTGAACAAACTTTGTTTTGCATATCTATAACATCATCATTGTACTCCAAAGCACCAAATAAGTAATTTATTCTAAGTTTTCCTTTTTTCTCTGCGTATATTACATTTTCACTATCTCCGTTTACAACAACATTTGCATCGTGAGATGCGATAATAACCTGTCTAGTATTTTTTACTTTTCTAAGTGTATTTACTAATATCTTATAAATATCCTCATTATCCATATCATCCTCTGGCTGATCAATTATAAGTGGTTCAATACTTCCTCTCCTATTCAAAACCAAGTCTAGAAATACACCAACTTTTCTACCTTCAGACATTTCATTTATAAGTTCGTCTTCTTCGTAAATCAGATACTCAATTCTAAGTTTTTCATCTATTTTTTTACGAATTATCTGCAACAGATTCTTAGTTTTATTGTATTCATAGTCGTTAGTTATATGCCAACTCAATAAATCTTTTAGGCTTTTGTCATTATCATAAGAAAACTTCTTATAATACTCCCTAAATGACTCCAAGATATTTGAAACTGATAATTCATTCTTTATACTAATAGTGAACTTATGCCTTCCAATCTGATTATCTGAAGTTATGTTTTTAGTAATATTTGGAATTGTATCAGATACACTTTTTAAGATTTTCTCTGTTTCAAGAATACTCTTGTTATATTTAACAATATCTTTTGAAATATTGCTCAAAGCCAAAGTTAATTCCTTGTTTCTTCTAACTTTATCACTGAACTTAATATTAATCTTAGTAATAAAATCATCACTTGCTTTCAAAATGTGTTTATACTCATTCAATCTTTTGCTAGTCACCTTCAACAAATCTTTTGCATTTGTAATCAATTCATCGTGTTTCTCAATTAGTTTTTTGAATGGTAATACATATTTTCTAGAATCTTCTAACACACCTAAATAAGTTCTTAAATCATTATTCACTTTAGATGAATATTCTACATGTCGTCTCATATTTTCATTAGAAAATGTCGCGGATTTCTCCAATTTTTCAATAGCTAGATAGTCATAAACATTTATATTCTTAATCTTGTTTCTTGTTTCGGATATCAAATTTAACTTTTTATCAACATTATCTATATTATTTATTAATGTTCCAGTTTTGCGTTCTATCTCCTCTGTATTTATATTATTTGGAAAGTATTCTCCAAAATCCTCTTTTAAGGTTAGTTCTCTCCTAATATTTTGAAATTTGCTTAAAATATCACCTTGTGAGAAGTATTCAGGGTTTCCTAGATATTGTTCTCCTCTTGAATTAAGTAATACTATCTCAAACTTATCATGATATTTAGGGTATTTTTTGAGTTCATCTGAAACTTTTTTGGGATTTACTTGATTTATTAGTTCTTTTAATAGAAGTGATTTACCAGATGATCTCCCCCCAACAACACAGTTCAATCCATCACTAAGCTGTATGGTCTTATTATATATAACTTTGTTTGTTCCTTTATTTGTGAGTCTAATTTCTGAAATGTAGGTTGGTTTTAAATCTTTCTTTTCATAAGCTAACCTCTGTTCAACATCAGTTAGGGACATTCTTAATCCTTTAAATGTTGGTAATGCTTTATAATAAGTTAGATTCGAATGATCATAGTTGCGATAATCATGATTGTCTGATGTAATTACAATTGGTGCAGGGATTCTTAATTCATCATTATTTGTTATATTTTTGTAAATATCCTTTAAGGACTTGTTAATGAAATCACTTTGTGACCCATCCAAAATAGGGAAATATTTAGATAATATCCACTTCATTTTTTTTCTCATATTTTCTGGAGTTCTATCACTTACAGCTTGTTCTATATTGTTATGCTTAGAAAAATGTGGCATAATAATAAACTCTAACTCTTTGTCAACAAACTCTGAGATTATTTTGTTGAGTAAAACAGGTGTATCATCACTATAGAATCCTTTTATTATGTCTTGAATGACATCATATTTCTGTTTATCCATATTGTAATTATCATCATTGAATATGGCTACAACATGACATCTATCGGAATCATAAGTTCCTTGTTTACTAAAGTCATTAGGATTCGTAACAACTTCTCCATTTGAATAAAGTTTGAAAACTATATCTAATTCTACTCCAGGAAGACAATTTATATCAATATTCCTCGCATTTCCGTATTGAATTACTTTACTTTTAATATTAAAGAATTGGTCGCTATCAAAAACATCATGATCTGTAATTGATATAAGTTTTGGCCCATTATTAGTAAATATGTTTTTAACAAAATCATCAATCTCGTCATCTTCAAAACTGTTTCCTTCTCCAAAATACTCACTGTTTCCTTTCATCAAAGTTGAAGCTCTTGTGTGCAAATGTAAATCCCACTTATTCCATGATGAATACTTTCTAAACATTATATCTCCTCCTTAAAAAACAGCCCTCAAAAGAGGACTACATAGTTTTCCCCTTACGGTTCTTATTAATATTATAACATACCTTATTATAAATAACATGAGACGTTTAGGTCCCAAAAATAAAAAGCCCAAAAAGGGCTTTGTTATGTTATGCATATCATTAGTTGCAATTACTTTTGATACGGCTCATTGTTGTTAATTCTAAACGAACGAAAATATCGGTCTTGTGAAAAGCACCTTAATTAACATAAAACCACATACCTGGATTTATCAAAATTCTCTAGTTTTTGTCACGAGTTCGACGACATAAAAAACCGAGTGTTCATCTAAGGTGTATAAAACCTTAAAAACACTCGGTTAAGTTATCAAATGGTGGAGAATATATTCCCCGAAGTTTAATCGCGACCATAACGAAAAATTATGACCTGATAAAGCCTAGTTAGGCTGTTTAATCACCTTGGATGGGTAAACCTTAAAGTACTCTTTAACATATTGGATATAGTCATAATTAGATAATTCATCCATAAAATTAGCCTCAGAATAATCTAAAGGAACAAGTTTCTCATATAACCAAACATTAAAACCATCATAGTATTCATAAGCTATGGAAATCGGTGATACAACATTGTTTAAATTATATTTCTTCACAAACCAATCTCGTAGAACTTTTACTAGTTTCTCAGGTTCGTTATTATGTGCTAAAACATCTATTCCAGACAAATCTGAAATTGTTTTATGATGCCTATAACTACTCGACTCGAGGATTACAATCGAATTTTTTTCATTCTTAAATACTCTATTACCATAATCAATCCCCAGTTCAAAAGGCATATTTAGTCTGTAATGTTCTCCCACTTCAATACATTCACAACGTGAAATATCGTGAAATCCTATTTCTGTTTCATTGATTAAATTTACAATTTTCTCTATTCTAGTATCCCCTTCATCTGATTCAGAAAAAGCAAAGACAGGTTCATGATTAAACCTTAATGTAGTATAAATCATTATATATAGTAGTGATTCATAATCTTTATCATACGGGCAATTTATAAATATTTTCTTCATTACTTCTTTTCTTTCCGAATCTTCTGGGTATCTGAAAAACTCTTTTTTGTTTGAATTTTTCCAGTTTTATCATGAACAATTAATGCTGATTTTTGATTTTTTGCAAAGCTTTTTCCAACGCTAATAGCTTCTTTCTTTGTGCTATATATCCCCGTTACTTTCGTTGAACCAGCTTTCTTCACTCCCCATTTTCCATCTTTCTTTGGGATTATATGTTGATTCTTTTTAGTCATTATGTCACCTGCTATCCATTTCTTCTTCTTAATCTAGCTGAAGTATCGTAATTTACAGTTCTTCTTCTTTTATATGATATATCTATCAGTTCCTTTAGAACTGTTGGGTTATTATAGACAGTTCCCCAATCAACAAAACATATTTCTGCTCCTGCATTTATGTTATCTAATACCCTAGAAGGTGTATACTTGAATGAATCTTCTATTTCTTGTCTATTTCCATCAGGAAACCAGTTTACAGAATGCGGAGCCACTAACTCTTTCTCTCTTTGAGAAATAGCCCTTCTATTTTGAGATACAGTTGGAAGATTAATAACAATAATACCTGATCGTTTATTCAATTGAGTATCAATCATACTTGCCTGGATCTCCCAATCTACAAATTTTCTTCTTTTAATATCTCTACCAACCAATATCAGTGTTACAGTTGATTCTCTTAGGTACTCATCTCTTATTTTTTTTCTTATTGATTCATCGTTTAATAAATCACTGATATCTCCAGTATTTACAGAATAATCGTCAAATATATTGTATTGATTAGCTCTCTGCACAAGTAAGTTCTTATATTGAATATCAGTACTCGAGAAACTGACAAAAACTTTATGTTTATCCATTACTAATATCATCCTTACTTAGTTTTTCATTCAATTGTGCCCAGTTTCCATGTTCGTGTGCCATAATACTTTCACACCTTTCAACAAATAGATCTAATCTGTCGTGCTCCTCTTCAAGTTGTCTATAATCTGAAGTTTCTGTTAAATACAAAACTCTTTCTTGTTTTAATTTCTCACATGTTCTTCTGTATTCCTTATAAATATCGTGCAACTTCATAACTTTTAAATATCCAAATAGAATTGTAACAATCCCTGATAAAACAGATGATATTATCAAAATCCCATTCTGAAACTCTTGAGTAATAGCACCTATCAAATTCAATATTGGTATTGATGAAACAAATATAAGAATAATGATGCTTATATAATCATAACCCTTCTTATAACTTATTGCCTTTGTATCGTACCATTCAATTTGCTCGTTTAGTCTCTCATTTATATAGTCCATACATAACACCTCCATTACAATTATATCAAAATTCTTACTTTAATGAAAAAAAGATTAAAGATGTCTTTAATCTTCCATGAATTTTTTTAAATATTTAAAGGAATACTTATATGCCAAGCGGTCCCTAACTACTATTATTTCATGCAGTATATCGTTATTTAGTTTATAAGGTAGATAAGTATTTATTCTTAATCTTGTCTTTACAACATCATTACCTTGAATAATACTGTGAATTACTTTTCGTAATACTTTCTTCTTTCTATTCTTGTGTTGTGACATTTCCTTTAAGTACTCTATTTTGCTTCGAATGTCCTTTTGTAATACCGGTTGCATTTTCAATATGTCATCTGAAAGCAGTTCCTTTTCATCTTTTATTTTATTTATTACTTCCATATGTTCGTTTATCTGCTCATTCAGTACTTTATCAGCAGAACTTCTGTAACTAGTTGCCTTCTCTGTTAGCATTTTAACAGTATTTCCATACTCTTCTATTTTTATGTTTAATTCTTTAATTCTATTCTCAAATATCTCTTTGTGATCTCTAATTTCATTATTCACCAATAACTGTATTTTCTTAATATTTTTATTCATTTTCATTGCTGCTACCATATCAATTATATATGGCTCATAGTAATTCGCGTTAATAGCTCTAGTAGGACATTCGGAATCAACAATCTTTCTTCTACATTGGTAATATACTCGTGGTTTTTTATCTCTACCTCCATAGTTTGTTGCACCTGAAATACTAAACCCACAAACTCCACATTTGATTAGTCCTGATAGTAAATACTTAGTTTCTCCCATTTTGTGTCGTCCATAACCCAATCTATTATCTAGTATTTTTTGTACATCTTTGAATGTTTCATCGTCTACAATTCTTGGTATTCCATTTGGTATTCTAATTATCTCTGATTCAAATTTCTTTTTATGATTATTTCTTGTTCCATCAGGATTCTTCTTTGCAGATCTATTATAAACATACTCGCCGATATACTTGCGATTTCTAAGTAAATCCGTAAAAACACATCGGAAACTATTTCCGTGCTTAGTTTTGTATCCAAGATTGTTCAGTTCTCTTGCTATATCTCTATAACTTACTTCTTCAATGACTCTTTTGTATATCATTCTAACCGCTTTTGCCTCATGTTCATTAACAACATATTGTAGGTCTTTGGTAAAATCAAATCCAAATGGAGGAGTTCCCCCATTAGTTAAGCACTTTCTAGCATTTTGCATTAAGCCACCCCAGGATTCTCTAGTAAGATTCTTAACATAGAACTCACTCAGTCCCATAGTAAACAGATTAAACAAATTTCCTTCAGGTGTATTCTCATCAAAATCCTCAATTACACTTAATATCCTAATTCCATACTTACTTAACATCTTCTTATAATGCATCGTATCAGAAACTGATCTTGATAACCTATCTAATTTGTATACTACTATGAAACTCCAATCAGAGTTAGCTGCATCACGTATCATTCTTTGAAAATTGTCTCGCCTATCATTTGTACCAGACATTGCCTCATCAATATATTCTTCAATAAGCTCAAGGTTATTTTTTTCACAAAACTCATAAATCATCTCCAATTGTCTAGTTATACTTTCTTCTTTTTGTAATGCAGAACTCATTCTTGCATATGCTACTACTTTCTTTTTTATCATATTTTTCACCTCCATATTAATGATATATTTTTATCACTTGCTACTAAGCAGAAAAAAAAGAGTACTTCAATTTAGAAGTACTCTACCTCGATGTTAGTGTTGTCTACTCTTACTTCTTTAATGAATATCTGAAAGATGTACCTTGTAATCAAGTTACTTGGAAACAACTCTTCAACTGTGATGTTGCCTTCATTAAGTTTTTTATAGGATTGTTCCATCAATTCAACTTCATCATTCAAAACTAACAACTTGTTACTAGTTACCTCAATCACATCTGTGATTTCATCAATCTTGTTTTCAGTTGCTTGCTTAATATTTGGATTGTTGGTTAATGAGTAAGTCATTGTAAGTTTATCCAATACATTATTATGAATATTGAGTTCTCGCTTTAGTCTGTTACTTTTAGTTTTGACATCATCTTCCATACTTCTTAGGAAATTCACATCAATACCTTTAGTTCGGATCATTTCATTCACAACAATTGCTACTTGTTCTTTCAATTGTGTTTCGATGTAGTCTGCTCTTATCGGCTTAGTAGAGCATGCATTACCCATTCTCTTTGAGTGATTTCTGCATTCATAATTACTGTAATGAATCTTATTCCTTCCACCAATTCTTTTAGCTCCAGTCATAGACCCACCACATATCGAACATTTAATTTTACCTGATAATGGATAAACCTTACCTTTTTTGCTGATCTGAGTTTTCACTCTGTTTTGAAGCAAGTCTTGAACAATACTAAAGGTAGATTCACTAATTATGGGTTCTAACACAACATCATTAGAAATTACTTCATCGTAATGTTGTTTTAAGATTTTGGACCCCTTATGTTGATTCTCTTCTCTATTCCATACTGATATACCACAATTTCTCTTGTTTGTTAAGATACCATGGATTGATGAGTTAGAGAATCGCTTTGATTTCCTTGGTCTTATTCCATTCGATTCCAATTCATCAGCTATTTCACTGTAACTCTTACCTTCTAAAAATCTGTCAAATACCAATGATACAGCAATTGCTTCTTCTGGTTCTTGAATGAATTTTCTCCCTGCATTCTTATATCCGTAATTAGACATTCCAACAGTTTTTCCATCATTTGCCAGTTTAGCTAAAACTTTCATGGTATCTTCAGCTACTCTTCTAACATGAAATTCACTTGTGGCATACAAAATTTGTTTGATAAGGATTCCTGATGCACTGTTATCACCAAAATCATCACCAATTATGATGTATGCTTGATTTTTTTCAAATTCTGTCAAAAGTTCTTCCATTTTTTGAGCATTTCTGTACAATCTGTCATTTTTCATCGTGATAAGAACATCTATTTTGCCTCTTTTTACAAGTTCTAGCATTTTTTGAAATTCTTGTCTTCCTTCAGATGAGTATCCTGATACATTATCTTCTTCAAAAATGTAATTATCAACTAACTTAAGAAGATGTTGATTTGCATCAACCATCTTCTTACAATCATCTACTTGAGTCGATAATGAAGTTCCTGTCTCATCTTCTCTTGATTTTCTACTATAAATCGCACATCTAAGTTTATTCCTCTTTTTTATTGCAGCAATAGTATGCAACTTAGCTTTTTCATCATGACGTAATTCTCTCATACGAACAACGCCCTTACTACTTTGTTTCTTATGAAACTCACATTGTTAGATGTTGTCAACTTTATGTCTTCCGGATTGTACTTAGCTGAGTAGAACTCTAAACACTCAAGTAGTTCTACATAAGTCAAATCATAATTATGCTTGTTACTAAGTTCCGTTACCTTAATCTCGTAAATCTCATCTGTTGTAATGCTTATCAATTCAATTTTCATCATTTTTCTTCCTCTTCTTCCTTAGAATTTAAAAAAGAGAGCTCTTTCGAACTCTCTCTAAGTCTTGTTACTGTTGAATCAAGTAACAGTCTTGATAATTTCTCTTCCTGTTCTTCATTCATTTGGTACTTTTTGGCTTCTTGGGATTTATCAATGATGCCCTTTTTCTTCATTAGCTCATCTCGATTTAGATTAATCTTCATGATTATCCTCCTTAAAAATGAGTTTATTTGAGTCTTCATCATTAAAATCAGTAACGACCGACTCGGGCTCAATTGGATCGAACTCAATAATCGAATCACCTTCATACTTACCAGTGATGTTTTTCCACTGTAGTAACATGTCTATTGTTGGTTCAAAGTGAAACTGAATCACCCTACCAGATAAAGCAGAAATATTAATTGTATTCCTGTTACTTTGTTGTTTGATCATTCCTTTATCACCCCAGTACTTCAATACCGTTTTGTACTCATATATTCTGTTACTTTTTAAAATCTCTTTAACAGATTCAGTGGGTATTGAGACTACAACAATGTCTTCATAGAAATCCATAAGTCCTAAAAGTTCTCCGGAAGATTCTCTATGAACGCAGCCTTTACTTTCTTTTCTGAACTTTGTATGGTGTCTTTGAATGTAGTACTTCACGTACTCATATGCTCTCAATGCGATGTGTCTCTCTTCGACATTTTGTTGGTCGAATTGTATCAGCATATCTAATATTGAATCTGTATCAAGTTCAAAATCCAAAATCTCTTCAGCTAGTTTCGAAGTAAGATGTATAATTGATAACTTATTAACAATTCTGTTTGTTAGATTATCTACTTTCTCAATTCCAGCAAGCACTTCTTCTCTAGCTTGATCAAATCTGCTTTTCATATCGGATTCGTTGATTTGAATGAAGTTCTGAAAATATTTAGGTCCAATATGTCCATAACAATCCATTATACTATTCTTGATTCTGGTAGCATGTTCTGCACTTTGTGTCCAAACAATGTCATTTGTTTCTATTACCCTAGCTATTAACCCTTGACGAGTCTCAGAATCTGATAAGAGTGGAGTTTCACTGGTGATTAGGGCTAATCCACTCCATTTTAAGCCTTGAGCTACAGATTTACCGTAATTTGTCATTCTACCTCGTGATTCACCTTGAGCTAGTTGATAAATCAGTTGCGTTCTGTTTAGATTTGGTGCGGCTGTTGCATCATCAAAGATGATTGGTACTCCATTGATTCCTTCAATACTGTGTAATCTGGCATAGTCTGTAGAGTTAAAAGTTTTCACTAGTGAATCATTACCGATTTTCGGGGAAGCCCATAGACTAGCTATGAACTGCGCTGATGTTGATTTACCAGTTGAAGATGCGCCACACATGTTCAACACAAGTGTTTGAACATCTGCATAATCCTCTAAGTATGATGCGGTTACACTTGATAGACCAAGGACTAATGCAAGCTGCATCTCCTTGTAGGGCAATATTTCAGACTTCAAAAAAGAATCATAGTCCTTCTCAAGTCCATTTCTGAATTTGAAATCTGGATTATGATACTCTGATAGTCCTCTAGATGTTAATGTCTTGTCATACAGAAATAATTGTTTACCATTTAGGCCTGTATAGAACCCTAATGACTTATGTCTGTACTTGATCGAACCAGAAGTCTGTAGTAGTTGAAGTTGATTGTTTAGATAAAACCTTAAGTGATTCACCAGGTTATATCCTATGAAATAGGTATTCTCAAGTAATTTTTCATGAAAAGACTTGAGTTCCGAAAGTGCAGTGGTTTCAATTTCAATATATCGAATTACATTGTTCTCATGAGTACGATACTTAATAATTGAATCAGTTCGAGAGTCTATCGTTACAACGATTTCAACTGGTTCCAAAATATTGGCTACTGAAACAGCTATAACACCTTCGTCATTTTCCAAATCAAACTTCATAGTTGCTGTGTTAGCAACAAGTTTTTTGTCCATTTGTTTTGTTTCCCTTCTTATTAGTGTCACACGTAATGGTGTGCACTATATGTAGAAAAAGTTGATATTTGATACGAAAGTGTTATAATTAGTGTAAGAAATAAAAAAGTTTTCTTTATATAATATAGAAAGGAAATGTACTTTTATGGGACGTAAGTATGAATACTATTTAGAGTCATATATCACTAATATAAAATTGAATAATCCTATATCCACTCTTGAAAGGTATGCATTTTTATTCTTTTCTGAAGACATTCCTAAGGACAAATATGAGAAAATTAGATTATCACTTTCAGATGAGTCTGATATCCCAGAAAGATTCAATGTACTATTAGATTTTAGCAATTCGCTAGAGCTAACTTATCAAAATTTGCCTTATGAGAATCCATACAATGAACTAATCTTAGATAGATTCCGCCAATATGGAAAGCTAAGAGATGAATTTCTTAACACAGCAAAAGTATCTGTATCTAATGTAAAAGCCAATTTTGAGAACTATTACAAGTATGTATATTCTTTATTATTACTGGAACAAAGTGTAAATGATATTTTCAGTTATAAAAATAAAGATACACTCTTTCAATCCAAAACTTTGGATCTAAACGAGTTTAAGAAGGAAGCTCAAGGAATCTGTGCAAAATGTATGAACACTTCTATTCGCACGGATATTGAATTGTACAAAAACAGATTTGAAGGTATTATGCTGTCACACAATTACGCGTTTACCTTGAATCCTGATAAATCTGTAACATGGTCTAATGGTAGGAAATCAATAAACGTTAAGTATAATATTTATCTTGCGATGTCAGATAAAGAGCTAATTGGTTCGCAAGTTATAAGGAACAACCTAAAACGTGGAAAAAAGAAAAGAACTCATACTGTAGGTTATACAAATCCATCTTCAAAAGGTATCTTAGTTTACATGATACTTCTTGTTTATGATGCTGAATATGTTTATTCACGTAACTTTTTCAAGTCTCAAATCAATAATGTAATTACTTATAAAAAAACAGAGACAATAGATGTCAATATTCCATTTCTAAAAAATAATCCAATAGCATTAACTTATAAGAACATCTTAGAGAAATTCATAGTTAAATGTTATAACAAAGTTAACAACTCAAAAGAAAAAATCAAGTATGTACGTCATAATTTGAAGGACTTAAAAAAGAGAGAGTTTTTAATCAATTACATTTATAATCAGCTTACGGATTTACAAGTAGGATTTATTGCAGAAGAAATGCTTATCATTAAAGATGTTATTAAATTTTATCGTTCAAAACACAATTTTAGTTACTATCCGCCAACGTTGCCAAGAATTATTAAGTATAAAGTTACACTTAATAAGACATTCAATTCATTTTATACATATTGCTCAAAAAATGGTTTTACCACACATGAAAAGAATCTAGTTTCAGTATATTTGAAACATAGGTTAACCTACGTTATTAGTACACTTGCTTTAGGTAACATAAAGAAAGAAACTATTCAGAGGAAAGTGAAGAAGATTCTCTCATCAAATAATCTAGTTAAGCTACCTGATTACACAAAATCTAACATAATTACTGATTTAGGGAACCTAACTATCAAAAAACTAGACAATTACTTGATCAAAATTCAAAAATATGCAAAAAAATAACACTTCTTATAAGAAGTGTTATTTTCTTTTATTACGTATTAACAAACCTACAAAGCAAGTCCTTCATTCTCGTATCTTCATTGACATAATTCTTAAATCCTTCTCCAATACGTATTGATATCTTTACTCTATCAGGAATTTCGTGAATTTTACCATCTATTCCCGACTTAAAGCTATAACCTTTTTTCATTTTTGGTTCTAAAGTAATGTAATTCTTCTTTGTTACTTTAAATCCTCTCTTTATATAGCCCATAGTCGTCTTTTGCTCGGTTTCTACAACTTCCATAACAGTTGATACATCTAAGCCTAAACGACTTGCTACAATCTTAGCTACAGTCATCTGATCAACCGATTGTTTTGATTCTGTTTTTATCAACATGCTTTCACCTCTTTAATATTCATTTGATAGTAACATCGTTGAATGTGTTACATCATCAATTACGAAGATTCTCTTCCCAACTAAGGGTACTAAATCATCTACCAAATCATACTCATATGATTTTTGATACTGTGGTACCTCTTGTGAGTGATGTATGAAGAATCTTCCATGTTTTTCTTGAAAGTTAAACACTTGCAAGTAATCAGTCTCTATATCACTTTCGATATGATTATCGATTATACTCCATATAACAATTTGGACCTTTAGTGGTACATCTTTACTAACGCCTCTAGTTAGATACCTGTTCTCTTTCTTGAACTCATATCTAATTTTCTCATTCATCATTATTAGTATTTATGAATGTCAATTTCTCGGCTAGAATTATCAGCTTAGCACCATTACGTATACTGGCTTTTACTCCAAGAGTTGTTCCTTCTTTTACGTATTCCATAGCATGTGTCATATTACTTCTTATCGTAATTGGTAATACTTCAACTGTACCATCTGGATTATTAATCTCTAATGTTACCTCTTTCTTTCCATCTTTTTCTTTTACTTTGGCTACTACACCTACTAAAATGCATTGATTTAGCATATTATATTCTCCTCTCATTTCTTTCATAGTGAATATCAAACAATACTACTTGAATATCATCTAATATACCCGCAGTTAGTGTTAACTCAGGATTGTCTAAATTATATGTTGATTGTATTAGTATTTGATTTTCTTCTTCCTTTGCAATTTTTGCAAGATACGGAAGATACTCATTCAATACATCTAATTGAATCCTTGTAACTATGTGTTTTTCTAGCTCTTTAACCTTAATTTTTTGATTTACTATTCCTAATACGTCAGAGTTAATTATCGCTACTCTTTTACCTTTATAAGGTAGTAATAATTCTTGTATAGACTTTTGTTCTATATTTGGTTTATAAGGAATTTCAATTCCATTATCATACACTTGAACGCTAATTATATGATCCTCAACTCCAATAACAATGGAGCTATTCAGCGTCACTATTTCATTCAGTTTTTCCATTAATTTGATCTCCTTCTCACTTTACATTTAAAATTCTGATACGCCATAGACAGTGAATTTAACAGCATTACTCAAAATCGTATCAATAGTCTTCATTACTACATCCACCTATATTAAGCTTATATCCATTACCACTATTAAAGAATTGTGTTTCCCTAGCTACTTGAACATTACCATTACTATCACGTATCTCTACTTCTCTTTGTACATATCCCGATACTGTTTGTCCTTTTGATCCAAACTTCATATCATCAACGAGATTATTACCCAGGAAGCCTTCAAAGCCCTTATGTGATTTCTTTCCCTGTCCTTGCTTTGAATAATCTCTTTTCTTTTTAGGATAGTACTTTTTTTTATTGCTATTACTGTACTTTTTTTCCATCTCTATCATCTCACTTTCAATTTTTGCATACAAAAAGACAATCCTAAGATTGCCTTATTTCTTTTATGGTGTTCCCCAATAACAAAACTAACGAACCCGAAACGATGTTCTCCGAACAGAGTTGCAGGCCATATTCCACAAAAGAATATGATTGAGTTAACAAATTGTAGTAGGTAAAACATAAATCAGCGAATCACTGATATAACTTATTAGGGAACAAGATAATTGTAGCACTTATGTTATTTCTTTTCAATGTTCTTCATTTGTTTTACTACTTCTGATTCAACATCATTTACTAGTTCCATGCATTCGTGGTAAGTATCAGAATGTGCTACTTCACTATAAGTGCTACTTATAGCTTCTTTTAATTTTACCAATATCTCTAGTTTGTAAATCAGTTCTTCCAAATCAATCCTCCATTCTTACCATACTTGAGCTTTCTAAACCTTCTTTGATTAGCTCTCTTCTGTAAATCCTTCTTGATTTTAAGTCTGAATTTCATAAAATGATAACCCATTATATCACTCCTCCTATTTAGTCTAGAATTATGATATATTTTTATAGTTCTTAGGTTCTCAATTCAACTTGAGTATAACATTTACTTCATTGAATTTATAACTTTGTAGTAAACTAGAACATAAAAAAAAGAATGGGCTAAATTAGCACATCCTTAAATATCTAAAACATTTCCATTTGTAATTTGATTCCATCATCTAAGCTATTAAGTACATCAAGCAAATCTAAAATTGGTTTGCATTGTATATAAGACCAGGAACTATTCATATCTGTAACTTTATATATATCTTGTTCAACATAAAGTTTACTCAAGAATAATTGTGTTTCCTCTTGTCCACCCTTAGTTAGAGAAGTCTCATCATTAAATATTTTTTTAATGAAATCCTTATTTACACCTTTGTATCCCGATTCTATAAACCAGTATAAATCATCAAAAGTTCCTTTTTTCTTATAATCAGATTCTGTTTCCATTATAAAAATTCGAGAAAAGTGATAAGATAAAAGTCTCATTTGTTCTACAGTCATCAAATTTCCACTTCCCGACTGTGTCAACCTAATCCAACGTATTGCCATAGTCCAATCCATTAAGTTTTCATTTTCATCAAAGAATTCATCTTCTAACATATCGTAAATTGATAAATTCAGCCACAAGTTTGTCGAAATCTGGACTTTATATTTGTCAATTATATCCTTGTCATCTATACCCCCATAATTAAATATATAAGCAGATATAAATCCGTCCAGTATAGGACTTAGGTTATTGCTTGTTTGATGAAGTTGACGTTCTTCTAATTGAGCTGGATAAGTTGAATGGAATCCATAATCATTTGTAACAAACAACTCAGTTATCATATCAAAGAATTCCTTACTCTTGTCCTTACTAGAATCAGCAAAATAGCATTTTTCTTGTATATTATCATTGAAAAATTTATCCCATCTATTTGAACTAGCATTATATGTTTTGATCTTTTCAATATTTCTAAGTTGTTTCACTCTCATCTTATGTTTCTTAAGAATTTCTTTAATTTCATTCATACACATGACCATCTTTCTATAAAGAATCTAGTAAAGGAAGTAGTTTATCAAGTTTTTCTACTATTCGCTTTTGTTCTGTTAATGGAGGTAATGGAATCATTAGATTACTTATACTTGTTGAGTTCAAAGTTTTACCTTTTATTGCAGATTTTGTGTTTCCCCAATTTGAAATATAGGGTAATATCTTAAATAGGAAATCTTGAATAGTATCCTTGTGTTTAATAGGGTAGATTGAAATAATTGCCTCATTATGTACTGCATCAAAACCTAAAATTGAAACTCTACCTACTGTGAGTTTGAAACTCATCAGTAATGTACCTTTTTTTGATACTCGATTTCGGAATTTATCTTTTATCGCTTCTTTACTTACAAATTCATTAGTACTCTCTACAATTCCATCACTTGGCATATCTTTAATTGATACCCATGGGAAGTCTTGTTTGCTCCAATACTTACCTTCTCCTCTTGGTGGTGTCTTACCCATCTGGTAATTAACAATTTCTCCAAACCTAACCCACTTCCAAGTATCAGGGATATCAAAAGGAATATCAAAATCACTAATTGGTAGAAGTTTCGTATCCTTCTTTATCACTTTTTTGAAAATCATATCATTGCGTATAGATACTATATCTCGATAAAGATCAAAGCCACTTCCATCTTCAGGATGCTGATTCGTGAGTTTTCCTTCTAAAGCAGCCTGTAATAAAGACTTACGCATCTTATTTGGATAGTTTTTCATTAACAGGTCCAGTTTATTTTCGTCTTTTTCAAGAGCATCAATCATTGGTAGTATCATATCCAGTTTATCAACAATTCGCTTTTGCTCAGCTAATGGTGGTAGACCTAATACAAAATTAAGTAAAATGTCAAAAGGTGGAATATTCTTAATCGCAGATCCTTTCCCCTTTTTTTCTCCTTTAGAATTTAATATATACTCGAAAAGGTATTTAAAAAATGATTTATCAATACCTGTAGATGTTCTTACCCTCATTAAGGCTTGATTAATTATCCCGATTCTTGTATTTGATGGAAAGACAAACGTCTCTCCAATTGTACCTGCACAACTTATAATTATATCTCCACTCTTGACAGTAAATCCCATCATTTTATTTTCGTAGTATTCTTTAGTAATAAAATAATCTCCCAAATCAGTTGATTTATTAATTGCATTTTTTTGCTCATAAACTTTGACAGAATTAACAGAGTCTTTCACAAAAATAGATTTGGTTAAAGCACTTCCAAAAGGTCCTTTCCTAAATTCTCCTAACTCTCCCAGTCTAATATATGTCCAGTGACTTGGAATGTTATAAGGAATATCTTCTTTCATGATAGTACCTTTTAGTTTTCGGCGTCTAAGTTGTTTGTTTTTTATTCTTTCTTCTCTTTCGTTCTTAATTAAACTGACTAAATTTAAGACGTCTAAATCGTCTTTCTGTTTTTTTGTAAGTTCACCCTGAAGTGCAGCCTTTATGGTAGCCTTCCGTAAATTATTAGCTATCATAACTTAATGCCTAATAAATCTTTGATTTTTTTAAGTTTTATATCTACTTGGTTATTTAATGAAATCCGTTGCTCATAAAACAATTCAATAGTCTTTGATGGTGACAAAACTTCTTCCTCAATTGTAGGGTAACCACAAAAATCCATATCAAATCCATTGTCTTGTATTTCCTTAACTGAGAATTCTTTCGCCTTATACGATTCGGTTTCTGTATCAGAGATATTCTTACGATTCCTCCACCATTCTACAACGTGATTGAAATGCTCTAACTTCATAGGCTTTGTTTTAGAAAAATGTTTATAGCCTGTTGGCATATCCATTCGATAGAACCATACACTTTCTGTTTGCTTATTATTATCAAAAAATAGAATATTAGTTGTAATAGATGTATATGGTGCAAATACGCTCTTCGGCATCCTAATTACAGTGTGCAAGTTATATTCTTTAACTAGTTTCTTCTTTATAGCCACTTTTGATGCACTGTCAGTACCAAACAAGAATCCATCTGGTATTATTACAGCCGCTCTCCCTGTTTTATTTAATCTATACATAATTACAGACATAAAGAGGTCCGCAGTTTCACTACTTCTTAAGTCCATTGGAAAATTCGATTTTACCCCTTCACTTTCAGTTCCACCATAAGGAGGGTTCATTAAAATAATATCAAATTTATCTTCATCTTTATATTCTCTTACGTTACGTTCAAGCGAGTTGCCATGAATAATCTGAGGCTCATCTATATCGTGTATTAACATATTTGTTATTGCAAGCAAATAAGGTAAAGGTTTCTTTTCAATACCATAAATGCTCTTATTATATAGTTCCTTATCTTTAACTGTAGATTTCTGAGCATCTAGAACCTTCAGTGCTGAAGTTAAGAACCCTCCCGTACCACAAGCAAAATCTGCAATCGATTCACCTAATTTAGGATCAATCATTTTTACCATGAAATCAGTTACTGCTCTTGGAGTATAGTATTCACCTGCATTACCTGCACTTTGTAGAGATTTTAGTATTGTCTCGTATATTTCTCCAAATGCATGTTTTTCTTCGTAGTCTTCAAAATCAATACTATCAATTTCGTTTACTACTTTTCTTAATAATACTCCATCCTTCATATATTGATTACTATCTACAAACACTTCACGAACAATCATTTTTTTTATTGGTGTGTTTTCAGTCACAGGTAGTCCTTTTAATGCTGGGTATAGTCCAGTATTTACGAAATCTAAAAGGATTTGACCTGTCATAGCATTCCCATCTTTTTTATCAACAGCCCAATTTCTCCAACGATATTTTTCAGGAATAATTGATTCATAATTTTCATTATGAAACTCCCAATCCTCTTCTTTAGCATCATAAACCTTTAAGAATAATAATCCTGTCATTTGTTCTATACGTTGTGCATCACCATTTATTCCACTATCTCCACGCATAATATTTTGTATTGTTTTAATAAAACTTCCTAAACTCATTTTGTATTCCTCCTATGTTGTAGTTTCATAAATATGATTTTGTAATTCCTTAACAGCCATTAAATATGATGATTTCCCTCCAAATAGCTTCGCAATCTTTCTAGGACTTCCAATTTTATCAAAAGGTGCATTCTCTAAAATTCTAGTATCCTCTAAGTCTTGAACTCCACCATCCATGTATTTGTCTAGTAATCCAGAAAGTACTTCTTGGCATACCTCATCGTATTTGTAGAGATATCCTTGTTTTTTTACATTTTCAACGCGTTCTTTTTTTGTTAATGGCTTTTTGTCAAAAGCGACGTGAAGTATTAAATCAAAATCATCAAAGTCTTTACCAGATTCATCACGTAATGCCTCTAATAACACTCCATGTTCTAATAATTCATCAATAATAGCTTCTTTACGTTCTTGTTTAGTCCAATATCCTATAAACTCATCCATTGTTGCATATTCATTTAGTATATTTCTTTTAGAGTAGTCCTTGATACTTTCTGTGATCAATTTTCCATTCACATCATAATATTGGACCCTCTCGTTAATAATTTTTACTTGAACACCTTTTACATAATACTTTTTATTCTTTTCGTTGATAGGAGGTTCGAAATCTGGTGGACCATCAATAGGTGGTTTTGTAGGTTCACCTGGTTCTCTTCCATCTGGATCGAAATCATCATCTGGAATAGGTTCTCCATCAAAGTCAGGGTCTGCAAAGTGTCTTGAAACTCCCCTAAAATCCATGATAGTAAAATATTTCTTATCCATATCGGGATATAGTCTAGTTCCTCTACCTATTATCTGTTTGAACTCAGTCATAGAATTAATATTACTATCTATTACTATCAGTTTGGTAGTTTTACTGTCCACACCAGTAGTCATTAATTTTGAAGTAGTTGCAATTGTTGGATATTTCTCATTCGCATCAATAAAATAATCAAGTTGTGCTTTTCCTTCAGGATTGTCACCAGTAATTCTCATAATATATTTGGAATTCTCTTTAACCAAATCACTATTATGATTTATCAAAGCTTGTCTCATACGTTCGGCATGATCAATATCAACACAAAAGATAATGGTTTTACTAAATCTACCATTATTTTTTAACCAATCAGTAACTCTTCTCGCAACCTCTTTGGTTCTTTCATCTATTATCAGAGTTCTGTCATAATCTTTTACATTATATTCTCTATCTTCAATGACTTCTCCTCTATCATCCATTTGCCCTCTATATGGTCTCCAGCCTTCTGAATCCCTATCTATGTTTACTCGAATCACTTTATAAGGAGCTAAGAATCCATCTTGAATTCCTTGTTTCAAGCTATAGGTGTATACTGCCTCTCCAAAATAGTTTATGTTGGATACATACTTTGTTTCCTTAGGTGTAGCTGTCATACCAATTTGTATCGCACCTGAAAAATAGTCAAGTATTCTTCTCCATTGTGAATCTTCTTTAGCACTACCTCTATGTGCTTCATCAATAATTATCAAATCGAAGAACTCTGGTTTGAATTCTCTAAATGCTTCTTCTCCTTCATCTCCAACTAATTGATGATAAAGACTCATATATACTTCGTAAGCACTATCTAAAACTTTACCCTTAACTTTTGTCATTCTTTTTTCTAGAGGACTAAAATCCTGTTGCATTGTCTGATCTATCAATATGTTTCTATCTGCCAAGTAAAGAACTCTTTTAGCTTTTCTAGATTCTAGAAGTTTCCAAATGATTTGAAAAGCAGTGAATGTTTTACCTGTTCCAGTAGCCATAACTAATAGTATACGGTCTTGACCTTTTGCAATAGCTTCAACCGTCTTCTGAATAGCATTTCTTTGATAGTATCTAGGTCTTTTCTTACTAAACGGATCAAAGTGATCTGGTTTGGTAATGATTTCTTCTTGTTCTTTATCAAAACCTTTGCTAGCTGTATATCTGTCCCAGAGACTCTTTTCAGTAGGAAACTCATCAAGAGACAACAAGGTTTCTTTTCCAGTTAGAAAATCATGTTCCAAGAACCCTTCCCCATTTGATGAATAAGCAAAAGGTATATTAAGTATCTCAGCATATTCTATTGCTTGCTGCATCCCTGTACCAATTTCTTTTGATTTATCTTTAGCCTCTACAATAGCAAGTGGTATAAGTCCTTCACTATAGGTAAGCAAATAATCTGCTTTCTTTCGTTTACCCCTTTTGGTAGTCTTTCCCCTAACAATCATCTGCCCATCGGTAAAAAAGTATTCTAAGAATACTTGTTCTTTTTGCCATCCAGATTTCTCAATAGCAGGCGTTATGAATCGATATTTAGTATCATCTTCAGTTAATCTTGACATAGAATCCCTCCCTATAGGTTTACTCTTATGCTAATTATATCAAATTCGATGTGAATTCTAAATTTATGATACAAACTTTAGTTATTCTTAATAATATCTATAAACAATTTATTTCTTTCATTAGCATCTTTCCATATGGTCTTTGTTGAAGTAATAAACACATGAGAAGGCACCTTATTTCTATCTTTATCTGTAATATTCTCATTATAATAGTAATACAGGGGATCTGTGGAATTTGTAAACATTTTTCTTACTCCTGTTTGTGCTTCCAAATGCTCTTCAAAATCTTTAGTGAACCCTGTTATTATGAATCCATAGATTGAGTGAGTACCCTCGATGTTTTTAGCAACAATACCTAAATTTCTATTTATTTCAGGAATAGCATTCAGTTTATCTTGATATTTCACACCAATCCCTTTAAATTCTACAATAACAACAGAATTGTTTGAATAGAATATTGTCATATCGGGTCGTTCTCTTACAACTGCATCTACGTTATTATGAGTTGCAATTTGTTTCAAGATAGTGTCAACTCTTTTATCACTAAATATATTGCTATATGACATAAACTTATCATCTAGCAGCCAAATATTATTTGAGTAGCTATTATTTGATTCTTCTTTACTCCTTGATAAGCCTTTTCTCATAAATAAATTATGAAGTAATGCTTCCAATGCTTCATCGTTATCATCTAGTTTTCTTAAACCATCAATAATTTGCTGTCTATATATGAAATATTGAGCTAATTCTCTATTTGATATATCAGATAGTTTATCTATCATCTCTTCGAAAACAGCGACATCCAAATTATTTGATTTTATCATATTACTAAATTCTAATTTTGCATCAGCCTTCTCTTTACGATATTTTTGCTCTGCTTGTTTTAGCATTCTGTCTTTTCTTTTAATAACTGATTTATCTTCAGATAAATACTTTGATAGATAAGGGTATTCATTTATACAATCTCTTATAGTAATATCGTTCTCCTCATTTATCTCGGGATATCTCTTTAAAATTAACTTATCAATCTTATTTTTAGTCTCAGCAACAATTTTTTTATAAGTAATAGGGTCAGCAATAGTTTCAAAATCCGTTGATTTATCTAGTACAAATTTAGTTCTTTCCTCGTTTACTCTATCATCAAAATATTTTGAAAAAATCAAAAACACTGCTGAATTCCTATTTGGAAGCCCGACTTTGTTGTATTCTTTTAAAATTGGCTCAACTACTCTATTATTGGCGCACAAATAGACTTTAGTCATATTTTTATCATCTTCTATAAAATTATAGACAAGGGAAAAATTATATTTAGCTTTCTCCTTTCCTTTTATGGGAAAATCAACTTTACTTGTTGGAATGATGTCATCAAGATCAATTTTCTCACAATCACCATTCTCCTCAATTAAAGTTATATTGAATGTTCTCTTTTCATACTTATAAATGGAGAACTTTAGTAGAAAATGATCCATTATTTCTTCTTTAATCTTTTTCAAATCAAGATTCATTGTGTTCTTTTTGAAGTCTAGCAGTCCATCAAAAGTTACTCGTGTGAAAGGCACTTCACCTTTTTTATTAATTTCTGTTATTGAATTCTCAGAATTATAATTTTTATCAAACCGAATATTTATACACTTATCCTGAAATTGACTTTCAATTAAAACATTCTTAAATACTTTTAACCAAGTAAATCTCCCTACACCTTTACAACCCAGTTTTAATTTTAGTGATGAGAGATACTCTGAAAAAGAATCAATATTTTTTTTGTTAAAACCCTCTCCGTTATCCTCAACAGAGAAAGATCTAATAGTCTTTAGACCTACATCCAGATTTTTGTTCTTAAAAAAAGTGATTTTAATATTTGTTGCTCCAGCATCAAATGAATTTGTTACAGTTTCAAATATTGTATGTAAAATATTAATTGGTTCCTTTATATTTCTTAAAATATTTTCAATTTTTACATCCATTTTTCAATTCTCCTTAAACACTTGTTTGTGAACATAGTTACTATAAACATAATACCACTATTATTATCAGAATTGTAGAATTATTGTTGTAATAGTAGCATAATTATAACGTATATTTGATATCTCTTAATGGCATTAGTAACCTATAACTTCTCTACTAACATTTTTTATCGATTCCTCGTCAATATCTTTAATTTCTATAAGGTATGCCACATTTAGTCGTGGATTAAATATTCCAAGTTTGGAAATTGTTTTGAACTCAACATGGATTGATTTTTTCCCCATTAAATAATACATTAATAGCTGCAGAGTATGTGCCGAAGTTGGTTTTGATTTTGATACCTTAAAATCCCAAAGAGTATCCTTTGTTAAAAAATCACCATCACCCTTGTCTACAACATCAGTATATCCTCCTTCGAATGTAAAACCATCTTTTGTAACTGGTCCAAACCTCTCAAAAAAATCCATACTTCTTTTAATCATAATCCTTATATTATCCATTGTTTTTTCATTAGGTTTGATAGTTTCAACATCAACGTATCCATGAATACCAGCTCTATAAACAACATCAAAACCAACCATCTTACATGCTGCTTCTATAGAATCATCATTTAATCCGTTAATTTTGTCCAATAGCTTATCAGCATAATCATATTTCCCAATCAACGTTGCTCCTCTTAAAGAAATTTCAAACGCATCATCTAAAACTGCACCTTGAAAAACTCTCGTCATATAATCAACCACTAAACCCATCAAGGAAGGATGAATGTTTTCTTCAGAGTTTAATTCAAGTATATCTTCCAGTTGAATTTGTTCGAATGCTCTTGGTTTTACATATCCCCCTCTAGGTTGCTTAACTTGTTTAATTCTTTGTGTAACAGTTGCCATAATATCCCCCTTCAAATCAGAATTATTTATACCACCATTATAACACATTACCTCTATTACCTCTATTACCTCAAAAAAAGAAGCAAACACTCTCATATTATGTAATTATTGTCTGCTTCTTCGTAAGGATAGCAGTTTCTCATATAGATCGTCTTCTTTACCTGATAATATAGTTTCTATTTTCTTTATATTTGGTGATAATGAGTAAAATCCATACTTTGGATGTTCTTCTAACATCAACTCCATCGCTAAATCCGACATGAATACTAAGTTAACAATTCTACTAAATTCATTATCTGCATAAACGTCAAAATCTGAAGCCATTTCATCATTACTGAAGTGTACTTGATCTAGCAGTTCTTTGATTCTGAATGCTAATCTAAATTCAAGCTCGTTTTCAGTATTGGTTCTAGATTCATTTACTTGTAGGAATTTCCCTATCAATCTATCATTACTTTTGAAATAGACTATAAAATTCACTTCCATTGCTGTATCAGCCCTAAAAATAATAACTTGAGTTGGTAAATAACCACAATTCCAGACTAACAAACTGGTAACAAGTGAACCCTCCTTTTCAATCCAATAGAAGTTTGTTTTAAATATCATATTCCCTCCTTAATTCTAATTTCTGATATTATAACCTTAATAAATAGTAAACAAAAAAGTCTATACATAATTATATAGACTCTCTGTAGTATTGTTTGATTACATATTGATGATATATTTTTAAACGAGTGATAAAACCATGAAATCGTAATTCAATGCAACAAAATTAACAATTAAGTTCAATTAGAAGCTTTGTTCCATCCTTTAGTTTTTTCATTTCCTTAATGTATTTTCGTATAAGTTTTGCATCATAACTTGTATTACTATATCTATATTTAATTAGCTTCTTATTATTCCAGTAAGTCACAACTGGATTAAGAAAATACTCGAAATCCCGTAGTAAAACATTATCTAAACCACTGTTTATGTAGTTATCAAGTATCGACAATGGAATATGGATTCCATTACCAATAATTCTAAAAAAAACTAATCCCATATCTAGTTCAAGGTTGGGTTGATTCCGTTTATATTCATCTGAAAATAAGTCATTAAAATTATTTGCTATATAGTTTTTTAAAGAGCTATGATAAGTAATATCATTAATGTATTTTTCTAAGTGAGATGAATATATTATATACTTTATATAATACTTACCGCATTCAAATGGAAGTATTGAAAAATTGCTATAATCAATTTGCAATTGTATATTATCCAAATTAGAATCTATCCTATTCTGAGACCAATTATGAAAAATGCATTCTGTGTTCTTATTTGTGAAGCAATTTATGATTGGTGCAATTGAATCAATTTCATCATCAATCAAAACCATTCCATTCAACCCACTTTTTGTGTATTTAAAAATCTGATCTATTTCTTCAATATCTAACTTAGTACTGTCAAAAAACTCAGTTAAAAAACACCTTAAATCTAATAGTGAAGTAATTTCTTTAATCTTCACCAAGTCTTTCAGTTTACTTATTATATCCATAGTATCCTCCAAAAATCATAAGTGATTACCTCTCAGTATTATATCACAATACCTCTACTACCTCTACTACCTCAAATAAAATGAGAAAGTATTACAAAAAATGCAATTTCAAAAAACTCATTCCAACCCTATTAAAATATGAAAATCACCCCTTAAAAAGAGGTGATTTTTTGAAATAATTTTAACCCTGAAAGATATAGAAAACCCGAGAATATCGCCTTGTATAGCAAAACGTATTTTTCTCGGGTCGCGAGTTTTTTTGGTGGAGAATAGTGGAGATGGACCAGTTTCACCGTATGTTGTATGGCTTTAATTAAGCATTTATTACTTCTATTGTTATTCTATTACTTTTGTACTGAATATATAAAAATCTTTATGGGATGACTCAGTTTATCGTGTTTAGTGGAATATCCCCCTCTTTTTATCAAAGTTATCGTGCCAAATAATAATTGTTACTTTATAAGAGAATACTGTATTTGAATTGTATTATTCAAATATCCTTCAATCTCTTTTTTTAACTCATTAAAGTTCTTACTTTGATCTGAGTAATAAACTGCTAAATCCAGAATATACTTTGTAACTTTCTTGTTTGATGTATAAACTCCTGTCCAAAATAAACTTTTTGATAACTGAAAGAAGTACCCATACCCATATATATTCTTAACTTTATCGCTATCGAACGACTCGAAATCATTAAACACTTTAAATGTTCTTTTAATTTCAAATAAATAGGATTTAATGCGATCATCCATCTCTTTCGCCTTTACATCATTTACATATATATTCTTGTAATTAACACCTTGGTATATTGCACAAATAAGAAGTTTATAATATATATCTATTCTTTTACCTATATATATACCTTTTCGTGCTCTTATTGCTGAAAGGTACTTTTCCGACTCGGTAACATGTCCTAAAAAATAACTAACTACTCCCTGCATGTAATTCGTGCCTAAAGATACTTTCCTAAACCTTCTTGCCTTTTTCAACTTATTATTCAAACCGCTCAACAAAGCATTACTTAGGAATCCAGGCTGCAGCATCCTTTCACAATAAGAAGTAAGTGAATAATAATTTGATTCTATGTTTTCTAAAATTTGCTTTCCTTTATCATTGTTGATATTCAAATATGACATTCCTATAATGGTTAGAAATAGTTCGTAGTCTTTATCACCTAGATTTTCATTAACCAATAATGCTTTTACCTCAGACTCTATTTCCTTGATCTCATTTTGGTAAAGCGAAACTACTTGAGAGAACTCTCCATTGTTAAAAAAAGTTAAGATTCTCAATATTCTCGATATTATAGTATCTCCAGGTATGTTAATCATTTTTCCATCTTCAATGAAACTCTTATAATCCTCAATCACACTTTCACTAAATTCAATATCAAAGTAGTTTAACCAATCACACCTACCTTCAAAACGTATAATCAGATTATCAAGCAACTCAGCATTTTGCTTCAATCTTACAACATAGTTTTCTGATTTCTGTGGGGAGTTATTCTTTTCAATCTCCCATATTTTCCCCAACTTATCAAAATTATCTGAAATAGGTCTATACTTCACATCACCTGAATTGATCCCCATATTCCTCTGAGCAACTATTTCTTTAACTTTCTTATCAGATGGATCATACTCGAAAGCTTTCCAGAGCATCTCATGTGCTTCATCGAATAACCCTCTACTTTTCAACTCCTCATACCAAACTTTATATATTACTGCATCACTTTTAATAGTATCATCGTTCTTATAATTCACAAACACCTCAAACTCTTCATCAAGTGTTTTTGCAAGACAATATTTCAAGTGATACTTATAAAACATCATTTTGTTTATGTTCGGATCACCAATCTCTGCAACTTTAAAGAATTCATTATTATACTCACTAGCCAACAGCCAATCTTTGCTTTCATTATTCAGTTCAGTTAAATAGACGTAATACTTAGTAGCACTTTTATGATTTTCCACAAGATCAAGCAAAACTTTTTTTGCCTTTTTAGTATTTCTTGCTTGTATAAGGTAGTTAGCATACTTGTCAATAATAACCATCTTAAAATTCAAGCTTCCTGTATTTCCTATAATCCATTCAAACATTTCATCAATACTTTTAGAATATTTCACCTCTAAGCTTTTTTTTGAGAATAATCTCTTTGCAAGTTCAAATAGAGTTTTTTCATATCTATTTTTATAGTAATGTTTATAGTTTTTAATTTGGTCATATATGAAATTAGGATTGTTGACAAAATAAATTAGTTTAATGTTATAGCGTAAGTATCTTAGCAAATGTGAAGAAATCATTTTGCTGTATGTGTTTATAAATAATCCTTGAGAGTCATATTTATAACCTATTTTTAAATCATTATCGTATCTCTTAACAAGCATGAACTCACTTGAAAACTCAATGAAATCTTCATCTTTTAAGTGACTCTTCATTTCAGTTTCTGAGATGTTTCCAATATCAAAAACATTTATATTTAGTGATTCTTTTACATAATCCGCCTCGTCAAGAAGACCGTTTCTTAATAGATAGTAATATTTTTGCTTTTTATTCTCTATTTTTCTGGATTCGAGTATAACCTCGAGTTTTGATAAGACAGATAATATATGATTAAAACTTTTCACTTTAATTAAATTTTCCTCACTGAATAACTCATGAATATCACTATTTGTTACCATGTAGATATTCTCTTTTTTTGAGTACTCGTACAGAAACCTCATATTCTTATCATTGAATGAATATCCTAGATATATGACAATATGGTTTTTAAGAACGTTTCTTAACTTTTCTCTCTCATCTTTGTATTCATCATCTAGAATAAACGCCTCATAGTGATCCTGGAATAAGACTTTCTTAGATCCTAAGTTACCATGTAATTTTACATAATTCTTTAAATCAATATCATTGTTGTCTGCAAAATACTCATATGACTGATCATAATTTGTAGTCATAATGTTGGCGTATTTAGATATGTTACATAAATGTAAAAACTTTTTATTTTCAATGAATGTCGTTCTACTTACTAATCGTTTATTTAGAGTATCAATATTTTGAAAATTATTATCTATATAATCTAAAATTTTCTCTTTTACTTCACCATCAAAGGATTGTAATAAGCTTGGAGCATCTCTTGATATATTACCTTTCGAATATTCTATCATTTCTTCATACTTGCTGTACTCAATATACTGATGATTAAGTAACATTTTCAATATATTCTCATAAAGCCCTTTAAAATCTGGATAACCCATCCACACAGTCATTCCAGCTCCTAAAATTAAAGTAACTGGTTTATTTTCCAAAATTATTCTTTGATATAAATCAAACATAAACTCTCCCTTCAATGATTTTGTCGAAGATTGCTTCAATATTTGAATTATATATGTACGGAAGCTTTTTAAATATCCATACCATAATCGCATCATCTCCGTTCCTTAATATTTTATCATATTCATCAAAAAAAGGCACCATTCTAATGAATAGTACTTAAATATGCTATATTCCGTATTCTTCCAGATCATTTGTGATATGGATTTGTTTTGTTAAATCTAAATGAACGACATCTTAGTTCAATCCTTTAAGAAATGTAAGTCCACTACCTCTGCTACCTCTACTACCTCAAATAAAACGAGAAAGTATTACACAAAATGCAATTTCAAAAAACTCATTCCAACCCTATTAAAATATGAAAATCACCCCTTAAAAAGAGGTGATTTTTTGAAATAATTTTAACCCTGAAAGATATAGAAAACCCGAGAATATCGCCTTGTATAGCAAAACGTATTTTTCTCGGGTCGCGAGTTTTTTTGGTGGAGAATAGCGGTATAGGACCTGTGTCACGATATATTACATGCCTTTACTTAGCCATTTAGTGTTTCCCTTAATCACTTAATATTTGGTAGCTTATTTGTTTTTTTGTCTAAGTCTTTCTTTGAATCGTTGGTTGTGTCAGACACCCTATGATGAAAGTTTATTATCAGAATAAATAAAAACACAACTAATGTTGTGTTTTCACCTTCCAATAGGTAGGAATTTTATGAAAAAAATTATTAGTTATCAATTTTAATTACTATCGCCTCATATGGTCGTAATATTCTTAAGTCATGAACTTCACAATCATAATTAGATAATAAAATTTCACCACTTACATATTCAGATAATGTTTCTAAACGATTCACCTTATCAGAGTAATTACACAAAATTAGTAATTTATAGTGATCGTTTGATCTCGTATATGCAAATAGGTTCGGATCATCTGGGTATAGTAAATCAAATCTCCCATAGATAATACAGTCAGAGAATTTACTATTTTTTCTATACTGAATCAACTTTCGATAATAATTCAATACTGAACTATCATCATCTATTTGACTTTCTACATTTATCTCTTTATAGTTTGGATTAACAACAAGCCATGGATCAACTTCACTAAATCCAGCATTTAAACTATCATCCCATTGAAACGGAGTTCTAGCATTGTCTCGTCCATTTTCATAAATAGATGCCATTATTTTTTCTTTATCGAAACCATTCTCAATTAATTCTTTATACGCATTTAAGGTTTCAACATCCTTATATTCACTAATATCATCTAGTTCAATATTAGTCATACCAAGTTCTTCTCCTTGGTATATATATGGTGTTCCTTTCATAAAATGAAGAATTGTCGCTAACATTTTAGCACTTTTTACACGATACTCCTTAGATCCATATTTTGAGACTACTCTTGGTAAATCGTGATTGTTCCAAAATAATGAATTCCAAAAACTGACATCTGTACCATTTTGCCATTTTGAGAAAACTGATTTTAGTTTCATTAAATCAAACTCTTTTGGATTCCATTTTCCGAATTCATCTCCCCAAAAAGTTGTAATATGTTCAAATTGAAATACCATTGATAATTCCTGTCTTTCAGGATCTGAATATAGTTTTGCATCATCCAATGAAGCTCCCCATGTTTCACCAACTGTTAACATATCATGTTTTCCAAATGTGTTTTGATTCATTTCAATAATATAATCATGTAGTTTTTCACCATTACTTGTAACGAGTCTATCTATCTCTTTACCTACAAACTCAATGACATCTAATCTAAATCCTGATACTCCAAGATCTATCCACCAATTCATCATATCATATAGCTTATTTCTTACCTCAGGATTACTCCAATTTAAATCAGGTTGCTCCTTAGCAAACAAATGAAGATAATACTGATTTGAAGCACCATCATATTCCCATGCACTACCAGAGAACGTACTCTTTAATTCATTGGGATTATCTCTCCATATATAGTAATCTCTATAAGGATTAGTCTTTCCTTTTTTTGATTCTCTAAACCACCTGTGCTGATCTGAAGTATGATTTAGCACTAAATCTAGAATCACCTTTATACCTCTATTTTTAGCTTCTAAGATTAATTCTTTTACATCATCTATACTTCCGAATTCTTTTGCAACATTTCTGTAGTCCGATATATCATATCCATTGTCAACCATTGGTGATTCAAAGAATGGACTTATCCAAATAACATCTATTCCTAAATAACTTAAATAATCTAGTTTTGAGATTATTCCTCTCAAATCTCCAATCCCATCATTATTACTATCATAAAAACTTCTGGGGTAAATTTGATATACTACCGATTTATGCCACCATTTTCTTTCCATGCTATTCACCCAATTTCATCTATATTTATAAAAGTGCTTTAAATCCTGTAAATACTGGGTTCTTTAATACTTCTTCAACTACCATTGAAGCTACACCAAGTATAAACCTTTCTTCTAAGAGCTCACTTACTCTAATTTTAGTATTCATATGGCCTTTTTTATTAAACCAATTCTCAGAAACATACGATTCTAATTGTGATTGAATATCAAAACAATTATATTCTGGTTTAACACCAACAATAATCTCTTGAGGATTCAGTTGCATCACTAGATTAATAATCCCATAACATAATTCTTTTAGTGTTTTAGAAGAAGCTTTTTCTATGACACTTTTTTTAACTTTACCTTCAATAAATATATCACCATAATTGTATTCTGTGCTTAGTACCTTATTGATTTCTTCTACAAGTATGTCATCCTTTGAATACATCTCAAGACAGCCTTTTTGTCCACAATAGCATTGTTTTCCTTCAGGATGAAGAATTTGATGTCCAAACTCTCCTGCACCACCGAAGAATCCTCTATAAAGTTCAGAATTAATGATGATTCCTGATCCTATACCTTCCCCAACTGTCACACAAAGAAAATTCGACATTTCCCTACCAATACCTCTATCGTTGTGATATTGTGTAAAGCAATTTACATCATTCTCAATTACGACTTCAAGATTGAATACTGCTTCAATCTTAGATTTAATATCAATATCATACCATCCTAATAACGAAGAATTTACTAATGAGTTCTTAGTATTATCAATGATTCCTGATAATGTAATCCCTATTCCCATAATATTCTTTCCTTCAGCAGTAGCATTTACCTTGATTTTTGTTAGATTCTCAATCAGAAGTTCTTCAACAACCTTATAATTAGACTTCTTTTTAAAAGGAACTCTAATAGTGTCAACTATTTTAGGTTCAAGATCACAAATCGAAAATATCAACTGATTTGTTTCTATCTTAATCGCAATACTATATCCATACCCATAGTTAAGAGCTAGTTTGATTGGCTTTCTCCCACCAGTAGACTTACCATCACCTAAAGTATTTATAAGTCCTTCGGATGTTAGTTTACTCATAATATTAGTAATAGTAGATTGTGCCAAACCTGTTGCTTTACTTATTTCAGCACGACTGATAGGACTATTATTACGAATCTCGTTTAACACAAGATATATGTTAATATCTTTTATTAAGGATTTATTCCCTTTTCTAATTTCTTTCATACTAACACCTCTATTTTACTTCATTTTTATATAGATCATCGTCCATATTGATAAGGTAGGCACTGTAAATGTAACTGCCTTACCTTGTTCATGTGGTATATAAGTATAATCTAACGATTTTAAAATACCATCATCATCTGGAGAAGCATAATATATACCATCAATTTCTCCATAAAGTAAGTATTCAACAACAATATCTTGTAATACACTATATTTGCTCTTACCAGTGTTCCAAAGATTATTTTTTTGATCAATAAAATTTATTAAATGAATTGTCTTGAACTTAGCATTCTCATACAATTTCAATGCAATTGTTTTATCTTCAAAGTCAGATGAAGTACGCTGATCTTTAACAACTACTTCAGTGTTAATTCCATTTGCAAATGTATAAGAGATATCTCTCATTTCAGCAAATAATAACTCTTTGAATTTTACAATGAAATCTTGATATTTTCTAATTTTTTCAAAAAATTCATCTGTATACTTACTGTAGTTTACATAGTATGGATCAGATAATACACCATTTTCCTCTCCAAATAGTAACGGATAAGCACCTTGTGAGTATGTAACTGCCATAACATATAAGGTTGACATCTCTTTTTCGACCATTTTAAATTTTTCCTGGAAAGCATGTATGTATGCTGCCAACACAACAGGTCGATTATTTGAGTATAATTTCGCTTCTGTAATAATTCTGGCTAAATCATTATAAGTGCTATTTGGATCCCAAACTTCTATATAAGAAAAGTCCTGTTTTGAATCCTTTATAGTATCTATAGGCCAATTATTTACATAGTTAAAATCTATAATTACTTCCTCTTTTAAATGTTCAGTTTCATCAATTGTATCATTGATAAACGAAGGGATTTCTTGAGCTAAATCGATATATTCATTAGTTACGGATTTAGCATATTTTGGAAACCCATACTGATCTAAATGTATTCCATCAAAATCCATCTCATCAATCGTTCTTGCAAACTCTTTGATGATATGCTTTCTCCACTCAGTATTTTTGGAAATGTCCATCATTCCGATTATGTCAATAAACATCATTTCCTCATCATTGTTATAAATCATAAGATCATTTTTATCTTTACTTAGATACTCTTCTTCAGCTCCATATATAGCTCCATATGCAATGGCCTTCATATTATAATTATGTATTTGTGATATTTTATTCTTAACAATCTCACTGTCTACTTTTCTGTTCATAGGATCAATGAAGAATCGTTCTCTTGGAACAAGTTCATGATGTCTATACATCCAATCATAGAATTGAATTAAAGTTAAGTGCAATTTATTCATCTGCAAAATACCCTTTTCAACATCAAATGATGTAAAATGACTAACAAATCCATATCTCGGGGATTCTGATGATTTATTCAAAACATCAAATGCAGTTGTTTTGTTTAAGCATCTCACTTCATATCCACCTATTTCAAACGTTCCTAATTGAATCTCGCTCTTACCTTTTTTAACAACAAAAGGGATCGAATATATCTTTTCTTCTAGATGATATACTTCAACATCAACAACATCTTTTATTTCGGATTCTAAAACAATACTTATAACTTGATTCTTGAAGTACTGACTCTTGCTTGGATATATATCTTTTATCATAATTCTACCTCTATTTTTTCATTATAATCATGTCCCAGTATTCAAGATAATCTATTTCAAATTCTATATACTGTCCACTTTTATCACTTTTAATTTTGAAACTGATTTCTTTTGCTATTCCACCTTGATAATCTGGTGATGCTAGATATACATCAGTAATATCATCATCAATGTAATACTTTACTTTAAGATTGTTTAACACTTCAGAGGTTTGCTTTTGCCCAGAATTATCTCTCCAATCATTTTCATTATTCAATAAATTAATCAAATGTAAAATCTGATAATCATCTGTATTTGTAGAATGATACCAAATAGAATCAGATACTCCATTATCACTTATCTCATAATCATCTATAACAACTTTATTATCAGTATAATTAATATTATCAATTAAAAGATTTTGATATGCAACTTGAAAATCATAATACTCTTTTAGTCTGCTTTTTAACTCATCAGACATTTTCAAGTTATCATTAGGGAAGTATTCATTTCCTAACATACCATGATCACCTAACTCAATATGTGTTCCTCCATGGGAGAATATCACTGCATCTGTAAGCAAAATCGCAGGTGTATTGAATTCTCCGAATCTATTTGACAAATCGTAATTCATATATGCAGCTACAACAACTGGCTTACCACTTATATTCCTATACAATTTAATAATATTTCCTAATTCATTGTAAGTATGGTTATCCCATAACTCAGTATAAATGAAATCTAGATTATCATTAGGTAAAACATCTAACATACCATAATTGTTTACAATATTGAATACAATATCTTTATCCAATTCTTGTTTCATATAACTAATAAATGATGAATATGAGTTCTGCAAATCAACTCTTGAACCATTATAGTTATAAGTATATCCCCTATCACCTAACTGATCCATATGCCATCCATCAAAATCAAATTTTTGAAATACTTCTATCTCTTTCTGTAAAATGTATTGTCTCCAATTGACATTATTCAGATCCATAAGAAATAGCTTACTGCTTGCCCAAGTTGAGGGAAGCGAATGATAGTCTAAAGTGTTATGCGAAGTGTCTTTAAATAATCCCCATTCCAACTGTACTCCATCATCAATATAATCTTCATATGTTCCAAAAATCAAATTATAGTTCATAGCCATCATATTTCTTTCATGAGCACCACTAATATATAAATCAATCACATCTGCATCTACTAAATTATTTGCTATATCATACCACTTAGCCTTTGTTTCATCATAAGGTAGGTGATGTTTATACTGCCAATCATAAAACTGTAGACCATTTATATGATATTTATTCAGATTATCTAATACTTCATTAACCTGATTCTCATTCAAATTACTATATGAACTCAAGAATCCATAACGTGGGTTAAATGTCCAATCTGACGACACATCAATACCCGACACATCTACGTCAACTAATTCATCATTGTGATATAGAGATACCTTTAATAAGTAACCTCTAAAGTCATCTTGAGGACTATTCCAAACATATGTAATCTCTGTATCAAGAATTGGTACTCTTTCAGAATCAACAAGCTCTTCGATACTAAAAAACTCGATAAGATACTCGTATTCTAGATGTTCTATATCTGGCTTTACTCTTATGCTTATTCTAACCTCGTCATCTGGATGATAGCTACTTTTATGAAATGAGATTGATTCAATTAAATCACCTTCAATAAAATTGCTTTCTTTTGAGCAACCTGACAATGTAAAAGATACAATAAACACCATGATTATTATGCTAATTTTTTTCATATTATCTTATCCTTTTATTGATCCTGCAACGGAGTTATCTCTAATGAATTTCTTTTGGAAAATTATGAATATAGATATTACAGGAATAATTGCAATTAAGGAAGCTGCGAATATCAGACCCCAGTCGGATCCATGTTGACCTCTGAATAACTGAATAGCAATAGGCAAAGTTCTTTTGCTTTCAGTTTTAATTATTGTTAAGGCCCCAAAGAATTCATCCCAAAAACCAGTGAATGCAAATATTGAGAAAGTTGCAATTGCTGGCTTAGACATTGGCAATATTAACTTAGTATATATCGTCCATCTTCCTCCACCATCAATTATAACACTTTCTTCAAGTTCTCTAGGTATAGCTTCAAAGAAACCTCTTAAAAAGAAGGTGTTTCCTGCAATTCCTCCTCCGATATAAAGAAGAATTAGACCTGTATAGGTATCAACTAATCCTAGTTTACTAATCAGTAGAAATTGAGGAACAATATTAAGTAATCCAGGAACCATCATTGAAAATATAAACAAATTAAACAAAATTTCTTTACCTCTGAATTTGAATCTTGCAAATGAATAAGCTGTAAGTGTAGAAACCAATATAGCACAGATTGTTGAGGTAAAAGAAACAAATACACTATTCATGAAATATCTACCGAAGTTATTACTTTCAAAGGCATTTTTAAAATTACCTAAGTACAAGCTTTCTGGAAATATTATTGGTGGATATGGTAGAAAGTACGTATCAGGAGTTAAAGCAGTTGTGATCATATAAAGAAATGGAAAAACTGTAATAACAACAAATACTATCAAAATTAAATATAATATTACTATTCCTATTTTTTTCATACTACACCTCCTACGCTCCAAAATACTTACTTAGTCTTTTTTGTCCAAATGTAATCATAAAAACAAATAGACCAATTAGTACAGCTAACGCCGAAGAGTAACCAAGATCGAACTGACTAAATGCAACTTTATACATGTATGTTAACAGAACTTCAGTTCTTCCCATTGGAGCTCCATTTGTCATTACAATAACTTGAATAAATACTGAAAACGACCCTATTATTAAATTCGTTAATATGAAAAATGTAATTGGTCTTAGTGATGGCACAACTAAATACCAGAGTTTTTGTGTGAAATTAGCACCATCTATTTCTGCTGCTTCATAAAGTGATTTATCAATACCTTGTAACCCTGCAAGATAAATTATCATTACCCATCCAATACCTTTCCACACACCCAGCAACCATAAAACAATATTAGCTGTCCATCTTTCAGTAAACCAAGCCACAGGCTCATTAATAAGCTTCAATTTCATTAAGAAGAAATTTATGAGTCCACCATCGCCTGATTCAAATAAATACCTAAATACTAATGCAACCACTAACCAAGAAGTTATAACTGGGATATAGTATAATACTCTCAACCAGAACTTACCTTTTATTTTTGTATTTAATATGTTTGCTAATAAAAAACCAAAAAATATTTGAGGTGGAACAGTTACCAATCCATAAAGAATTGTATTTACAAATGTAGTAAGTACCTTTGGATCATCGAATGCTCTGATATAATTCTCAAATCCAACATACTCGTTAGCTTTAAACAATAAGATGTTAAAGTCACTAAAACTCATCAAAACATTTCGAAGCAGTGGATAAAAAATAAAAGACATCATCAAAATTAGTCCAGGTAAAATAAAAGGAAAAACTTCTATCTCATTCTTGAACTTTGTAGTAAATCTTAACCCATTTCCATTATTTTTTTTCATAAAAACACCTCATATTGCTATTTTTTCAATAAAAGTAAAGGCATCACGGCTATAGTAATGCCTTTACAATTGTCATTCAATTTATTCCGGTACTACCAATAAACCATCAAGTTGCTCTGCTATCTCATTTAATGCCTCAGAAGCTGTTTTTTCTCCTCTAAATACACTTTCAAATGCTAAACTAACTTTTTCATCAATTTGTGCCCAATTTGGATTTGGTGTTCTCGGATTTGTAGAAGCTAATTGATCAAAGTATGCTGCGATATATGGTGCAGATAAAGCATCATCATCATTCGCTGCTGCAGCAACTGTAGGGATCATTCCAGCTTGTGCCATCATGATTTGTGGTTCTAATGAACTCATATACTGCATGAAAGTCCAAGCTGCATCTTTATCATCTGCGGTACCTAGCATAACTAAGTTTTCACCACCAACTATAGAGATGCTTCCTGCTTCACCTGCAGGTAATGTTGTTGGAGTTGTAGAGTCCACTGCACTATCACCCATAATACTATAATACCATGGTCCTTCATCAATTAATAAGTAATTTCCATTACCCATTCCACCCCATGTGTCAGGTTGTTCACCTAATACGCTAGGTCCAATAATTCCATCATCATACCATCCCTTTAGTGTTTCTAAAGCATCAATAGAATCTTGAGAGTTAATGTAACCTGAAGCCGTAGTGTAAGTATCATTTGTCATTCTTCCACCTAAACTCCAGAAATATGGTAACATTCCCCAAGTTCCTGTACCACTAACACCCATAAGATATTCGTCTTCACCAAGTTGATCTTTATAAGAAATAAGATCAGTAAATGTTGTTGGTGGAGTTGTAATTCCCAACTTTGTCATTAATGCATTGTTGAATACACCAACTTTTGTGTTTGTGTTTAAAGGAACACCATAATATCCACCATTATAAAAGTTAGTAGATAATGGTCCTGAGAAAAATTCTGTTTTTAAAGTGTCGAATCCTTCATAATCATCCAATTTCTCTAAAGCACCTAAACGTGCAAATTCTGGAACCCAAATAATGTCCATTCTCATTACATCTGGACCTGCATCACCAATAGCACCTGCGATAACTTGTTGTTTCAATCCATCGTAAGGCATTCTAACTGATTCAATCTCAATGCCTGGGTTTGCAGCTTCAAAAGCAGGAACTACTTGCTCATCAAAGATTGCAGCTTCACCTTCACTATACGTATGCCAAAATGTAACTGTTATTACTTCTGAATCTCCGTCTTCACCATCACATGCAGATAATGAAAATCCAACTGCAAATAAAGCCATAAAAATAAATATTTTTCTAAATAATTTCATTCTCTTTCCTCCATTTTTTTCTTACGGTATGTCACCGCTTACAAACAGATTATAACATACTTCATTCAGTGAAGCAAGTATATATTACAATTACTTTTCCCTTTAACAAAGCCAGAAATATGAAGTATTTAATAGTAATTATACTATTAATTTTAACATGTTATCATCTAATCTCAAAAGTTCACATTCAAAGTTAGTCTTAATAAATTTAAAAATAAAAAAAGAGACCCAATTATTAGATCTCCTAACTAAGATTGATTATATCACATTACCTCTACTACCTCTACTACCTCTACTACCTCAAATAAAATGAGAAAGTATTACAAAAAAATACAATTTCAAAAAACTCATTCCAACCCTATTAAAATATGAAAATCACCCCTTAAAAAGAGGTGATTTTTTGAAATAATTTTAACCCTGAAAGATATAGAAAACCCGAGAATATCGCCTTGTATAGCAAAACGTATTTTTCTCGGGTCGCGAGTTTTTTTGGTGGAGAATAGTGGAGATGGACCAGTTTCACCGTATGTTGTATGGCTTTAATTAAGCATTTATTACTTCTATTGTTATTCTATTACTTTTGTACTGAATATATAAAAATCTTTATGGGATGACTCAGTTTATCGTGTTTAGTGGAATATCCCCCTCTTTTTATCAAAGTTATCGTGCCAAATAATAATTGTTACTTTATAAGAGAATACTGTATTTGAATTGTATTATTCAAATATCCTTCAATCTCTTTTTTTAACTCATTAAAGTTCTTACTTTGATCTGAGTAATAAACTGCTAAATCCAGAATATACTTTGTAACTTTCTTGTTTGATGTATAAACTCCTGTCCAAAATAAACTTTTTGATAACTGAAAGAAGTACCCATACCCATATATATTCTTAACTTTATCGCTATCGAACGACTCGAAATCATTAAACACTTTAAATGTTCTTTTAATTTCAAATAAATAGGATTTAATGCGATCATCCATCTCTTTCGCCTTTACATCATTTACATATATATTCTTGTAATTAACACCTTGGTATATTGCACAAATAAGAAGTTTATAATATATATCTATTCTTTTACCTATATATATACCTTTTCGTGCTCTTATTGCTGAAAGGTACTTTTCCGACTCGGTAACATGTCCTAAAAAATAACTAACTACTCCCTGCATGTAATTCGTGCCTAAAGATACTTTCCTAAACCTTCTTGCCTTTTTCAACTTATTATTCAAACCGCTCAACAAAGCATTACTTAGGAATCCAGGCTGCAGCATCCTTTCACAATAAGAAGTAAGTGAATAATAATTTGATTCTATGTTTTCTAAAATTTGCTTTCCTTTATCATTGTTGATATTCAAATATGACATTCCTATAATGGTTAGAAATAGTTCGTAGTCTTTATCACCTAGATTTTCATTAACCAATAATGCTTTTACCTCAGACTCTATTTCCTTGATCTCATTTTGGTAAAGCGAAACTACTTGAGAGAACTCTCCATTGTTAAAAAAAGTTAAGATTCTCAATATTCTCGATATTATAGTATCTCCAGGTATGTTAATCATTTTTCCATCTTCAATGAAACTCTTATAATCCTCAATCACACTTTCACTAAATTCAATATCAAAGTAGTTTAACCAATCACACCTACCTTCAAAACGTATAATCAGATTATCAAGCAACTCAGCATTTTGCTTCAATCTTACAACATAGTTTTCTGATTTCTGTGGGGAGTTATTCTTTTCAATCTCCCATATTTTCCCCAACTTATCAAAATTATCTGAAATAGGTCTATACTTCACATCACCTGAATTGATCCCCATATTCCTCTGAGCAACTATTTCTTTAACTTTCTTATCAGATGGATCATACTCGAAAGCTTTCCAGAGCATCTCATGTGCTTCATCGAATAACCCTCTACTTTTCAACTCCTCATACCAAACTTTATATATTACTGCATCACTTTTAATAGTATCATCGTTCTTATAATTCACAAACACCTCAAACTCTTCATCAAGTGTTTTTGCAAGACAATATTTCAAGTGATACTTATAAAACATCATTTTGTTTATGTTCGGATCACCAATCTCTGCAACTTTAAAGAATTCATTATTATACTCACTAGCCAACAGCCAATCTTTGCTTTCATTATTCAGTTCAGTTAAATAGACGTAATACTTAGTAGCACTTTTATGATTTTCCACAAGATCAAGCAAAACTTTTTTTGCCTTTTTAGTATTTCTTGCTTGTATAAGGTAGTTAGCATACTTGTCAATAATAACCATCTTAAAATTCAAGCTTCCTGTATTTCCTATAATCCATTCAAACATTTCATCAATACTTTTAGAATATTTCACCTCTAAGCTTTTTTTTGAGAATAATCTCTTTGCAAGTTCAAATAGAGTTTTTTCATATCTATTTTTATAGTAATGTTTATAGTTTTTAATTTGGTCATATATGAAATTAGGATTGTTGACAAAATAAATTAGTTTAATGTTATAGCGTAAGTATCTTAGCAAATGTGAAGAAATCATTTTGCTGTATGTGTTTATAAATAATCCTTGAGAGTCATATTTATAACCTATTTTTAAATCATTATCGTATCTCTTAACAAGCATGAACTCACTTGAAAACTCAATGAAATCTTCATCTTTTAAGTGACTCTTCATTTCAGTTTCTGAGATGTTTCCAATATCAAAAACATTTATATTTAGTGATTCTTTTACATAATCCGCCTCGTCAAGAAGACCGTTTCTTAATAGATAGTAATATTTTTGCTTTTTATTCTCTATTTTTCTGGATTCGAGTATAACCTCGAGTTTTGATAAGACAGATAATATATGATTAAAACTTTTCACTTTAATTAAATTTTCCTCACTGAATAACTCATGAATATCACTATTTGTTACCATGTAGATATTCTCTTTTTTTGAGTACTCGTACAGAAACCTCATATTCTTATCATTGAATGAATATCCTAGATATATGACAATATGGTTTTTAAGAACGTTTCTTAACTTTTCTCTCTCATCTTTGTATTCATCATCTAGAATAAACGCCTCATAGTGATCCTGGAATAAGACTTTCTTAGATCCTAAGTTACCATGTAATTTTACATAATTCTTTAAATCAATATCATTGTTGTCTGCAAAATACTCATATGACTGATCATAATTTGTAGTCATAATGTTGGCGTATTTAGATATGTTACATAAATGTAAAAACTTTTTATTTTCAATGAATGTCGTTCTACTTACTAATCGTTTATTTAGAGTATCAATATTTTGAAAATTATTATCTATATAATCTAAAATTTTCTCTTTTACTTCACCATCAAAGGATTGTAATAAGCTTGGAGCATCTCTTGATATATTACCTTTCGAATATTCTATCATTTCTTCATACTTGCTGTACTCAATATACTGATGATTAAGTAACATTTTCAATATATTCTCATAAAGCCCTTTAAAATCTGGATAACCCATCCACACAGTCATTCCAGCTCCTAAAATTAAAGTAACTGGTTTATTTTCCAAAATTATTCTTTGATATAAATCAAACATAAACTCTCCCTTCAATGATTTTGTCGAAGATTGCTTCAATATTTGAATTATATATGTACGGAAGCTTTTTAAATATCCATACCATAATCGCATCATCTCCGTTCCTTAATATTTTATCATATTCATCAAAAAAAGGCACCATTCTAATGAATAGTACTTAAATATGCTATATTCCGTATTCTTCCAGATCATTTGTGATATGGATTTGTTTTGTTAAATCTAAATGAACGACATCTTAGTTCAATCCTTTAAGAAATGTAAGTCCACTACCTCTGCTACCTCTACTACCTCAAATAAAACGAGAAAGTATTACACAAAATGCAATTTCAAAAAACTCATTCCAACCCTATTAAAATATGAAAATCACCCC